>JABAQQ010000036.1 GCA_019187225.1 Saprospiraceae bacterium
GCTTCCCTTATCTACGGCACGGATCATTCATGAAATCTTGTTCGTTTTTATCCCCATTGAACAGGAAAAAATATAAATACCATCATAAATGACATGAGTCACCCCAAATTCCGGGATGACTCATGTTAAATAGAGAGGTGTGAAAAAAAATTTGAAATTTTTTTTCACACCTCTCTATTTAAACAATTCATTTCCGCGACACCACATCTCTCACAGAATCAATATATTGCTTCCAATAAGTGCTGTTGAGCACATCTTCCTCGATGACGCCGCGCGAGGTAGTGCTGTGGATAACGACGATGCTTTTGCCATTGTTGGATTTCACCAGGGAGACGTGAAAGATCGGCTCGCGCGCGCTGCGTCGGAAAAAGATCAGGTCGCCGGGCTGGGCATTTTTGACGTCCTTGCTTTTGCCTTGTTTGACCTGCTCGCGGGCGGCGGGCGAAAGCGAGATGTCGAAGTGATCGAAGACATAACTCGTGAAACCGGAACAGTCGAAACCCGTATCGGGCTTTTTTCCCGCCGGTGTGTACCTCGAACCTTTGTATTTGGCCGCATACGCCACGATGTCTTTGCGGAAAGCCATTTCGCGGCTGTCGGGTTTGGAGGGAGGAGTAGAGCTGGTTTTGCGGGATGTTTTGCAGTTGCTGACCGAGACGGCGAGATAAAGGATTAACAACCAATGGGTTGTGGTACCGATTTTCCAATGGGAAATGTTCATGTAAAAGTTTTTTTTATCAAACGGTGGTCGAAAGGAAGTAGCTTATCCAACGGCCCACTTTAATGTTTTTTTCACATATCAGGAACGTCGGAATAAGTCCGGGAAAAAACGCGGCACTTTTCGCCGATAATCCCTGTATGCAGGGTATTTGCCCGCCGATATTTTTTCGCTGAAATCCGAGCTGCCAAGGAACAGCAACATCAGGAGGATGGCACCGGCAAGCGACCAGTTGAGCCACCGCCCGGTCGCTGACACACTGAACAGGTAAAAAGTCAGCCAAATCGCCTGTTCGGCGGCATAATTGGGATGACGCACCCATCCCCACAATCCCGTCGTGCGAAAGCCCAACGCATAATCTCCTTCCAGCGGCTCGCCCATCCGAAGACGACGGTATTTTTCCTTTTGAAAATCAAACTGTTGTTGATCGGCAATCGCCTCGATCACGAGGAAAAACGCGAACAATCCGGAGACTGCCCAGTCCGCCACGCGCAACGGCTGTTCCGTCCCCTGCCAGGCGACCACAGATGGCAAGGTGAACAACAAAATCAGGGCATTCTGATAAAACGAAATAAAGAACAGGTTGAACGCGGCCCATCGCAGCCGTCCTTGCAACAAGGGCATTTTTCGCAAAACGCTCCAGCGATAATCTTCCTCTCCTTTCCAGGGTATCCAATGATAGCCGCCCCGTCGCCAAAAATTGAAAGTGAGCCGGACGCCCCATAAAGTAACCAATCCGGCCATGAGGGTGAGGCGCTGATCAAAGCCACTGCCCGCGGCAAACAACCAAACATAAATGACAGGCGCAATGCTCCAGAGCTTATCCACCTGGCTGCAATTGCGCGTGATTTCACTTACAACAAAACACGCAAGGGCGATAACCGACATGATGACAAGCGCCTTTTGCAGAACATTCCATTGCTCCTCCCTGAGCGGTTCATCGAAATAAAAAAAAACAACGGGCAGGGCGACAAGTGCACTGAGAAGGAGAATAATGGTGCGAAGCATTTTTCAGATCAAAATTGTAACTTTGAAGCGTAAAATGCAAATATTGGTCAATGCCTCATTCAGGGTGTTGGTGCAACAAGCATTATTATTTGATTATGTACTTCGATATGCGCGGACAATATGGAGCAGTGGTTATAGCCCGAATATCGCCCTCCCCAAATACGTCGCGGCATCGCCCAATTCCTCCTCGATGCGCAGCAGTTGGTTGTACTTCGCTATGCGGTCGGAGCGGCTGGCTGAGCCGGTTTTGATCTGTCCGGTGTTGAGCGCCACGGCGATATCGGCGATGGTCGTGTCTTCCGTTTCGCCGGAGCGGTGGCTGATGACCGAGGTGTAGGCGTGGCGGGTTGCCAATTGTACCGCTTCGATGGTCTCAGTCAGAGAGCCGATCTGGTTGACCTTGATGAGGATGGAGTTGGCGATTTTCTCGTCAATGCCTTTTTGCAGGCGCTCCGTATTGGTCACGAACAGGTCGTCTCCCACCAGTTGGATGCGGTGGCCGAGGGTTTCGGTCATCAATTTCCAGCCGCTCCAGTCGTCCTCCGCAAGGCCGTCTTCGATGCTGTAGATGGGATAGCGATTGCACCAGTCTTTCCAGAAAGCCACCATGTCTTTGGAAGAAAGGCGGTCGCCGGTGGATTTTTTGAACACGTATTCGCCTTTTTCCTGTTCGTAAAACTCGGAACTCGCCGGGTCGAGCGCGATCACAATGTCGTCGAGCGGCCGGTAGCCGGCAGCCTCAATGGCAGTCATCACCATCTGAATGGCTTCCTCGTTGTTTTTGATGCCCGGAGCGAAACCGCCTTCGTCGCCGACGTTGGTGGAGTAACCTTTACTTTTCAGCACCTTTTTCAGGTGGTGGAAAATCTCGACGCCCATACGCAGGCTCTCCTTGAAAGAATCCGCGCCGACGGGCATGACCATAAATTCCTGGAAATCAATACCGTTGTCGGCATGCGAACCACCATTGAGAATGTTCATCATCGGCACCGGCAACACGTGCGCGTTCACGCCGCCGAGATAGCGGTAGAGCGGCTGGCCAAGTTCTTCGGCGGCAGCACGGGCGACAGCCAGCGACACGGCGAGGATGGCGTTGGCGCCGATTTTCGATTTGTTGCGCGTGCCATCGCGCTCGATCATCAAGCGGTCAATGCGGATCTGGTCGGTGACTTCCAGGCCTACGAGTTCCGGGCGGAGTATTTTTTCCACGTTTTTCACGGCTTCTTTGACGCCTTTGCCAAGATAGCGGCCTGCGTCGTCGTCGCGGAGTTCTACAGCCTCGTGGATGCCGGTGCTGGCGCCGCTCGGTACGGCGGCGCGGCCTGCAAAACCGGTTTCGGTCCAAACTTCTGCCTCGATGGTCGGGTTGCCGCGTGAGTCGAGGATTTCGCGTGCAAGTATTTCACGGATAGCGCTCATTTTTTATTCTGTTGATTTGTTGAAATGGTGATCTGTTGATTCGGCGATTTGGAGGGGGCAAAAGTAGGTAAATTCAACCGGCGACATTGCGGATATTTGTCCGATTGTCGTAAATTTTATGGATTTTGGATCACAATCCTTCCGAGGAGTTCGTCGTACATCCAGTACAAGTTCATATCCGAATCGTAGCGCGCATCCAGGATAAAGTGCTCTCCACGGTGAACATAGTCGTAAATGGCAAGGTCGGTGGGCGGGGTGGGTACGGCATCCAATTGATCGCCGGCGATCCAGACAAGCCGTCCTTCATCGCAGGGCGGCGGCTCCTGGAAAGGAATATCGGCTAAGTAAATGTAACACAGCCAGTTGTAGTCTACCGGCGAAGTTTCGGAGAGGATGCCGCACAACTTCGGCAAGGCAATGCTGATCCCGGTTTCTTCACGGGTCTCGCGCACCGCCGCTTCGACGGGGCTTTCATGCGCTTCCAGTTTTCCGCCCACCGGGACAAATTTTCCCGCATTGGGCGCTTTGACGCGCTCCAGCAGCAAGTAATGATTCCCGCAACGGAGGATGACCATGACAGCTATTTTTTTCATAAGAATGGGATGTTTTGGATTGTTGGACGTTGCCGATCCGTCCGGCACCCGCACATTGATTACCGGTCTGCCGCATCGCGCATCACGACACTCGCCATGTGCAGCCCGAACAAGGCCGGAATGTACGAACACGTGCCGTAAAACGATTTTTTAAAGCGGCTGCCGTCGGTGGTCATCATGTGTTCTTTGTGGACGCGTTCGGAAGAATAAACAACCGTGACGCCGCGGCGCACGCCTTTTTTTTTCAAACCCTTGCGCACCTGCTGGGCAAAGGGGCAATTGTGCGTTTCGGAAAGATCGGCTACCCGGACCTTCGAGGGGTCGAGTCGCCCGCCGGCTCCCATGCTGCTGACAATGCGAACGTCCATTTGCCGGCAGGCCACGATAACGTATTGTTTGGGCTGGATCGAGTCAATGCAGTCGAACACATAATCGTATTCCCTGGTGATCAGGGTCTTAACGGTATGCGGGGTAAGAAATTCTTCCTTTACCACAAGGTCGAGCGCAGGGTTGATGTCAAGCAGGCGGGCAGCCATGACACTGGTTTTGGACTGACCGACGGTGCTGTGCAAGGCAGGCAACTGGCGGTTGATATTGGTCATATCCACCGTATCGCCGTCCACGATGGTCATGTGGCCCACGCCGGCACGGGCGAGAAATTCGGCGGCAAAACTGCCGACGCCGCCCAAACCTATCACCATCACATGCAGGTTGTTCAGTTTTTCCAGCACTTCGCTGCCAACAAGCAACTCAGTGCGCTGAAGCCAGGAGGGTGATGGCGGATAGGCGACGGTGGAGGGGTGATTGGGCGGTAAAGTGTCTTCCGGTTGCACGTATTGTGTATTTTTGAGGGGCGAAAATAGGATGGATTATCAAATACATCTTATCCGAACAAAGCCCTGAAATTGGCTTCGACCAATTGTTCCAGATCGGCCAAAGGGATATTGCGCACTTCCGCGGCCCGTTCATATACCTGACGGATTGAAAAATCCGATACATCTGTTTCCAGCAGAAAACGATCGGACGGCGTTTGCCGCAACGCCTCGGCGGCGTGGCTGTTATCGTGAAAAAGGGTGGCGCCGAAAGAGAGCCGGCAACCGGCGTTCAGCAACGTTCCGGCAGTCTCCGCACTCTTGTCAAAACCGTGAAATATCCAGGGCTGGGCGGGTTTCCACTGTTTTTTAAAGGTCAAAATTTCGCCGAATGCGCGCACGCAGTGGATTACCAGCGGTTTCACGAACGCTTCAGCCATGTCAGAACACATTTGAAAAGCCCGCACCTGTAATTCCCACGGAGTGGCCGTGACTTTGTCCAGTCCCGCTTCGCCGATGGCGAGGACCTCGGGTAAAGAAGCCTGTTCGCGCAGCCATTGTTCCCCTGCGTTCCAATTGACCTCCTGCAAATACCAGGGATGCAGCCCGACCGAACGCCGCGGCGATACGGGTATTTTATCCTGTCCGAAGTAAACGCTCTCGATTTCGACCGTTCCGGGCGCAAGGGTGGGACGGTGCGTATGGAGATTGAAAAACATCATTTTTAAGCGCACTCCGAATGCCCGCAATTTTTACAATGCAGGCAACCTTCCTGGTATACGAGGCCGTCGGTATTGCAAATGGGGCAGGTGTTGTGCGAAGGGGTCGTGCCGTCCGGGATAAATTTGCGCAGGGCGCGCACCACGCCGTTTTTCCAGTTGTTGAGCGAGGCGCTTTCGAGGTGCAGGTTTTCCACCATGTCCACCACATAAGGCAAAGGCATGCCGTGCCGCAATACACCTGAAATAAGCCGGGCGTAGTTCCAGTATTCCTGGTTGAAGGTACGTGAAAGTCCCTCGATGGTCACCCGGTAGCCATCTTTGTCGGTGTATTGAAAATCGTAACGATTTTTTCCATTCTCTTTGATCTTGAGCACTTTGCCTTCCGACACCTGGGTCAACACCGTGAAAGAGTCCACGGCGCGGCCCGTGAATATTTCGTACGGTTTGCCGGCGTACATCCCGATAACGGCCACCCAGCGCTCGTCGTTGTTCATAAAACTCACCACCACTGCGTCGAGTTCGCGGGGGCGTTTGGGGGCAACCGTTTCTGTGAATGATTCCGTTTTTTCATCCTTTTTATCGCTCACCAATACCCCGCTGCGCGAACCTTCGCGGTATACGGTCATGCCTTTGCAGCCGACTTCCCATCCGGTGAGGTAAATTTTTTCGATGAGTTCCTCCGGAGCGCTTTCGGGCACATTGACTGTCACGCTGATGCTGTGGTCCACCCACTTTTGTACCCGCCCCTGCAAATGCACCTTATTGACCCAATCCACATCTTCGGCGGTAGCACGGTACCAGGGCGATTGGCGGATAATGGCCTGAAGTTCGTCTTCCGGCAAATTGCCTGCGATTGCCGGGTCGAGCCCTTTGATCTTCAGCCATTGTTTGAACGGAATGTGGAACACGTGATAATCCTCCCAGGCGTCGCCCACTTCGTCGGTAAAGGTGATGCGGGCGTTCCTGTCATTGGGATTCACCTTCCGCCGGCGTTTGTACGAAATGCGGAATACCGGCTCCAGCCCGGAAGTCGTCTGCGTCATCAGGCTGGTAGTGCCGGTAGGCGCAATGGTGAGCAGAGCGATGTTGCGGCGGCCATGCTGCACCATTTCGGTGTACAGGTCGGGGTCGGCCTCCCGCAGGCGCTGGATGAATGGATTGTTCGCTTCGCGTGCAGCGTCGTAAATGGGGAATGCGCCGCGTTCACGGGCAAGCGCTACTGAGCCCCGGTAAATTTCGAGCGCCAGGGTGCGGTGCAGGTTTTCGCAAAAATCGAGCGATTCCTCAGAGCCGTAGCGAATGCCGAGGGCAGCCAGCATATCGCCTTCGGCAGTAATGCCGATACCGGTGCGGCGTCCCTGGCGGCATTTTTCGCGGATCTTCAGCCAGAGATCGCGCTCGGTGGCTTTCACTACATCCGGTTCGGGGTCGTGACCGATTTTATCGAGAATGTGCTCGATCTTTTCCAATTCCAGGTCGAGTATATCGTCCATCAGGCGTTGGGCATGGCGGGCATGTGTTTTGAATTTTTCAAAATCGAAGCTTGCTGCGGGCGTGAATGGATCATTCACATAACTGAACAAATTGATGGCCAGCAGGCGGCAACTGTCATAAGGGCAAAGCGGTATCTCTCCGCAGGGGTTGGTCGAAACGGTGCGAAAACCCAGGTCGGCATAGCAGTCGGGCACAGATTCGCGCAGCACCGTATCCCAGAACAGCACGCCGGGTTCGGCGCTTTGCCAGGCGTTGCGCACAATTTTTTTCCAGAGCCACAACGCGTCAATTTCTTTCTCAACCTTCGGATGTTTCGCATCCATCGGAAAACGAAGCCGGTACGGCTCGCCGCTGACGACGGCCCGCATGAACGCGTCGTCCAGGCGCACCGAGATATTGGCGCCGGTGACTTTTGTATTATCCAATTTGGAATCAACGAATTGCGCAATGTCGGGGTGCCCTACGGACAAGGTAAGCATCAGCGCGCCCCGCCTGCCGTCCTGCGCCACTTCCCGGGTAGAGTTGGAGTATCGTTCCATGAAAGGCAGGATACCGGTGCTGGTAAGCGCGCTGTTCATCACCGGCATGCCTTGTGGTCGCAGGTGGGAAAGGTCGTGCCCTACCCCACCCCGGCGTTTCATCAGTTGCACCTGTTCTTCGTCCATTTTCAGGATGGCACCGTAGGAATCAGCATTGCCCTCCACGCCGATGACGAAGCAATTGGACAGCGAAACGACCTGGAAGGGATTGCCGATGCCAGCCATCGGGCTGCCTTGCGGCACGAGGTAACGGAAGTCGCACAGCAATTCGTAGATTTCGTCTTCATCGAGCGGATTGAGGTAGTACCGTTCGATGCGCGCCAGTTCGCGGGCAATGCGGTGGTGCATCTCATCGGGGCTGCGTTCGTAAATTTTTCCGAACGAGTCCTTAAGAGCGTATTTGTTCAGCCAAACGCTGGCGGCAAGTGCATCACCGTGAAAATATTCGGTCGCCGCAGCAAGGGCTTCTTCGTGTGAAAAAATGGGGTATTCACCCACATCAGTCGCGCGGTCGGCGACGGGTGCTTCCAGCATTTCCATGAAAATGAATAGGTTTTGGTAATAGTGTTTTAACAAAAAAACTTCGGCGGGAAGGAGTAATGGGGCGATGCACAAACATACGCCTTCGGGCAGGAACGTCGCAAAGGTTGAGGATTTTTTTTTTGGGAATTAAACAGCGCTATTGCCCGCCTGCCTTCGAGTGTTGCAGCACGAACTTACCGTCCTGGAACGTAAGCAAAGTCGCATCGGCTGTTGTGAGGGTGATATCGCGCATTTCTATTTTTTTACCCGGCACATCCGTTTCATTCAGGGAGAAATGCACTTGTTCCGTCGCGGCGTTGATTTCGGCAAAAACGTAGATGGCGATGTCGTGTCGCAGGCCGCGGGGCGACCAGGTTTTTTGAAAAATCACTTTTCCGCCGGGTTCTGTCACGATGACCTCGACCGGGCTGCGGCGGGTCACGATTGGCGTGGCCGATTGCATATGCCTGCCGCTCGTTTGAGGCGTTTCCACATCTGTCGGCGATGAAATATATTTGAAACTCAGCAGTAAGGTTTTATTTTTTCCGTCGAAAAAGCTTACCTGCGTAGCGCTGAACAGCGGCATCAGCAAAAAAAACAACAACATGACGCCGAATGCCAGCGCCGGTGAAAATTTTTTCCAGTCGAGGACGAACGGCGTCATATCCGCATCTTTCGTCCCAGCCGCTTTCACCTTTTTGGCGAAAGACCGTATTTCCTCGGTTACTTGTTTGTAATGACTGAAAGTCAGCAAGGCAACTGAACCCGCCGGCAATTTTTTGGAAAAAGCGGGCGGGCGGACGCGCATCAGCCTGTCCTGCGCCCAGGTTTTTCCTTTGCGGTAAAAACAGTCTTCGCAAGAAAGCATCACAACGCCGTGCGCCTGATTTTGAAGTATTTTTTCGATGTCTTTAGCATAAACGCTGCCTATACAAGGCACTTCGTAATGCTTCACGTCGAGTTCGGGGGGGAGAAGCACGGGGGCGAATTGCGAACACGAAAATACTGCCAAATCGCATTTCACCGGCAGAGCGCTTCTCTCTATTGCCGGGTAGCCGGGCAAAGTGATGGCGTATTCCTTACACGAGCCAATACAAATGCCGCAGCCAACGCATTTTGCCGGGTCAAGAATGGCTTTGCGCTCGCCCTCCCGGATGAGCATATCGATCGCGTCATAAGGACAATCATAAGAGCAGAGGTTACAAGCGTCGCATTTGGCGAGGTCAATAGTGGCGATGGGAGACTTTTTGCGGTCTTTTTTGCGAAGATAAGGTATAAGTGCCAGCGCCAACCCAGAGCCTAGCATAATGACCCAGTTGGCCTGCGTGGAAAACAGTTTGAGCAGGTAATAACCAAAAAAATAATACCAGTCGAACGTTGTCTGTTGGGGTAAAAATGAATCTTGGGCGGGCGGGTCGCTTTCGACGGGAAAAATTATGCAAACGATCGTCAAAGCCCCCATTGCAAGGTAAACCAACTGGCGCGGCATGAATAATTTCGGCCCCGAAATACGCGCCACATGCAGCCACAAGATGATCACCACTGCCAGCGAAAAGAAAACATGGCCAAACAGACTGACCTTGAAAAACCCACTCAAATAGTCGAGGTTATTGATCAGAAAAGCCCCCGCAATAGAGGGGTCGAACACGGGCACAGCGCTGAAAAACTTTGCCGTCAGAAATCCTAAAAGCTTTGCCTTTTGATCCCACACAAGGATAAAACCCGTCACGCCGATGAATACGACTACCAAAAATGAAATAACCCCCGTCTGCCACGAAAGCACCCGCCGGTATTTTCCGGTGAATACCGTATGCCCCAAGTGCAAGAGGATGAAAATCACCAGCAAGTCGGAAGAATACCGGTGGATTGTCCGCATCCAGCCGTTAAATGGGTTCGCCGATATCTGTTGCACCGAAGCGTAGGCTTGCGAGGGATCAACATTGTAAAACAGAAAAAGATAAACCCCCGACACACATGCCACGATGAACATGAAGATCGCCATGCCGCCCAAGTGGTACAGGGGATTGAGCTTGCTGGAATAAATCCGGCTGAAAATTTTCGCCCAACGCTGGTAATACTGGTGTCCGTTCATACTTTTTCAGGTGTGGGCGCGCTGTCTTCGAAGAAAAAATATTTAAATAAAAAGTACCCCATCAGCGTCAGTATCAGTAATCCTGCCGACGTGGAAATGATAAACCGCCATTCCAGTTGATATTGCTTGGTGGCAGGATCGAAATAAAAACACTTCAGATAAAAACCCTGGACAAACCCCACGCCCGATTGCTCTTTGGCAGCTTCCATCACGGCTAGCCGAAGGTCTTTGGCGCGGGGCTCCAGGCCATACAAATAACGGGAAATCCGCCCGCTGGGCGTCAGAACGATTACAATGTTAGGATGCAAATACTCAGTGGTGACCGAATCGTATTCGTAGTGATAATCTATGGAAGACAACAATCCGGCAATGTCGGCTCCCGTCGCGGTGGTAGTGCGCCATGTTTCGCCATCCATATCCCATCGGTCTTCAAAACCCTCCAAATCTTTCTGAACGTCGGTGGAATCGAACGAAAATGTGACAATGGTAAAATCCTGTCCCAGCGTGCCGAGCGCATCCACCGCCTTGCGCAGGCCTCCGCTGATAAGCGAGCAAGCCATCGGACAACGGGTGTAAACGGGGCTGAGCACCACGGGACGACCCGCTTCGAGCAGCGAATAAAGTGTATAATGCCTTCCTTTCGCATCGCGCAATTCGATGTCAGCCACTTTCCGACCTAAAAAACGCTTTTCTTCTGGCATCTCGAAAGCGGAAATACTGCACAACCCGAATAAGAGCGGGAGCCAGGGCAATAATTTTTCCAAAATAGTCTTGCGCATAAATCAACCGATTTTTTTGATGACTGGATGAGTGCCGTTTTTTTGCCATTGGATATTGGACTAAATGATTGGTCATCGCAATCAAGTAGTCCAATATCCTCCGGCAACTGTTTGCCCTTCCCGCTCCTCCCTGAAATCCAAACTATCAATACACGCCCCACGTTGCCGCAAGCCATTTCCAGTTCAGGAAAAACAAGATCAGGAAGGTAGCCAGGAATGCCAGTGTGAGAATGAGCGTGCCCGGCGCTTCGTATTTGCCCTGGCGCTTGCCTTCCGGCGCCAAAGCAGAAATCGGCAGCTGCATATCTTCCGGACCATTCACCTTCGGACCGAAAAATACGGAGATCACGACGATGAGAATCCAGATCAGCGTGGCAAGGAAAGCCAGTGTGCCGCCCAACATCATCAGCGTCCAGAAAAAGTCAGTAGCCGGATTGAAGTTGTACGTGAAAGGGCCGCCGGAGAAAGTGCTGTCCCAGTGGCGACGCGGTACGCCAAGCTGTCCCAGCACAATCATGGACACCGACAGCAGGGCGATGCCAAAGAAAAACATCCAGGGTTGCCAGCGCGCCCATCCCAACCCTACTATTTTACGCCTGAAAATCAGTGGAATAAGATAATAGGTGACCCCCATGAAAGTCAATGTCGTGCCAATGACCACCGTTCCTTTGAAGTGGCCGGGAATGGCAATCGTATTGTGCACTATAATGTTGGTTTGCTCCATGCCGAAAATCACGCCCGTCGTACCGCCGATAAACCCAAAACCGATGCAGGCCAGCACGATGGAACTGAATGCCGGGTTGCTCCACGGGGCTTTGACGAGCCACTCGAACAATCCTTTATTATAGCCCCAGCGTCGCTGTGCCGACTCTATGGACGACGGTACGGCAAAAGCGTGAATCATAGAAGCCAATACCGCCAGGTACATGGCATAACTTGTATTCCATACCTTCCATGCGCTGCTCAAACCCGGGTCTGTCAGCAAGTGGTGCGCACTGGCGAGACAGATGAACATGATATACAACACAAAAGCCAAGCGGGAAATCCGCTCGTTGATGGAAGTGCCTCCCACTGCCAGGAACGATCCCAAATACCAAATAGAAACCATCGCAGCCACGTTGATTTGCTGCGAGGAGTGCCCCAGCCCCCACCATATAAGTTTGTACATGCCCGCATCTACGTTTTCAATTAATCCGAGCGACCACAAAAAGGTCGGGATGTAAATAATCGCGCCTGTCACTAGCGTGATAAACGCGATAATGGCTGCGGTCATCATACCGTAAGTGAACAACGGCATCGTATCGCCGAAAGCTTTTTCCTGCCTCGCGATCATCAGGTTGCCGAAAAACAACACCACGCCCAACAACGCGCCCACCGCAAATAGAATAATACCGAGGTAATAGAGCGGGTCGGCCTTCAAAGGAGTGTAAGAAGTCATCATCACATCGGCTTTCCCGGCTAATATCATGATGTCGGTCAAAATAAACCCGGCTACCATCAGAATTAGCGAAAGCCATCCCAGCCGGGGAGCGCAAAAACGAATGTTCAATACCACGGTCGAGCCGAAATACAGGCCCGCAATTTCAAAAAACACTATCCAGAAAATAAGAGCATTGACGCCGTGGTAAGTCACCAACCGGTAATACCATTCGGATGAAAGCAAATGGACAGGTTGGTAGCGCGTGAATACCAGCAATAATGCCGCAATAACGGCGCCTAAAAGAGATATCACGGCGAAAACTGCGTTCAGCCGGATCAGTTGCTGGGCTTTGAGGTCAACTTTAAAGCCGGTTATATCGCAAGTTCGAAACATGACTTATTTGTTTTGAAGAGATTTGACAAAAGCGGTTACCTGGCGAATTTCCTCGTCGTTCAGGGCAAAGACCGGCATGACCGTTTGTTCGTAACCCACGGTCACCTTTTGTTGCGGCGTTACGATGGATTCCCGGATATAGGCTTCGTCCACCGTCACCTCTATTTCTTTGCCGTTCTCTTTTACTTTTTCCTTTTTGCCGAAAAGGCCGTTCCAAGCCGGAGCCAGTTGGGCAGTGCCGTCCGTCTTATGACAGGCGACGCAGCCTTTAAGCGTGTACACCAACTCGCCCGCTTTTATGTCCGCTTCAGCACTGGCAGGAGCAACTTCAGTGGCCGTTGCTGGAGCAGTATCCGTGCCGGGAGCCGGAACGGCGGATTTTTCAGGAAAATCATAACCATATTTTTTCAAATCCTCGTCGTTTTCGATGACGACAATTTTGCCGATCATGGTATGATGACCAATACCGCAGAATTCATTGCACAGCACCTTGTATTCGCCCGCTTCAGTGGGTTTAAAGTGCAATACGTAGTCGTAACCGGGATAAACCTGAAAATTCATGTTGACGGGTTGTAGCGAAAACCCGTGCATCAAGTCTTTCGACGAAATATGCAGGTTGTACCATTCACCCTTTTGCAGGATGAGCGCAGGCGACCAGCGCCACATTTCACCCATAAAGAATACATCGCTTTTAGGCTCGGGTTTGACCACCGGAACGCCGTTGTCTATCCCGATCATGTTTTTTTTGATGTACGCTTCGTGTAACCGGGAAAATTCCACAGGCGTCGTACGGTAAGTCACGTTCGAAGGGTTTTGCTCGCCGTAAACATGCCACAAGAGCATCCAGACGAACAACATAAGGCATAATACGAAGGAGATAAGCATCCACATTTTCTCGTCGCGGGCTACTTTTTTGGCATACCATCCTTCGACAGGAGCAAGCAGACTCATAAGATTGGACTTTTATTTGGTGAGTGGCTGTTTAACGTCTTCCGGGATGGCAGGCAGGTTGGAGAGTTCCATTACTCCCCATAGCAGGTAGAAAATGGTGTAAATGGCTACCCCTAAAAATAAGAGTAGCATAAAATCGTCCATAATCCACTTGAAAAAAGGCGTTGAAGATTGATTTTCGTTGTTTTTCATATAAAATTGTTTTAAGACAAAAGACTCTTTAATCTTTTTTATGAATGATGATGCAAATCATCCACCGGGATGATTTTTATCATCTGACAACTAATCGCAATATGCCGAATATTGCGCCCCTTTTATGATTTCATTTCAAATCAAAAAATAGCACTCCGGCCTGTTGGGTGTTCTCATTATCAATTTCATGAAAAACGCCATCCTGATTTTTTCTTTCATCCTCCCTTTGCTGAACGCTTGCGGCGACAACCATCACCACGGAGAATCGGCTGTCGTCCAACTCGATAATGGCAAACGCTGGAAAGCCAATCCGGAAACGACTGCCGGCGTTGCGGAGATGCAGAACATTCTTGCCGGTTATGAAGGTCGCACAGGCGAGGCAGACGCCAGAAAGGCCCTGCGAAAAGAACTCGAAGCCGCTTTTCAGAACATTTTCAAACAATGCACGATGACGGGCGCTGCGCACGACCAACTGCACAATTACCTGTTGCCTATGAAGGGCCTGTTTGAAAAATTAGAAAGCGATACGGCCGGAGAAAGCGAGCAGGCATTCCAGGATTTGAAAAAACATCTCGCTGATTATCAGACCTACTTTGAATAACCGAACTGCTATATTCCTTCGTATATGGTTCCGGAGGTCGGCGTTTCATGCAACTCGACGCGTGTCAGGGCGGGTACCTGTGGTTTGATTTTGTTCCACAGCCATATGGCGATCATCTCACAGGTTGGGTTTTCCAGTCCTGCTATGTTATTGAGCAATTGATGATCAATGCTTTTGACGATGGGATCAACCACCCTTTTCAGATCGGCAAAGTCCATCACCCAACCCACGTTTTTGTCTAATTCGCCCTCGATGTATACGACCAGCCGGTAAGTATGGCCGTGTATTTCCCGGCATTTATGTCCGGGTGGCACGTTGGGCAGGTAATGCGCCGAATCGAAAGTGAATTGTTTGAATATTTTCATGCTCTTTACCTGAGTTTTTCAAATCGCGCCTGAAAGAAGCGAAGGTACCGGGGTTCGTACACCATTTTCAGGCCTTTTATTTTTTTTCTTTTTTCAAAAACGGCCGCAGCCGATTCCGCGATTACGTCCATGTGTGCCTGGGTATAAACCCGGCGCGGAATGGTAAAACGCACCAACTCCAGTTTCGGATAATAATTGCGGCCTTGCGCGTCTCTGCCTGCCGACACGATTCCGCGCTCCATGGTGCGCACGCCGGAGTCAATGTAAATCTCGGCTGCCAGTGTCTGCGCCGGAAATTCATCCTGGCTGAGATGGGGCAAAAAAGCTTTTGCGTCTACAAAAATACCATGTCCGCCGATGGGTTTTACGATGGGGATACCAAAAGATTCCATTTGTTGACCGAGGTATTCCACCTGGCCCACGCGGGCATGCTGGTGGTTGTCGTCGAGGCTTTCGGCAATACCGATTGCCATGGCTTCCATATCGCGGCCCGCCAGCCCGCCGTAGGTGTGAAGTCCTTCAAATACCACCACGAGGTTGCGCGCTTCTTCGAAGACTTCCCATTCGTTGGTAGCCATAAAGCCGCCGATGTTCACCAGCGCATCCTTTTTGGCGCTCATAGTAGCGCCGTCGGTGTAGGAGCAGATTTCTTTTACGATCTCGCGGATGCTTTTCTTTTGAAAACCCTCTTCCCGCTGTTGGATAAAATAAGCATTTTCGGCCACCCGTGTCATATCGTGAATGATGCGGATGCCATGTTTTTGGGTGTATGCGCGCAATTCGCGCAGGTTTTGCATGCTGATGGGTTGACCGCCCGCCATATTGACATTGGTGGCAATGCTCACGTAGGGTATTTTACCGGCGCCGTGCTTTTTGACGAGATTATCCAATTTGTTAAGGTCCACATTGCCTTTGAACGGATGTTCGTTTAAAGGATCATGCGCCTCGTCAATAATGACGTCGGCAAACATGCCGCCGGCCAATTCCTGGTGCAGGCGCGTAGTGGTGAAGTACATGTTGCCGGGGATGACATCGCCGGGTTTGATCAGGATTTTGGACAGGATGTTCTCTGCGCCCCGCCCCTGGTGGGTTGGAATGAGATATTTGTATCCGTAAAATTCCCGCACGGCGGCTTCGAGATGATAGTAATTCCGGCTTCCCGCATACGCTTCGTCGCCCGTCATCATGCCAGCCCATTGCCGGTCGCTCATGGCGCTGGTACCACTGTCGGTCAGCAGGTCAATATACACGTCTTCCGACCGAAGCAGGAAAGTGTTGTATCCTGCCTTGCGGATGGCTTTGACGCGCTGCGTTTTGGTGGACATTTTCAGCAACTCCACCATTTTCATTTTGTAGGGCTCTGCCCAGGAACGTTTGAACTCCATCGTTTTGTTTGTTAAAGTTTAATTCCCACTCTTAAAAACCGGGGGACAATTCTTCACGCAGTGCGGACGAGGCGTTGTTGTTGTGTCTCCAGTACGCGTCCATCATCGTTTTTTTCAATGTCCCCTTACTGGCCAGTTTGCCTTCAATGGTCTCTTCCCAACCCAGAATCCGATGGGGGAATGGCGTTTCATAGCGAATGTGCAACTGTCTTGGGATGGCCGAATAGACCAAATGAAGCACACTTTCCCGCTCTCCCGCTTCTAAGGAAATGTCGGCTACCGCAGACTCCAGCGGCTTGTGCCGAAATCGCGCGTACGACGCCGAAGGCAACACGATCGCCTGTCGCCGGGTGAGGCTTTCGGGGCGCAGGCGAATCAATGTCCAGATTTCGTCTTCGAGCAAGTCGGCTTTCACTTGTGTTTCGGCGTCGCCTTCCACCTCGAAGTAGGAAAAAGATTGGATCTTGTAAGCGTCCGCTACGGCGTTGCACTGCACGAACACCTGGCCGCACCAGTCCTGAATAGTCGCAGTGACTTTCAAGGTGCGCATTTTTTGCGTTTCCATAGGCGTGAACACCGACTGCATCAGCGAATAATCGTAGATGCCGGTGCGAAAACGACGGATGGCGTTGAGTTTTAATATCGGGACACGCTCGTCGCCGGGCGACAGTTCGCTTTCGAGTTTCACTTGTTTATTGGCGGAAAAATCTTCGGTAACAAAAATTTTGACCTCACTGGCCTCCCGCAGTTCGCCATAACGCTCCTGCACTACATCGTACGAGTTGAGTTCGGCCTTCCCCTGATACCAATAGTCGGCTCCGGCGGGCTGAAGCGAGGATACGATTTGTGCAGGCGCCACTTGCTCTTGTGGCTTTTGCTGCGAACAAGCCACGAGCAAAACCATTGCGCCCATTGAAAAACACAAAGGAACAAACGTCATAATCTTTCTTTTTAGAAAAAATAAAATTTCAACCGGTGGGGATTTTCTCCTCTTCTTCTGCCGGCCATTCGCTCCCGGTCTGCCCAGTCACTTCCTGCGCGTCGGTTGCGAAAAGCGCGCGCAGCAGCAAAAAACCCAATACGGAAAGCGCCACGGCCAGCACTGTCCCCGCCCCGGCAAATATGCCGAACCACACGCGAAGTGCATCCATCATTTCGCGAAAAGGTACGGCCTGCCCGTTCATTTGCCAAAGGCCCTTTTGCACGCCCGCTGCATTGAGCGACAGCCAAAAAACGAGCAATGCCGTCTGGGCTGTCCAAAAAACGGCGTTCAGCCACCGCCCCGGCGCGTGCATTTTCCGGCCATAAAACTCGAAGCAGGCGGCAAACAAAATCATGCTGTTGATGCCGATGGTAGTGCCCATTGCGTGCGCCACGGTGACGTGGGTACCGTGCGTATACAAGTTGAGCGCGGGAATAGACATCAAAATCGCCTGCCCCAGATTCAAAAATACCCAAAAGTCGGCGGCCATGAGAAAGCGGTAGGGGAAGTGATGGTAATACCGCTGCGCGTCGCTCACATTATTTTTCCAGTTGTAAATGATCTTGGCAAAAAACACCCATTCCGTCATGCTCACTATGTAGCCGGTGTAGCGCACATAGCCCGCGGTAGGGAGCGTATAAATATGGTGTCCCCAATTGAACATGAGGTTGAACAGTCCCAGAAAATACATCGCAAACGCCAGCCTGCTATGGCCGACCCGGGCGTTTTTGCTGATGCGTTCCATGAGAAAAAAAGCTGTGCCGTAGAGCAACTGGTTCCACGCGCCTACGAGGGAGCCATTTACCTTCCATTGAATGGTCATGTCCGTCACGAAGTGCGAGCGGAAATAGGGAAAAAGCCACAGGTAATTTTCGGCAAAAGCGAAAAGGAAAAACGCGATACCGGTCATCCACATCCACACGTACACCGGCCAACGAGCGATTTTTCGAGCGGTTTTTATAAAATTCAGGAGAAAGAGCAGCCAAGCCAGCGTCAAAGGCAGCGCCCAAACGGGGTTGAATTCCCAATATTCCCGCCCGCCGAAATCGCCTGCCAGGTAAGAGTAAAAAACGCCGCCGATGGCAACGAGCCAAAGCAACCACTGCACCCGCGCGAGGACGTCGGAGGCTTTGGCTTCCGACAAAATCGCCATACCCGAATACACGCACCCCGTGGCGCCGAGTAAAATCCAAAACAGCACTGCCGACACGTGCATGGGCCTCAGCATTCCGAACCCCACTCCTCCTTCAAACCCGAATGTCGGAAAGAGATAACAGGCACTTGCCGACACTCCGAAGACCAGCCCAGCGCACAGCATTGCCAGCGCGAAGACCAGAAAACGTTTGCCGATATAAAAAGGTAAATTGTTCATTTTCGCTGAATCATTCCGGTTGGCAGGGCAACGAAATCTTTCGGGTCGGCACGGCCGCTCGCGTCGGTTGCTTTCAAAAATGCCAGCAAGGCCGCAATTTCCTCTTCCGGCATTGTAAAAGACGGCATGGGCGCGCTACCAACCTTCAACATTGCCCGAATCCACGTCTCGCCCTTGCCAGGCGCCGAATAAATGTTCGTCAAATCGGGGCCCAAATAGCCTCCCAACCCATATAATTGATGACAGCTCTGGCAGTTATACCGCTGCCATACCAACCTGCCTTCCGACGCCATTTGCTTTTCCGGATTTGTAGAAGGTGCGGCATCGAGAGCCGGTTCCAGGTAAATACTGAAAGAAAAAGCGAGAAAAGCCAGGCTTAAAACGGTGAATGTATGTGCCGGTTTCATTGTCCTGGATAAATCAGTCGAGTGAATATTCAAGTTTTAAGGCCGCCAGCTCTTCTTCTGCGTTCTGTAATGCTTGCCCGAAATCGGCCTGATCGGCAAAGAATAATTGCTGAAGGTTTTTATAATACTGGATCGAATCGGATAAATTCCGGTGAAACATCCGGTAATGGGCTGTTTTTTTCACGTCTTTCATGATACCATCCTCGTTCATCAGCTGTTCTTTCAAATATTTGACATAAAGTTTCATTTCGGCAATGAACATGTGGGGGCGCTGCGCATTGGTGACGAGGTTGGTTCTTCCGTAAATGTGGTCGGTCATTGTTTGCAGAGAGACCACTTTTGAATAGTTCACAATATTAGGGCCGGGACAAACGGTTACGGCCTTAAGGTTTTTTAAAAAAGGTTCCTCATAACACAACGACGCGGCATTGCTCAATCCTATGCACAAACACTCTTTCGCCAAAACCTCCGCCTTTTGTTTTTCATACTCCTTTTCTGGCAATTGAAGGGTTTTTAAGTGCTCCAATTTTAATTTTTGATATTGGCGCGACGCAGTGCATATCGGCTCTTCCGTAAATTCCGTGTTCAAGGCCAAATGTTTTTCGGTGCACGGGCTGCCGGGTTTGCCAGTTTTAATGCGCCGATGCTTTTCTACATCTGCGGTGGTGCCGTTCAAGTGATAAAAGCGCACTCCAAGCGGGGAATAGCCGCTCAGCACAACATTGTCTTCATTTGCCGCGCAAAGTTGGGATAATGTATGCGCATCCACCGTAGTTGCTTCCGGAACCAATAAAAATGGAGTCCCCCACCCTGTGCTTGAAACCTGATAATGCCGGCGCAGGAAACAGTCTTCCTTATAAGTCCCTATTCCGCCCTGCACGGAAATATTAATTGCAGGATAGCGGGTGAAGTTGAAACCAAGTTTGCTGCGGATCACTGTATTATATATCTCAAAAATAGTTTCGCTTAACTCCTGTCGTTTGTGGTTGAATTCTTCAAGAATTGGTCCGAGTAAATGACCGTCGGTGGCAAAAGCATGGCCGCCGCAATTCAATCCCGATTCAATTCTAAACTCGCTTACCCAAATTCCTTTTTTGGCCAGATACTTACCCTGAATAAATGCCGACCTGAAGTCGCTCACTTTTACAATCACCCTTTTGTCAAATTTGAAATTCCCGTCCGGATCAAACACATTGGAGTTTTCAAGATAATTGAATAATCTTGGATTCATTCCGGCTGAAAAAACGACAGAAGAATTGGAAAGGTCGCTTTTCATATAGCCGCGCAAGGCAGCCACCGCTTCTGACCCATCCTGAATGATGTTCCGGTTTTCATCACGGTTGTCCCGGTCAACCTTGGTCATAATATTTACATCAATACTTCCGGCAACAAGTTGTGTTCTCAGGTAGGTCTGCCTTTTTATCCTTTCTCCTGTATCCGTGCAATGCAACATTTCATGGTACAATTTTTTTAACCGGCTTTCTTTTGGCAACATCTCGAAATATTTCACAATTTCAGCCCCCTTTTCAAATGCTTCCGATTTTAGTTTTTGCATTTGTTGCTGAACAATAGCGTTCACGAGGTTCAGATAATCAGTTATTCTTTTTGCCCGGTAGTCTGGCTCACGGCTTGTGATGGGTTCATAAGGCTTGTTAATACTTGGATAATAGTGTCTTCGCATCATTTCAATCAACCGGTCCTCTATGATTGAAATGACAGACGATATCCCGAATCGGGCCACTTTAATCGGTGAATCAATGGTAAAAGCGGTACCCATCACAGGAATGTGAAAGGTGTGTTCAGATTTATAATCCATATTATGCCAAATTTATCTTTACAAACCCGTGTCCGGGTTTTTACATTTTGCGTTATTGAACAGAAAATGTTGTTGCTGCAATCCTTACTCAATTCAAGGCTGTCTCGCAAGTGAGAGGTATTTATTTCAACAATATGCCGGGTATCCTTTGCGGACACCCGGCAAGCATCAAAAAAGAGTGTGCGGAATACGATAGAATGAGATTAAAAAAATCCGGTTATCAGCTGTTTATTAGGGGGGAGTATATTGTAAACACCTCTGACCTGCCAGATCCCTAATTAAGAGTATTTTATCTTAATTAAAATCAAAAAAACCTTTTTTCCTAAGGCATCAGCCGGAGCCTGCTGTCCAAAGTGATTTGTCCCATTTGAGCCAACGTAGTGGTTTCAAATTCGTGCTTGAGTGCAGCCTTTATCTCCTTCCAAAACTGGTGCATCGGACAGGGCTTCTTTTCTCCACATCCCGGCAAGCCGAGCAGGCAGGTGTCAAAAAAATCTTCCCCTTCCAGCACCCGCACCACGTCGCTGAGCATAATTTTTTCGGGAGGGATATTGAAAGCGACGCCGCCACTCGGGCCCCTGTAAGAGGCCAGTATGTTGGATTGGGTCAGACTCTGCAGGATTTTAGTCAAAAAATGAAACGAAATATCGAGTTGTTCCGACATCTCGCGGATACTGACGTATTCCTGTTCCCCTCCCCTTTTACCGACCATATACAACAGCGCCCTTAAGCCGTATTCGCTGGATTTAGAAAGTACTTTCAAAATCAATAAGTGGTTTAAGAGTATTTTGTCGGCAAATGTAAGGCCAATTTTTTTGCAGGCAACACTCCGGGGCAAAATATTTGTGGATGCACCGTTCTGCGCGGTCCGGCTGGGGGAGCGTTCAATGAGGAATTCAAAACCGGGGTTTTCGGTCGTGGCGTCTGCTCAGGACAAAAACGACAACAAGGGACAATAAAGCAGGCAACAATAGCAGGAGCAGGCCGGTTCCGGGTTGGTTCTTGCCTGTTTCGGGGTTATAAGAGAAACAGGAAAAGACCATGTTCTCGTTCGGCAAGGGATATGAAAGAATGAACTCATTGCGAATACTCCTGAGCAGGGATGTGAAGGCGTTAAAGTCTCTCAACCCTGTCAGTTTCCTGGTGATAAATCCTTCGTCGTTGATCCCAACCAGCAGCGCTTCGTGGTCGAATTGCGCCCTTACGCTGTCCCACACCGGGTTGAACCCGACAGAATTAATCAGTTCGCTGATTTGCGGCGTGGTAGCGAAAATCCATCCGCCGTCGTTATCCAACCCATACCGAATAGCCAGTCGCCTCATCTCCCCGGATCCGTCGCGCGGATCAAAGCTCACAACGAGCACTCTGGAGCGTTCGTCCGAATCCGCAACCAGCATATTTTCCTTAACCTGTAGCAAAAAAGGATTGCAGACACCTGAGCACCGGGTATAAATCAACGCAATGACGACCGGCCCCTGGCTATATAGCCCGGAAAGGCTGCGAACTTCCCCATCATAAGCAATATTTACGTCGGCTACTTTCTGATATATCTTGTCTTCCTCCGAAAACACGTATCCCGGTCCCTGCGCGCGCGCAACGGCACCGAGACAAAAAATACTCAGGCCGCAGAAAATACTTTTAAACATTTATTGACTGTATTGACCAAAAACCACACTATGACCGCCAGATAAAGACAGGCAAACAAAGCCCCTGCGGACGCCAATATACTTAGCGATGAAAATTCCTGTGGGTAAACATTGAATCTTCTCGGCACGGAGTAAGCGCCGCCGATGTAGAACATTATTACAAATCCGGACCCGCCAATGATCAACAGGGTCATTTTCAGCCGGGTAAACTTGTCTGTATGTCCCTTGCCTCCAAATTCATTGGCTGCCCAGTTGAAAAAAGCCAGACTGAAAAGGACGTTGCCAATGGCGTTGTAGGTATGAAAATGCGCCGGAACCCATAGCGTATTGTGCAAAACAAAGTTGTTGCTGATCGTGGCATCAATTACTGCGCCGACCCCTCCGATCAGCCAGCCTGTTACCCCAACAAAGAACAAGGTGTTGGTCAGCGACCAGCGAATGGGATTCTTGATGACCACAGCCAATACGCTGAAAGCGGTAACGGCAGCCGCCGGCACACTGGCAAAATAAGACGCCATCTGCCCGATCACCTGAAAAGCGAATGGCTGAACGAAGTCCATGTACATGTGGTGGAAAAATGCAGTGAGGATAAAAACCATGGTGCAGTTCCACGCCAGCGCCACATACCAGGTCATCTTGAATTTAGGACGCCCGCTTACTTCCGGGAACAATTCATACAAACTTGCCAGCCCCAGGTAAAGCATCTCATTTGCCAACGTATGCCCGAAAAAGAACGTCAGGTTCTTCATTAAAAGCGCGTCGTTTACGAAAGACCCTGATGAAAAATATTCGGCAAAATAGAGGACAAGCAACAGTACAGCCGCCACTAAGCAGGTTATGATACCTATCAGCGTAACAGTAGAGATCAAAATGAACGGCGGCGTTTCAATCTCTGGACTTCCCTTCCGCAGGTGCTGCCATGCGAATGCCTGCGCTGGCCTGTATTTCCTGAATATTTGAAACAACATACCCGCCGACCACACAAACCAACCAATGCCTAATACGCCCAAAGCGAGCAGAAATAAGGGCGTCGCCCATTCCTTCCACGCACCCCGGAACGGCAGGGGGTATAAAAACGTCCAGCCAGTGTGAAATTCGCCGACAAAAGTGACAAGCCACAACATCACCACTCCGATAACAGTCAGCACCAATGCGAAGACATTAATGCCTGCTGAAACCTTGATGTATCGCTGCAACAGGAAGTTGACGGCAGCCATGCCTGCCACAAACCAAATTCCTATCATTGTCAACCCATGGATCGTCATCATGGAATAAAACCCCACGGGCGAAAGATGAATGGCGTTGCCCTGGTTGAAACGCATCAGGATACCGAATACGATTGCAAGGACAAACAACACCAAAATCGTTATTATCCAAACGGACGTGAGCTTTTTCAATTGTAATGTTGCCATGACCGTCTTATTTTACGTTGAATGATGTCCGCATAAAGGCATGAGCCATGCCGCAATATTCGAGACAGAGGATATTGTATTCGCCGGGGGAATCGAAAACCCATCGCAGGCGGTTAATATAACCCGGCATCGCCTGTGTCTGAGCGATCAAATTTCCCGACATATCATAAATAGCGAATCCATGGTTCACATCAAAACTGGTGACCCGAAACTCCACCGGTTTGCCCCGCGGCAATTCGATCGCCTTAGCCGGCGCCTGAGTGTCGGGGGCTATCGTCTGGTACGACATCGCAAAACTGAATTGTCGCGCAGCAACAAACACAACTTTGGACGGAGTCGAATTGGCGAAAAAAAAGTACGGTGAGCGCGGGAGGGTTAACGTGAACAAGATGATCACTGCCTCCATCAGGATGAAGAATAACAAAAACCGCTTCTTCTTCGGATTTGTCAGGCCACCTTTCGCAGATGAAGATGGGAGGGAAGACAAGTAGGCATACAAAAATACTGCTACGATGCCGACTGTCAACAGAAAGAACAGGACAAGGGTAAAGGTGTGTTTGTCGTCCATGTCAATATGATTTGCACTATATAAGTTTTTATTACTTACAAACGGACATCGGATTTCGACATTAAAATTATGGAGCGCGGTTGATTGCCGGGATTATCAGTCCAACCACGTCCGATTATTCCGTACAAACAGGTACCACATCCAATTGCGGGAATAAAAGACCAATAAATCGGACAAAGATGTCTCAATTAATTTTTGCCAGCCAAATATTCTTTTAACTTTTTTTCCATCCAGCGTAGAAAAATCCTTTTTCATTGTATAAAGGCAAAGCGCATGACTGATGATTGAAGAATCATCGGAGTCATGCGCTTCAGGCCTGGGCACGAGCACCTGGCCCGCAGGCACAGGTTCATTCTGTACCAGGATTTAGTTCATAGTGTCCGAAGTGTTAACCCACGAATTTTCTTTTAAGGCAGGCTTGGCCTCTGGCTTTTTTTCCTCTTGATCTTCGGCGTCTTCATCGAGTTCGTCTACTCGCTTTCCGCTGCGGGCTTTTTTAAGCGAACGCAAACGGGTGACCATGAACCACGCCAGTGGAATCACCCCGCCAAAGAAAAATATGGTGGCGCCTATACCCCGCAACCAGGTAAGCGTCTCGAAAGTGCCGCCGTGGATAAATTCGGCGGAACGCCCGTACCACAGACCTTTGTCAACCACTGCCCTGAACTGGATCGCGCCTGCCGGAAACAGGTCCAGAATGACCATCAGCATCAGACCGGCGTTGATCGCCCAAAAAACTGTCCGTATCATTTTAGTATCCCAACGCTCGGTGCGCAATACCATTTTGGAGGCGAACAACATAGCCGCCAGGGAAATATTGCCATATACACCCATCAATGCTGCGTGCGCATGGTTGATGGTCAGGTAAGTTCCGTGTTCGAAGTAGTTCATGATCGGCAGGTTGACGATGATGCCCATTACACCTGCGCCGAAAAAGTTCCAGAAGTTGACCGCTACTAAAAACAGAAATACTTCCGGAAAAGCGAAATTGCTCCCCAGATCCTTTTGCTCCACATCGCCGACCGCAATCTTCGGCATGTTTTTAAAACGCCAGGCCTCGACAGTGAGCAGGATCAGGGGGATAAACTGGAGGGTGGAAAACACGCTGCCCAATGCCATGGTGGCTACTGGTTTGGCATTCCAGTAGAAATTATGGGAAATACCCAACAAACCGGTGCCGAGGAACAACAAGGTGGCGAAATACACCACCCGGATAGCGGCTTGCCGGCTCACCAAACCCATCAATACCAACAGGTAGCTGACGATCACCGTAATAAATACCTCGAAGAACGCTTCCACCCACATGTGGATAACCATCCAGCGCCAGAAATCGGCAATGACGAAGTTCGTTTCCGGCGTTGCCACAAAACCGCTGATGAAGAGCAGGGGAATGCCTATTACCGAATACATGATCCATTTGGGCAGGCTCCAGGTTTCTTTTTTTACGAAGGCGGGACGCAACCCGCGGTACACCGTTATGCCCCAGAGTACAAATACCACCATGAGCAAAACCTGGTAAATCCGGCCAAAATCCACGTATTCCCAGCCCTGATGCCCCAACATGTACCACCAATCGCCCAAAAGACCGAGCGGGCCCAGAACCATGCCCGTCAGAGAGCCTGCCACCAGGACGACCAACAGGATAAATAATGTATTGACCAGAGTCAACTGACCCGGTACTTCCTGCTTAGACAAAATGGGCAATATAAAAATGGACGACGCCACCCAACACGTTGAAATCCAGTACAAACTCAACATGATATGCCAGCTTCTCGCCAGCGTCACAGGCACATCTTCGGTAATATGTATGCCAACGACCCCGAGAAAATTGATAAAATCGTTGATGGTAATGATGCCGCTTAATACCTGCACAAAAAACAACAGCGCTGCAACCGCAAAGAATTTGTAGGTAGCACGTTGGGTCGGAGTCGGTTTAAACGACCGCACTTTATCAATCGTAAGCAGGTCTTTTTTTGGTGGGGTGAAAAACTTGTTCGGCAATTGGTTGTATTGACCTATAAAGTAAAGCACAATACCGCAACCCAGCACAAACCCCAGCATCCCCAACACACTCCACAAGATGACGGGAGTGGTGGGCGTATTGCCCGCCTGCGGATCGTAAGGCCAGTTGTGGGTATAACTGAAATCGGATCCGGGGCGCTCCACAGCGCATACCCAGGCGCCCCAAAAAAAGAAACCCGCCAGATCTTCCACTTCCTGCCGGCTGGTGATATAGTTGGGCGGCGGAAAAGATTTGTCCGTATTGTGATCAATAAACAGACCAGCGTAATATTTTTTCACATTTTCCAGTGCATACACCTGTCCTTCCGTCAGGTATATCTTTTGATCCTCTTTATTAAACCGGTTGATTTTCAGGTCTTTTTTCACACCTTCCTCGATGACGCTAACTTCATCCGGCAAAGGTTCCCTCCCATTTTTCAACCCAAAAGCCCGGATGGAGTATTCGGTCATGTAACGCGCTGTGAGGTTGAGCGCTTCGGCAGTGAAGTCCGGCCCGCGCTGTGCGCCGTCGCCAAAATAACTCCCGTACTCCATCAGGGCATACTTGTGAAAAACCTCCTGGCCCCGCGTGATAACCGCCTTTTCCATGACTACCTCCCCGGAAGGAGCCGCAAACGCCGCTTCCGGCGGCGCATCGAAGTAGGTTTGATAGCCTATCATACCCACGCCAACCAGGCTGATGACGAGGATAAAGGTCAATGGGCCCCACCAATTGCGGGTGTTCATGAAATAGTCAATACCCTTTTTGGTTTGGCCATTTCCATTGCCATTTCCCGGGGTGTTGTCAGACTGTTGCATTGCAAAAAATGGTTTAAATGCTTTCAATTAAGATAAAATACTCTTATATCCGCAACAAAGATAGTACCACAATCAATGTTGTTTACAAAATTTTGCCTTTTTTCAATTTTCCCCTATTTTAGGGTAAAGTGTGGCCCGGGCAGGATTTTGACCCAGACTGGCGTGCGCTCTGGGACCTGTGTGATAAATACGTCAAAATTATTTAAGACAGTTTTGTCCTAATTAAGGATTTTTCCTACATTTGTCCCGCAGTCACCCCTTAAAACCAGCCTTAGAGGCAACACAATCAAAAAGATGTGTAAAGATGGAGGTATTAAAAGCAATCATCCAGCGGTGCAAACATTTGGCTTTCGATCTAAACTTTTCCCGCGCCAAAGACTGGAAAGCCGAAGCAAAAGGACGCGTGGTGGTGGGTTACATGCCCATTTATTTCCCCCGCGAGATCGTTCATGCCGCGGGAGGTATGGCGGTTGGCATTTTTGGCGGCGGCGACCGCAAGCAGGTAGTCAAAGGCGACGCTTACTACCAGTCTTATATCTGCCATATTCCGAGAAGTATTCTGGAGTTAGCACTCGACAAGCAGATGGATCATTTCGACGGATTCGTCTTCCCTTCCATCTGCGATGTCATTCGCAACTTGTCGGGTATTTTCAAGCAGAAAAAAATCGGAAAATTTGTCAAGTACATGGACTTTCCGCAGAACTTCCTGCCTGAGATCGGCGGCGCCTTTTACCAGGAGGAGATGCGGCACGTCCTGCATTTGATACGAGAAATAAACGGCAGGGAAGCCACCGCAGCCAGCCTGAACCACGCCATCCGGCTTTACAACCACAACCGCCGCCTCATCGAGACCATCTACGACATCCGGCAGGAATACCCCTGGCGTCTGAGTATGGAGGAGTTCTATTACATCCTCCGGGCAGGTACGGTCATTCCCGTAGAGGAACACAACGCCATTCTCGAACAAGTTTGCGAGCGCATCCGGAAAGACATCGGCACACCCCAGGATAAAGTGAAAGTAGTAGTGTCGGGCGCCTTTTGCGAGCAACCCGCCATCGGGCTTATTCGCGCCATCGAGGAGGCCGGATGTTATGTGGTGGACGACGATTACATGCTCGGTTCCCGCATGATAACCGGCGACATTGCCGACGATACCGACAAGCCCCTCGAAGCCATCGCCCATGCCTATCTGACTCAAAGCCGGTATTCCTCGTCCATTTACGACGTGAACGACCCCAAAGAATACCGGCTGGCTAAAATCGTACGGGACCGCGGCGCTGATGGGGTCATTTTCGCTTCAGCCAGCTTTTGCGATCCCAGTCTGCTCGACGCGCCGATCTTCCAAAACGCCTTTAACAGGATGGGTATCCGCTATATAGCCTTTCAATACAGCGAAAATATCAATCAGTTCAAAGTCATCAAAGAGCAAGTCGGCGCTTTTTCCGATTCCATCAAACTCTGGGAAGACGAACCAGCGGAAGCCATCTATGCCTGATTGTCAAATTTTTATCTAAAAAATTATGTCGAAAGAAGCGCAAAAAGAACAAAGCATGATCCTCCAGAAGGAGATGGTCGAAGGGTTGTTTAATGAACTGGCCGCTGCCAGGGAGACGGGCAAAAAAGTGTGTTACACCTTCGTGCCCGGCAACCTCTCCGAACTCATCCGCACATTCGACATGCTTCCTGTGTATCCCGAAATCAATGCCCTGCAAAACGCCATGCGGAAAAAGTCGGCCGCCTATATCAAAGAAGCCGAGCGGAACGCCCACAGCGAAGACGTATGCACTTATGTTAAATGCGATGTCGGCATGATGCTCAAAGGCAACATCGGCCCCACTGGCCAGCCGCTGCCGCCGCCCGACATCCTGTTGCTGAGTTATACCGGCTGTTTCACCTTTATGAAATGGTTCGAGACCCTTAAGCGGGAATACCCTAATGCCAGGGTCGTCATGATCCACACGCCCTACCAGGAAAACGGCGAAATAACCCCTGCCATGGTCGAATACATGGTCAGGCAATTAAAAACGGAGGTCATCCCTCAGATGGAAGCGGTCAGCGGGATTCGGTACGACGAGGAAAAACTTAAGGGCATCCTTTCCCTTTCCAAAGAGGCCGAAGACTGGATCACCCGGATCTTCAACACCACCAAACACCGGCCCTCGCCCATAGACGCCTATTTCGCCGGCGTGTATTACATCGGCCCCATCAACATTGGCTTTCGCGGCACACGGGAAGCGGTAGACTACTATAAGGCCCTCTACGGGGAAATCCAGGAGCGCATTCGGCTCGGCCTCGGCCCCATTACCCCCGAAGGCGAAATGCAGGAAGAAAAATTCCGCCTCGTGGTCGAAGGTCCGCCCAATTGGACCAATTTCCGCGAATTTTGGAAAATCTTCTACGACATGGGCGCCGTTATCGTCGCTTCCTCCTACACCAAAGTTGGCGGCGTGTACGACCTCGGTTGGCGCCACGACCCCTCGCGCCCGCTCGAATCCCTGGCAGAATACTGCATGAATTGCTACACCAACCTCAATATCCCCCAACGCATAGACCTGCTGTCCAAGTTCATCCGCGACTACGAAGCCGACGGTTATATCACCAATTCCATCAAGAGCTGTAACTCTTTTTCCGCAGGCCAACTGAGTATGATGCGAGAGATCGAAGACCGCCTCGAAGTGCCGGTCGGTTTTATCGAATCCGACCTCGTGGACCCGCGCTATTTTTCTTATTCCAACATTAAAAACCGCCTGGAATCCTATTTCCAAATGCTGGCTCAGCGAAAAATCATTCACGCCACCGCAACTGTATAGGCCATGAATAAATACTATTTAGGTATAGACCTCGGCTCCACCACATCTAAAGCCGTCATCATCAACGAAAAGGACGAAATCATCGGCCGCGGCATCACCAATACCCGCGCCAATTACAAAGTGGCAGCCGACATCGCCCGCGAAGAGGCCATTTACGACGCACGTTTCAACCTGCTGGCCAACCGCATCCGGGAGGAGATGGAGTTGAAGCCCGAATTCAAAAAGTACATGGCCGACATACGCGCCGTCTTCCAGTACCGGCAGTTCAAACGCCGCATGGACCGCCTCGAAGTTTTGTTGCGCAAAACAGTGTCCGAGTTTACCAGTAAAAACAAATCCGACATCGCTGAAAAACTCGACGAGATACTCGAAACCATCCGCCCCCGCATCCGCCATGGATTCATCAACGAAGACCTCGGCGCTAAAAATCAGTTTTTCCGCGATATCGTCAGCGAACAGTACAACGCGGAAGTGGCGAAAAAAGGCGCCGGATTTTACGAGCCGCTTATGCTCGCTTTCGATAAAAGCATTACCCCCGTCGAAAATGAGATGGTGCAGTACAATTTCCGCGAACTGGTGTTCGAATCCATGGACGTGCTCGATGAAAAATACCGCGGACTGGCCGACCAACCGCAGGATGACAACCGGGAAGATTGGTATTACGCGGAGCTGAACGCCGTCAAAAACAACTATAAAAGCGTGGAGCATTCGCTGCGCGAGCACATCGAGGACATCGTCAACGAAGACATTCACATTGCCAAAATGGTTGGAACAGGCTACGGCAGGGCATTGCTGCCCTTCCCGGAAGACTGTATCAAATCGGAAATCCTCTGCCACGCTTTCGGCGCCCACGCCGTATTCCCCAACACCCGCACTGTGCTCGATATCGGCGGGCAGGATACCAAAGCCATCCAGGTAGACAGTCATGGCCTGGTCACCAGTTTCCACATGAATGACCGTTGCGCCGCCGGCTGCGGCCGCTACCTCGGTTATATCGCTGACGAGTTCGGCTTGTCGCTCAACGAGTTAGGCCCTGAAGCCATGAACGCCACCAAAGAAACGACTATTTGTTCCACCTGCACCGTATTCGCAGGAGCCGAAGTGAAAGAATTGCTGCACAATGGCGAAGAACGTCCCAACATCCTCGCCGGGCTGCACAAGGCCATCGTGCAGCGCGCTATGTCGCTCATCGCCCGCTCCGGCGGCGTAAAAAACGAATTCACTTTCACCGGCGGCGTTGCCCGCAATCAAGCGGTACTGCGGTACGTGAAGCAGATGGTCACCGACGCCTACGGCGAAGTGACCATGAACATCCACCCTGACTCCATTTTCATGGGAGCTCTCGGCGGCGCCATGTTCGCCCGCCGCAACATCAGCGCCGACCTGCCCAAAACTGCTAAAATGACTGAAAACGAAGAACCTGCAACCGTTTAAAAAATACCGCTATGCAAGAGAATATTTACACAATGGGAGTGGATGTTGGCGGCAGTTATGTCAAAGCCGTCCTGATGGCCTACGACTATGAGGGCGACAACCACCGCCTGTTGGACAAACAAACCGAAAAGATCCGCAAACGAAACCCCAGAGAGGTGGTGGACGAAACTGTGGAGATGGTTTTGAACCGCAACCACCTGAATTACGAGCGCGACATTTCCTATCTGGCTTCCACCGGTGAAGGCGAAATGGTCGTACGCAAAACCGGCCACTTTTACAGCATGACCTCCCACGCACGCGGCGGCATTTTTTTTGCCACGGAGGCCAAAACAGTGGTGGATATGGGCGGCCTCTACGTGCGCGCCATTAAGGTGGACCCGCGCGGCAAAGTGCTGGACTACAAAATGACCGGCCAATGCGCTTCCGGTTCCGGTCAGTTCATCGAAAACATTTCCCGCTATCTCGGCCTCGCTGTCGAGGAAGTGGGCGAAATTTCCCTGAAGGCCGACAACCCCGAAGTACCTTCCGGCATCTGCGCCGTATTGGCGGAAACCGATGTTATCAACCTGGTTTCCAAAGGCTTGTCCACGCCCAACATCGTCAAAGGCATCAACATCTCCATCGCACAGCGGGTCATCAAATTGCTTGGTTCGCTGCGGGCCGAGCCGCCCGTCGTATTGGTGGGTGGCATGGGCATGAACGTGGGCATGATTCAGGCTATACGCGAGCTGGCCGCCGAAAACAAAAAAAACAACCTGGAATTCGCCACACACCCCGACGCCATTTATTCCGGCGCCATCGGAGCGGCGCTGTGGGGAGGGTTTCGCTATTTTAAATTAAAAGAAAAAAACGCTGCCGCAGTGCTGCAACCAGCATAGGAACAGCGGCAAAGGGAGGAATTATTATGAACGTCTTACATTCCGAAATCCCGTTGGGCGAAGTCCTGCCGAATATAGCCGTATTGCTCAATCGAAATGCCGGCCGTTTCGCTGATAATACCGTATTCCGGCAAAAAAACGCCCAGGGTCAATACGAAAGCATCTGCTGGCAGGATTTTGCAGAAAACATCCGCCGCATTGTCCGTAACCTCCGGCAGCAAGGTTTTACCCACGGCGATAAAATGGTGATTTTTTCCCGCAACTGCCTTCCGATGCTGGAATTGGAACTTGCTGTAATGGCTTCCGGCGGCATCGCAGTGCCCATTTTTGCCCATTTCAAAAAACAAACTGCCGAACTGCTCATCAACCACTCGGATGCCGCCTGGCTGGCAGTGGAGGGCATCAACCAGTTGTCCAACGCCGGCGAAACACCCAAAATCCGGCATATTTTTGTGCTCGACGACAGCCCACTCCACCACCCTGAAGCGGGCATCGAGCCCTTCCGCCATTTGCTGGAAAAAACGAACGATGGCGATACCGCTCTGGACGAAAACATCCATCCCGATACTATTTGCCTGAATATGTATACGTCGGGAACTATGGGGACGCCCAAATGCGTGCAACTGACCCACAGAAATATCCTTTCCCAACAGGCTGCTATCGAACCCGTACTGCGTATATCAGAACACGATCGTTTCCTCTCTTACCTGCCCTGGCATCACAGTTTCGGCGGCATCTTCGAACTTTTTTCCGCCTTATACAACGGCGCCTCCTATTCGCTCGAAAGCAGTTACGGCAAAGACCCGCGCAGTATTTTCGACAACTGGCGGCAGGTCCGGCCCACCGTTTTTTTCAGCGTGCCGAAAGTCTACCAGGCGCTCTTCGACCTGACCCGTGAGAGCCGGGAGGCGGAGGATGTTTTTTTTAATTCCGGCCTGAAATTCATCTTCACCGCTGCTGCGGCCTTGCCCGAACGCTTGTCGAAAGAGTTTGAAAAACGCGGTATTCCTGTTGTAGAAGGCTGGGGACTTACGGAAACCTCCCCTTGCTGTACGCTTACCGATCCCGCCGTGAAACGCACGCCCGGCGTCGTTGGCAAACCGATTCCCGGAGTCAGCCTGCGCATCGCTCCCGACGGCGAAATTCTGGTGAAAGGCCCCAACGTCATGGCGGGGTATTTTCGCAACGACGAGGCCAATGAAAGCGCATTCACCGCCGATGGATGGTACCGCACCGGCGATGTGGGTCAATTTACCGAACACGGCCTGCAACTCATCGCCCGCAAAGACCGGATTTTCAAACTGTCGAACGGCGAAAAGGTCATTCCCACCGACCTGGAGCGCGCCATCGAACTCAAGTGTCATTACGTGCAGTACGCCATAGTGGCCGGCAATGGCGAAGAACACCCCGTCGCACTCATATTCCCCAACAAAAAACTGCTCGAACAACCCGACTACGAACTCAGCCCGGATGAAGGCTGCTTCTGCCCCAGAACCCTCAACGAACTTGGCCGGTGCCTCACCGGCTGCCTCGAGATGGCCAACAACAGCATCGGCCAGAAATTCGCCAACGTCAAGTCCGCCGCCGTTATCCTCGACGAACTCTCTTTAGACCACAACACCCTGACGCCTTCGATGAAAATGGCGCCCAAAAACGTACTTGAAAAATATCGCTCTCACTTGCTGAACCTCTACGGCGAATCGGTGCCGGTGGAGGAAGAGGTGTACGTCATCGAACTGGAAAAAAACAAACCGACCGCGACATGTACAAAATAAAAGCCACCGAGCGCATGAAAGAGATCATGGGCGCTTATTTCCGCTCCCTGGAGTCGGGCGAAAAAAAGGTTGCGTGGTGTACCAGCGTCGGCCCGGCGGAGCTCCTGCGTTCTTTCGGTTTCGAAGTGTATTTCCCCGAAAATCACGGCGCTTTGCTTGGCGCTACGCGCGCGGCAATGGACTGCATCCCCGAAGCGGTCAAATGCGGCTATTCAGGCCACGTTTGTTCTTATACGACGGCTGATATCGGCGCTTTCTTGAAAAAAAATTCTCCGCTCCAAACCCACTACGGAATGGCCGGAGCGCCCAAACCCGATCTTATCGCCTACAACACCAACCAATGCCGGGAAGTAGAGGACTGGTTTCACTTCTATGCCGATCATTTCGGCTGCCCGATCGTAGGTATCCACCCGCCCCGCCACCTCGACGAAGTGAGCGACGACGAGGTGGCCCTTGTCGTCAGACAATTCCAAAAAATGGTCCCCGTATGCGAGCAGGTCAGCGGTCATAAATTCGATCCTGGCCGCTTCCGGGAGGTTGTCCGGTTGAGCAAAGAGGCCACTTTGCTGTGGCAAAAAGTGTTGAAAACCTCCACTGCCGCTGCCCCGCCGCTGAGCTTTTTCGACGGAACGATTCACATGGGCCCTATCGTCGTATTGCGCGGCACCCAGGTCGCCAAAGATTACTACGCCTTGCTGCTGCATGAATTGGAAGAAAATGCGCGCAACGGCATCGGCTTTTTGCCTCAGCCACGCACGCGTATTTTTTGGGAAGGAATGCCGATATGGGGCAAATTGCGTATGATGAGCGACTTATTTGCCGCCAATGGGGCTGCGGTGGTAGCCTCCACCTATTGCAGCAGTTGGGTATTCGATCAATTCGACGAAGACGACCCCTGGTATTCGACTGCCCGGGCGTACACCGAAATTTTTATCAACCGCAGCGAAAAAGCCAAAATGGCCATGCTGACCGACTGGTTCGGAGAATATCATATAGACGGTATTGTGTATCACGACAGCAAAACCTGCTTCAACAACTCCAATGCACGGTTTGGCATGCCCCAACGCCTGCGCGAACGCACGGGTGTGCCCGCTTTGGTAATCGAAGGCGATTTGTGCGACCTGCGCTTTTTTTCCGAAGGCCAAAGCATCACCAAAATCGAAACCTTTCTCGAACAATTGGAAGCCAATAAAATCTATGTCTGATGGCAAGCAGTGAAAAAACCAAAATCGGCATTGTCGGCCTGGGGCCGGTCGGCGCTATCCTGGCCGTCAAACTCCGGGAAGCGGGTTGCTACGTGGCTCTTTGCGAACGCAACGAGGTTCGCTGTGAAAAGATAAAAAAATCCGGCATATCCCTCGAAAACGTCATCTGCGCCGATGCCCACTTCGACAAAGTATATACCTCCGCAGCTGAAATGGCCGGTCTTGACCTCGATTTTCTCATCATTGCCGTCAAAACGTACCATGTTCCGGCAGTTTTGGAAGCCGCCGCCACCCTCCACTCTGAAAAATTACATGTTGTGGCGGCCCTGAACGGCATAGATGCGGAAGAACGCATCGCCGATGTTTTCGGCGAATCCAAAACCCTGCGCATGGTGCTCAACTTCGCCGGAACGCTCGTCTCTCCCACTTCGGTTAAGGTCTCTTTTTTCCAGCCGCCCAACTACATCGGCTCTATCAACGACGCATGCCCCGACAAGGCGCGTCAGCTGGCCGACCTGCTCAACAGTGTGAACCTGGACACCAAAGCCGTTGATGCCTTCGAAATTCAAAAAAGAAGCTGGGAAAAAACCATTCTCAATGCTTCGTTGAGCGCCCTGTGCGGTGTTGGCCGCCTCACAATGGCCGAAGCCATGGCCGACCCCGACACGGTGGAACTCATCGAGCAAATCATCAACGAAGCCGTGCAAGTGGCTGAATACGAGAAAATCAGGTTCCCCGACGACTTTGTCCGCCGGTGCCTGCGATACCTTAAAAAAGGCGGCGACCATTTTCCTTCCCTTGCCCTCGACCTTATCAATGAGCGCCCCACCGAAATTGACTTCTTCAACGGCAAAATCGTCGCCTACGGCCGCAAGCATTATGTCCGCACGTCGCTGAACCTCTCCTTTACCAACATGGTGAAGGCTATGACCAACAAAAACATCGCCACCCGGATACCCGGCGCCGGCGCCCAGATCAACAAACGAATCCTCGACAAAGGTCTCGTCAACAAAAACCTGGTCCCTGCTTCCTTCCGAAACAGCGATTGTTTTCTGGGTGTAGATCTCGGCTCGGCCTACACCAAATTCACCGTGATAGATGTGCAAGGCAAACCCCTGTTCCGCTACGCTCTCCGCTCGTTCGGCAACGACAAGGCAGGCCAGCAAAACGTCATGCAAACCATCGCCGCCAACTTCAACATCCGTTTCAGTTGCGCTACCGGCTACGGCCGAAAGCATTTTTATGAAACCGATCTGGTCAAAACGGAAATCAATTGCGCCGCCGCCGCTGTCTCCCAGTTTTTTCCCGGCGAAAAAAACATCCTCGACATTGGCGGCGAAGACATCAAGATCATCCGCTGCGACCGCCACGACAACGTCGAAAATTTTTACATGAACGACAAATGCGCTGCCGGCACCGGGGCCTTCCTTTCCGAAATCGCCGAGCGCGCCCAAATCGCCGTGGACGAAATGAGCAGTCTTGCCGCCCAGTCCGCCCACGACAAACCCCTGAACAGTTTTTGCACCGTGTTCGCCAAAACTGAAATCATGAACTGGATATTCGAAGGCCTGCGCGCCGAGGACATCGCACGGGGTATCTACTTGTCCATCGCCGGCAAAATCGCCAAAATGCGCCTCGACCCCGGTATCCCCACCGTCATGATCGGCGGCGTAGCGGCCTACCACCCTTACCTGAAATCCTTGCTCGACGAACTTTTTCACAAAGACATTCAAGTGCTCGATGCGCCCCAGTATGCCGTCTCCTACGGGGCAGCTATTCTGGCCCGTAATGCCTTCGAACGCTCGATCACAAACGGCCAGCCCCAATTGCCGAGGGAAATGGAAACCATCTCCATATAAAAAATTTCGTATGCCTTACTGTTTCAAAAATTGGCACATAGATAAAATCGCCGTCATCGGCGCCGGGCAAATTGGCCCCGACATCGCCCTGCACTTTGCCAAATCGCTCGCTCCCCACAGCGTTCAGATTGCAGTCATAGACATTTCCGCTGAGGCGCTTACCGCCGCCCAAAACAAGGTCGAGGCCAAAATCCAAAAAGGCCTCGACAGCGGTGCATTCAAGCCCAACCAGGCCGAAGCCATTCGCAGCGCGCTCCACTTTTCACTGAATTATGACGACATTCGGGAAGCGCAAATCGCCGTGGAAGCCGCCACGGAAGATACCCGCGTCAAAGACGCTATTTTCCGCCGCGTGGAGTCGCTGACCGGCGAAACCTGCATCTTTTTATCCAACTCCTCGCACCTCCAGCCGGAAGTGATTTTTCAAAACGTCCGGCAAAAAAGCCGTTGTCTCGTGGCGCACTACTTTTTTCCTGCTGAGATCAATCCGGTGGTTGAAATCGTGCCCGGCGCCCAAACCGATCCCGCACTGGCCGAACGCTTACAGGCTTTTTACGAATCCATCGGTAAAATCCCCATTCGCGTCAACAGCGCTTACGGTTATGCCATTGACCCCATTTTCGAAGGGCTTTGCCAAACGGCCATCCAATGTTTGGAAAAAGGCTGGGGCAACGAAAAGGAAATTGACGCGGCTGCCGTCCGGGCACTGGGCCTCGGTGTGGGGCCTTTTACCGCGCTGAACCTCACCGGCGGAAACCCCATCACGGCGCATGGCCTCGACGAATTGGGGCGGCAAGTGATGCCCTGGTTCAAGACTCCTGCTCTCCTGCGGGAAAAAACCGAGCGGAGAGAGCCCTGGAACACCGCCCGGCGCGGTGAAACAGTCGAACTCGACGCGAAAAAGGAAGCCCGGTTAGTAGCCACTTTTCAGGGCGCTTATTTTGCATTGGCAGGTTTTATGCTCGATTCGGGCATTGTGGAGGCCGGCGACCTGAATATGGCATGCGAACTGGCGCTCGTTATCAAACCACCGCTCGCATACATGAATACCATCGGCATGGAAAAGGCGTATGCGCTCGTAAACGCTTTTTGCGCTGAAAATCCCGATTTCCTTGTACCAAAATCCCTCGAAAAAGCCCGCAAGTCCGGCGCTTGGGCACTGCGCGACATTGTGGTGAACCGGCACAGAGCGGTCTGCGTCATCACCATACGCCGACCTAAGGTGATGAACGCCCTCAACCTCGGTGTGTTGGCCCAAATCCGCGAGGTGCTCGAAGGGGTCAGGTCAGATAGCGCCATTCAGGCCGTCGTCGTCACCGGCTTTGGCGTCAAGGCATTCGTTTCAGGCGCCGATCTGAATATGATAACCGCGCTGAAAACCCCCGAAGAAGGAGTGCAGAACTCGCGCGATTTTCAGGCCGCGCTCGATTACATCGCAGACTACCCTAAACCGGTCGTGTGCGCGCTCAACGGATTCGCCTTCGGCGGCGGCAGCGAAATGGCCATGGCATGCACAGCCCGAATTGCCCGCAAAGGGCTGTCCGTCGTTTTTTCCCAGCCCGAAGTCAACCTCGGATTTATTCCCGGCGCCGGCGCAACACAGCGTCTGCCGCGCCTCGTAGGTGTGGAAAAAGCAGCGGAGATCCTGCGCACGGGGCGACAGGTTTTTTTGAAAGAAGCCCTCGAAATGGGCTACCTCGATGCCGCTTCTGATGACGATAAACTGCTCGAAGAAGCCGCCGCGCTGGCGCTCGAACTCGCCGAAGGCAACCGGCAACAGAAAATTTTACCTCGCAACCCTTTGCCGCTGAACGGTCAACCCAGAAAACTCGAATTGGGGCATTTGAGCCGAAAAATTGATGAAATTATGGTGGCCAGCATTTACCACGGCGCCTCCCTGACGCTGAAAGAAGGTTTGGCCCTGGAATCGAAAATGTTTGGCGAATGCCTGCGCACCGACGATATGAAAATCGGCTTGGAGCACTTCCGGACGCACGGACCTAAAACCCCCGCTTCTTTCGTTCATCATTGATTTTCAGAACTGTGAAAGCATACCACGACAAGAAAAAAGGATTTGCCATCACTTACGACGACATCTGGTTGCTCAACGGGGCGCGTACGCCTTTCGGCAGACTCTGTGGAACGCTGGGGATGGTGTCGCCCACCGACCTGGGCATTTACGCCTCGCGGGCGGCCTTAGAAAGATCGGGCGTAAATGGCGGAGACATTGACCAGGTTTTTTGTGCCAACATCGGCCAAAGTTCGGCAGACGCCTATTTTTTGGCGCGGCACATCGCACTGTATTCCGGTGTGTCGGAAACCGTTCCTGCCGCCATGATCCAGCGCATTTGCGGTTCGGGTTTCGAAGTCATCATTGCCGGAGCGGAGCAAATTGCACTGGGTAAAGCGCAAACAGCCCTTTGCTGCGGCGCCGAAAACATGAGCCTCTCGCCAACGGCAGCTTTTGGCAACCGAATGGGCTATACGCTGGGGAAAACCGGTTTTGTGGATATGCTTTGGGAAGCCCTCAACGACACCGCTGCCGTTCCGATGGGCTGCACCGCCGAAAACGTCGCCCGGCAATTCGGTATCACCCGCGAAGAGGCCGACGCCTACGCCTGCCTTTCAGTCGGGCGTTACCTGGCGGCCAGAGAACGCGGTTTCTTTGAAGGGGAAATCCTGAAAATGAACAGCGCCGTTTTTGAAGCGCCCGGACTGAAACCGAGAAAAGTCGCGCTGCCCAAAAACACACGCGATTTCGATGCCGACGAAAATGTGCGCCCCGCCGAACCCGCAGCCCTGGCAAAACTGCCGCCCGTTTTCGCCGCCGACGGGGTACAAACTGCCGGCAACTCCAGCGGTATCGTGGACGGCGCTGCTTCGGTCGCGGTGGCCCATGGCGATTTCGTTCGGAACCGCGGCCTGCAGGTACTGACCCGGATTGCCGCTTCTGCCACCAGCGCCCTCGACCCGAAAGTGATGGGGCTTGGTCCCGTGCCCGCCATCCGGCTGCTGCTGGAATTGACAGGTTTGACATCAGACGACATCGGTTTGATTGAAATCAACGAGGCTTTCGCGGCTCAATTCATAGGCTGCGAACGCGAGATCGGCCTTGATCGCACGCACTGCAACGTCAACGGCGGCGCCATTGCTTTGGGTCACCCCCTTGCTGCCACCGGCACACGGCTGTCGCTTACACTTTCTCGCGAGATGAACGCCCGCAGGCTCCGTTATGGTATCGCCGCCGCCTGTATCGGCGGCGGACAGGGCACGGCAATATTATTCGAAAATACAAACACAACGGCATGACAACGATAAAACAATGGCAAATGACCGCCCTGGGGGCCAACTTTGAATTGGCGGAAACAGTTGCACCGCCAATTGGAGCGCACGAGGCATTGGTCAAAATCGCCGGCTGCGGCGTCTGCCACACCGACCTGAGTTATTGGCACGATGGAGTGCGTACTAAAAAAGATATGCCGCTTACCCTCGGACACGAAATCAGCGGCACGGTGGTAGAAGGTCCGCCATCGTTGATAGGTAAAAACGTCGTCATCCCCGCCGTGTTGCCCTGCGGAACGTGCGAACTATGCCGTAAAGGCCGCAGCAACATCTGTCAAAACCAATTGATGCCCGGAAACGACTTCCATGGCGGCTTCGCGTCGCATGTCGTAGTGCCGCACCGGTATCTCTGCCCCATACCCGATACTTTGCTGCAAAATTATGCTTTGGCCGAACTGGCAGTCATCGCCGACGCCATTTCAACACCCTACCAGGTCGTGCAAAAGTCGGAACTGGAACCAGGCGACTTAGCCATCGTCATCGGAATTGGCGGGGTGGGTATGTATGGCGCGCTCATCGCGAAGATCAAAGGCGCCAAAGTGCTGGCCATAGATATCAACGACCAAAAACTGGCCAACGCTCAGAAACACGGCGTGGATGCTACGCTCAATTCTAAAGATATGGACCTAAAAACGCTGAAAAACAGCGTGAAAGAAATCGCCCGTGAGATGGGCGTTTCCCCATACGGCTGGAAAATTTTCGAAATATCCGGCACGGCTTCCGGCCAGGAACTGGCATTCAGCCTGCTCACTTATGCCTCCACCCTGAGCGTGGTGGGCTTTACCATGAACAAACTCGAAGTGCGCCTGAGCAACCTCATGGCTTTCGACGCCAAACTCATCGGCACCTGGGGCTGCAAACCCGAACTCTACCCCGAAGTGGTGGATTTAATCGCCTCCGGCCGGCTCGACATTCGTGACTTCGTGCAAACATTTCCCCTGTCGCGCATCAACGAGGTGTTTCAAAACACGCTCGCACACCGGTACGATCGCCGCTCTGTGCTCGTGCCAGACTTCGACTAACCGCTTTTTCAAAAAGATTCGAATCAAGGGTAGCAGACGTTTACGAAAACTTTGAAAGCTTCGTAAACATAAGTCGCTCAAAATGAAGCCAATTATCCAACCCTTGATTCGCATAAAAAGAATATTGAAAAAACATGACACCGCTTAAAAATCACAACCTGACCTACGGCGAATACAAGGAAATAATTTTTGAAAAACGCCCTTGCCCCGACCTCGACGGCACTCCCGTCGCCGGCCTTTTCAACGCATGGATTATGCTGAATAATCCACAGCAATTTAACTCATATACAACGCAAGCTGTCAAGGAAATCATTCTTGCTTTCGGCGAAGCTTCCAACGACCGCAGCGTGGTGGCCGTCGTGTTTTCCGCCGTCGGCGACAAAGCTTTTTGCACCGGCGGCAATACGAAAGAGTACGCCGAATATTATGCCGGCAATCCCCAGGAATATTCCCAGTACATGCGCCTGTTCAACGACATGGTCAGCGCCATTCTCAAGTGCGAAAAACCGGTTATCTGCCGCGTCAACGGCATGCGCATCGGGGGTGGGCAGGAAATCGGCATGGCTGCCGACTTTACCATTGCCTCCGACCTCGCCCGTTTCGGGCAAGCCGGCCCCAAACACGGCAGCGCAGCCGTCGGCGGAGCCACCGATTTCCTGCACCTGTTCGTCGGTATCGAACGCGCTATGACCTCCCTCACCTTGTGCGAACCCTGGACGGCCCACCAGGCTTACCGCCTCGGTCTTATTTCCGACGTCGCACCCGTGCTGAAAGTGGACGGAAAATTTATCGCCAATCCCCTTGTCGTGCTCGACCGCTACGCCGACGAATACGGACGCATCGTGTTCGGCGCTATGAAAACCGGAGAAGCGCTGCAACAAGGCAAGGATTTGGTCGCCCGCGGTGCCATTGACTTCAGCCTGCTCGACGAGGTCGTGAACCGGCTCAGCGCCAGACTGCTCCACACCTTCCCCAACTGCCTCGCCAAAACGCTGACAGAAGTGCGCAAGAAAAAATTGGAACATTGGGATAAAAACAAGGAAAGCAACCGCGAATGGCTGGCGCTCAATATGATGACCGAGGCCAAAGCAGGATTCAAAGCCTTCAACGAAGGCCCCAAACACGACCGCGAAGTGGATTTCATCCGCTTGCGCCAACTGCTCGCCGAAGGCGCCGAATGGAACGAAGAACTCCACCACGCCATATCACCGCAATATAAAACCGAAGTTGTTTGATCGAAATGATGGAAAAAATTAACGTTGAATTCTCTCGCAACGACAGCGTCGCCCGCATCATCCTGAACGACGGCAAAGGCAATGTGCTGGACTACCTGATGATGGAGCAAATCCAGGCGCAGCTGGATCGGTTCGCCCAAATGCCGCAGCTCAAACTCATCACCTGGGAAGGCGCAGGCAAACATTTTTCTTTCGGCGCCAGCGTCGAAGAACACCAAAAAGAATACGCCGCCGCTATGTTGCGCGGGTTTCACAAGATGTTTTTCAGCCTGCGCGAACTGTGCATCCCCGCCTTGGCCAAAGTCAGCGGCCAATGCCTCGGCGGCGGCCTGGAACTGGCCTTGATGTGCAACCAGATTTTTGCCGACAAAACGGCCCGCCTCGGTCAGCCCGAAGTCGCGCTCGGCGTTTTTCCGCCGCCAGCGTCCATTATTTTGCCGGAAAAAATCGGCCTGTCGCGCGCCGAAGACCTCCTGCTCACCGGCCGTTCTATTGCCGCCGAAGAAGGCTTCGGTTTCGGATTGATCAACCGCGTTTATGAAACCCGCGCCGACCTCGATGCCGGCACAGAAACCTGGATCGAAGAGCATATTCTGCCTAAAAGCGCCTCCTCGCTGCGTTTCGCCGTGCGCGCAGCGCGTATCAAGTTCAATCATGTATTGGGCAATTTTTTACCCCAACTGGAAACGTTGTACGTCTCGCAACTGATGAATACCGCCGATGCCAATGAAGGCATTGCCGCCTTTTTGGAAAAAAGAAAACCGGTTTGGAATGATGCCTGAAAAGGGTCAGAAGTATTGCAAAAAATGAATGAAACACAGTAAAACATAGCATGACAGAAAAAAGAATCGCATTGGTGACGGGCGCCGCCCGGGGTATCGGAAAAGCCATCGCGGCGCAGCTGGCGAGCGAAGCTTGCTTCGTCGTCGCCGCTGACTCAGACGCCGGGGCGGGCGCCGCGCTTTTAAGCGAGTTCGGACGCGATTCTTTATCGTTTGAAAAAACCGACGTCAGCGACGAAGCACAAGTAGAGGCGCTTTTTTCGCGCATAGACCAAAATTTTGGAAAAATAGATGTGCTGGTGAACAACGCCGGCATCATCCGCGACAACCTGATCTGGAACATGCCGACCGAAGATTTCGACCATGTGTTGAACCTCAACCTGCGGGGCGTTTGGCTCATTTGTCGTGCCGCCGCCGAACGCATGAAAAGGCAAAACAACGGGCGCATCGTCAATATCGCCTCGCGGGCGTGGCTGGGCAATCGCGGCCAAACCAATTATTCGGCCTCCAAAGCGGGGGTGATCGGCCTTACGCGCGCCCTTGCGCTCGAACTCGGACGGTACAACGTCAGCGTCAACGCCGTGGCTCCCGGCTTGATAGATACCCCCATGACACGGCAACTGGCGCCGGAAGTACTCGAAAAACTCATAGAGGCGCAACCTACCCGCACCATGGGAACACCGGACGACGTAGCCCACGCAGTCGCTTTTCTGGCCTCCCCCGAAACCCGGTTCATTACCGGCCAAACCGTTTACGTGGACGGCGGTAAAAGTATCGGCGCCGGGTGGTAAGAGTAGGACGGAAATCTCTTCCGTCCGGATGATTCAGACTGATAAAAAGCAATAGTAGAACGGATATCTTTTCCGTCCCACCAACTTAAAACCTGCCAATCACGAGTAAAATGGAACGACTCACACTAAAGGTCAACGGTCAAACACATAATATCCTGGTGGATGGACACGAAACGCTCGCCGCAGTGCTTCGCGAAAAAATCGGCCTCTCCGGGGTCAAAATCGGCTGCGAACAAGGCAGTTGCGGCGCCTGTACCGTATTGGCCGGCAACAAACCCGTGCTCGGCTGTATCACACCCGCCCTGCGCTTCCACAACGCTTCGATCACTACGATCGAAGGCCTGGCCGTAAACGGCGAATTGCATGCCCTGCAAGCCAAATTCATCGAAAAAGGCGCCATCCAATGCGGATTTTGCACCCCAGGCATGGTACTGACGGCGCTCGATTTTGTGAACCGGAACGCCCATCCCACTGTAACAGAAATTAAAGAGGCACTATCCGGCAATCTTTGCCGCTGTACGGGTTATAAAAAAATCGTGGAAGCCGTGGCCGAATATGCAGCCGGCGTACCTGCCCGAACAGTTCCTGTTGCCGGCGCAGTAGGTATTTCACGGCCTTATATCGAAGCCGGAAAAAAAGCATGCGGCGTCGCCGAATATGCCGACGATATACGGGTGAAAAACGCCCTGTATTGCAAATTCCTGCGCAGCATACATCCTCATGCCTATATCGAAGACATAGATGTGTCAGAAGCGCTCAGGCTCCCTGGAGTACGGGCTGTGGCAACCGGCGCCGAGTTGCCCGTTAAATTCGGCGTTTTGCCCATTTCGCAGGATGAAACGGCGATGGCCATTGAAAAAACGCGCTACGTGGGCGAAATAGTGGCCGCCGTGGCTGCCGATACCGAAGCCATTGCCGCCGAGGCATGCCGCCTCATCCGCGTGACATACCGGCCGATTCGGGCTTTTTTGGAAATAGAAGACTCGCTGAACGACGCGGGCGACAGCGAGAAAATTCATGCGCACGTCCGTTTCAACAACAACGTCCATAAAAAAGCCGAACTGCGCTTTGGCGATCAGCAAGAGGGCTTGCGCAATGCCGATGAAACCGTGCGCATGGACTTCGAATTTGCGGGCGTGAATCACGGCTTCACCGAACCCCATGCCGCTATCGCCTTGTGGGACGAAAACGGCCTGACCATCCACACCGCTACCCAGGTTCCGCACTATCTGCATCGCGCGTTGGCCAAAGTGCTCGAAGTGCCGTTGGGGCGGGTGCGCGTCGTCAAACCTTATGTCGGCGGCGGATTCGGCGGCAAAAGCGACCCCTTTCCACACGAGGTCATCATCGCTCACCTGGCCAGAAAGACCGGGCGACCAGTGCGCGTACGCCTGACGCGCGAAGAAGTGTTCCTCACCAATCACGGTCGCCACCCTACCAAAATGACCATGTCCATGGGCGTGTCGCACGACGGCATTCTGCAAGTCCTCGACGCCGACATCGCCATCGACGGCGGCGCTTACGGCAGTTTCGGCGTTGTTACGTCTTATTACAACGGCGTACTGCTACAAGCGCCTTACAAATTGGACAATTTCGGTTTCCGTACCTTTCGCGTTTACACCAACAAACCCCAGTCAGGCGCCATGCGCGGGCATGGCGCCGTCAACTCCCGCTTTGCCGTCGAATCACTGATAGATGAACTGGCCCGCCGCATCGCCATGGACCCCTGCGAATTGCGGCTGAAAAACTTCCTCGGAGCCAATACGCTCACCGTGGGCCAGTATCGCATCACCTCCAACGGAAGCCGAGAAGCGCTTCGCCGGGTAATGGATCAGTCGGGTTGGAAAGAACGCCGCGGAACGCTGCCGACCGGGAGAGGCCTCGGTGTAGCCTGCGGATTTTTTATCAGCGGCAGCGCCTTGCCCATCATCTGGAACGAGCAACCGCAATCCGTCGTACACCTCAAACTCGACTTCGACGGACGGGTGCTGATCACGTCCGGCGCCAGCGATATTGGCCAGGGCAGCGACACCATGCTCGCCATCGTCGTAGCCGAAACCCTCGGCATAGATGTCGAAAAAGTGTTTGTTCTGGCCGCTGACACCTTGCTTACACCAGTTGATCTCGGCAGCTATTCCAGCCGCGTCACTTTTATGGCCGGCAACGCCGCCCGCGACGCTGCCGAAAACCTCCGCCTGGAAATTCTATCTGCCGTCGCCCGGCGCACCGGCGTGCCTGAAACGGAACTGTATATCGAGGCCAACCGCGTTTGCTCCAACGATAGAACCGTGGCGCTCGAATGGCAGGAAGCCGCTGAAATACTCACGACCGGACGCGGCGCCGTGAGCGTGAGCGGCAAATACATTTCGCCCAAACTTGGCGGCGACTTCAAGGGCGCCGGAGCAGGTCTGAGCCCTTCCTATAGCTTCGGAGCCTGCGTGGCCGAAGTCCAGGTAGACCCGGAAACCGGGCAAGTAGACGTGCTGCGCGTTTGGGGTGCGCACGACTGCGGCAAAGCGATCAACCCGCTTGCGGTGGAAGGCCAGTTGGAAGGTTCCTGGCACATGGGCATCGGCCAGGCCATGAGCGAACAAATGCGCTACTACAACGGCTTGTTGCTCGATAACAATTTTCTCGACTATAAAATACCCACCACCCTGGACACACCCGATATGCAAACCAATATCATCGAGTCGGGCGACCCCGAGGGCCCCTTTGGCGCCAAAGAGTGCGGAGAAGGCGCCCTGCACCCCGTTATTCCGGCCATTGCCAACGCTGTGTATGACGCCGTAGGCGTGCGAATCACCCGGCTACCCATCAGCGCCGAAGAAGTGCTGATGCAAATGAAAATGAAAAATACCCTCACGGAACTGCAAACAGCCGACACCCTATGAACAACGCGCACACTTACTTCCGCCCCGATTCGGTTGGCCAAGCCATCCGGCTGGCCGGCGAACGGGCGCCTGATTTCCGGTTTATTGCCGGCGGCACCGATGCCATGGTCAACAGATTCCAGGGCACCGACGCCAGTTCCTGCCTCATTGATCTGACCGGCATCGCAGAAATGAAACAAATACGGCTTTCCGCCGACCGCATGCTGATCGGCGCCCTGATCACCTTAGACGAGTTGGAAAGGGCAACCGAGGTCCGAGCGGAAGCCCCCCTGCTCGCGGAAGCGGCACGGGCCGTCGCCACGCCCGTCATCCGCCGCACAGCCACGCTCGCCGGCAACCTGCTGTGCGAAAACCGCTGCATTTTCTACAACCAAAGCGAATGGTGGCGCGAAGCCGTGGGGTATTGCCTCAAATGCAACGGCGATATCTGCATTGCCACCGGCGGCAAAGGCGGCTGCTTCTCTAAGTTCGCCTCCGACATGGCGGTGGCCCTCATCAGCCTCGGCGCTTCGGTACGCTTGGCCGATAAAAACGGCGAACAAACCGTCCCGCTGGAAGACCTGTACACCGGCGATGGCGTACAACCGCGTCGGCTCGACCCGACCGCCGTACTCCATACCATCGAAGTGCCACTCGGCCGTGGTTTCCGTTCGGTACTCAGAAAATTACGCCGTCGCCAATCCCTGGAGTTCAGCTCCCTCACCAGCGCCGTCACAACCGACCGGCACGGCAGCGTCCGGATCGCGCTCGGCGGCGTCGACCCGCGCCCCATCCTCGTTACAGGAACCACCGCTGATGACCCGCACACGCTCATCGCTAAAACGGTCAAAAAAGCCCGTATCATAGACAACGACACCTATCCACGCCTGTACCGCAAAGAAATGATCGGAGTCTTTCTACAGCAAAGCTTTGAAGAACTGGGCTGAAACTTCACGGCAGCAGCCAACGCACCGACCGGCAGTCACTCCATACTCTCATTCATTAATCACCGATAAAACCAAACTCATTATTCAACCGACCACATCGAACATGAACAACAACGATCCGATTCAAATACTGATGCACGAACACCGGGTCATCAGTGCCTTGCAAGACAAGATCATCCCGCTCCGCGGAATGTGGGAAACCGACGCCGCGGGCTACGACAAATTGGTTCGCAGTCTTCTCGGCTTCTTTCGCGAATACAGCGACCAATACCACCACCACAAGGAAGAGGCTGTCCTTTTCCGCGAATTGCGCGCTCATCCCGATTTCCGGCTCGACGATATCCTTTACGAACTTGAAAACCACCACCAGATGTTTCGCGAAACCGTTGCTGAAATAGAGGCGAGTATCGCAAACGGTGAGTGGCCTCTTTCCCAAGACCTCCTGGAAGTTTATATGAATGACTTGCTCGATCACATCGCTGTTGAAGACGACGAACTGTTTGTCACGGCTGCTTCGCTGTTCAGCGCCGGTGACCTGGAGCGCATGTATTTTTTATTCGAAGACGTAGACCGCGAATTGGGAAAAGAACGAAAAGAAAAGCTGGCCGAAAGTGTGGGAAAAATTTGAGAACAGCGGCATAAAATACGCAAATCTGCGTAGCGCTTTTACGTGTTTTTGCGGAAGCCTCATGGCTGGGCGGCAGCGCAACTTTGTAGCGTCAATCAACCCACGGCACACAGCCTACATGTATTCACCCGTTAACGACATCTCTGATTATGAAAAAAGCGCTTAAATGGGGCGGCATCGCCCTGCTCGCCTTGTTCCTTGTCGCTGCAGTAACCGCACTTTCTCTCGCCGGAACGGCTAAAAAACGCCTGGCTAAGAAATACGACGTGACGCCGCCCGCCGCCCTTGCCATCCCATCGGACTCCACTTCCATTGCCGAAGGCAAAAAATGGGCCGATGCGCTTTGCTCCGGCTGCCATGGGGCGGATATGGCGGGAACCCGCTTTTTCGACGTGCCCGATCTGGGCCTGATCTGCGCGCCCAACCTGACGCCCGGCGGCCCAACCAAAACCTATACCGACCTCGATTGGGACCGGGCCATCCGCCACGGCGTGAACAAAGACGGCAGGGGGCTGCTTATCATGCCCGCCAAAGATTTTCAATACATGAGCGACGAACACACGGCGCAAATTATCGCCTACCTGAAAACGCTTCCCGCCGCTGAACAAAACTGGCCGGCCGTCAAAACGACCTTCCTGTGCGATATCCTTTTCCAAACCGGCGCGTTCGGCGACGCCCTGAACGTCGAAACCATCGACCACGCCCGGCCGGCTCCTCCCGCGCCCCAACGGGCGGTCAGCCCCGAATACGGCGCTTACCTGGTAACATTGTCGGGCTGCCGCAGCTGTCACGGCGCGCAACTCAACGGCGGAAAAGACCCCAACCCCGAGGCGCCCATGGGCCCCAACCTCACTCCCGGCGGCAGCCTCCCGGCCTGGACCGCCGACGGCTTCCTGAAAACCATGCGTACCGGCGTAACGCCTTATGGCAAGGAACTGAACCCAAAATTTATGCCCTGGAAAAATGTCGGCTACCTGGCCGACGACCAGATACAAGCCATTTATGCATACCTCATGGCGCAACCCAAACTGGAGACGGCGGTCATCAAAAAGTAGGTATTTGCCAGTGCTGAGCGGTATCTGGAACCTGCTCACCATGTCGCTGGCCGCCGTCTGGTTTTTCGGCACGGGCTGGCTGCTGCGCCCCACGCATCGCGGTCCCTCCTGGCTCACGACGGTGCTGGGGCTGGCCTCCCTGGTAGATGTGCTGGGGTACGCATTCCAGTCCCAGGCGCTGGCCGGGCTTGGTCTGAACTTTTATCTCTTCATCGCCCCGCTTTGGGCCATGTGGATCGGGTGGATCTTGTGGAAAGAGCGGTAAAGCGCGTTGTGCTTTCAAGGCTGTATCATAAGCCTGTTTATTCGTTTATTTGTGGATTTGGCCTATTGCGTTGCACCCTCATAACCAAGGTATTTTCAAATAAACAATTCACCAGTACAAACAAATCACCAACTTATGAGACAGCCCCAAAATCTGGCGGCGTGAGGTATATATGGCGGCGCCCTCCAGGCGAAAAGACAGGTGCAACTTTTACCGCTTTATCAAAGTCTAACGTCGTAAACTAAAATTAATTTACGATGAAAGATGTCATGTTAATTACCCACTTTTTAGGCCTCGGCATGGGGCTGGGCACCAGTTTTGCCAATATGTTTTTCGGTATAGCCGGTGCTCAAATGGAACCGAACGAAGCAAGCAAACTCAGGTTGGCATCGCTTGTCCTGAGCAAAATGGGGCAGCTCGGCCTGCTTTTATTGGTCGTTTCCGGAATATTCCTGATGACTCCCTACTGGCAAATACTGCCCTCCTCTCCCTTGTTGATCGCCAAATTATTGCTGGTGGCTGCATTGATAACCCTGGTCGTCCTGATCCACCGGGCAGGCGCCAGGGCCAAAACGGGAGATGCGGAGACCCAGTTTAAAAAAATCCAGCGGATGGGCAAAATGGCGCTGCTGACCAGTTTGATGATTGTATTGCTGGCAGTCTTATACTTCCACTGAGCGCGGATGCTGTGCATGGATCAGAACCGTAAAAACGTTTATTTTTTACTGCTTGCCGGCGATGCTCGTGGCGATGCCGACCCTCGCGCTTTCCGGCAAACGCCTGGCGGGCCCAATCGAAAAGCCCCATCGTCGCAGCCAAAATGAAGCGAATAAAAATGGTCGCCGTCAACGGCTTGTTGCGCATCGGACTGGCTGTTTTCCTCTATTACCAGGCGAATTACGGTACTATCTACGGCGTGTTTCTCGCCGTTCAAAGGGCCGAATTGGCGCTGGGATTGGCAAACCTCGTCCTGAACAGCCGGAATTTCCGGGATGGTTTGCGGTTGTCGGGCAGAATGCAGGGATAGCGAATCACCGGGTCCGCTTATTCTGCCCGGCCGGTCCAATGGGTTTCCCACTTCACTCCGCGCGCTTCCAGGTAGGCCAGCACGAACGCCAACGCGCCTTCCGCCGCGCCGACGTATTCCGGCGGGCAAATACCCTTGCGGGCGAAGCGGCCTTCGAGCAACAAATTGGCCACCGCTGTGCAGGTGTAGCCCGTGGTGCGGGCCATGGAGATGGTATCGGAATCGGGGTCATACCGGTCGAGCAGGTCGAGGGCGACGACGCCACCTTCGCCCTCGATGCGGACGCGCATGACGGTGAGGTCGCCTTCGCCGGGTTGCAGTTTCCATTGGGGGAAAAGGAGGCGGGCTGTCAGGTCAACCGGACGGATGCGCAGTCCCCTCATTTCCACTTCTTCGCTGCTGAAAAAACCGCCGGCGCGCAGTACGCGCAGGTATTCGGCGCTGCCGGGATAACGCAGTGTTTTTTCGATCATATCGGGAATATCGGGCATGGTGCGCAACAGTGAGCGCAGGCCGTCGGTATTGAAGGCTTCTAAAGTGCCTATGCCAGGAAAATCAATCAGTTCCGGGTCGGAGAGCGCCTCGCGGGTCACGATCCGGCCGCCTTCCACGTAGCGCGCCGGCCGGATGTATTCTTCGATGACGTCTATGGGCGAAAATACCGCCCGGTATTCCCAGGGCCATTGCCGCACCTGGGGCAGACCGCCCACGAGGCATTGAAAGCGCCGTATTTTCATCTGCCGTTGGTAGTGGCCCAGGAGGATATTACTCATACCGGGCGCCACGCCGCAGTCCACTACTGCCGTAACCTCGTGGTACCGTGCCAATTCGTCGAGCGCGAAAGCGTCCTCCGGGAAAAAACTGATGTCCACCACGTTTTTTCCCGCTTCAATGCAGGTGCGCAGAGCTTCAAAACCGAGAAATCCGGGCAGGGCGCCGACGACCAGGTCACTGTCCCGGACAAGCTCCCGCAATCGTCGGCTATCCGACAGGTCGGCCTTCGCGGTAGCAACGCCCCGGGTCTGCAGGCGTTGTAGCGCATCGGCGTCGGTGTCGGCGGCGACGACACGGTGTTGTTGGTGTAAATCGAGGGCAATGGCGTTGCCAACGAGGACGGCACCGAGGACGGTTATTTTTTTCATACGAATGACGAAGTTGTTGATTGGACGCGCAAAGTAAGGGAAATTTGAAGGGCGGCTGAAGTAGGGCGGCGTTGTGAACCCTAAATTTTGAGTTACAGGCCTATCCTTTACCTTTGATTCCTATGAAAATTTGCTTCGCTTTCATGTTCATTGGGATCGCCGCGATGTGCGCCGCGCAAAACAATCCCGTCGTTTTTTTCGTGTCACCGGAAGGCAAGGCGGGCAATCCCGGCACAAAAGAAAGGCCTTTTGCCAGCGCACAGCAGGCGAGGGACGCCATTCGGAAAATAAAAAGCCGCGCGGTCGGGCAAAGCGCCATCGTATATTTCCGCGAAGGTGTTTATTTTTTCAAAGAGTCCCTCGAACTGACGGAAGCCGACAGTGGAACGCCTGGATATCCGGTGCGATTCGCCGCTTACGAGGGCGAGAAGGCGACGTTTCATGGCGGCGCCCTGCTCCGCCCCAGCGACTTCAAGGCCGTTTCCGACAAAAAAATTTTGTCGCGCCTGCTGCCGGAAGTGTGTGGCAAAGTATTGGAAATCAATTTGATAAAAGCGGGCATAAGCGATTTCGGAGCCATGCGGCATCACGGCTTCGGCTACATCGCCGAGCCGGCGCCGATGGAATTATTCATCGGCGGCCGGCGGCAAATGCTGGCGCGCTACCCGAACGAGGGCAAAGTCGGCATCGGGAAAATATACGACTCCGGTTCCGTGCCGCGTCATGGCGACTCTTCCGGTTGCGGTGCTGAATTTGGCTACGAATATGAGCGGCCCACCCGATGGATGCTGGCCGACGACGTTTGGCTGAACGGCAAGTTCTCCTTTGGCTACAACGACGACAACCTGCGCGTAGAGCGTATAGACACCGTGCGAAAATCCCTGAAATTGGAGCGACCGCATCTCTATGGTGTCCGGTCGGGCATTTATGTGGACACGAGCAAATGGATCGAGCGCGCCGGCGCCTCTTCGCGGGGTTATTACGCTTACAATCTTTTGGAAGAAATTGAACGGCCCGGCGAATGGTACCTCGACCGCGCTTCGGGAATACTTTACCTCTACCCAACGGAGGGCTTTGCCAATACCGAAGCGGCAGTTTCCATTTTAGAAAAACCTTTTATCGGTATCGCCGATGCCGCCCACATCTCTATCGAAAACATCCGCTTCACCACGTCACGAGGCATGGGAATTTACCTCGAAAATGCTCATCACATCGGTATAAAAGGCTGCTCGTTCGACAATCTGGGCACGGTCGCCGTCAGCACGGGGCAACCCTTGCAACATAATTCCCAACGCTACGCCCTCGACGGCTCTCCTGTGCTGGACGAGTGGCGATCGGAGCAATTTCATCATATTTCCATCGAGGGCTGCCGCATTTCGCGCACGGGCGCCGGGGGCATTATTCTGACCGGCGGCGACCGCCGAACGCTCAAGCCGTCCAAAAATGAGATCGCTAACTGCGACATCTCTTTCGTGGACGAAATCAACAACACCTACTCGCCCGCCGTAAAAATCTTCGGCGCAGGCGCTGCGGTGCGCAACTGCCACATCCGCGACATGAAGCACATGGCCATCTGGTTTAGCGGCAACGACCACCTGATTGGCAACAACTTATTCGAACGCCTTTGCACCGACGCCGACGACATGGGCGCGCTTAGTATCGGGCGCGACCCCTCTTCGCGCGGGACGAAGATTGTGTACAATCACTTCCGAGACATCGTTCCTTTCGACCGTTTTTCGCAGGTCGGCGCGGTGTTTCTCGACGACGGTACGGGTGGTATGGAAATCGCGCACAATTTTTTCGAGCGCGTGGGAAGTCAGGGCGACGAAGGCATTTTCGGCTGCATCGCCATCCATGCCGGCCACGACAATCACATCCACCACAACGTTTTTCTGGACTGTGAAACGGCCATCGGCAACCAATACTGGCTGCCCGAGCGATGGAAAACCTTTATCCAAAGCCCGCTCTTACAGGAGCGTTTGTTAAAAACGGTGGATATCGCCAGTCCGCTATACCTCCAGCGCTACCCTGAGATGAAAGACTATTTTACAAACTTCGACCGGCGTTACAACCGCATCGCGCAGAATATTCTCATTCGAAGTCAGTTGGTGTTGCACGGCTATGGCGAGTTTTTCCGCAATGAAATAGCCCTCCCCGCAGACCTCGAAAAGGCTTTGAAAAAAATTGGTTTCGATGAAACGAAGGTAGGTTTGGGCGGCAATTAACATACAAGCTTTGCCGTCAGAATGTCTGTACGCGGATGATGCGCGCCGGGCAGTACCGCGCTGCCCGCAGGTTCTCCTCGCACTCCGGTGCGGAAATATGTTTGACATAATATTCGCCTTTTTTCACGCTTTTGCGCAAATAGCTTTTACCGTCTTTTTGCGACATCACCCAATGCGCGGGCGCCTGTTCCACGCAGGCATTGCAGCCGATGCACTTGCGGCGCTGGAATACGATCCGGATCATACGGGTTCGATTTTGAATAGTTTGTCGGAGGAACGAATTTTGACCGGCGAGGGCATGGAAAAACAGGCGCCCCGGCGTTCCACCGCTTCCACGGGCGAATCGTCGAGGCGCAGTTCCGTCACGCGCATGCGCGCGACGCCGGTGGTCGGGCCGGCAACCATGACCTCGTCGCCTACTTTCAGGCTGCCAGCCTGGAGTTTAAATTCTCCCACTTTGATTTTACCCAGGTAGTTCAGGCCCAGCCCGATAAACGTCTTCCGCTCGGTAGCCTTGGAGCCGGGTGCGTCGGTCCATTCTCCCAGTTCGCAACCGAGATAATAGCCGTCCCAGAAACCGCGGTTATACACTTTTTCCAGGCGTTGCATCCAGGCTCCAACCTTTTCGGGGCCGTAGCTGCCGTCATGGATACTTTCCGCGGCCTCCCGGTAGCAGGCTGCGGTTTCGTAGACGTAGTCCGGCCCTTTGCTGCGCCCTTCGATCTTGAGCACGCTGACGCCTGTTGCCAGTACCCGGTCGAGAAAACCGATGGTGCACAAGTCTTTAGGCGACATGATGAACTCGTTGTCTATTTTGAGTTCGTTACCTTCGTCGTCGCGCACGGTATAGGCGCGCCGGCAGTTTTGCTTGCAGGCGCCGCGATTGGCCGAGGCGTTATGGGTGTGCAGGCTGAGGTAGCATTTGCCAGAGACGGCCATGCACAGCGCCCCGTGCGCGAACACTTCGATGCGCACCAAGTCACCGGAAGGCCCCCGTACGTCCTGCTCCGCCACCTGGCGGCAAATTTCTGCCACCTGCGAGAGCGTCAGCTCCCTTGACAGAACGATCAGGTCAGCGAAGCGCGCGTAAAATTTGACCGCCTCGATGTTGGTTACATTCGCCTGTGTGGACAGATGCACCGGCAGCCCGACTTCAGCGGCGTACCCGATCACCGCGTGGTCCATGGCGATCACGGCGTTTATGCCGCACTCTTTTGCTGTGCGGACAATGGATTTCATCAGCGCCAAGTCGTGGTTGTACACGATGGTGTTCAGCGTGAGATAGGTTTTCAGGCTGTTTTTCCGTCCGATAACTGCGATCTTTTTCAGGTCGGCCACAGTGAAGTTGTTCGAGGAGCGCGCCCGCATGTTCAGTTGCTCCACACCGAAATACACGGCGTCAGCGCCGGCTTGCACGGCTGCCCGCAGGGACTCGAAGGAGCCTGCCGGAGCGAGTATCTCTACACGGTTTGGTAGTTGCATGTGTCCGGTTGCGCCGTTCAACGCGCGGTTTGTCGGAGGGCAAAGTTGCGGATTTTTTTCCGCCTCCGCAACAAGGCATTGCTCCCCTTCAGTCTTTTCGCGATCTCTGCCCAAAGCGGCGCAGGTCAGCTTCGGGACCCGAACTCGGTAGTGGAATAGGGAAAAACTCAGTCAAATAGCCAGCCACACAGAATTGGCGGCAGCAGGCGCAAAATCCCCGGGGGGAAGCAATAGGATACAACATGAAGAAGCACGTCTCGCTAAATTTTAATAAACGCACCGCTCCAGCGCAGCCTTCCTGCCCGTACTATCCGGGTGAGATAGACGCCCGGCGGCAATATGGCCGTTTCGATATGGGTCAGAGTACCGGAAGGCGTTACCGGCGGCAAAGCCGGTCTGCCTGTGGCATCCGTCACCCAAATCCGGTGTTCACCGGCATCGGTCATATCCATAGCGCTCAGGATCAGGTAGTTGTTGCACGGATTGGGAAATAAGAGTGTCTGCAGGTCGAAATGCGGAGAAGAAGTACCCACCGTGACCATATTTTCAAACACTGTCATACAGTCCAGCGCATCGGTAATCGTCAGGGTATATGCGCCTGCCGCGAGCGAATCCGCCGTCGGCGTAGTGTCGCCGTTGCTCCAGGCGTAATCATATGGTGGCTGACCGCCTGCCGGCGTCACTGTAATGGAGCCGGTGGCAGCGCCGCTATCCGGTACAACGACGACATTAACCAGGACAATCGGGTTGAAGGAAACGGTTGCCACCACCGCAGAATCGCAGCCGAACTGGTCAGTCAATATGTTCACCACGGTACCCGTATCAGCCGGATTGCAACTGGAAAAATTCAAGTAGGTAACTATTTGCGCGGGCGCCGCTACTGCCGCCTGGACTACTGCTGTACAGGCGTTAGCATTTGCACTCGATGAACTCATTGTCTCCCATCTTGCAGCCTGCCGCCTGGACTACGGCTGTACAGGCGTTAGCATCAGTGACGGTCGCGATATATATACCTGCCGGCAAGCCGTTGATGTCCTGGCTGACGGCCCCGTTTGACCACAGGTAAGCGTATTGCGGAGTGCCGCCTGAAATGCTCAGGTTTATGGCGCCGTCGGTGCCGCCGAAACACTCGACATGCGTAATGACAGTGGACAATGCCAAAACCGGCGGCGATTCCACTGACCGCTGATGTTGTCGGCATAATCGAAGAGTTGGGCGGTTTCTTTGTGCCAGGCGTAGAGCGTATCGTTGTCATATTTCAATCCGAAATTGCGTACAAAGGGCGTACGGTAATGCCGGTAAGCATGGTCAACAGTATCCTGGAGATCGAAAATCGGCAGTCCCGCCACGGCGTTCGACTGGCCCTGAATAAGATAAGCGTCGCCGGCGACTATATCGCAGGCTTCGGCTTCCAAGACAGCAGCCTGGCCTTTTATTCCGGATAAGCGAAAATGGTATTCCGCCAGCTCAGCAGTGATTTGAGGAGCAAAATCGAACGATTGCGGCGCGTTGTCGTATAAGGTCTGTTGCAACGCATCGTTGCGCCATACATCCAGTCGCAATTCATCATATGCGAGCGGATCGGCCATGGCGCCTTTAAACGTTACCGTGCCTTTGTTGGTAGCCAGGTCGCGGGGTACGAGTTGATAATTCGAAGGCGCTGCCGCGACCGTCGCCCGGTAGCCTTTTTCGGTGCGTTTAAAAAGCAACAGGTTATGCGCGGCAAAAAAATTCGTCCGCGAGTAGTAGGCAAATATCCGGCCGTCGCCCGACAAGGGCAGGGCATTGACCAGGTTGTGCGCAAACAAATAACCGTCGCGGAAATATTGCTCTTCCAAATTGAATTGGTCGTCCAGCCGGAATACCCAGTCGCGGCGATTCCAATTGGCTTGGCTGGGTTCCCCGTAAATGCCGCCGACCAAATACCTGTTCCCTACTGCATGGATGGATTCACCGAAATCGTCGGCAGCACTGCCGTATGTTTTCTCCGCCAGCAATGCGCCGGAAGCGGCGTCGAAAACCGCCAGGTATATTTCCCGGTAAAGCGCAGTAGTATCGAATACCCGGTCGCCCAAAGCCACGATCTGCCCGTTGGCAGTTTGCGCGACGTCGTTAAAGTGGCTGTTCGAATGCGGCGAGGTGTATTTCCAAAGCAAGTTGCCCGCAGCGTCGGTGCGGAACACCTGCGCCTTACCCGGAGCGTACAATACAGGGCTTGACCAGCCTGTAAGCACGAATCCGCCGTCTGCCGTTTGGGTCAGGGCCTGGCTATTGTCGTAGTAGAAATGATCGTGTTCTTTCCAGTTTTCCAGATGGAGCATATCATCAAAAATGGCTAGGACAGCATGGTTAGGACTCAAAGAAGCGAACCATGCAGCCTGGCCGGTTGCGGCGATTTTACCGCTTGAAGTTATCTGGACATCCGTCGCCTGGGCATTTAAATTCAGATGGCCCAACGCAGTGTCGGCCAGCAGGAGCCCGGCTGGATCGGTTTTGATGATCAGGGCTTTGACGGTAGTATCGCCCGGGGCACAGTTGAGGCAGGAACCCACAGCGACGACTTCTCCCGATGGCAATTCCGCCAGGCTGTTCAGGTCGGTTTCTTCGCCGAACAGGTACCGGCGCGTCCAAAGCGTTTTGCCGCAGGCACTGATTCTGGAAATATAGCCTTGTTGCTGGTATGCGCCGGCAATGAGAAAGCTGCCGTCACGGGCAAGTACCATGCGCCGGGGTACAATGTCGCCGTCCGTGCTGTCTTTTTCTGAAATTAAGACCTCGTTTGGAGAAGTGGCCTGTGCGGCGTACCAGATGGCAAGCGCCAAAATAAATACAGTCAGGGCTTAGCATTTTTTCATGGCAACAGGATTTTGGCCCAGCAATGACTTCAACAAAGGTATTCTATGCGAAAGCGCCCGGCAACCCCGAAACCGGTGATTTTACACCCGGAAATCGGCTACTGGAAACAGGGGAAAAAACATCTGAGATAGAGCAAGCGCATGAGCAGTAGCGGGCAAGAATAGAGCGGGGTCTTACAGGTCCACAGACGATTACAAAGCCAGGGCGATTTTCATCAGGCACAAGCATGATCTTTATCATTGGCAGCGATATCGAAGGCTGTCTAACTTGCCGCGTTTTTTAGAGTTCCTCCCCATCGGAGTAAACAGAGCCATCGGGCGGTAATGCTGATTAATTATCTTCGTTGGATGTTCAACCTGGACAATCAGTCATGTGGTCAAATGCTAAATATAAGAATCCAAAAGAGTACAGCAAATAAACAGGCAAACCATGGCCATTCGAATTACTGACGACTGCATCAATTGCGCAGCTTGCGAACCGGAATGCCCCAACGGGGCTATTTATAAAAACGCTGATGAATGGCGTTTTTCAGACAAAACATCCATTGCCGGCGTTTTCACTTCCAAAAGCGGCATCACGTGCAATGCCGACGATGCCCATCCGCCGCTTTCCACCGATTATTTCTATATCGTGCCGGATAAATGTACTGAGTGTATCGGCTTTCACGACGAGCCGCAATGCGCTTCCGTTTGCCCGGTTGATTGCTGTTTGCCCGACCCCGATCATGTAGAGACGGAAGAAGAATTGATGGAAAAAATGCACGCTTTACACGGATAAACAACTGCCATGAGCGCACATCTCGATACCAGCCACCCCACTCCCGTCATCGAAGCCGAAAGCGTTGTCGTTCGCTTTTCAGGCGATTCCGGCGATGGGATGCAACTCACCGGCATACAGTTTTCCGACACAACGGCACTGCTGGGCAACGATTTAAGCACCTTCCCCGATTACCCTTCCGAAATACGCGCTCCCGGAGGTACCATAGCGGGTGTTTCCGGTTTTCAGGTCAATTTCGGTAGCCGTGAAGTGTTCACACCCGGCGACGCCTACGATGTGCTGGTAGCCATGAACGCCGCCGCCCTCAAGGTGGAATTACCGCGGCTCAAACCGGGCGGCATCCTTATTGCCAATACGGCCGGTTTCGACCGCCGCAGTCTCGAACTGGCTCAATATCCCGATGGGGTCAATCCATTGGAAGACGGAAGCCTCGATGGCTTCACCTTACATAAAATAGACATATCGAAACTTACCAAAGAGGCATTAACCGATAGCGGCCTGAGCGCCAAAGAAGTCGAACGTTCTAAAAATATGTTTGTGCTCGGCCTGTTGTTTTGGCTGTTCGACAAGTCCACAGAGCCCAGTATCCAGTTTTTACGGGAGAAATTCGCCAAACATCCCGAACTGGCGGAAGCGAATGTCAGGGTCATACAATCCGGCTGGAATTACGGCGAGAATGCCGAAATTTTCCCCTCCCGATACCGGGTGCGCCCCGCCACATTACCGGCGGGTACCTATCGCAGTATCACCGGCAACCAGGCGATTGCCATTGGCTTGATCACCGCTGCCGAAAGATCGGGGTTGCCACTGTTTCTCGGCTCCTATCCTATTACGCCCGCTACAGATATTTTACAGGAACTTTCCCGCTACAAAGCCAACGGCGTCAAAACTTTTCAGGCGGAAGACGAGATCGCGGGTATCTGTGCCGCCATCGGCGCCGCTTATGCGGGCAGTCTGGCCGCTACCACTACCTCCGGCCCCGGCATGGCGCTCAAGACCGAAGCTGCAGGACTGGCCACGATGCTCGAGCTACCGCTCGTCATTGTGAACGTGCAGCGCGGCGGGCCATCCACTGGATTGCCTACCAAGACAGAGCAGGCCGACTTGCTGATGGCTATGTACGGACGGCACGGCGAAGCGCCGCTGCCCGTTTTAGCCGCCGCCTCGCCTTCCGATTGTTTCAGCATGGCCTACGAAGCCTGCCGCCTCGCCGTTGAACACATGACGCCTGTCGTGCTGCTCAGCGATGGCTACATTGCCAATGGCGCCGAGCCCTGGCGCATTCCTTCGGAAGAATCTCTGCAACCCATTCGATTTGAGTTTTTGCATCAGCCCAATGGACCCGACGGCGAATTGCGGCCCTACCACCGCGATGAGAGAGGAGTGCGCCCCTGGATCAAACCCGGTACCAAAGGATTGGAACACCGCATCGGAGGTTTGGAAAAACAAAGCGAAACCGGCAACGTTTCCTACGAAGCGCTCAACCACGAGATCATGGTGCGCCAGCGCGCCGAAAAAGTAGAACGCATCGCGCAAAATATCCCCCCGGCAACGCTTGACAGCGGGGCCGATAAAGCACACGTGCTCGTACTGGGTTGGGGTTCCACATACGGCTCGATAAAAACCGCTGTGCGCGAACTGCTCTCCGAAGGGTGCGACGTGGCTCATGTTCACCTGCGCTACCTGAATCCCTTCCCCGCAAACCTCGGCGCCTTGCTCGCCGGATATGAACAAATACTTGTGCCCGAAATGAACACGGGACAGCTCCTGCAACTCATTCGTGCCAAATACCTGGTTCCTGCGGTCGGATTTTCTAAAATTCAGGGTCAACCGTTCACCACCGGCGAACTGAAGAACCGCATACTTGAAATGCTAAATTCATAACGCCATGCAAGTCGCTTTAGATGAACGGGAAGTAAAACTCAGCCCCAAAGATTTCGTCTCCGGTCAGGAGGTGAAATGGTGCCCCGGATGCGGTGATTATTCTATCCTGAAACAGGTGCAGACTATATTTCCTGACCTTGGCATACCCAAGGAAAATTTCGTTTTTATCTCCGGCATCGGCTGTTCCTCGCGTTTCACCTATTACATGGATACGTATGGTATGCACAGTATCCACGGACGCGCCGTTGCCATAGCATCAGGTGTAAAAATGGCCAATCCAGAACTCAGCGTGTGGGTCATTTCAGGCGACGGCGACTCCCTTTCCATCGGCGGCAATCATTTTATACATGCGCTGCGCAAAAATTTCGACCTCAACTACCTGATGTTCAATAACCGGATTTACAGCCTCACCAAAGGCCAGTATTCGCCCACCTCTGAACGGGGGAAAGTGACGAAAACAACCCCCTTCGGCTCTATCGAAGAACCGTTTAACCCACTCTCACTGGCATTGGGCGCCAATGCCGCCTTTGTCGCCCGAACGCTCGACCGGGATCCGAAACACATGCAGGGCGTCTTGCGCCGGGCACACGAATTCAAAGGCGCCGCTTTTGTGGAAGTGCTCCAGAATTGCCCCATCTTCAATGATGGTGCTTTTTTCGCCTTCTCAGATAAAAATACGAAAAACGAAGAAGCCATTTTTTTACAGCACGGTCAACCCCTCGTTTTCGGAAACAACGCCGAAAAAGGTATCCTGCTCGACGGTCTCACGCCCCGGGTAGTGCGCCTGGGCGAAGACGGGATATCCGCCTCCAACCTTTGGATACACGACGAACAGGACAAAACCAAAGCTTTCCTGCTGGCCCATCTCGACGAAATAGCGGCAGAAGGCGAACATATGCCCGAACCCTTCGGCATTATTTATGCCCGTGAACGCCTCCCCTACGAAGAACTGATGGAACAACAAATGCGCGCCATCGAAGCGCGAAGCGGACGTATTCCGCTGGCAAAAATTCTGGCGGGGAACCGGACGTGGACGATTTAGCCGTTTGGAGGATATCGTTCCCAAGTAAAGAGGTCTCTTCAAACACTGGCGCTAAACCTGAAAGGGCCGGACAAATTGGAAACCCGTAGTGTCAAAAAAATGTAAAGTTCTTATTTAAATTAAGACAAAATACTCTCAAATATAAAAAACCGCGTACTTTTGCCTCTGAGTAAACTACAGCCCCCCAACCCAACAACAAACTCTCCATTCATTAAATAATAAAAACTTATGTCTTTTCAGGAAGAAAATATCATCAATCTGCACATCGCAGAAAAACCCCTTACCGTCGGTGAAATGGTCGTCGCGGATTACCGCAAAGCTGAAGTTTTTCGCAAATACGGCATTGATTACTGCTGCGGCGGCAAAAAGCCGCTGGAAGAAACCTGCCGTAAAAAAGGCATCGACCCGCAGGTCGTTCAGAAAGAATTAGACGCGCTCGACATGTTGCCCGCCGAAGAACAACAACATTTTGACGAGTGGGCGCTGGATATGCTCGCCGATTATATCGTTGAAAGGCACCACAGATACGTTGTGGAGTCGCTTCCCATGCTCTACGAACTGACCGCCAAAGTAGCCCGGGTACACGGAGACCGGCATCCGGAGTTGGTTGAAATCGCCCGGCTTTTCGATGACGTAGCGGTAGAGCTTCAGATGCACATGCACAAAGAAGAACGGATGTTGTTTCCTTATATCAGCACATTGGCCGCCAACCTGCGCGAAGGGAAACCCGCCCCTGTTCCCGTTTTCGGATCGGTCGAAAACCCCATCCGCATGATGGAAGCCGAACACGAATCCGCCGGGGGCAATATGGAAGAAATTCGCCGCCTGAGCAGCGATTACACGCCACCGGCCGATGCCTGCACCTCGTATCGCGTGCTGTTTGCCAAACTTGATGAATTCGAGCAAGACCTGCACCAGCACGTACACTTAGAGAACAACATCCTGTTTCCGAAAGCCATTCAAATGGAAAAGGGTAGTTTTGCGGCATGAGTACCTGGTACCTGGTTTCAGTATTCCTGCACATCATTCTCGCCGCCTTCTGGATAGGAGGCATGCTATTTTTGCCATTGGTTATCCTGCCGGGAATCAGGCAACACCCTGACAGGATAGCCATTTTGTACAAAACAGGATTAAAATTCCGGTATTACGGGTGGATTGCCACCACCGCCTTGTTCGCGACCGGCCTTCTGAACATCTACCTGCGCGGACTGCCTTTCACATGGAAGTTTTTCACGGAAAACCAATACGGTATCCTGGTCAGTTATAAAATATTCCTGTTCGCTGGGATTTTGGCGATAAGCGGGACGCACGACTTCTTTTTCGGCAGGAAAGCGTTGGAGGAAATGCAAACCACCGACAACAGCCGGCTCAAAACAGTCGCCCGGTGGTCGGGCCGTATCAATTTGCTCCTGTCGCTGGTTGCAGCATTTATCGGAGTCGTATTGTCAAGAGGGGGAACTTTACCATGAGAAACAAACACAAACAATTACCGCTGGTATATTCCTGTTCCGGCTGTTCCAGCGCGGCGCAAATGGCCAATGACCTGGCCATCGCCCTTGACAGAAAAGAGATTGCCGAAATGTCGTGTATCGCCGGCGTCGGCGGGGATGTAAAGCCACTCGTCGTCACGGCGAAGTCGGGAAGAAGAATCATCGCCATAGATGGCTGCCCGCTGAAATGTGTGGAGCATTGCCTGGCGCGCCACGGGATCAAGCCCGACGAGCATTTTGTCCTGTCGGATTACGGGATAAAAAAGGTATTTCACGGCGAGTATGATAAAAGCGAGGCAGAGGATATTTTTGCTGATATATTGTACCGGGTTGGAGGAGGCTGGACAATGGAGAACTCAAAATAAGCGCGCGTTCTTGAGTATTTCTGCCAATTCCCCCTCACTTAATTCAAAGATTTCAGCCAAGCCGTTAATCGTTGTGCCGGCTGAGTATGATTTCAGTACGGCGCGCTCGAGTCGTCTTTGCTCCCCTTCGATGGTTTTTTCTTTTTCCTCTATGGTTTTCTCCTTTTCCTCTATGGCCTTTTCTTTCTTCGAAATAGCTATATTCTTCTCCTCAATTAACTGTTCTTTCGCCTGAATGATCGCTTCTTTCGACGAAATCAAGCGTTGGTAATCTTTAATTTCTTCAATCAGATCGTCTTCCGCCTCCATGGTCTGACGAACTACCGGATCCGCCAGGGCTTTCTGAAGTCTGCGTAACAGAGGACGGTAGCGTTCTGGCAGGGTTTCCTCGTTCACGGCCAAAAAGTGCGGATCATCCGTTGCGCCCGACTGGTCGAACAGCGCCAGCAGTTGTTCCAACTCGGTACGGCGCCGGCCTTTGAGATAGGGGATTTGAATTATGATGCTGTCGTGCGTCAGGCTCTCAATAAACTCTTCTTTTTCATGGATTGGCTCACCGGTAGCGGCATCTATGTAGGCCCGGTTCACCCTGACAACGGGCGCTTTGATGTGCACAAGCGTATGTCCCAGGAAATAAATACTCAGAATGGGCAGCGCCTTGCGGTAAGGATATTCGGAAGCCGGCTCGCGCACCACGTTTTCCTTGTTGGCGTATTGTTCGCCCAAATAACGGCGGAAGCGCATGATGTCGCTGGCCATCTTGGCTTTTTGCAGTTCCAGGATGACCAGTTCCTGCTTGCCGTCGGCATCCACGATGCGCGCACTGAAATCCATGCGCAGCACGGCCAACAGTTCGCCGACAGGAAAATGGTGCTCCGTTGGCCGGAATTCAAGCGAGACGACTTCTTTGCCGATGATGGCCGACAGCAGCAGCCTGGCCACCTTTTCGTCGTTCATCAGATATTTGAAAACGACATCGTAAATGGGATTGGCTATTTGTACCATAATGCCGCGTGTTTTGCCCGCAAAGTACAAATAAAAATTATATTTCAAAACAAAAAGTGTTTAAAAATATTTTTTCGCCATGCCATTATACCTCATAAATACCCCTTTGCCTGCAACCGGAACAACTCCGCGTACTTCCCTTTTTTCGCCAGCAATTCCTCGTGACTGCCGATTTCGAGCAGCTGACCGTGTTCCAGGAACAGGATGCGGTCGGCCATACGTACGGTAGAAAAGCGGTGGCTGATGAGCACCCCGGTTTTTCCTTTGATCAGTTCTGAAAACCGGACGAACACTTCGTGTTCGGCGCGGGCGTCGAGCGCCGCCGTCGGCTCGTCGAGGATGATCAATTGGGCGTCGCGCATGTAGGCGCGGGCGAGAGCGATCTTCTGCCATTGGCCGCCGCTGAGTTCTACGCCGGTGGCGAAGCGTTTGCCGAGCATCTGGTCGTATTGGTGGGGCAGACCAGCCACCACCTCGTCGGCGAGGCTTTTGCGGGCGGCTTCTTCGATCAGGGCGCGGTTCCCGCGTTCCGTGATATTGCCGACGGCAATATTATCGGAAACCGGGAGCGCGTACCGGAAATAATCCTGAAAGATGATACCGATCTCGTCGCGCAGGTCGGCGGGGTCGTAATCGCGAAGATCCACGCCGTCGAGCAGGATGCGGCCTTCGTCCGGTTCGTAGAGGTGCGCCAGCAATTTGACAATGGTCGTTTTGCCAGCGCCGTTTTCACCCACCAAGGCCAGTTTTTCGCCGGCGTGCAGGGTGAAACTCAGGTTGCGCAGCGCCCACTTGTCGCTGCCGGGGTATTTGAAACTGACTTTTTCAAAAACGAAGCCCTGACGGATCGGACGCGGCACGCGTTTGGAGCCCTTGCGACCAGAAGACAACGGTTTTAATTCCATAAAAGCAAAAAAATCCTGGAGGTACAAAGCCATTTCCGATACCCGTGAAAAACGGCTCATCACCCCCGACAACAAGCCCTGCATCCGCTGGAATGACCCGGCAAGGAAGGTCAGGGTACCAACGCTTATGGCCCCTTTAATGGTCTGAAAAACGATAAAAATGTAGGCGCCGTAATACGAAGCCGTTCCGATAAATGAGAAAAGACTCCCCCACCCTGCCCTCCTGATGGTCAGGTTTTTATTGGCTTCGTAGTAGCGGCGCGAGATGTCTTCAAAACGATCGGTGATAAAATTTTCCAGGCCGAAAATTTTGATCTCTTTAGCGGTGTCGTTGCTCGCGCCGATATAGCGCAGGTAGTCGAGTTCGCGCCGTTCGGGCGTCCAGGAATGCGTAAGCGAATAGGAGCGGCGGTTGAAGTGTGTTTCGCCCACGAACGATGGGATCACCGCCACCACCAAAAGAACAATAAGCCAGGGATTGAATGCCGCCAAACCGCCCACGAGAAACAACATCGAGATCAGGTCCTGTGCCTGCGACATCACCAGGCTCATCAGCATGGTGCGACCCGATGTTTGTGTGCGGGCGCGTTCGAGTTTGTCGTAAAACTCCGGATTTTCAAACTGGAACAAGTCCAGCGTAGCGGCATGCCGCATGATGCGTATGCTGCTGTCGTTGCTCACCAGGTCGCCCAGCAGGCTCTCCGTCAGCGTGATCGCGCGGCCGAGCAGGCTGTTGACTACCGCCAGGGCGAATTCCGCTCCGACCCACCACCAAACCGGAGATTGCGGATCGGGGATTGCGGATTGCGGATTGGAGATTGCCGCCAGAATGTGGTCAATGATCTCTTTGCCGACGTACAACATGGCCACGGGAATGGCGGCCTGCACGATGCGCAGCACAGCGTTGAGCAGCGCCATACGCGGCGACACCTGCCATATCATCCGGAAAAAAGGCGGGATGTTGCGCAGCGCGCCGAATTGTTTGAAAAAATGGGAGATGCGTTCGCGAAGCATTTATATGGAGGAGGTGAAAGGAAGTTGGAAAGTGGTGGGGTTGAAAAATGCGGGGGTTGCCGTACTTTTGCAAAAGATTTTTACCAAAACTGTTTGCCTGTGAAAAAGTTGTTGTCCCCCTTCTTTGCTTTTTGGTGTATCATACTGCCGGGTCATGATGCAGGGGCGCAAAACTCGTTTGCAGTGGTTGACGGAGTGAACTGGCTTCATCAGTTTTCAGATTCGTATGTCAATGTCAGTTTTAATCCCCGGGTTGGTTATTCCGTAGGCTTCGAGTCTACTTTTGAAATTTCGAAAAAATGGCACTTCAAAGGTGGATTTCGCTATGCTGAATTGAAATACGATTTTGTCGCGGGACCATTTTATGACCCGGCTTTACCGCTTTATGTCAGTTCAATAAAACGTTATGGCGCTTGTCAGTTTTCTGCCGGCATTCGCTGGCTCAGCCGACCAGGAACCTGGCGGTATTACATTGACGCTGAAACGGGCATAACCAATTTCGTCGAATCCGATGAAAAACGGCTGAGTAAAATGGTGCCTACCCTTGGCGCTGGATTCGGCATCGCGTTTCAGGCGCCTCAAAGTAAAACATCTGTATTTTTACAACCGGTTGTTCGTTACATATCCCGGGATATTCGCGAAGACCGGATAATCAATCTCGGCCACCATTTCCTGAATCCGGGCATCGAGTTCGGTATTCGCAACTATTTCTAAGTCAAATATTACAACCCGATCGCTATGCTTTCCGAATCGTTACAAAACAAACTCAACGAACAGATCCAAAAAGAAGCCTACGCTTCCAACGCTTACCTCGCCCTCGCCACCTGGGCGGAAAACAAGGGCCTACCGAACATTGCCGAATACTTTTATTTCGCTTCCGACGACGAGCGCAGTCACATGCTCCAGTTGTATAAGTACATCAACGCCAACGGCGGCTCGGCAGCGCTGAAAGATAGCCTGGGCAAAGTGAAAACCTCCTTCAAAACCGTGCTCGATGTGTTCAAACACGTCTTCGACCTCGAACACGGCGTCACGGTGTCCATCAACGAATTATCCACCTGGTGCCTGCAAAACGGCGAGCATGCCACCTTCTTTTTCCTGCAAGCCTTCGTGCTGGAACAACAGGACGCGGAACGCAAGGTGCAGGAGATCATCACGATCGTGGAGCGCATGGGCTTCGAAGACAGGAACTTGTTTTATTTGGACAAACAATTCAAGAAAATCAATCAGCAGGCGGGCGCGGAAGGAGGGGGATAAAAACGCGTTCAATGTGAGACAAGGATTTTCCCGATTGCATCAGCGCCATTGGCTGCTCTCCAATGGTAGAAATACATACCTGAGGCGGTTTTAGCAGTGTCCCACTCCAATTTAGTTTGCCCCGCTTGCAACTTTGAACGAAACACGATCTGCCCGGTCGCGTCAGCGATTGTCAACATTCCGCCCAAATGCGGCGCTTGCCACTGAAAGTCTGCCCTGTCACTCGCAGGATTGGGGAAAACCCGCAGGCCTGCCGTTTCCGGGAGGGGCGGCGCTTCATCGCTGCCGACCACTGTGCACAGCGTGTCCACGCAGCCGTCCTTGTCCACCTTGAGTACCCAAGCCCAGGATTTGAAATTCTCGCCGTCGTAACTATTGGCGTAGCCTACCGCCACCACGCTGCCGCTGGGCAGCACCGCCGCCCCGCCGAGCCTGTTGTCCAAGCCCCACACCGGGTGCGAAAAAACAGTGTCGAGCACCGTCCAGATGCTGTCGCCCTCTGGGCTGAACTTGTGCAGAAACCCGCCCTGCCAAGGCAGGCTGTCAGGGTGTTCTGAATAGTATGGCACCCAATGCCCCACGGCCACCCAGTTGCCGTCGGGCGTGGGCTTGATGTCCCACAGGTTGTTGGCTTCCCATGTCAACATGGGCTGGGGCATCAGGGTGCGCTGCCACACCAGGTTCATGTTGCTGTCGCGCCGAACGATTTTGCACAGCCCCCCCCAGTCCTGTGGGCCGAACGCCAAAAAGCTGCGGGTGCAGTAGAGCCAGCCACCGTCGGGCAGGTGCTGGAGGGCCAGTGCTGCAGACTCTATATTTTGCGGGTTGCTTTGCCATTGCCATTGCAAGTTGCCGAGGCTGTCAACACCCCAAAAACTGCTCTTTGTGTATGAGTTTAGGCTGTTACCGCTGCTCAAGCCTTTGGAGCCGCTGATTACAAAGTGGTTAGAGTCCACCATGACGAGGCTGTAGTCCGCTTCGTTCAACTCCCAATCGCCATAGAATTTTTCCCAGACGATGTCGCCGACTTTGTTTACTTTCATTACATGAGCGTCGGGATGATAATTAGAGCGGGTTTTGTATCCAACTATCATATATCCGTCAGCAAGTTCTAAGATTCCTCTTGGGCGATAAGTAAGGTCATTACCAAGGGAATATTCCTTATAAAAAATCAAATTGCCGTCCTTGTCTGTTTTGATAAGTACGCCAGTATTTCGTTCGTATAGTGTACCCATCATCAAATAATCGTTTTGGTCATCCTTGATGATGCCGTAGTTCAATACTTGAACAAAATGGTCGCCCAATGTATCGGGATAGTAATGGATGTCTATAATTTGTCCGTTGGTATCTATTCGCGCCAACATCGCGCTCCATTGGTTGCTGCCTGAGGGTAAAATTCCGCCAGTAATAATTATGGTATCGCCCACCAAGATACAGTTTTTGAAAACGGCGGCCTGTGCTCCGAAATCATAAACGTTGGAAAACCCGCTTTGCGCAATACCACAAAATTGCATTAGAAAAACATAGAGCGATAAAAGAGTTAGCCTGCGCATAGGTATATGAAAACTGCCTCCACCGTGAGCGGTCACGGTGGAGGCATGGTGAGAAAAATTGTTAATGGCGAATCACGAATTTCCCAGTTTGGGTATCACCTTTTTCTGAGCGTATCTGATAGAAATGCACTCCGGGGGCAATATTTTGGGTAGGCCAATGAAGGGAAACCTGTTCAGGACTGAACGGTGTATTCATTACAACCTTGCCGCTCAGGTCAGTGACGGTGAGTGCTACAAATGATTGTTTGCTTGGCCAACTGAACAAAATGTATTGGTCAGCTGGGTTGGGATACACCGAGACGATTTTATTTTCCGGCTGCGTCTCTGAATTCCCTTTCGTTTTTCGTTCCCCAACAGGCAAATCAAGATACGGCGGGTAATGCTTTCCGTATTGGGTCAAAATGCTGCGGGCAATGGCATAAGCATAGCCGGCCTCCGTGTGGTCGGCGATTTCGACCAATCTGTCCAATTGGGTCTGGGTGTGGGGCGTACCCGCTTGCTCAATGACCATCACAAAAATCTCGCGGGTTTCGGCGAGGTCGGCGGTTTCGGCAGTGGTCAGGTTATATTTGGCAGCGGCAGCGTCCAGCACACCAAGCGCCTGCGTGTTTTCTCCTGTAGCGAGATAGTCCTTTGCCAAGGTCAAGTCGGCCTCATACGAATCGAGATTGAGCATCCAAGCTCTGACGGAGTCGCGCCCATCCTGCAAGGTGTCGAGCATGAGCCAGCGCAGCACTTTGTCGGCGGCCAAGTCCATTTCAAAGCGATGATAGGCGGCTTCGTGTCCTTTGGCTGTCGCTAATGTCTGGTTGCTTGCTGCCACAGCGGCATCATGTTCGGCTTTGGCCGCCAAGTATGGGCCTTTGTGCTGGTAGTATTGTGCTTTTGTGTCCTCCACATCGGGGAGCGACTCCGGGTTGGATTCTTCGGGCACTAAAATCTCGCAAGTATTAGGGTCTGCATCTTGCAAGTCAACTGTCACCGTGACTTTATTCGGGTCAGGCGTTTCCTCGGACACTTGGTCGTCGTAGTAGTAACGGATAGTAGAGCCAGTGACCGATCAGTGGTAGTTGGCTGAAGCGGCGAAGGTGTTGCCTGCGGCAAGGTATAACTGCGGGTTGTTATCATCTTGTTTCCCTTGTGCGAAACGAATCACGCCATTCACCGTGAAGTCATTTTCGGCGGTGCTGCTGTTGGCGTTGCACTCGTAGAGCAGGCCGCGGGGAATATTTTGGTTGAAACTTCCATTGGTGCCAAGCGCCACATTGTTGTAGGTCAGGCTCGTGTAGGTATTGCGGCGGAGCACCAGATTTCTGCTTCCCAAGTTGTTGGAATGCGTGCCAACCTGAATCCATTCGGCTTCCGGGTCGCCGGAAAAAGAATTTTCTTCCACCGTTAGGCTGATAACGTAGTTGTCCAATGCCAGTCCTATCTGGCCATCAATCAGTCCACCAATATCCAGCGGCAACTCTCCCAGCAAAAACTGGTTATAAGTTATTGTTGCTGTGGATGCTTCCCGGTTGTGCAGCCCTACATAACATTTGTTGAAAACAGACTGAGTCACTATGTAAGGCTTACTAACAGAAGGAAGATTTGGGCTGGGAATTTCGGAAGCATAAATGCCATAAGCCAACCCTTCGAACCTTGAAGGCTCCGTGACACAACTGGGGCCTTGGCACAGTCCGCGCACTTTGAAACCGGAATTGTAGGAATAAATACCGTAGCCAAATTCAACGAAGTCGGAGACAATTTCAGGCACCCGGGTATTAACAAATTTACATCCTGCGATGTCTATGCCGCGCACACCGCTGAGGTCTAAAAAAGCATCAAATGGCGCCTCATGCAGATACGAATCATCCGTCAGGAAAGAGCAATCTTCGAATTTGCTGAGGTTGGGCATTTTTTTGCCGGGCAGATAAAGGTGCTTATTTTCATAAGTGGAGAACCGGACGGCCGCAATATTATTAAGAAAAGTTGTGCCTTCACAGATCACTATGCCCCCTCCTTTGTCGCTATCTGGCCCCGCCCACACTCCAATCTCTGCATTTTCAATACGCGAATGCATACCCGAAGCGAGCAGCCGGCCTTGCGCGTAGTACGGGATTGAACTCGGGTTGGGATATTGAGATGCGGTGGGAGTTCCCAATACGTCCACACCTCGCCAGGTTTTGCCGCACTGCCCGGTCAATGCGCCGTGCAAATTCAAGGTACCGCCCTGTCTGACAATCAACTTACCCGTTTCAGTGAAACGCACTTCTACGCCGGCGCCTACAGTGAGCGTAGCATCGCCACTGATAACCAGGTTGCCGGCAATATCAATACCGTCAAGGTAAGTAGCCGCATCCCAGACGGTCGGAATTTGCCCGCTAATGGTCACGTCGGAAAAATCAAAATCCACCAAAAACTCCTGCAATATGGGGCTTTGTGCTATAGCATCACGCATTCGCTGTCCTTGACCGGGCGAGAAATACTCCATACATTTCGGATGTGTATATCCCATGATGTTATGCTCATCGGGATTGAAATATGCCTGACTTACAGGATCCCAAACTTGCGCCTGATATTCACAGGATGGATAGCTCACCTGGTGGTTCATGCCGGGGTCGGGAGGTGTGTCGCATACGTAATCGCCGGGTAGGTGCAATTCGGATCATTAGCTATTTGCGTTCCTTCATCGGTATGCCACAGCCCAAGACAATGACCCATTTCATGCGACAGCACACTGGAACGCACCAGTGAATTGTGCGGACTGAAAAAGTAATTGCCCGACACAAAAAGCGCGCCGCCACAAATGCCGCCAGCTTTTCCTCTTCCGTTCGCAACCGGCCACGGATGGTCTGGGAAAAGGTAGACTTGTATTCCATCATCTATACCTGTTGATATACTCAGGACATCTTCGTCACCTGCCACAGCCTCATAATAAGCCTGATTATTAATATAGTTAATATGGCAATTCTCCCATATAAAAAAGATGTTGTGGTTTTTGAAATCCTGGTGCAGGAAGTTGATGGCTTCGTGTACCTGTTCGGACGTTTGGCCGCCGTTGCCGTTTCCGTCTCGAATGACGTTCACATAAATGCGAATGTAGTAGGGGCCGGTCGTATTGAGCTGAGTGATTGCCCCGCAATCTGCCGGCTCATTCTCCGTTGCACAAACGGCTTGTTGCGCTTTAAGAAAGATAGGAAGAAATTACAGGATGACTGCGGTAGAAAAACGAGTGAGGTAGGATGCCAGTGTCAGGGTAACAGTACTAAGAGATAAAAGTGGGTAGCGGGTTTTTAAGCACCGCTTGACGGGGGATTGTTTCATTGTGCGATAATTAAATCGGTGAAAAGATAGGCAAACATAAGAAACGACACCTAATCTTTTACGCGTGATTCGCACAGCATGAAAGGATCAGCAAAAGTGTGTTAAAATTGCAATTTGATACAATGGCCTTCACTTTATCACTTGCAGCACCGTCAGCGCAAGCAACACACTTTCCTCTTCCGCCGAAACCTCGCGCAGCAGCGTCAGGGCACGCGGATTGGGCGAATCCGCCAATGCGGGATTGGCAATGGAAGCCACTACGGAATCGCCGAGCAGCACGGGAAACTGCGCTTCGCCGGTTTTCTTTTCGATGCGGGCCAGGAGGCGGCTCGTTTTGCCCGCGGCCAGCAGCGAGCCGTCCACCAGAATCCCGAATGGCTGGCCGTTCAGCCAAATCTCAGTCTCCTTGCCTTTCAGCCGGAAAATGAACTCCCGGTCGCTTGTGCGGGCAACGATGACGCCGGTGTTACCGCTTTTTTGTTCGGTATAGGCCAGCACGGGTTCCTGGAAGATCGTCGTGAAAACGCCTTCCGCCGTACTGCTGAAAAAGCCCGGCTTTTTCACATTGATGCGGTTGAGTGAGAGCAACGCAAGCATTTCTTTGTCCCACGGCACCAGGGCTCCTGCAGCGACGGCCCTCAGGCGGGTGCGAAGCCCTTCCACCGTTTTTTTCCAGGCCTGGCTTTCCGGGTTAAAATTGATCTGGCCCAGCAATTTGGCGATCAGGTAAAAAATACCGACGATGATCGAACCCGCCATCAGAACGAGCATCATAAGGAAGAAGAAAAAGCGCATCTTTTTTCTTTTTTTCTTGTGGCGATGAAATGACTGGCCCCAATAGCCATAATTCGGAGAAAATTTCCGGTGACCGTAACAATACATCTTTCCAGTTCTTTTGAACACAAAAAAGAAGGAAAAACGGGTATCCGCGCCGTTTTTTTCGATAAGGCCGGATGGAACGACGATAAAACGGCTCAAAGCCCATCACATAAATGACCTTAAATGCCCCTAATACCCCCAATGACTCTAATACCAACCTCACCGCAACAAAACAACATTCCCCTTTTCGTTTTTTTCCTCCGTTTCATCCGCCACCTTGTAACGCGTCACATAAATATAAGTGTCCGACGGTGCTTCCGTGCCGTTGAGCGTCGTGCCGTCCCAGCGGTCGCTTGATTCCTGCGCCTGAAACATCAGTTCGCCCCAACGGGAATACACATTAAATTCCAGTATTTCCACGTCGCAATATCTCAGTATCACGCCAAACTGGTCGTTTATGCCGTCGCCGTTGGGTGTGAAAGCATTGGGCAGAGCGGGGTGGCAGCAGTCCACTTTTGCGATGGAAAATTCGGCATGGATCACGGTGTCGAGGGTGGTCAACGACACGGAATAGTCGCCGTAGTCATAGATCACCAATGAATCCGCCATGCTTCCGTTCGACCATTCCACAACGCCGATGCCGGTAGTGTCGGCGAGCAGGGTAAGCGGAAATGGCGAACACGTATCGTAACCTGCCTCCGGCACAATGATCAAAGTCTGAGCGAATGTATTGGAGATCAGCAGGATAGAAAACAAAACAGAGGTGGAAACGAGCCTGAAAAATTGCTGCATCGGATAAAGATCAGTTTAAAACGAGCCGCAAAGGTATGAGCCGCTGCCGCTTTGCCACCCATGCTTCGGTTTTTCTGACAAAACTTCTTTCTCTAAAATTGGCAAACTGCCATTCCGTCAGATTTTCCCGCGTGGCACAACGATTGAGGAAACGGCAGAATAGTTCCTGGTTATCAGTTGTTGGTTATTGGTTCCCAGAACCGAATACCGATAACTCAATAACCGACAACTAATAACCGATAACCAACATTCATTCAACCAATTCAACTAAGATAATGGGTAAAATAATAGGCATTGACCTCGGTACCACCAACTCCTGCGTCTCCGTCATGGTCGGCAACGAACCCGTCGTGATCGCCAATGACGAAGGGGCGCGCACCACGCCGTCGGTCGTCGGTTTTCTCGACAACGGCGAGCGCAAGATCGGCGCTCCCGCCAAACGCCAGGCCATCACCAACCCGAAACGCACCGTCTCTTCCATCAAGCGTTTCATGGGGATGCGCCACAGCGAATCCGCCAGCGAGATCGCCCGTGTTCCCTACAAAGTTGTCAAAGGCGACAATGATACCGTGCGCGTAGATATTGACGGGCGTCTCTACACGCCACAGGAAATCAGCGCTATGGTGCTGCAAAAAATGAAAAAAGTAGCCGAAGACTACCTCGGCGAGCCGGTGACGGAAGCAGTGATCACCGTCCCGGCCTACTTCAATGACTCCCAACGACAGGCCACCAAAGAAGCAGGCGCCATCGCCGGTCTCGATGTGAAACGCATCGTGAACGAGCCGACGGCAGCAGCCCTCGCTTACGGCCTCGACAAACGCGACAAAGACGTGAAGATCGCCGTATACGACCTCGGCGGCGGCACGTTCGACATCTCGATCCTTGAACTCGGAGGCGGCGTCTTCGAAGTGAAATCCACCAACGGCGATACCCACCTCGGCGGCGACGACTTCGACCAGGTCATCATCGAATGGCTGGCCGATGAATTCAAACGCCAGGAAAACATGGACCTCCGCAAAGACCCCATGGCCCTCCAGCGCTTGAAAGAGGCGGCGGAAAAAGCCAAGATCGAACTCTCGAGCAGCGCGGAAACGGAGATCAACCTGCCCTATATCACGGCAGTAGACGGCGTGCCCAAGCACCTCGTGATGAAACTCAGCCGCGCCAAATTCGAACAAATGACCGACTCGCTCGTGCAACGCACCCTCGAACCCTGCCGCAAGGCGCTGCAGGATGCAGGCATGAAACCGGGCGACGTAGATGAAGTGATCCTCGTGGGCGGCTCCACCCGCATTCCGCGCATCCAGGAAGAAGTCGAAAAATTCTTCGGCAAAAAACCCAACCGCTCGGTGAACCCCGACGAAGTGGTGGCCATCGGCGCAGCCGTACAGGGCGCCATCCTCTCCGGCAACGCCGGCGTGAAAGACATGGTGCTGCTCGACGTGACGCCGCTGTCGTTGGGCATCGAAACGATGGGCGGCATTTACGACGTGGTGATCGAAGCCAACACGACCGTGCCGACCAAAAAGTCGAAAACCTACTCGACCGCCTCGGACAACCAACCGCAGGTGGAGATCCATATCCTGCAGGGCGAACGCCCGATGGCCCGCGACAACCGCTCGGTAGGCCGCTTCATCCTCGACGGCATCCCGCCCGCTCCGCGCGGCGTGCCGCAGATCGAAGTCACCTTCGACATGGACGCCAACGGCATCCTCTCGGTATCGGCAGTGGATAAAGGTACCGGCAAACAGCAAAACATCCGCATCGAAGCCAGCACGGGTCTCTCGAAAGAGGAAATCGCCCGTATGAAAGCCGAAGCGGAAGCCAATGCCGCCGCCGACCGCGAAACCCGTGAACGCGCCGAAAAACTCAACGCCGCCGACTCGCTGATCTTCCAGACGGAAAAACAACTCCGCGAATTCGGCGATAAAGTGCCGGCCAACCACAAAGATGCCATTGAAGGCGCGCTCAACAACCTGCGCGAAGCGCACAAGTCGCAAGACCTCAGCCGCATAGATACGGCTACCGAAGCCCTCACGGCTGCATGGAATGCCGCCAGCCAGGACATCTACGCTGCCCAGCAATCAGCCAACGGCGGCAGCGCCGAAAACCCCTACGGCTCCGCTACCGGCGGTCCGACGGGCGGTCAGGGCGGCAGCGCAGGAGATACGGCGCAGGATGTGGAGTTTGAGGAGGTGAAGAATTAAAAAAGATTTCTGGTTGCAGGGTTTCTGGTTTCAAGGTTTATAAAAATACGAAGCCGCCCGGATTGGATTCCGGGCGGCTTTTTTATTCTCTCTTTCTCAAAAAAAACACCTTACTTTCGTAGGAGAAAATTGCAGAAAACGGACACCGCAAGATTAGACCGAACCAAAATACAGATGTACAAAATAGGCGAAGAGCCGGACGACTTGCTCTACTGGCTCTCACGCCCGCCTGCCGAACGAATCCAGGCATTAGAAGAAATCCGCAAAGAATACAACGATTGGAAATATGGGCCTGAACGAAAATTTCAAAGAGTTTATCGCATTGTTAAACGCAAAAAAGCCGATCGTCAATAAGCACTCAACCCCTGCAGCCCCAACCGCTCGATAACTTCAATCACTTTCTCATCCCACTCGGGATTGGTGCTGTACCCCGGCTCGAGGTCCGTTTTTTTCAAACCCTCCACCACGCAGCGATAGTCGTAGCGCGGGCACACGCGGGCGTCGTCGTACCAGTGGCGTGCCCGGATGAAGCGGCCGAAATCAAGCACGGCTTCTTCCGGCGAGATGTACATGCGGAAAGGTGTATCGGCTCCGTCGTCGTGCTTGATAAAAACCGGGCCTGCCCAGTCTTTGCCCGCTTTGATGCCAAAGGGATTGCCGGAGTGCTGGAAAAGATAACTCTTAAAACTCGATTCGTACACCGCAATACCGATGACCACCGAAGCCGGAATGCCGATCTGGTCTTCATAAAGGACTGCGGCTTCCACGTAGGGTTCCACCGTATAAATGTCAGCGCCATAGGTATTTGCGATGCGGAGCGATATATCGTGGATGCTTTCATTCAGCGTTGTGGTGAGGCTGCTGTTGGTGTCGTTTTCTCCGGACTGCGCATTGAGGTGCTTTGTCACGAGGAAGAAATTCATCAGCAGGAAGGTAGTAAAACTGGAAGAAAAAGGCTTGTGTATCATGGCGTTAGCAATTTTTTGGCAAAACTGATCTAAGGTGCGTACCGAACGTGGTCTGTACGCATTGTCCGGGCAACCGGGCATAAGCATGTCCTTAGTTTTGGAGGCTCCGTCTTGTTTGGATGAGAAAAACCGCTTGCATCCCTGGTGAAGCGGGATGTTGTTGTTGGCTCAATCAGCCAAATAATAGTGCGGCATTGGACAGAGATTCATAATCTGTATTTTGGTATGCGAACCATTTCAACTTAAAATAAGTTTCGCCGGTATTTTATTGTTGAGACAAAGGTCGGCCTACCCCAGTTTTGTTAAAACCCGGCAAGCCGTGAATTTGGAGTGATATCGGATCCACACTGAAAAAAGGGATGGAACTACCGGGTTTCAGGGATAAAAGAAAGCCAAAAAAGGCATTTTACCTGCTGTGAATGCACTTGGATGAGATTGTTTCCCCTCTTCTTCGTCTTAAGAAACGCGCATCAACTTTAAAATTTCGATAACAGGGAAAAGATAAGTTCTGCGGGAAACGATTTTATTTGCGGCAAATCAGACCGCCATGCTCCGTTTCCTCCCACTCTTTTTCCTCGGTTTCGGCGTTGAAGCCCAACCCGCCCTCACCGTTGTCACCTACAACATCCGCTTCGACAATCCTGCCGACGGTGAAGATGCCTGGCCGAAACGCCGCGACTTTCTCGCCGCGCAGTTGCGTTTTCACGCACCGGATGTTTTTGGCATACAGGAGGGGTTACACCGGCAATTGGAATATTTGAGCGAGCAGTTGCCCGCCTACACCCGCATTGGCGTGGGGCGCGACGACGGCAAGCAGGGCGGTGAGTATTCTGCCCTTTTTTTTCTGAAAAAGCGCTTCGGGCTGCTGGAATCCGGCACATTCTGGCTGTCGGAAACGCCCGATGCTGTGTCGAAGGGCTGGGATGCCGCCCTCCCGCGCGTCTGTACGTTCGCACATTTGCACGACAGCCTTTCAGACAAAAACCTGTGGGTGTTCAACACGCATTTCGACCACATCGGGAAAGAAGCCCGCCGTCGCTCCGCCGAACTTATATTACAGAAGATCAAAGAAAAAAATACCGCAAACGAGTCAGTCGTGCTCATGGGCGATTTCAATGCCGAGCCACAGGATGATCCCATTTCCATACTGACGCGCGATCTACACGATGCCCGTTCTGTCAGCGAAGAACCGCCGTTCGGCCCTGAAGGCACCTTCAATGCGTTCAATTTTCACGATCCTGTGCGGCGGCGTATTGACTATATCTTTTCCAATGAAAAGGGTCTGAAAGTGCGGCAATATGCAGTGCTGAGCGATGCGCGGGATTGCCATTATCCGTCCGATCATTTACCGGTGCTGGCGCGGCTGGTATGGAAATAAAAGAAGCCGTCCCAGGCGTACCCGGAACGGCCTTTCTATTCACCTCAAAATTTTTCAGGAACAGGAGGTTGGACTTGGGACTATTTGACTTTGGACGATGGACTTGTAGACATTGGAGTATCTGACATTGGACTTTGGAGTATCTGACATTGGACTTTGGACTATCTGACATTGGACCTTGGACTTGTACGCGAAATATGAATCCAAAGTCCAACTGTCCAATGTCCAACGTCAATCCATCACTGTTTCCACAATTTTCCGGTGTGCAATACGGCGGCCGCTGCATCGGAGATACTGTAATGGTACCAGCCCGCAGCCAGGTCGTGCAACCCGATCTGAGTGCAGAATGATTCTGCTTCCCCCTGGATATCAACAACTTGCACTTGCCGACCTCCGGCATCGAAAAGCAGCCACCGGAGCGGAAAAGTCCTGTTTTTTACTACACCTTCGACGGTAACCGTACCGGTAGCAGGATTGGGAAACACCCGGAAAGTTGTATCGCTTGCAGCTTCAATTTTTTTTTGGATGCCTTCCGCCCGGTTGTTGACAAACCAGCAATTCTCTACCGGCAACATTTCGTCCTTGCCTTCGCCGGTAAAGAGGTAAACGGCACCTCCAAACTCGCGGGCGTAGTTGTTCTCGAAATTGCAGTTGCGGACGGTCGGATACACCACGCTGCCTTCTGCCATCGCGTAGATAGCGCCGCCGCTTTTTTCATTGGAATAAGGAGACACATAAGGATCGCTGTTGTCCGCCCGGCCACCAGTAAACATAAATCCGTCTACAATGCATTCATTGCTCGATTGCTCGATGTACAGGATGGTGTAAGAGTTGTCGGTATCATCATTGGCCAAGCCAATATTGCCGCTCAGCGTGGTTTTGAAGCGTTCCCAGTTGCGCTGTTCCAATTCCGTTTCCACGCCGGAAAAACCGCCGTAAAGTTTTACGCCGCTTTTAAGTTTAAAAGAAATTTCGCGGTTGTAGCCGTCGGTGGGTTTGTACACACCGAGCGCTACCCACACCTCGTCGCCGGACTGGGCGGCAAACAGTGCAGCCTGCAGGTCGGTGAAGGCATTGTGCCAGGAAGTGCCGTTGCCGGCGCCGGTGGCATAAGCGTCCACATAGATGCGGCGACCTTGCGAATGGATGGACGAAACGAATAAAAGCAGGAAGAGAGAAGATATTAAATAGCGCATAATGTACGGCATTTAGGTTTTGGATTTGATTTCAGGTGTTTGTTTCTATATCCGAAATAAAATGCCAGATTTCAATCTAAACCCCCCGATACCGGGATTTTACCTTGCGCACGGTAATGTTTTTATGCGATTCGTCGGGAAGGCGACGAATGTTGTAATGTTGAAAATTGCAGGAAAAAATATGAAGGATTTAACGTAATGCCATTTTTTACCCCATTAATGGCATTTGAAATAATCGAAAGGCTCCCGGCAGTCGAGGCAGCGGAACAGGGCTTTGCAGGCAGTTGAACCGAACTGGGAGATCATTTCAGTGTTTTTCGAGCCGCAATGTGGACACTCGAGGAGGCGGGGTTCGCCCAATAAAGCTCTCTTGTCGGCACTCGTTTCCGCAGGCGGCGCGATGCCGAATGCGCGCAATTTGCGGCGGCCTACTTCGCTCAACCAATCCGTCGTCCAGGCCGGACTCAGCACCGTAGTAATTTTAACGCGTTCGAAACCGCCTCCCTGCAACGCCGCCCGGATATTGACCTCGATGACGTTCATAGCCGGGCAGCCGCTGTAAGTAGGCGTTATCACGACTTCCAGTGTTCCATCGTCCAATACCCGCACATCGCGCACAATGCCGAGGTCGGCTACCGTAAGTACCGGAATCTCCGGATCGCATACTGTTTCGAGCAAGCGGCGGGCAGAGTTCGTCATTTCGTCATTAAGTGTCATTTCGTCATTGTCATCATTAAGAGTCATTGGCGTCATTAAAAGTCTTTGATGTCCTTAAGTAAACAGCCTTCTAACCTTGAAACTCTGTAACCCTGAAACCTCAAATCTTCAACAATGTTTCAATTTTTTCCCTGGCTGAGCCCTTTTCGCCGCGACGCATAGAGCGCAGTCCGATGTTTATCCAAAAACCGGGCGCGGAAATTTTTGACGCAAACAAGGCGACCGCATGGTCCAGGTCGCGGATGAGGGCCTTTTCTGTTTCACTTTGCCGGGCGAATGCCAGCGCGGCAGCCGCCTTCCAGGCTGCGCCACGCGCCACACGAATGCTGAAATGCACCCAACCTTCGTCCTCCGTGCGCAATAAATAGTCGAACAAACCGAACGGCAGCCAGATATCGGCCAAGCGTTCCTGCACCCGGTCGGTCAGTGCAGCGATGATGTCATTGATGCGGTCGAAGTCTCTGCGCAGACCTAAGATCGCATCGCCGGAGCGGGTTTGGGCGGCAGCAATGCCGAGATCGAGATTGATATGGGCATTGATTCCCAGCAAGATATGTTGAAGCACAGTAAGATTTCCCTGTTTTGCTGCCTCAAATGCTGTTTTCCAGGATTGGGTGCAGGGTTGGCCCGCCTGCCAGGCGTCGAACGCTTCAAAATAACGCCCGGCAAAACGCACATCCAGTTGTTCCATTCGCGAGCCGTTCTCGAACAGGCCCTTTTCAATACCGTCGCGTACGGCCAGCGTCATTTTTAAATAGACCGCAGCAAAGTAGCCGAGCGGCGACTGCTGTTCTTTGGCCCATTCGACGATCTGTTCGAGCCGGGTAATGACTTCGGAAATGGATTGCATGGATAGAGGGTCATTAAAAGTCATTAGGGGTCATTAGGGGTCATTAGGATTGTGTTTCAATGACAAAAGTCGTCATTTTTGAGAAAAAAACATCAATTAATGACGCTTCCTGATGAATCAATACCACCAAATAACTACTAATTCCTCCTAAGGACCCTTAAGGACCCCTAAGGACCTTCAACAAACTCCAAGGCGCGCAGTTCAGACCAGGTGAATTCGCTTTTATCACGCATCTGGAAGCCGCAGTGGCTACCGTGCCGGGGCATTTCAAAATGAAAAAACGGGTGTGAACGGGCCAGTTCGACGGGCATGCAGTCGGAAGTGAGGATCGGGTCGTTTTGGGCATTTACGAGCAAGGTGGGGATGCGAATACCGGGGATGAAGTTTTTAGCCGAAGCGTTTTTGTAAAAATCTGCCGCGTCGCGATAGCCGCAGATCGGCGCGCTGAAATGTTCGTCGAAGTCGCGCCACCGCCGTACAAGGTTTAATTTGGAAAGGTCGAGCCTGCCCGGGAATTGTTCGTCCTTCATTTTGATCTTTTTAACCAATGCCCGCATAAAACGCTGGTAATAAATAAAATTGTCCCAGCGGTCGAGTACGGTGGCGCCCGATTCGAGGTCGCAGGGCGCGGAAAAAACGGCAGCAGTGCGGATAGACGACGGCAGGTTTTCACCCTGAACCCCGAGGTATTTCATGGTGATGTTGGCGCCCATGCTGTAACCCATCATAGCGACCGTTTTGTAATAATCCTGTTTCAGAGCATGGTTCACCACCGTGCCGATGTCGTCCACATCGCCGTGGTGATACATCCGGAAAGCGCGGTTCATCTCGCCGGAACAGGAACGGCAATTCCAGGCCAGCACGTCCCAACCGTTTTGGGAAAACAATTTGGCAGCACCGCGCATGTATTGGCGACTGGAATCGCCTTCGAGGCCATGCGTCAGGATCAGGAGCCTGTAGTTGCCACGCCGGATCCAATCGAGGTCGAGGAAGTCGTTATCGGGCGTCGCGATTCTTTCACGTTGGTAATCAACGCCTTGCACCCGGCGCAAAATACCGGGTGCAAGGGTTTGCAAGTGGCCATTGTATTGCCAGGCAGGTGGGCCGGAATAGGAGGAATATGGGAGGAATGGCATGATAAAGATGCGCAAAGTAAGGCAATACCAGGCATTTGCGCCATTTTTATGGTGCAGGAACCAATTCCGGAGCCGGAGCAGTATCCGGCGGTGCAATGTCGAAAGGTTCGGACGATGACTGCGGCACGGGAGCATTGGCAAAACATGAAGGTCGTCCATCAAGAAGTTTGGACAAATAATGAATTTCGCAAAGGCAATTTTGGCATTCGCGCCAAAGGACTAATTTTAGCCCTTAAACCTCCTGTACAAACAATTTGATAAAACTTGTCCTATCTGTTGTCCTCCTGCTCCCGGCGCTCAGCCACGGACAACCCACTTTCATCAACATCGGGGAAGAAAAAGGTCTTTCCAGTCTGCAAATCACCGATCTTTTTCAGGACAGCTATGGTTTTATGTGGATCGGTACGCCGCACGGATTAAACCGCTTCGACGGCTATGGCTGTATGCAGTACTTTAATTTTCCGGGCGATACGGCCAGCCTGAGTTCCAGCCATATCAGCCCCCGCGCATTCGCAGAAGATGCTGCGGGCAACCTTTGGGTGGCGACCTTTCGGGGCGGTCTCAATTATTTTAACCGAAAAACGGAGCGGTTTACCCGCTACAAAGCGCAACCTGGCCAGCCGAACAGCCTCAGCATGGACAAACTTTTCGCCATCGAGCCGGATGGGAAAGAAGGGCTATGGATCGCCACCGCCGGTCGGGGCATCAATTATTTCAATCCCGGAACTGAGCAGTTCCGGGCTTGGGGAGATGATAAAAACCGGCCAGGAGTGCTGATGGGCAGTACTATGACGGGATGCTTAAAATTGGATAAAGCGGGCAAACTCTGGATCGGCACCAACAATGGCGTTTGCCGGTTCGACCCGGAAAATGAATCATTCGGGTATTACCCTTTTATCACCGGCGTCGGACGGAGTTTAAGCGACAAGTTTGTCACATCCATCACCGAAGACCGCGAGGGCAACATCTGGATAGGCACTGCACACGGCCTGAATCGCTGGAATGCCTTCAAAGGTATTTTTGAAAAATACTTTTTCGCCTACGCTTTTCCCGAAAAAGAGCCGGGCTACGATTATATCCTCGATGTATTGGAAGACGAGGACGGCAAGCTCTGGATAGGAACAGTCGGCGGCCTGCTCCGGTTCAACCCCGCCGATGGGACATTCGAACGCTTTTTGCGCGATACTGACAACCCGTTCTCCATTCTGAGAGGCGCGGTGAACACCATCCTCAAAGACCGCAATGGGTGCATCTGGTTCGGTACGAACAACGGCATCAGTATTTTGAACAAAACGGGCGAAAAATTGAGCCACGATCGCTTTTTGCCAGTGCAAAATGTCTTTAAAACGATTGCTCAAACGGAAGGCATCAATGCAGTGCTGGAGGTAGAAGGCGCACTTTGGCTGGCGACGCAGACCGGTATTTACCATGTTGCGGAAACGTTGCACCTGATCAAGCATGGCAATTTCACCACACTTTTTTGGGATAAAGAAAAAAAGGAGGTCTATGCCGGCACGGTGGACAACGGTATTTTTGTGATCAACGCGGAAAATTTTATTCAGATCCGGCATTTTCCTAAAAATAAAACCGCTCAGGATACGGATCCATACGCCGTGAAAGGAAACCGGATAACCAGTATTGCGAAAGATGATCAGGGATTTATCTGGGTTGCCGCCGACGGCGGCCTCAATCGCTACCATCCCGCGACCGGCCGGTTCAGGAAGTTTTTTGGCAAGCAAAAAAAACTCTCCAATCCATCAGCCAACACCAACCACCACCTGTTGGCCGACAGCAAAGGCAATATGTGGTTCGCTTCGATGGGTGGTCTGAGCAGACTCTCGAAAGCCGAACTTTCCAAACCATTTGACCATGCCGATCTGCACTTTGAGCATTTTTTGCATCAGCCCGGCAATCGCAATTCCATCAGCAGCGACGTGGTTTTTTGCCTGCTCGAAAGCGCCGATGGTCACATTTGGGCAGGAACCGATGCCGGTCTCAGTCTTTTTGAACCAAAAAAAGCCTCCTGGCAATGGTTTTTCAAAACGGATGGTTTGCCAGGCAATGATGTAACTGTGCTCGTGGAAGACCGCAACGGCGACATTTGGGCCGGCAGCGCACACGAGGGACTTGCCAAATTTGACCGGGCCGGCGGCCGTTTTTTCCGTTTTACAAAAAAAGACGGTTTGGTTACAGACCATTTCAGACCCAACGCCGGGTGGTGTACCGCTGAAGGATTTGTCGTACTGGGCGGGCGCGCGGGCCTCGTGGGTTTTCACCCGGACAGCCTGCTCCAGCGCGCATCTGCGCCGCCGTCACTCTATTTTACCGATTTTAAAATTTTCAACAAATCTGTTCCCATTGGCCAGGAAGACAATCAGTTATTCGCACCGGTTTACCAAACCGACGTGATCGAATTGGATTATGCGCAAAAAGTCATTTCGTTTCAATGCACTGCACTGAATTTTGTCAGCCCTGAAAAACAGGTCTATCGCTACCGGCTCATCCCTTTTCACGCCGACTGGCAGGACAATGGAAACAACCGGGAGGTTACTTTCACCAACCTCGATCCCGCTACCTATCAATTACAAATAGAGGCTTCCGAAAACGGCTACGATTGGACGGGTAAATCCCTCACCCTGCGCATCCTCCCTCCCTGGTATCGCTCCTGGTGGGCTTACCTGCTCTACGCATTGGCGATTGGGGGTATCCTGCTCGGTATCCGTCGCTTCGAGATCCGGCGGGAGTTGGCTAAAGCCGAAACACGGCGCCTCCGCGAACTCGATGCCGTGAAAACCCGCCTCTACACCAACATCACCCACGAATTCCGCACCCCGCTTACCGTGATTCTCGGAGAAGCCGCTCAAATTGAAAAACACGCCGGGGGAAAACAAAAAAGCGGCCTCGCGGCCATTCGCCGACAGGGACGGCAGTTGCTCAACCTGGTCAATCAAATGCTCGATCTGGCAAAAGTGGAGGCCGGTTCACTCAGCCTGAATGTGATACAAGGCAACGTCATTTTATTTTTGAAGTACTTGCTCGAATCCTTCCGCTCACTTGCTGATGGCAAACAAATCGAGCTCCGGTTTGAGGCCGATACCAAAGAGTTCTGGATGGATTACGATCCCGACAAGTTGCAAAAAATCGCAACCAACCTGCTTTCCAATGCTATCAAATTCACCTCCCCCCGGGGACTGGTGACGTTAAAACTGGAAATTAAAAAATCGGAAATTGAAAAATTGAGCGCAATCAGCAATCCCCCAATTTCTGATTTCCAATTTCTTATTACGGTCACCGACACCGGGCCGGGCATTCCAATGGAAAAAATCCCCTTCATTTTCGACCGCTTTTACCAGGCAGATGATTCGACCACACGCCAGGCGGAAGGCACAGGCATTGGTCTGACGCTTACCAAAGAACTGGTGCATTTGCTCGGAGGCCAAATCAGTGCAGAAAGCCGCCCCGGAGAAGGCTCGACTTTCACGGTGATTTTGCCTGTCGCATGCACAGCTGAGAAGCAGCTGTTTGACCCTGAGAGCTTTTTTGCTGAAAATCAGGAACTGAAACCCGAACCGGAAACATCAGTCGCACCTGTTCCCCAATTTCCAATTTCCAGTTTCAATAAAAACCGCCCGCACCTGCTGCTCGTGGAAGACAATGCCGACGTGGTGCGCTATATCTCTTCCCTGCTCGCCGCGGATTATCAAGTTTACAAGGCAGAAAATGGCAAAGAAGGCGTGAAGGCTGCCTTTCGCCTCGTGCCCGACATCATTATCAGCGACGTGATGATGCCCGAAATGGACGGCTTCGAACTGTGCCGCATCCTGAAAACCGACGAGCGCACGAGCCACATCCCCATTATCCTGCTCACGGCCAAGGCCGACCACGCATCAAAAATCGAGGGACTGACGCAGGGAGCGGACGTGTACCTCGCCAAGCCTTTCGACCGGGAAGAATTGTTGGTACATTTGGAAAAACTCATCGAACTGCGCCGCCGATTGCAGGAGCGATATGCAGGGTTTTCGAGATTTGTCAATTTCAAAAAAGTTGACAAATCTGACGTGCTCGACTCAGAAGAGCGTTTTTTGCAAAAAGCCATCCGCGTCGTGGCAGCGCAAATGAGCGACGAAGATTTCGATATGCCGCAACTCTGCAAGGCGCTCCACATGAGCCGCAGCAATCTTTTCCGCAAACTCAAGGCCCTCACCGGAAGATCGGCCACTGATTTCATCCGAACGCTGCGACTCGAAAAGGCAAAAGAACTGCTGGAAACGACCGATCTGAACGTGACGGAAGTTTGTTTTAAAGTGGGGTTCGGTAGTCCGAATTATTTTTCGCGGGCGTTTCAGGAGCAGTTTGGTATTTCGCCGAGCGAGCTGAGAAGAAAGTAAAATTTCCCCTGCAACATATGTGCACGTTTTTGCAACAATAGGTGGAGCATGGCTTCTCCCTAAGGGTGCTTTTTTGTGGCGTAAAAACCATTTTTCACCTACCAAAAATGTTTGCCATGAAAATTTTTATGTTTAGCCTGATGTTCCTGTTTACCAGCCTCTCAAACGCTCAAACCGAAGAAGAGCTTTGGAAGAAGTTTGTGCTGGACCCTACGGAAGACAATACAAAGCATTTCATCGCCAGCTTCCCGACAAGCACCTTGTTGCCACAAATGGCCGATCTCATTTGGGGCAAATGCAAGGCTGATCTGGACAAAAAAAATTGTGAATTGTATATCCGGTACTTCCCAACCGGGGAGCACGTCGCCGAAGCCGGCGAGATCAGGTCGCGCGCCAGCGATGTTGAAATTATTGTTGACGGCGCTACTGACATTGCCGAAGACGTCATCAACGTGTTTGCTGAGGACGAGAACGAACCCCTGCCGGAAAGCGAGATGAGTGAAGAGCCGGAAAACCAAATTGGGCTTGACCAAGGGGAAACGGAGCCTGCCATTGCACAAACAAAGGATAGAAACACGACACAAAAACAAACCTCTGCTTCCCCAAAGGCCAAGCCAGCTTCAAAATCGACACCTAAGCCGGCTGTAAAACCGGCAGCGAAACCGGTGCCAAAGCCGGAAGTCAAACCCAAGGCTCAGTTGTACAAGGTGTGGTCTGAACACAACTACGTAATTAACAAGCGCAAAGGCATGCTCATCCACCTGAATTTCAAAATTGAGGGTTTGGCAGGCGAGTCTTGTATTGCGGTGATATATTTTCTCGACGCTGCAGGTCAACCTATTGCAGATATTAACGGGAAATACAAAAGCAAAAAAGGGAAAGTGGTTTCGCTACGGAAGTTCAAGCCGAAAGCCAATTCAACCCGGTACAGTGATTTCAGGATTTTTATGCCATATGATGAGCTGCACAAAAAAGGGAAGAATAAGATCCTGTACTATGCCGCTATTCGCAACAGCAAAGGCGTACTCGAAAAAACGAAGCCAAAAAGCTTCAACCTGACGTGGAAGTAGCTTTGTTGCCGTATATCCACAGGAGAATGCGGACTTGCGATCTTACTTTCAGGTTGTCCTCATAAAATGATGGTAAGCCCCAAAAAACACGATTTTTTTCCAAAAGTATGGAGATTTTTCAAAAAAAGGGGAAGCCTTGCAACATCAGTGCGCGTTTTTGCAACGATAGGTGGAGCATGGCCACTCCCAGAGGGCACAGTTTTGCTGCGTTTATCAAAAGTTCTTCATCATAAATTTTTTACCAATGCAAATAATGAAAATTTCAGGCTGCTTGCTCTTCGCAATAATACTTCTTTTCTCAACCTTCTGCAGGCAAAACTCCAGCCACAAAGGCGGAATTGTGATTGAAGGTGTGGAGTGGCGAGGGAAAAAACTGGTTGCCAAAAATGGATACCTCTGGAAGCCAGGAAACCCGATCGTCGTAAACAACGACACGATCCAAAGCTTTAAACTTGTAAGCAGCACAGGGGGAGAGGATCCGCCCGTTGCTGCCATCTGTTCGTGCGGCTGGAACTGGGGGCTGAGCGCTTGCGCTGGTCAGTACAACGATGGCACGATTTACGGCTGTTCCGGTGATTGCATCCCAAGCAACAACCCAGATCACGGCGCGGATTGTGCTCCAAGACTGGTCGTATCCCCAAGACCAGATTAGGTGACAATGACCTTGAATTTTGGCTTGGAGAAGCCCCGGTGTTTTTCCAAGCCAAAACTTGTGCAAAGCCATGAACATAAGCCGCAGCAATCAGGAAGAGGTAAATCTTTCATTTGCAACACTTGTGTATGTTTTTGCAATAATGGGTGGAGCGTAGCGGTTGCTCATGCTGGCTTTTTTGTGGTGTTCAACTTCAACTTTTCACCAAAAAAAATTTGATTATGAAAAAAGCAATGAAGGTTTCGATCCTCGCATTGTTGATGTTTCTCCACTTTTCCTGCCGAATCAGCGGCGGATTTAGTTCAAGAGATGAGCAAACGCTTGCGAACATCCTCCGTGGTTATTCTAATAACCCTCGAGGTGTCGGCTTCACCATCGCGACCAACCAACCGGCCAGCGAGCGCGTTCCGGTTGGCCCGCCGACTACATGGGCAGTGGGCAATCTCCAAAAACTACCCTCAGATGCCGGCGGCGGCATAGTATCCAATGCTTTTACTTTAGGAAGCCCGTACACCGTCAGCAATCGGTACTGGAGTAACCGTCTGTATCACATCGGCGACTATCTTCATCCTTTCGACCCGAACGACACAGACTATGTTAAGCTACAAATTCAAGTAATGAACAGCGACGTGCAAATGACGCTGATCAAAAATGAAGCAGACGGCTCTAACACATACTTCTCGGTTGAGATTTATGGTTTTTTGACTGGTGCAAACGGTCATTTGATTTACGGCAGATATGGCGGGTTCAACGGCCTGTTCAGCGTCAGTCTTTGGTAAGCAGCTCCTCCAGCAGGGTAGATTCGCAAATTTTAGCAAGTACTATCTCACATTTTTTGCTTGAATGTCGAATCGGCGACGTACCTCACGTCGCCGATTCATATTTTGCAAAAACCTTCCTCCCCACCCCAACTGTGCAAGGCCATGAACATGAGCCGCAGCAATCTTTTCCGCAAACTCAAGGCCCTCACCGGAAGATCGGCCACTGATTTCATCCGAACGCTGCGACTCGAAAAGGCAAAAGAACTGCTGGAAACGACCGATCTGAACGTGACGGAAGTTTGTTTTAAAGTGGGGTTCGGTAGTCCGAATTATTTTTCGCGGGCGTTTCAGGAGCAGTTTGGTATTTCGCCGAGCGAGCTGAGAAGAAAGTAAAATTTCCCCTGCAACATATGTGCACGTTTTTGCAACAATAGGTGGAGCATGGCTTCTCCCTAAGGGTGCTTTTTTGTGGCGTAAAAACCATTTTTCTCCAACCAAAAATGTTCGCCATGAAAAAGACTCTTTTACCCTTCGCTTTCCTGCTGGCCGTCTGCGGCGTTTCGGCGCAAATCTGGTCGCCAAGGGCAAGCCTTTTTGCAAATCAACCGCCAAAACCACCTGCCACCTCATCCTCGTCGCAAGTCTGGGAGCCGAAAGCCGCCGGGCTTTTGCCCGCCGAGTACAACGTCGCCGACATCTGCATTGTCAGCGAGCAGGTCATCTGGGCGGTGGCTATTGATTACCACCTGCTGACCGGGACGATACCCGCCTCTTTCGTGCCAAAATTGCTCAAAACCACCGATGGCGGCGAGACCTGGGAAGTGAAAGACATCGAAGAAGCCATGGGCCGGGTCAGTTGGGACATCCACGCCTTCGATGAAAACACGGCCTGTATCACCACAAATAACCTCTCCGGTGCGGCGGGCGGCAAGGGCATTTTCCGAACGACCAACGGCGGCGAGACCTGGACGGAAGCGTTCAGCCATGTTGCCGGCGCGCATACCTTGCATTTTTTCGATGCGCAGGAAGGCGTTTGCTGGAACTGGGGCTGGGGCTCGAAAGCCATTGCCCGTACCACCGATGGCGGCGCCACCTGGACTTTGGTTCCGGCAGCCAATATCCCTTCGCCGATGACGAACGAAGGGCATACATTCTCCTCGGCAAGCAATGGGTTCGGCGAAGTGGGCGACAAAATTTGGTTCGGCACGACCAAAGGCCGGATGTTGAAAACCGAAGACCGGGGCACAACTTGGGCAGTTTCCAATACGAATTTGGGGGCACAGTCAACCTTGCAATCCATGGGGTTCATAGATGAAAAAAACGGTCTGGCAGTCTCTTGGCTTCAGAACCCGACCACCTATGAAATCGTCCGCACCACCGACGGCGGCCTGAACTGGGAGCACACCGGCAACTTCGGTTTCCTCGAGGTAGATGTCATCCCATGCTCCAACATTTTCATGGCATTCAAGTATTGGGATGATAAAAGCACCGCCGTTTCCAACAACCTTGGGGCGACGTGGACGGAGTTGGACAGTACGATTGACGCGGCGGCGGGCGTTTTCCGCAGCCCCCAATACGGCTGGATGGTCGAGGCGGCGCAACCGAGTGTCGGTACCGGCCCCGCCCTCTACAAATGGATTGGCGATCCACTCTATGGCCGCACTTACGTCAACCAAAACGCCACCGGTGCCAACAACGGACGCGGCTGGACGGATGCCTACACTGACCTGCAAACCGCCCTCTCTGCCGCTCAGGCAGGCGATGAAATCTGGGTGGCAGCAGGAACCTACAAGCCCGCCGCGCCCGGCGGAAGCCAGACGGCTACTTTTTTGATAAACAAAGACCTGAAACTCTACGGCAGCTTTGCCGGCACGGAGTGCAATCTGGCGGAGCGGGATGTGGCGCTGCATCCGACTATCCTTTCGGGAGATTTGAACGGCGACGACCTCGACAGCAATTTCACACAAAACAGGAGTGATAACGTGCTGACCGTGCTGACCGTGGAAGCAAATGTCACGAGCGAAGCGCTTATCGACGGTTTTACCATCAGCAACGGCCATGCGAACGGCAGCGGCGCTAATGAAAGCCCCGACAAGAGCGGGGGAGGTTTGTATTCGACTGGAGTTCCGGTGCTGACTAATTGCAGTTTCCAGCAGAACTACGCCGTATTTCACGGAGGGGGCGCTTATTTCAATTACAACGGATCAGAAGAGTTAACAGTCAATGCGTGTACATTTTCAGATAACAACGCCGTAAGAGGAGGCGGGTTGAACATTGCAAATTCCAATTGCCGCGTCTCGGACTGCATTTTCAAAGACAATCTGACCACGCAACACGGCGGAGGGATGCGCTACACCAGTACGCTTGGCGGCCGCTCTGCCACAGTCATTGACTGCAATTTTGAGAATAACCAGTCGTCATTTGGCGGTGGATTGCGGCTGCAGGCCTTGTCTGACAGCAACAACTTTTCGGTGTCCGGCTGTTATTTCAAGGGCAATGCCGCGGCTCCCTTGATGGCAGGCTGGGGTCAGGGAAATGGTGGATTGGACATAACAATATTCCCCGGCTGGACGGACAATAATGCTACGATACGACACTGCGATTTTGTGCAAAACCAATCGTCAGGTTCGTCGGCTGGAGGCGGGTTCGGCTGTGCCGGCAACAATGGCGTATTTATGATGGACAGTTGTATGTTTTTGCAAAATCAGGGACAAGGCGATGGAACTTTTGGAATTTGGGTTAATTTAGGAGGTAGCGCCGTCGCTACCGTCAATCACATTCATTTTGAAGGAAATGTGACGGCTTACGGCGGCGGCATTTCGACGGGAGCCACTGATGAAGGGCAGTTGGATTTGACCCTCTCGAACAGCACTTTTATTCAAAACGAAGCCATGGAGCACGGTGCGATAGAAGTCCTGCCTTTTGAGAATTCTCCCTTTAAAGCCAATATCAACAATTGCACTTTCGATGGGAACAAGGGCAGCGCGCGAGGCAGTGCTTTGGGATTTCTTCCGCACTCCAATGATTTTGAAGTCAAAATGAACAACTGCAAAATCCTCAACAATGAAAGTGCCACAGGTGGAGCAATTGACGGGTACATCTTTTTTGCCGGTGTGCCCTATTCAGAAAATGCGAAGATTTCCATCGAGAATTCTATGTTCTCCGGAAACAGCGGCGAAGCAGTTTTCACGCTCGATGCCGCAGGAGGTCTGAGTTTGCTGAATTGCACCGTCGCCCACAACCCAACCAATGGCATCCGACTCGCCGATTCCAGCACCCTCACCCTCCAAAACACCATCCTGTATAACCCAAACCACACAGAATACCAGGCGCTTACCAACGACGTGACCTTCACTTCCAACGGCGGCAACCTCATCGGCGACCTCAGCTTCGACGGGCTAATACTCCCCACTGACAAACAAAACCTCGACCCGCTTTTCGCCGCCCCCGGCGACTACCACCTCACGGCCGGCAGCCCCTGCGTGGACGCGGGCAACAACGACGGCGTGACCGCTGCGCTCGACCTCGACGGCGCGCCGCGCATTCAGGGGCTGCGCGTGGACATGGGGGCTTATGAAAGCGGGTTCACGCCAGTGCAGGAAGCCATCGCAGGCGAAGTGGCCGTGTCGCCCAACCCGGCAGGAGATTTTTTGAACATTCAACTGCCTGAAAGTGGCATGAAGCGACTTGACGTGCAGGTGTTCGACACGCAAGGCAGGCTCGTGCGCAACCAAGTGCTCGCCGAAGGTCAAAGGCTTGATGTACAGATGCTTGTGCCGGGTGTTTATGCGTTGAAAGTGCTGTCGGGCGAGCGAGCGTATGTGGGGAAGTTCGTCAAGCAGTAACTTTGTTTGTCAACGAAAACCCGTCCTGCAGCTCTGAGCCGTAGGGCGGGTAATTCATTTTTCCACTTTTCAAAAACAAATTCCCGCCATGAAAAAAACAACTTTTACCCTACTTCTTTCCCTCTCCTGCTGCTGGCTGGCAGCGCAATGTCCGACGGGCGACATCGCCTTTTCCACACAAGGGCAGATTGACAGTTTTCAGATCAATTACCCCGGCTGCACGGATTTTCCCGGAAGCATCACAATTTCTGGAAGCGACATCACCAGTTTGCAAGGTTTGAGTACACTCGATTCCATCGGAGGCTGTCTTCTGATTGGGAATAATCCGCTGTTGATATCCTTGAATGGCTTGGGAAACCTGAATTACATTGGCGAGTGTGAAACCGGAACACTCACGATAAAAGCTAAGAGAGGTTTAGAAGTCTGGAATAACGCCTTGCTTACTTCAATTTCCGGGATGCAAAATTTAAAATTCGTAAAGGGCTGTATTCAAGTAACAAGCAACTCCGCAATGACCGCGCTTAATATCCCGAACGGATTGTCTTCCCTCGGTACCTGCGCGATTAAGATTGGCTCAAACGGTTGGAAAAATTCGCATAGCCTCGGAATCTATGCCAACTATAGTTTGAAAACGATTGGGGGGCAGCCCATCCTCGATAGTTTGGAAATCCTCCGTATCGAAGAGAACTATGCCTTGACCTCGCTAAACGGATTGGAAAATATTGTCTCTATCAGGAAAATGTACCTCTTTGGTACCTTGTTGTTGCCGAATTTCAAGGGTTTGGACAACCTTCAATCCCTCGGTGGGCTACATATCGAGGGCAACGCTTCCCTGAAAAATTTTCAAGGCTTGGAAAACCTGAAAAGCATCACTTATTACGGACCGGATCAACTTGGCTTTGCTGGCCTTACCATGAATATTATTTACAATGATTCCTTGATTAATTTCAGCGGCCTGGAAAACCTTCAAAACATTGGCGATCCGAGCGGCAGTGGCAGCGTCGAAATTGTCGGCAATTCACAACTTAATAGCCTGACAGGAATGGGTGGCAGTTTCTCTGCAATCAGCGATCTGATCATCCGTGAAAACCCAAAACTTGCCATCTGCGCAGCGCATCCCGTCTGTGAACTCCTCGAAAACGGCGGTATCGCTAATATCAGCGACAACGCCCCCGGCTGCAACAGCATCCCCGAAGTTTTAGCGGCTTGCATCGTTTCCATCGAAAAAACATCCACTGGCGAGCCGGTCGTCCTTTTTTCCCCCAACCCAGCCAGCGACTTCCTCCAAATCCAAATCAACGACTCCGAAAAATGGGAAATCAGCCTCTTCGACTTACAGGGCAGGCAGATGTTTCGGCAGTCGGTTTCCGGCAGCCAAATAATTGAAGTGAAAGACTGGCTTTCAGGCGTTTACGCGCTTCGGGCAGTTTCCGGCGGGCGGGTGTTTTCGGGGAAAATTGTGAAACAGTAATCGAAAACCCGTCCTACGGCTCAGAGCCGTAAGACGAGTTTTGCAAATCAACCAATCTCCAATCAACCAATCACCACCTCACACCACCCTCGGCGCCAGCAACTTATACAGTACCGGCGTCACGATCCGCGAGAGCAAGGTCGAGGAAATGAGGCCGCCGATGAGCACATAAGAGAGTGGCGAGTACAACGGGTTCTCCTCGATGGCGATGGGCAAAAGACCGCCGATGGCCGTGAGCGACGTGAGCAAAATCGGCACGAAACGAATCTCGCCCGCCTCCTGAATCGCGTCGTCGAGACTTCGGCCTTCGGCGCGGAGTTGATTGGTGAAATCCACGAGCAGGATCGAGTTTTTCACCTCGATGCCCATAAGCGCGATGAGGCCGACGACGACCGTGAACGAGAACGGATAACCCGTCGCCAGCAGGATCAGGATCGCGCCGATGACGCCGAGCGGGATAACCGATAGCACGATGATCGTACTCCGGAAGGTTTTAAACTCCAGAATGAGGACGGCCAGCAAGCCGAAAATCGTCAGCAAAATGATAGGGCCAAGGCCGCCGAACGAGCGTTGGGCGCTTTCCTCTTCACCCGCCACGACGTAGCGGTAACCCTGCGGAAAATCCATGGCTCTTAGTTTTTCCTTGATCTTTGCATTGATCCCGGCGGCGTAATAACCGCTTTTCACGAAAGCCGTCACGGCGGTGAAGCGGTCTTTGTCGTAGTGTTGGATATAGTTGGGCGAAGGTTTGAACTGTATTTCCGCGACCTGGCTCAAGGGGATGGCTGTGCCGAGGACATTGTTGATATACAGGTTTTTAAGCGCATCCAGACTGGCGAACGCGCCCGATTTCGGCACTGTCACGGTCAGGTTGTATTCTTCACCGTCGGCAATTGCCGTGAAACTCCCGGCGTTCAGCCCCGCAATGGCGAGCCGCACCATTCGTTCTATTTCGGCAACCGGAATGCCAAGCGCGGCGGCTTTGTCTTTGTTGATCTTTACCTGCAGGTCGGTCTTCACCGTTGCAATCGGGTTGTCCACATACATGGTGCCTTCCGTCTCGCTGATGAGCGTTTCCACCCTGCCTGCGATGCCACGTAATGTGTCGAGATTTTCTCCAAAAACGCGGATTACGATCGGCGCCTCGATGGGCGGCCCCTGCTCGAAGTTCTTGACGTTGATTACCGCGCCCGGCACATTTTTGAATTTTTCCCGCAACTCATCTATCAGTTCGATTTTCACCGGCGGCGGGGTTTCGTCTTCCAATTGAACGAAAATTTGCCCGTAGTCGGCGGCCTCGTTTTCCCGGATCACGTTGTAATACACCCGCGGGTTGCCGCGACCGATGTTCGAGGCGTACCAGGTGATTTTGGCCTTGCCACCGGAGTATTTCGGATTGGGGATTGCGGATTGCGGATTTGCCGGCAGGGAAGCCATGTGTGCAAGATTCCGAAATCCGAATTCCGAATTCCTGTATCCCGGAGCGGCATACTCATTCAACACGGAATCAACCATTTGTACCGTACGGGTGGTTTGTTCCAGATTGGAACCAGCGGCCATTTCCACGTCAATGTAAAACATGGGGCGTTCGCTGGCGGGGAAGAGCGCAAACCCCGCTTTTCCCGCCAGGCTTACGATGGCAAGAACAGGACGCCGGCCACTATCATTGTGAGGCGGGGCCAGGCGAGCGCGAGGTGCAGCACTTTGGCGTAAGTACCTGAGATGAGCCATTTCAGTCCGCGCAGGAAAATATTGCCACGTGGATCGTGATGTTCGGCCAACAGGCGGCTGCTCAGGAACGGCACGATCGTGAGCGACACGAACAACGACGCCAGCACGGTGAGCACGACCGCCAGCGGCAACGAACGGATGAAATCGCCCGAGGCTTCGGGTAAGAACACAAGCGGCAGGAACGCCAGCACGAGCGTAGCCGTACAGCCCAACACCGCCAGGCCGATCTGTTTGGTGGCAAGGATGGCCGCCTCAACGCGGCTATGCCCCTCCCGCAGCCAGCGCTCTATGTTTTCCACCACCACGATGCTGTCGTCTACCAGAATGCCGAGGGCGATGATGAGGCCGACGATGGAAAGTTGATTCAACGAATAACCCATCTGGTCGAGCGCAAAAAGACCGATGGAAATGCTGAGCGGAATAGAGATCATCACCACCAGCGCGGCGCGCCAGCCCAGCGGCAGCAGCGTAAGCATCACAAGCAAAATGGCGATGCCAAAATCTTTGGCGAAACGGGTTAAACGCTTGCTCACCGAGTCGTTCTGATCGAATACTTTCACATAATCCATATTCGACGGCAATGCGCTGCGCCATTCCGCAACGGCTTTGTTCACTTCTTCCCCGACGTTAAAAATGTTTTGCTCGTCCTTCATGCGAGCGGTGACCCACACAGCGCGTGCGCCGTTGATGCGGGCGAGGTGGCGCGGCTCTTCGTAGGCCCAATCTACCTCAGCGATGTCTTTGAGGTAGAGCACTTTACCGTTGGCGCCATTGACGACGGTGTTGCGGATCTCTTCGATGTTTTCGTAGTCGCCGCTGGTTTCTACAAAAAACTGCCGGTCGCCGACATTGACCGAGCCGCCTGGAATGGATACGTTTTCGCTTTGCAAAGCCCCCAGAACACGGCTCACCGGCAGATTTTCGGCGGCCATTTTGGGCAGGTTGAGGCTGATGCGCACTTCGCGTTTTGGAAAACCCCAGGTGTCGGCAGCCTTGATGCCCGCGATTTTTTCCAATTTTTCTTCCAAACGTTCGGCTTCGCGGCGGAGGTCGGCGTAGGAGGCATTCTCTGACACGATGCCGCCCTGCAAAATTGCCACGTCTGAAGAGGAGAACTTCTGGATCGTGATGCGATAAATATCCTGCGGCAATTCGGGGCGCAGGGCGTTGATCTCGCGCACAACTTCCTCGTATTTTTTCTCAGTATCCTCGCCGTGCTCGAACTCGATGGTCAGGATCATCACGCCATTGAGCGAAAGCGAAGGCATCCTGTCAATGTTTTCGAGCGCGCCGAGCCGGGCCTCCACTTTATCGGTGATCTTGTTCTCGATCTCCGCCGGCCCTGCGCCGGGATATACGATAACGATGTTGTAGCCGGGCGGGGCAAATTTGGGGTCTTCGGCACGGGGCATATTGAGCAGGGCTCCTATTCCGAGCGCCATGACGAAGCAGAAAATGATGAAGGTAAATTGGGAGTTGCGGACTGAAAATTCGGCGATTTTCATAGCTTTTCACTTCGCATCCGGATGGGAAGGAAGATTTGTTTTTTATGGCAAAAGATTGATTTTCAATATAAAATCCCGAAGGTGTCAAAATTGAGTGAGAACCAACAAGAAAACTGCCAGCGCCAAAATGGACAGCCAATTGCGCCAGGTCATGTAGCTGATCCACAAGTCGCGGTGCGTCGTCCAATCCAACGGATGAGCGTGTTCCCGCCACGAATTGATCTCCTTATTCAGGGGCGCATTACCTCTGGTTGCAATGAATGCATCGGCCACCAATAGTAAAAAAGCCAGTATGGAAGCAGCGACCTGCACCTGCGGCGCTTCATTCCACACCAAAAGAAAAATATACGAAGCGCTGTAAACGAATGTGAGCAAGTAGGAAAGGCTCAAATTCCGGGCAATGGCTTTGTCCACCGATTGCCGTTGTTCGATAAAAGCGCCGACAGAAAGTTGTTGGAGCGCCCGCGAGCCACCGAGTAACATGTAGAATCCCTGACCGGCAATAAGGGCGTACAACAAAGCATTAAAAAAGGATAGAATTTTCATGGCAAACAGATTGTCGGTTAAGCAATCGGATATTGGATTTTTGACATTGGACTTTCGACTATGTAATTGGCCCGGCCTCTGCTGGCGCGCGTCTCCGACGCGTGCCATTTATCCTCGCGTCTCCGACGCGGCTTTCCGGAACAGCGTTCCGGGTTACATTTTCCGCACCTTCTTCTTTTCGTTCAAATACGGTGCGCCGCTCGTCACCACTTCCGTCACGCCTTCCAACCCCGATGCGATAACCGCCTGGTTGTCTTCCAGAAACGCAACCTGCACCGGCACCTTGCGCACACTTTCGCCGTCGGGTTGTATTGCGAAAACAAAAGCCGATTTTCCTTCGCCTTCAACAATCGCTTCAATGGGAACAATAGTATAACCCCCTGATCTTGAAGGAATAATATCAACCTGGGCAAACAAGCCGGGCGCGAAACGTTTGCCTTGCGGCGCTACTTTTATCTCCACGGGGTAAAGTCCGCTGACAGGATCGGCTGCGGGAGCCAGATCGCTCACTTTGCCGGTGAACGGCGCATCGGGATAAGCATCCATGACGACCTTGGCGTTCATGCCGAGGTTCAGCCGCGCCCAGTCGCGGTCGCTGACATTGATCTTCACCACCCAATCGTCGGCGCCGGTCTCAAACAGCACGAATACGGGGGTGCCTGGGCCGGTGATCTCGCCTTCGTTCATCAGCTTTTTGATGATCTTGCCACCGCGGGTAGCGCGAATTTCAGCGTATTGCTGGTTGAATTGAGCGATGCGGGCAGTTTCTTTCGCTACGTCGCGTCCGGTAGTGGCATTTTGCAAAAGTTCGAGGGTGGCGCTGCTGTCGCGATACAGCCCTTCTACCCGGGCAAGATCGCGTTCCGCCTTTGTCAATGCCTGCTGGGCTTGCGCCACCTGCGCATCTATTTCGGTCTTGTCCAGTACGGCAAGCAACTGACCGGGGCGCACCACATCACCCTCGTCTGCATAAATTTTGCGAATAACGCCGCCAATCTTGAACGACAGGCGCTGCTCGGCCGACGAGGTCAGGGTGCCGCTCGCATGGACGGGTAGTGCAATGGTCTTTTGCTGGACGGCGATCGTACGCACGGGAATCCGCTCGTCCACCGAATTGGCGCCCGGTTGATGGGCGTTGGCATTGGCGTTTTCTCCACAACCACCCGTGAGTGCGACAAGGCCGAAAACGGCGACAGCGATCATGGAGGGGAGAGCAATTGTTTCAAGCGATATTTTTTTCATGTTTTGTATTTTTAAGCCCACCGATAGATAAAAACTTCGGTGAGTTGAGGGAAAAAGTTCTTGAGCGTTCAGCCCCCCACCGATAAATCGGTGGGTTGAGAAGAAAAGTCCTCCGGACTTGGAACTCAGCCCACCGATTTATCGGTGGGATTATCGGTGGGATTATCGGTGGGATTAATCGCATTCATCAAATTTTTCATCAAAACACAACATCATGTCACATTCAAAAAACAAAGTCTGGATACACGGCGTATTCTCGACAAAGTATCGCAACCCTCTCATTACCAAAGATGTAAAACAAACCATTTACGAAGGCCTCCATCTTCAACTCAAAAAAACGGGATGCTACCTTGAAACAATTGGCGGTATCGAAGACCATGTGCATCTGTTATTTCTGTTGAATCGCAATAAAACGCTTGCGCAGGTTTTTCAACAAATCAAGGGCGCCTCTTCATACGACTTCAATCATGGAGAACTATGCATCGATTCGTTTTACTGGCAAAAAGGGTATGGGGCGTTTTCGGTCTCGGAATCTAAAATTCCTTCCATCATCCGGTACATTCAAAATCAGGAAGAACACCATAAAAATGTCGGTTATGATGTCGAATGGCGATTCTTGTTGGAAAAACACGGATTGCCATTCGATAATGATGAAACGTTTGAATGAATTGATGATCCTTCCGCACGTCCCACCGATAAATCGGTGGGCTGAGTGCCAAGTCCGGAGGACTTTTTCCGCACAACCCACCAGTTTAACGGTGGGGCGTGTCGTGGTGCCGAATCCCACCGATAAATCGGTGGGCTGAGTGCCAAGTCCGGAGAACTTTTCCGCTCAACCCACCGGATTACTGGTGGGGCGTATCGTGGTGCTGAATCCCACCGATAAATCGGTGGGCTGAGTGCCAAGTCCGGAGGACTTTTTCCGCTCAACCCACCGGATTACTGGTGGGGCGTATCGGTCACATCCCAGCTGCCCTCCTTAACGCCGCTTCCTTCACCAACACATCCGACCAGGCCAGCGATTGTTGCAAACGTGCCGTCGTCACCCGGTTCTGTGCGTCGAGAAATTCGATGAGCAGGGCTTGATTCGCCCGGTATTTGTTGTTCACGATTCGGAACGTTTCTTCGGCGGCTTTGAGTCCGGTTTGGGCGGTCGCGAACGTGTTTCGGGCAGCCTCAAAATCGTTCCATGCCTGGGTGACTTGCAGGGCGATCTGTTGCTGCGCATCGGCAAATTGGGTGCGTATTTTTTCGGCTTCGAGGCGCGCTTCCTCCGTTTTGCTTTTGCGCAGGCCGGCGTCGAAAATATCGTAAGTCATACCCACGCGGGCCAGCGCGTAGGATTGTTCGCCGTTGAATTTGTAGCCGAAGCCCTGGAATCCCGCCTCGCCGCCGACGTAGAAATCGGGGATTTTACGGTTCGCGTCGTTGCGGCGTACGTCTGTTTCGGCTGCATTCATGCCGGCGCGCAAGACCTCGAATTCATGGCGGTTGGCGAGGGCGTTTTGGATCAGGGCAGAGGGCTGGTAGGCGGCAGCTTGCGCGCGGAGCAAGGCGGTATCCACGGTTACTTCGCTTTGCAGATCCCTGTTGATCAAAAAGTTGAAATAAGCGCGGGCAGTATTCTGGCTGCTCCGGAGTTTGAAAATCTCGTTGTCGGCCTTGCTCAGTTCGTAGTCGGCAGTAGCCACCACGTCGCGCGTGGCGACGTTGTTTTTCACCAGAGACTCGTTGAAACGGCGCAGTTCATTCAGGACCGATCTGCTGTTCTGCCAGATCTTTTCGGATTCCAGAGCCTGCAGATATTGAAGGTACGCCTCCGTGATCTGGTAGCGCAGTTCGTGTTCGTAAGCTTCTTTTTGCGCCGATTTGCTTTGATACACCTGCTCTTTGATCTGCCGGTTGTATTTCAGATCGGAATTGAACAGCGGGTAAGCGAACGAGAGTTTGGTCTCGTGAAAATCGTCGGGCAAAAACTGTTCATTCACGTTCTCGATGTTCGTCGGGTAATCGGGCGCGCCCGGCTGGACGAGTTCGTTCAACTGGTTCAGGTTGGCGAATACGGGATTCATCAGGTCGCCGACCGGGAATTCGATGCGCCGGCCGCCTGTAGCGCGGGTATAATTGGCGTTGAATTGCAGGGTCGGGTAAAAGAGCGCCTTCGACTGCCGGATGGCCTCCTGCGCTTTCCGCAGGTCGAGTTGTTGCTGCTGTAAAACAAGGTTATTGTTCAAACCCGTCTGGATGTATTGTTCCAGCACCGAAGACTGTTGTCCGTATGTTTTTGAAAAACAAAAAACCGACAGTAAAAGGACGATCAGGAGGGGAGGTGATTGTTTCATTGTAAAAAACGGCTTTTATTTTCTGAACAGTGTTTAGTTCCGGTACAAAAAAATGCAGCGTTGGTTCGCTGCGAAAGGGCATTCCGGTGAATGGTTGTTTCAGACGGTTGAATGGACGGTTGCGGGAGTTAAAATGTTGCAGATGGTATCAAAATTAAAAAATGTACGCTCAATAATTTCGGCCCGGGATATGGCGCGCATCATTTATCATTCATCGCACATCCCTTATCGTTTACAGGTTTTCCGCCATTTTTACGATCATTGCAAAAGATTTACGAGCCAGTTCTTCCCGTTTTTCCTCCGGGTACATCCGCATGCGCTCGCGCACGAAGAGCGACACGAGGCCGTGCGCATGGCACCAGAGGGTGTAAGCGATCGTTTCGGTGTCGGTGCTTTTGAAATAGCGGGCATCCACGCAAGCCTGCACCGTTTCCACAAAAAAGGAATGGGTAGCGATACCGAGTTTCCAACACTCCTGATTCTCCATACTTTCCATCGGAGTGAGGGTTATAAACAGCAGGTCGTAGAGGTCGGGGTGTTTCATCCCGAAGTCAATGTACCGCCGGCCAAACTCGACGAGCCGTTCCCAAGGGTTTTCGATCTCCACGACCGGCATAATGTGATCGCGCTTGACGGCGGCGGCCTCGTATTGCAAGGCAAAGAATATCTCGCTCTTGTCCTTGTAGTACAGGTAAATCGTCGCCGGACTGTACTCAATGGCTTCGGCAATGTTGCGGATGCTCACGCCGTCGTAACCTTTTTCGCGGAACAACTTCAGCGCCGCGCCAAGAATGAGTTGGCGCATTTCTTCTTTTTCGCGTTCTTTTCTGGAGACAATTCCCATAATTCGATTAGTCGTCCGTTCGTTTTTGAACTAAACGCCGCAAAGATAATGAACAGTGTTTAGTAAATGCAAGCGGGATTTGATGGAAAGTTGATTTTGGGGGATGGATGGCCGATTGAGTAGGATAAGCGGTATCGTTCAACAAAATTACTGTCTCCTTTGATGGAACCAGAATTTTGCGAAATAAACTGGTTTGAAATGCAGTGAAATGCTTTACTTTACTCAAAAATTTCATATTATGCTTTACACTGGAAATCCAAACGACACCCAATTCAGGCAACCTCCAACTTATGCCGCATTTCTGAAAAGCGAAATTGATAACATCGGAGATTTCGCAGCCATCCGTTTTTTTGCGGCCAAAGCAGATAACAATTACGACTCTGTTTTGGCCGTCGGCTTAGACGAACAGGGACAAATATTGAATCCGACGGGCAACTCTATTCTTTTTGACAATCTTCCCTGCCCACCCGAGTGTCACAACCCAAATGTCGCTAACCCGCCGACCTCCAATATCTGGCTCTGGCTTGGCGAAGCACAACAAAGACAACAACAGATGCCCCCGGAATACGGATTTTCCGCATTATTTCAAAGCGGGGAAATTGAGGGGCTATGGACCCTGACTGCGCTTTATAAAATCAGGGTGTTTTATGCCTTGACGAACGGCACCCCCACTTTCCTCATCCTCGGTGTGGACTCAGCCGGCAACAACCTTCCGGACATCTACCTACTCGACCCTTATCCCCAGATGCCTACATCCATAGAAATCGGTGGTGGTCTGTAAAAATCACATTTGCGGATATTAGGGATTAACACTATTTTTCCGGTCTAAAACCTTTAAGGTTGTACCGGGTGAAAATCTTCCGTCTGATATTTGTATCAGGTGTTTGTCTTCAAACACCCTTTTTGATTTTTTCCCAAACACTGCCGCATTTTTTCCATCGCCTTACGCCCGAACAAGGCTTGTCTCAAGCCATCAATTCCTTTGTTTACAAAGATTCCCGCGGATTCGTATGGATAAGTTCCATCGACGGGCTGAACCGATTCGACGGGCGCACGGTAAAAGTTTATCGTCCGAGTTCCAGTAACCCTCATGCCTTGGGGGGAAACAACATACAAAGCCGTTTTTACGAAACCGCCGACGGCGACCTATGGTTTTGCACATACGAGGCCATCCACCGGTACCGCCGTCGTACCGACGATTTTGAGGTTTTTCAACTGCAAAACGAAAACGGAGATACCATCACCGAAGGTTATTATATTTTCCACAGAGACCCTGCCGAAAAACTATGGATCCGCTTAAATGGGAAGCTCTACCTGTTCGATACCCGAACGAGGGAACGGGTAATCAAAGGCAGGCTCGAGGGCGTACGTTGTTTTGTTGATACCACTGCCACAGGACATATACGAGGTGTTTATAGTTGCTTTTTCGGTAGCCAAAAGGGAATTCGCTACTACCGGCTGGACACAGACGGCGCGACGACCGCAGCAGAATCTTTTTTCACGTCCAACAGTCCGGCTAAATTGCCGGCCTTGTCAATCACCGATATCCGTATAGAAAACGATACCCTCGTTTGGCTGTGTGGCAGCGAAGGTTTGACCGCATTCAATCCAAGACAACGCACCTGCCGACAATATTCCCCCGTAGTGGAAAGAAAGCCCGATTTTTGGGCAATTTGTGCCATTAGTGACAGTGTTTTAGTCGTGTCATCCACTGCCGACGGTTTATGGTTTTTCAATAAGCGCTTGCGAAAGTTTGTCCGGCAAATCACGCACGACCCGGGCAATCCGCATTCATTGGCGTCCGTTCGATGTGAAGAACTCAACCTCGACAACGACGGCAACCTGTGGATTTCGCATTGGAACACAGGACTGAGCTTTGTCAATTTGCAGAAGCAAAAGTTTGAAAATATCCAGATCGTAACCGCTTTGCCGGCTCTTGGCAGCCGTTCGCCGCATTTGAGCGGTTTGGTGGAAGACAAAAAGGGGCGTATCTGGTGCAGCACCGAAGGCGCAGGCATCTGTTTGTTCACCCCGGATGGTGTGCCAGCGGCAGATTTCAGCCGCCGGCGCGATTTGCCCTTCGCCTATTTCACACATCTTTTCAAAGACCGCTCAAATACAATATGGGCAGTGGAGCGCCGTCATCTTTACCGCTATTACGACGCGGCAAACAGATTTAAAGAAATTTCTACATCTGTCGATATGAGTGAACTCTGCTATATTTATGAAACCAGGCAGGGAAGGCTGTTGGTAGGAACATACAATGGTGTTTTCGAAGTAAAAACGTCGGCGCGCGGTAACCGCTCGATAGCGCCGGCGGCTGGCTTTGAATTTTTAAAAAACAATATGGTAAATTGGATATACGAGGATTCAAATACCACATTATATCTGGGGGTAAAAGCCACTACCTTGCTTGTTATCGTCAGAGACCGCCTTTTGAAATTTCCCTTCGGGTATATCAAAGCCGCTTACGAAACACCCGACGGACGCACTATTTGGCTTGCCACTACCCGGGGTTTGGTGAAAATGGACAAAAACAATTTCACCTACAAGCTCTACGACGAATCCAACGGCTTGCCCAACCAATTTCTATACAGCGTTATTCCCGATGCGGCAGGTTTCCTCTGGCTTGCTTCGAACAAGGGCATTCTGCGCTTCAACCCCGATAGCGCCATAACAAGGCAATACGGCGCTGCCGACGGAGTTTGGGAAAACGAATTTTTTACAAATGCCTGGCTCCGAACCTCTTCCGGCAACATTTGGCTCGGCAACCGCGACGTGCTCAACGTGTTCCGCCCGGAAGCGATGCGCGACGTGCGGGCAGTTCCGAAAATTCAAATCACCAACCTGAAGGTCAATGATCTGGATTGGAAAGACAGCATTTACATCGGAGAGCGCACCGCACTGGATTTCCCCTTTTCCAACAATACCCTTTCCTTCGATTTTGTCGCACTCGAATACAGTGATCCGTCGAATAACCGACTGAAATACAAGATGGAAGGATACGATGACCAATGGATCGAATTACCACCCGGGCCGTATGGGTTTGCGCGTTATGCCCGGTTGCCACCGGGCGTTTATCCTTTTTACGTTATGGCTGCCAATTCCGACGGTGTCTGGAATCCGCTGCCGTGGGAACTGAAAATCCGGATACGGACGCCGTTCTGGCAAACGTGGTGGTTCATCCTGTTGATAGCAATGGCAGTTACAGGGGGAGGGTACAGTATTTACAAGTATCGGTTGGCACAGATCCGCAAAGCATTCGAGTTCAGACAGAAAGCCGCCGAAAGCGAAATGCGCGCCCTCCGATCCCAGATGAATCCCCATTTTATTTTCAACAGCATCAACAGTATCAATGCCTTTATCCTGCGCAACGAAAGCAAAAAAGCGAGCGCATATCTCACCGAATTTGCTCACCTGATACGACAGATACTCGATAACAGCCCCCATGACACCATTTCTCTGGAAAACGAGATAGAATTCCTGCAATCCTATCTCCGCGTTGAGGCCATGCGGTTGGAAAATAAGCTGGCTTGGGATATTCAGGTTGTTGACAAGGTAGATACTTTTGAAACCGAAATCCCATCCATGATTTTGCAGCCTTACGTCGAAAATGCTGTGTGGCACGGCATCGCACATAAACCCGAGGGCGGCAAAATTACCGTCTCTGTCGGACGCGGCGATTCCGGCGTGTTGCTGCTGACGGTTGAGGATAACGGTGTAGGTCGCGCCCGCGCCCGTTTATTGCAGGCGGCCAAGGGTAAATCGCACGAGTCGAAAGGCTTGAAAATCACGGAAGAACGACTGGCTTTGTACGACCAGAAACACGGGACAAAATCTTCGGTGACTACGATGGATTTGTTAGACCAAAATAGCAATGCAGCGGGAACAAGGGTGGAAGTGCGAATCGCCCGATAACATTCTTAAATCATCGCTCATAACTCATCGCTCACGTATGACTGCCCTCATCATAGACGATGAAGCCGGGGCCCGCGACGCGCTCGCCGAACTGGTCCAACTTTATTGCCCCGGTCTCAAACTCGTCGGCACAGCCGTCAACGGTGAAACCGGCATCGAACTCATTCGCCAAAAGCACCCCGGCATCGTTTTCCTCGACGTGGAAATGCCCGGCATGGACGGTTTCGAAGTCCTGCGGCGTTTGGGGAAAACCGACTTCGCTCTGATATTCGTCACGGCATATAACCGCCACGCGGTCAGGGCTTTCGAGTTCAGCGCCGTTGACTTTCTGCTGAAGCCTGTCGAGGCTTCCCGTCTCATTCAAGCCGTCCACAGGGCTTCGGAGCGACACCACGAGCAAAACACTTTGGAGCAGTACCAACTTTTACTCGAGCTCATCAACCAGCAGGGCCACTCCGTTGCGCTCGATCACCGCATCGTATTTTCCATGCAGAACGAAATTGTGTTCAGTTGGTTGCGCAACTTGATCTGGATCGACGCCGATACCAATATGTGCTATGTCAAAATCGCCGATTACGACAAACCGCTCCACATCGCCCGCACTATCGGCGACTACGAGAAACAATTCGAAGGCTATGACAACCTGATGCGCGTCCACCGTTCCAACATCATCAACCTGCTCCATGTGAAAAAATTTCTGCGCGAAGACAGTGTGCTCGTGATGACCGACGGCCTGAAAGTGCCGGTGGCGGCCAATAAGCGGGAAGAAGTGCTGAAACGCCTCCGGGAGCATTAAACCTTCCCTTTTGTTCAAATGATTCAGGGTTTCATTCGATGCCTGTCCGCGTTCGTTCGGGCGGGCTTTTTTTTTGTTAAAATATCGAAAACTTTGTAGCGACTCAATTGAGAAAATCACTGATTCAATCAATGACAATCTTCTTAACCATGAAAAAGACAATTCAAATTTCTGCATTTTTATTGGCTGCATCCGTATTTTATACAGCCTGCTGCCCCAAACCTTGTCCTCCTTGTCTCACTTGCGAAACATTTGACGGGATGCCTCTTGCTCAATATGGGAAAGACGCAGGCGGCGTGATAGTAAATCCACCTGGTTCCCTCATTTTTTCAATTGTTGGAAGTGTACCCGTTCGGATACAAAATTTCAATTACTCCGGTGGGACAAGCTATGGATTTGCCCGTATCGAACCGGCTGTCTCTTTTGGTTCAGGAAAAGTTATTAACACCAACAACGTTTGCCTTGAATTTGATTTTTCAGGCAATAATATAAAGGAAGTATCTATTGAGTTTAGAGATATGGGTGGCACAGAAAATTTGGCAGTCAATGGATCGGTGTATACCGGAGAACTCACCGCTGCACCGGCAACACTCGGTGGAGCCGGCATCAAGGTTATTTCTACCCCTGTCACTGGAGGAAAAATTGGAAAAGTTACCCTAAAAAGCGTTAGTGGCAGTATCAACACGGTGCTGATTGGCGGCCAAGAATTTCATCTTGATAATTTGTGTTATCAATGATCCCCTACCTTGTCATTTTCCCAATACTGCGATTAATTGTGAAGTAGTGATTTAGATAAAACAGATTTTCATCCCTGCTTGATCCTCTCCGGTCGCGCCGGCGTCTTATAATCCGCCCTCACGCGAGATACCCAATCCGAAACCACTCACTCCGTTGTTTTCCCTTCACCCACTTCAATTCCAACATCATGAAAATCCATTTCTATCTGCTGAGTTTCTTTCTCATAAACAGCGCGATCTCCGCTCAAACGGACGAAGATTTGATGAACATCCTCAAAAAAGAGACGGAATCCGTCGCGAACCTGGATTTCGAAGCGTGGAAATCGTATTGGTGTCACACCGAAAACGCTTATTTTTCTTATGCAGACCCAAACGGCATGATTTACCTCACAGGCTGGGATACCATCGAAAAGACATTGAAAGCAGTTTTTGAGAGCCGGAAAAAGGTTGATATAAATCTCAGGCGGGAGAATGTTAAAATAGAAAGACAGGAGCAGATGGCTTTTATCACTTTTGACCAATACGACAACCTCGGCGGCGCTGAAATGCACAAAGCGGAGAGTCGGGTCATGAAAAAAACGGACGCCGGCTGGAAAATCCTCAGCGCAGAATTAGTAGACATAGCCTCATACAGCAGAGCCGGCAAACAACTGCATCACATCCTGCTGGCATCCTTCAAACCGGAAGCGAAGGCCGATGATATCCAATACATTTTTGACAAATTTAACAGCATTGTGAAAGAAGTCGAAGGAATGACCTCCTGCACCATGCTGAAAAACCAGGACGCTTCCAGCCCCTTCCAATATACGTTCATCATGATTTTCCGCACCGAAGAAGCATTGAATCGGTACAATGCCCACGCCAACCACCTGGCCGCCGTGGAAAGATGGAAGACCGCAGGCGATAAAGTCACGGTGATCGACAGCTGGCGATAGCAGGGTTGTAACGCGAAAAAATTCACATTTCCTTACCATTAAAAACGCACCAACAATGAAAAACAATCTTCTTCTCCTCGCCGTCACACTCCTTCTGCTCGGCCTTTCCGCCTGCCGGAAGGACAACACCGACACGGCCACCGGAATCTCCGGCACCGCCGCCACCGACAGAGACCCCGTTACGCCCTTCAAGGCAACCTACACCACCAATCCGCAGGTAGTCAGCATGATTGGCGGCGTCATCACGCTCTCCATCACCGGCGAAGGCAAGGCCACGCACTTAGGCAAAAGCACCTGGTATGCCGATTCCTGGGTGGATACCAACCAGTTTCCTTTTTTGCAAACCGGCGACATGAATTTTACAGCCGCCAATGGCGATCAGCTGTTCGGCAATTTTTCAGGCATCGCTATTCCCGACGCGAATGGCAAAATAAATTTTCAAGGCACTTATGACATTACCAGCGGGACAGGCAAGTTTGAGGGCGCCACCGGAAGCGGCAATTACTCGGGCTGGGCTTTGGGCAATGCCGGTCACCTCGGATTCGACGGCACGCTCAACAATCCGTAGTCAATTGCAGATTGAACGGCTGATATCCAACCAAAAACCATTTGCGGGAAGCGCCGGGCAACCGGGCTTCCCGTTTTGTTTTTGCAAAAAAGAAAACCTTCTTCCCTCCGGAGCAACTTTAAAAATACTTTTGCGGAAAAATACCTTCTACCCTCTGCCCTCCACCATCTACCCGACATGACAAAAGAAGTCCACTACTCCGACTACCTCCAGCTCGAAAAGATCCTCGATGCCCAGCAACCCGAAAGCGAACTGCAGGGCGCGCCCGCACACGACGAAATGCTGTTCATCATTATCCACCAGGCTTATGAGTTGTGGTTCAAACAGATCCTCTTCGAGATTGACTCGATCGCCGGCATCATGAACCAGCAGGAGATCAACGATAATTCACCTGATTTACAGACCATTGTACACCGCTTGGGGCGTGTGGCGACCATTTTGAAGGTCGCCGTGCACCAGATTGACATTCTGGAAACGATGACGCCGATGGACTTTCTGGATTTCCGCGATTTTCTGAGGCCGGCCTCGGGTTTTCAAAGCTGGCAGTTCAAGGTTGCGGAGGCAAAACTGGGCCTTCGTTTCCCCGAACGTTACGGACAGGAATATTACATCTCCCAACTCCGCCCGGCGCAGGTCGCCCTGATCAGGGAAACGGAGCAACAACCGTCCCTGCTCGACCTGGTCAACGAATGGCTCGAACGCATGCCTTTTTTTGATGAACCCGCCTTTTGGGTAAGTTATACCCCCTCGTTTCCGGTTTCCGGCAGCAAACATCCTTTTTGGAGCGATTATTCGGCCATTTATGCCAGCAGCCTCGTACAGGGAGAAAAGGGGAATCTGGAACTTTTTGAAAATCACTTTTTCGAGTCCTCTGCCACGCCCGGGCGCAGGCTGAGCGCCCGCGCTTGCCGGGCCGCCCTTTTCATCATGCTCTACCGGGGTTATCCCTTGCTGCAGGCGCCGTTTCAATTGCTCAACAACTTGCTGGAAATTGACGAACAACTGTCTACCTGGCGCTACCGGCACGTAAACATGGTAACGCGCATGATTGGCCTGCGCACCGGCACCGGCGGCTCCAGTGGTCGCGATTACCTCAAAGGCGCTTTGGATAAACACTACATTTTCAGGGAAATCGCCGCTTTGTCCAGCTATCTCATCGAGCGGCGCCGCTTACCGATGTTGAGCCATGAACTGGAAGAAAGGCTGGGGTTCAAACACCCCTGATGCGCCCGCACCGCTATGAACGACGAACAGTACCTCCGACGTTGCTTCGACCTCGCCCTGCTGGGCAACGGTTGCGTCTCGCCCAATCCGATGGTGGGAGCAGTGCTGGTGTACGAAGACCGCATCATCGGCGAGGGTTGGCATCAAAAATACGGGGAAGCACACGCCGAAGTGAATTGTATCCGTTCTGTAGCGCCTGATAACCAACGGCTTATCCCCTACTCTACCCTGTATTGTTCGCTCGAGCCCTGTTTTCATTTCGGAAAAACGCCGCCCTGCGTGGACCTGATCCTGGAACAAAAGATTCCCCGCGTTGTGATATCGAACAGAGACCCCAATCCGAAAGTGGCCGGCCAAAGCCTCGCCAAACTGCAAGCGGCAGGCGTGGAGGTCATATCGGGCATATTGGAAGCGGAAGGCCGCTGGCTTAACCGCGCTTTTTTCACCTGGATTGCCAAACACCGGCCTTACATCATTCTGAAATGGGCGCAAACGGGCGATGGCTTTATCGGCAAGCCGGGCGAAAGAACGCCCGTTTCCGGCCCTGCGGCGCTTCGCCTGGTGCACCGCTGGCGCAGCGAAACGGACGCGATCCTGGTCGGGAGCACGACGGCGGTCACCGACGATCCCCGGCTCGATACGCGGTTGTATTTCGGGAAAAATCCGCTGCGCATCGCATTCGACCGCATGGGGCAAATACCCGCCGACCATCACCTGCTCGATGATTCGACAGAAACCTGGATATTCGGGAAAAAGCGGGAAGGAGTTTTTTCAAAAACCAAGTTCATTCCGGCAGAAGATAAAGTACCGATTGACAATCTTTTGGAAAAACTGTATAAAGCCAATCGCGCCACCCTCCTGGTGGAAGGCGGCGCGAACGTATTGACGCAATTTCTCGAAAGCGGCTTTTGGGACGAGATCCGGGTGATCGAAAATGTCCGGCGCATGGGGAGCGGCGTGACAGCGCCCAAGGTTCCGGCGGATGCAATTCTGAAAGAGCAATTTATACTCGGGGATGATACAGTGCAAATCTTTGCACGGTCAATTACGTCTTAACATTTTTTTGATTTCCCACAGATTGCCGCAGATTTCATGGCGGGAAATATCAAAATACTACTGTTCGTTCAGCCGCTTTACCGACCCCGATCCGCTCACATTGGTCTCCACCACCGGCTGACCGGAGTAGTACACATCGCCGCTGCCGGCAATAGCCGCTTTCAGGGTCTGAACCACGTCGCAGGTGACCGAGCCGGAACCGGAAATGGACACATCCAATTCGTTGGCAGTCAGTTGTTTGGCTTTTACGTCGCCGCTGCCGGCAATCTCGGATTTCAGCGAATTGGCCTTGCCGCCCAGTTCGATGCCGCCGCTGCCGGCGATGGACGTACTGGCCGAGCCGAATTCAGCCTGTGTGATAAAAATATCGCCCGACCCCGCAATTTCCATCTTCATATTCTCGGCGCGAATGGGGGTCATAGCCCTTATCGTACCGCTGCCGCCGATCGAAAATCCGTCAAACGCCGGGGCACTGACGCGGATCTTCAGGTTTTCGTGGTGGGAAACGTTTTCACTGAAATAGATCTTGAGCACACCGTCTTTCACCTCGGTTTTCAGAATGGGCAGGAGATTTTCCTGGGCTTGTACCTCGACGGAAAAGTTGTCGGCCACGCTTACCTCCACGTCGCCGGCGATACTCGTCTCGATGGCATGAAAGTCGCTGGCGCTGCGGGTTTCCGTTTTTACCGGTCCTTCGCCTCTTATGCCGAAGCCGAAGTTATTGCAATGAAAAGAACGCGAGCCGAACATGAACAGTCCGACCAACAGCATGAAAATCAATAAATAGCGCATTGGAAAACAATTTTGTTTTGAAGTGATGCAACGTTTTTGGGAATTTGCGCCGCAATTTTGTCCGAACGCGCCGATTCGACACTTTTTTAACCGACGAGGTTACAATTTTATACTACCAACTTCCGACTATGCTCTGGATACTGCTGAGTCTGCAATCTCTGTTGAACCCATCTTTCATTTCTCTTTCTGAAACCGCCGCCGCCAGGCAGAACGCCGGCTCCGTCGTCACCTGGCTTACCGAACAAGACCACGACTTCGGCGAACTCCGGCAGGGGAAACCCGCCTCTTTTGTTTTTCAATTCAAAAACGCCCTGTCCGATACCATCGTGTTGCAAACCGTCCGCACTACCTGCGGCTGTACGGCGGCACGTTATACCGAAGATCCCATTCCGCCGGGCGCCACAGGAGAAATTACCGTCGAATACGATGCCTATCAAAGCGGCTCCTTCAACAAAAAGATCCGGGTGTTTTTTGACAAACAAAAGAAGGCGGAAATACTGTGGATCAGGGGTGTGGTGGAATAGGGGATTTCGGATTGCGGATTGCGGATTGCGGATTGAGGATTGAGGGGCGCTTACTTGGTGAGCGTTTTTTCACGATGTTGCCTTGAAAAAGGTACTCTGTGCCGTCGTTGTGCGTCCCCGCCAACGACAATTTACCCCATCAGCCAGGCGATATTGCTCTAATCCGCAATCCGAAATCCGAAATCCGAAATCAATCATTTTCCTTTTTCGCCCTGCCGTTTTCGATCTCAAATATTTTGTAATCGCCGGTAAATGAAGCGACAATCGCCTCCATGCGCCCGCGCTGCGTATCGGTGATAAAGATTTGGCCGAAGTCGCGCCCGATGAGCAGGCCGACAAGTTGGCGGACGCGTTGTTCGTCGAGTTTGTCGAAGATATCGTCGAGCAGAAGGATGGGCGCGAAGCCTTTTTCGGCGCGGAGCACCTCGTATTGCGCCAGGCGGAGTGCCAGCAAAAATGACTTGAGTTGCCCCTGTGAGGCAAACTTCTTTACCGGCTGACCGTCCATGGACAGGGCCCAATCATCGCGGTGCGGGCCGGTGGTGGTGCGTTGAAGCAGGCGGTCTTTTTCCAGGTTGTTTTGCAGCAGGGCGGCAAGACCGTATTCTTCCATATCGGCGTCGTAGCGCACGTCCACCGCTTCCCGCCCGGCGGAAATCGCGGTGTACAGTTCGCGGAACAATGGCTGAAATGCCTCCGTGAATTGCCGGCGCTGTTCGAACAGTGCTTGCGCCGGGGCTGGCATTTGCCGGTCAATGCTTTCCAAAAGGGCCGCATCGAACGTTTTTTCCTCGGCAAATTTTTTCAACAGCGCGTTGCGTTGTTTGAGCAAGGCATTGTAGGTCAGCAAGCTTTGTAAATAACCGGGCGAAATCTGTGAAAGTGTCGCGTCCAAAAAGCGGCGGCGATCTTCGCTGCCGTCCTGCACGAGCGCCACGTCGTCGGGCGCGATCATCACCACCGGGAACTGACCGATGTAATCCGTGAGCCGGTTGAAAGGCGCGCCGTCGCGCTCGATCTCTTTGCGCTGCCCGAGCGGGTATTTGGCGACGATCCTGGTTGTTGGTTGTTGGTTGTTGGCACCCGGTTGTTCGGCCTGTTCACCGGTCGTTCGCCGGAAAGCGCCTTCCAGCCGGAAAAACGAGGCGCCGTGCCGCACTAAGTACTTGTCGTTCAGGCCCGTATGGCTCTTGCACAAACAAAGAAAATGCACGGCGTCGAGCACGTTGGTTTTCCCCATGCCATTGAGGCCGGAGAAGCAATTGAGGCGCGGCGAAAAGGTAAGCGCCAGTTGTTCGTAGTTTTTAAAATTGAAAAGTTTGAGTGAAGAGAGGTACACAGGGCGAAGGTACAATGTTCTGTTGCCGATTCCCGTCGAATTGTTTCATCTTTGTCAGTTGTTTGAGCCCTGGCCGTTTCGTTTTTCATTAAAAAAGAATTCCAATGAAATCAATCTTCACACCAACTGCCCTGCGACGCACGGTGATTTGCCTGACCTGTGCATGCCTCACACCCTTGCTGTGCGCACAGAAACGGGCTGAAAATCTGGTTCGCAACCCCGGTTTTGAGGCCATTGCGCCGGGCAAAAAGGTAGGCTTGAACAATCCGATCGAAACCGCTGCCGGCTGGAGCGCGCCGACGCGGAGAAAGTCGCTGCTGTATACGACATACCGCGAATTCATCTACGACCCCGACGGCTCCCTGTGGCCCTTCAAGGCGCGCACCGGCAAAAATGTAGCCGGAATGAACGTGTATGGTGACGACAACGGCGTGCCGCGCCGCGAGTACATTCAGGGCGCCCTGACAAAACCACTGACAGTGGGCCGCAAGTATTTCTTCGAATTTTGGGTGCATTACCACTGTGAAGGCGCCAACAACATCGGTATCGTTTTTTTGCCCGAAAGCATCCGGGATACCACTGCCGGCCTGCTGCGTTTTCAACCGGTATCGTTTCAAAAAAAAGTGACGCTGTACGACAACGAAGAAAATACATGGACGCTGGTGCGCGATTCTTTCGTCGCGGCGCGCCCCTTCCAGTTTTTTGTGATCGGCAATTTTTTCCCCGACAGCATGACGCTCATCGAAAACAACCGGTACGACCACCATTTCGCTTACATTGACGATATCTTCGTATTCGAAGCGCCCCATCAATCCGCCGCTCCGGCAACCATCACCCAGGCGGAGGAACAGAAATGGCACGAAAACACCGAAACGAGCAAGGGGATGCAGACGACTGCCGCAGGCAGCGGGCCGAATAAAAGTCTGGTGTATTTCAAACTGGATTCGTCCGAAATAACGCCCGAATCGGCAACCATACTCGACAGCATTGCGGCAGAACTGGCCCCCAAACAGGGCTTAAAAATCGAACTGAAGGGATTCGCCAGCAGCGAAGGCAGCGTGCCCTACAACAAACGATTGTCCATTCGCCGCAACCAAAGCGTTCGGCGATATCTGATAGAAAAAGGCGTCTCATCCCTTGGTATTTCGATGAAGGCATTCGGAGAAGACAACCCCGTGTCTCCCAACGACACCGAGGAAAACCGCAGCAAGAACCGGCGCGTGGAAATTGTTTGGTAGAAGCGGAGTGGCTTACTCTACAGGCGCAATCTTGAACGCCAGTCCACCCACGGTGCGGGACGCCGCGTCGCCGGGACATTTCACTTTTACATTGTCAATAAAAACCGCCCCGCCGAGGCTGTCGAGGTGGTCGAATAATTGGATGGCGCGGGGTGGGAACTGGCCGCCAGTCACGTTGATAGATGTGGGGTCGCCTTTTGAGGGCAGTACTGTCAGTTCGTAGCCCAGAATTTCACAAGTCGCATCGAACAAAAAATGCTCCAGGACTGCTTCGACGCCGGACATCTCCAACAGGGTTTGCCTGGTTATGCTCCGGCTGGTGTATTTACCGCCCAATTTTGGTGTCGGGTCGGGAATACGTTTCACGCGGTATTTTTCTTCGCCGAGCAGAGTCTCCTTTCCACCTTGTTTGCGGAAAATCTGAATGATCACTTCACCTGGCTCCACGACATTTACGGTGTAATCGCCATTGCTGCCTTTCAAGGTGCCCTGGCCGAGAAGCCGCGGGGACAGTTCGCCTGCGGGGATGCCTGCCGCCGCCACGCGGAGCGGATTGTCCACACCAATATAAAAAACGTTCATTTTCAATGGGGCAATGGCCACGACGTGGCCTGGTGCGGAAGTGTCGCTCATCGTTGGCTGGACATGGGGAGTTGGAACGGCAGACTTCATCTGACTGCTTGGTTTTGCAGAAGTTTTGCCCGGCATTGCGAGACGTATTGAAATAGCGCCCGGCATTTCCAACGGTGTTTGCGCAGCAGGCCACCAGGAAGAAAGTGCAAGCAAAAAGGGCAAAAGCAGCACAATCAGCCAGTTGGAGCGCAGCGAGCGCTTGGGGGTAATACCTGCGATGCGAAGTATTCTTTCGGTAAAATGATTTTTTCCGGTGGCATTCATAGCAAGTTGAGTTTGAGTGTGAACGAGGGAGAGTTGCAGGTCGGTCAGGGTTTTGGCGTACAAAAGCGGGTTGAAAGTGTGACGAAGCACCAGGTCGTCGCAGCAATACTCGCGGCGGGTGCGCACCTCCCGCGAGAGCAACCAGAACAGGGGGTGGTAAAAAAAGCAGGTTTCCAATGCGAGCTGAAAGAGGTTCACGAGGTAGTCGTGGCGGCGGATGTGCGCCAGTTCGTGCAGCAGCAGTACTTCCACCTGTGCGGGTGAGAGTTGTGCGAGCATTCCTGCGGGAAACAAAATGACGGGTTTCCAGAAACCAAGCGTGAGAGGCTCGGATATACGGGAAGATTCAAGCAGCGCGATTTTTTGTCTGATTTTCAATTTTTCAGCCCAATCCCCGCACAAGTTTTGGAATGCCGCTCCGGGCAACGATACGCCCTCCGTTTTCAGTCTTTGCGCCATCCACCAACCGCCCAAAAGGCGCAACCACAGCAGCGAAGCGCAGCACAACCACGCCCAGCCGAGCGGCGCGCTGTGTTGTTCGAGCCAGTTTTGTACCGTTGTCACAAGGTTTTGCGCAACCGGGCCGCTCGTTACGGGGGGCGGGACGCCTGGTTCAAAAGTCGTTGCGACAGGAAGGCTTTTTTCAAAAAAGACAATCTCCGCTTGGAGGGAAAGCCGCCGGTATTGAGCAGTAAAAGTTGCCACCGCCCAAACAGCGGAAGCGAGTATGGCGAGCAGCGCAAGCTGGTAAATCGCTTGGTTTTGGCGCTGCAAAGGCCAGGTCATGGCCTTGAAAATGAGCCAGATGAGCGCAATTTGCCAGAGCGAATGAACGACGGCGAAGCCGAAAGCTTGAATAAGCGTAGAAAAAGAGTCGGCGAGCATAATGATTCAGATGGATGTTCGTAAAGGCGACTATGCTTAATGGGTTGGTTCCAGTTTGATGGAGAATTTCTCAAAGTCTGTTGCCATCGTTTCGTCCAGGTTCCAAATATTCACGTTCATGTTGAAGAGAAATCATTGTTGGTAATCGCCAGTTCAGCCTTGTTGATATGCGGATAGTACAGAGAGGTGTAGTCAACAGACTGGGCGAATGCTGGCAACAATGAACAAAAAGCGAGCAGGAAGAGCAAAAAGAGGTGTTTCATAAGTTACCATAGGGTAAGAGTGAGCGATAAAAAGAAGGGAAAACCCGCGTCATTTGTCAGAGAGTTGGTTGTCAAGCCAGTTTTTGAGTTCTTTCAATTCTTCGGGTGTAGCTTTGCGGTTGCCGAGGGCGTGCATCACCATCTGCAGCGCCGAGCCGTCGAAAGCGCCATGCAAAACTTTGTCCACCAAGCCCTGTTTCACGTTGGCTTCGCGGACGGCAGCGCGGTAGAGGTGTGCGCCTTCGAGGATTTCTTTTTCCAGCACACCTTTTTCGGTCAGTCTTTGAATTTGTTTGAGTACGGTTGTGTAACCCACGCTTTTCCCACCCGCTGCGATGCGTTCATAAATGGCGCGCACTGTCGCAGGTTCGAGTTCCCAGATCGCTTTCAGGATTTCAAGTTCCGCCCCGGTGGGTTGATAGGATGATTTTTTTGCCATGTGATTTTGCAATTCAAATAATTTCTTTGTACAGGTCGTTGGGTGTCATTTTACGGGAGCAAAGATGTACGACAAACGTCGTAGATCCAAATTTATTTACGACAAATGTCGTAGTTTGTAAAAACTTTAACATAAACAGCGAAAAAAGATACTGCGAAGAGGGTAAATTTGTCGGACACAAACCCTCTTAAGTCATGAAAAATGCATTATCGCCCCTTGTGCCCGTTTACCTGTTGCTTTTGCTGACCAGCTGCAAACACTATTACTATCTGCCCAACAACATGGTAATGCCGGCCGTCCAAAAACAGCACGATGCGATCGTCAGCGTCGCTGCCTGCGACTTTCGGGGTACGGAATTTCAGGCCGCATACAGCCCTTTGAAATACACCGCATTGACATACAATTACATGAAAATCCCCCGCTCGTCGCAGGATGATGAAAAGTGGGGGCGCGGGCGGCTGAGTGAAGCCGGCACGGGCGCTTATTTCGGAAAGTTTCCGTGGACCGTTTACCTGCTCGGCGGATATGGCGGCGGGTTTGTAGAAAACGCTTACGGGTATGCCGACGGCACGTTCAATCACATCAAATCGAGGCTTGATTTCGAGCAATGGTTCGTCCAGCCGGGATTTGTTCTGCAAACGCGCGTTGTGCGTCTCGGCCTGGCCGTGCGCCGGAAGTGGTTGCACTACTACAAAGGAACAATTGATGTGGACAAAACGCCCCAGGGAGAATTGAACGCGATCAGCAACATCGAGCGCGAATCGCCCCTCGGTTTCACCGAACTCGGCGTGACGGTGGGCATTCGCCTCCGGCCGTTCACTTTTTCCTACAATTCGGCGCGCATTCTCGGCAATGATACATTTTACCATAACCTGCAATTCGCCAAAAGGAATTACAATTTCATGCTGACGCTCGACCTCTACGAACTCTGGCGCTGGAAGGATACGCCGCCGCGCAAGCGGAAAACGGGTATACCGTCTGCTCATCATTGAAAAACTATTTTTGAAATTAAGTGTTTTAATGCTTAATTTTGCGACATCTAATTAAAATGCCGCATCATGGATAGGATCACTTTTCTCAAATCATTGGCAATGTTGCCATTAGCGACCTGCAATATGAAGATTCAGGATTTCCCGAAAATAATGGAACAACCCGCCTTCGCCAAGGCTACGACGGGTAAAATGCCCGTGCTGTTCGTCGGCCACGGCAGTCCGATGAATGCGCTGGAAGACAATGCCTTCACGCGCAGCCTGCGCAAATTGGGCGAGCAATTCAAAGAGGAGGACAAAAAACCGGCGGCCATCCTCGTCGTGTCGGCGCACTGGCTTACGCGCGGCAGCTATGTGAATATCGCGCCCAAGCCGGAAACGATCCACGATTTCGGCGGCTTTCCGCAGGCGCTGTTCGACGCGCAATACCCCGCGCCCGGCTCGCCCGAACTCGCAAAAGAGACGGCCAAACTCAGCGCCCTCATCCACGAAACCGACGACTGGGGTCTCGACCACGGCGCCTGGACGATCCTGATGCACTTGTTCCCGGAAGCCGATGTGCCGGTGTTCCAACTCAGCATTGACTATTACCAACCCCTTCAATACCACCTCGACCTGGCCCAACAACTCGACGCCCTGCGGGAAAAAGGGGTGCTCATCATCGGCAGTGGCAACATCGTACACAACCTGCGCCTGAGCATGGAACGCCTGCGCAACGGCGATACCCGGCCCTACGACTGGGCGGTGGAATTCGACGCCTGGGCAAAGGAAAAAATCGCCTCCCGCGACTTCCAGAGCCTCATCGCTTACGAAAAAGCGGGTGAAGCGGGCAAACTCTCCGTGCCGACGCCCGACCACTACATCCCGATGCTGTACAGCCTCGGCCTGGCGGGCGAAAAAGAGGAGATCAAACAGGCGTATGAAGAGGTGACGCTGGGCGGGATCAGCATGCGGACGTTTCAGGTGGGATAAGCCTTTTTTGCCGTATCTATGCCTGAAATTTTTGACCAATGAAAAAATATCCCACCCTCCTGGTTTTGGCAGCGGTATTGCTCGCGTCCTGCCTGTTCGTTTCCTGCGCCGGCATCGAACCCATCCAAGCCTGTTTCACCGGACGCCAATACGGATTTTGGTACGGTTTGTTGCATGGATTTATCACCCCCGTCAGTTTCGTGACGAGCCTGTTCCGGGACGATGTCGCCATTTACGCCGTCAACAATTCGGGCGGTTGGTACGACTTCGGTTTTTTGCTGGGATCGAGCGGTTGGGGTTTTCTGGCGGGAAACAGGTCGAAACGGTCTTCCTGAGTCAGCCTTTCCCGCCGCGCCACACCGCCCCCTTTCCAAACCGGTCGCGTATTTTGTCCATCGCTTCCAGCAGGCGCGATTCTTTTCCTGTGTCATCGAACAGGTTGAGTTGGCTGGAACCGGGCACCAGTTCGCTGAACCGCACGCCCACGAGGCGGACCGCCTGGCGGCGCTCGTAGAGGCGGTCGAATAGGGCGAGGGCGTGTTCGATCAGCGGAACGTCCTGGGCGGTGTAGGCTATCCGCGTCTGCCGGGTGAAGGTGTTGAAATCAGAATAGCGCAGTTTGACGGTAACGCAGGCGGTAAGTTTACCGAGGGCGCGCAATTCGTATGCGAGTTGGGAAGTTTGCTGGCGGATCTGGTCGTGCAGGTAGCGCACATCTATGGTGTCGGCGTGAAAGGTGCGCTCGCCCGAGATGGAATCCTGTTCGCGGTACGGCACGACGGGACTGTCGTCTTCGCCGTTGGCTTTTTTCCACATGATCAAACCATGTTTCCCGAACTCCCGCTGCAGGAGGCGCGGTGGGACTTCGCTCAGGGTCTGGCAGGTGCGCACGCCCATCAGGGCCAGGCGGCGTTCCGTTTCGCGGCCGATCGAAGGGATTTTGCCGACGGGCAGCGGCGCCAGAAAGGACTTTTCCATACCCGCCGGGACTAATTTCGTTCCGTTGGGCTTTACCTCTCCCGCGCCGACTTTCGACACGGTTTTGTTCGCCGACAGGCCCAGCGACAACGGCAGGCCGGTCTCCCGGATAATGCGCTCGCGCAGTTCGGTGCTCCATTTCCAGCAACCGATGTACTTGTCCATGCCCGTCAGGTCGAGGTAAAACTCGTCGATCGAGGCCTGCTCGAACAGCGGAGCCTGTTCCGCTATCACTTCGCGCACCAGCGACGAGTGTTTGGAATACGCCTCCATATCGCCCTTCAGTACCAGGGCGTCGGGACACAGTTGCAGCGCCTGTTTCATAGGCATGGCCGAACGCACGCCGAACGCGCGCGCTTCGTAACTGCATGAAGCCACCACCCCGCGGTTGCTGCTGCCGCCGATGATCAGCGGCTTGCCCCGCAGGTTGTCGTTGCGCAACTGCTCCACCGCGACAAAAAAAGCGTCGAGGTCGAGGTGCAGAACGGAGCGGTCAAAAACGGGTGTTTCCATGTATGATCCGTTTCAATGGTTTCCCACAGGTCGTCGTATTTTCCCGCAGATACTTTCCCACAGATACTTTTTCCCACAGATACTTTTTCCCACAGATACTTTTTCCCGCAGATACTTTTTCCCGCAGATTTACGCAGATTTTATTGCGCAGATTTACGCAGATTTACGCAGATTTCCTCAGTGGGATTTTCTGCGGCAATCTGCGGGGAAAATCTGCGTAAATCTGCGGGAAAAAGTATCTGCGGGAAACGCCCCCAGCGCTTCCCCTACTGTTCGCCATATCGCCCGTCCGCCCGGTACGGCAGGCGTTCCACGCTCGCCGCTTCCAGCGTCACAAACCCGAAGTCCGAGGTCAGCCGCCCGCGGATACGGTACACGCCGCGCCCGCGAAAGGGCGTTTTTTTCAACTGGTCGGGGAAATGCACGGTGTCGAAAAACACACCTTCGCGGTCGAGCCAGGTGCCGAATTGCATGAGTTCGCCTTTGACGGTGCGCGTGTCTTTGCGGCAGACGTAGTAGCCGGTCATGGTGACGAGTTGATGCACATGATCGTTCATTTCGCGCGCCAACAGGCCGGGATGTTCCCGTTGAGCCGCGTCTTCGAGCAGATCGAAGGGTGAACACAGCGGAAAGCCGAGTAGCTCCAGTTCGTCGAACGCCTGGTCAAAGGGGCCGTCTTCGAGCGCGGGCATGCGAAAGGTGTCGGTTTCATCGGCGAACAACAGGTTGGCGCCCAAGCCGCTTTCGGGCGTGAGCACGCGGCTTTTTTCCCACAACAATTCGCTCTTTTTCAGACCGGTAAAACGAAATGCGCCGATGCGGATGAGAATATCCAACTGCGTCGGCGCAATGTGCACCCGCCGCACAAAGTCTTCCAGCGATTTGAACGCGCCAAACTCCATCCGCTGCCGTTCGATGTCAAGGATGACCTGCGACTCCAACCCGCGCACGTGGATCAGGCCGAGGAAAATGTCCGCACCCTCGATGCGCGTCAGGTTGCGACTGCGGTTGACGCAGGGGGCGTGGATGGCCGCGCCCGCCATCCGCGCTTCGTGTACGTAAAACTCCGTGCTGTAAAACCCGCCGAAATTGTTGATCACCGCCACCATGAACTCCAGCGGGAAATACGTTTTCAGGTACAGGCTCTGGAACGACTCCACGGCAAAACTCGCCGAATGCGCCTTGCAGAACGAATAACCGCCAAAACTCTCGATCTGCCGCCACACTTCCCGTGCCAGGTCGCCGGGATAACGCCGCGCGGCGCAATTGTCGAAGTATTTCTGCCGCAGGCGGGCAAATGCCTCCGAAGAGCGCTTTTTGCCGGTCATCATACGCCGCATGACGTCGGCTTCGTCGAGGCCCAGCCCGGCGAAATGATGCAGGATTTTCATCACATCCTCCTGGTACACCATTACCCCGAAGGTTTCGGCGAGGTGTTCCTTAAAAACCGGGTGCAGGTACTCGAAGCCATTGGGCTGGTGAAAACGCTGGATGTAGGCGCGCATCATGCCGGACTTGGCCACACCTGGCCGGATGATGCTGCTGGCCGCTACGAGGTGTACATAATTATCGCAGCGCAGTTTGCGCAGCAATCCGCGCATGGCAGGGCTTTCAATGTAAAAACAACCCATGCAGCGGCTGCTGCGCAACTGGGCGCGCACGCGCTCGTCGGTTTTCAACCGCTCTACTTCATGCACGTTCAAGGCTTTACCCTGATTTTCACGCACGATGTCCACACAGTCTTTGATGTGCCCCAAACCGCGCTGGCTCAACACGTCGAATTTGTGAAAACCCCATTCTTCCGCCGCGTACATATCAAAGTGAGTAATGGGAAACCCTTTGGGCATCATCTGCAAAGCGGTGGTCTCGCTGAGCGGTTTTTCGGAGATAATGATACCTCCGGCGTGGATAGACAAATAATTGGGAAAATCTACCAGCATTTTACCGTAACGAAGGATGTGTTGCGCCCAGGGATGAAGACCGTCAGTAGCAGTGGCAGTGGCAGTGGCAGTGGCAGGCGGCGGGGGTTGATCATTGGTTGGTGCTCGTGGGCCGTCTACCGTTGACCGTCCACCGTCCACCGTTTCTTCCCCTTTGCGGCCGCTCCATTCCCAGGTACCGGGCGTGGTGGTCTGCCAGTACTCAACGATGGCGTCAATGTCTGATTTGGTAAGGCCGAACACCTTGCCGAGTTCGCGGATGACGGCGGCGTGCTGGAACGTGCTGTACGTGGCGAGCAGGGCCGTGTGTTCGCGGCCATAGCGTTTGAAAATATAGTCGGTCACGTCGTCGCGTTCGTCCCAGGAGAAGTCAATGTCGAAATCGGGCGGCGATGTGCGCTGGGGATTGATGAAGCGCTCGAAGTAGAGGTCGAGTTCGAGCGGTTCCACGTCGGTGATGTAAAGGCAGTAGGCCACAATGGAGTTGGCGCCGCTACCGCGCCCGACGTGGTGATAACCGGCCGATTCGGCATAGCGCACGATGTCCCAGGTGAGCAGAAAATAGGCGGCAAAGTCCAGTTCGGCGATCACTTTCAGTTCCTTGCGCACGCGCTCCTGCGCGCGGCGGTGGTTCGGGCCGTAGCGGCGCTGGCAGCCGCTTTCGGCGAGTTTGGTGAGCAGGTTAAGGTCACCTTCCTTTGTACCCATGAAGGTTCGGCGGTTGAGTTGCAGGCCGGTCTCGAAGCGGATGGAGCAGGCGTCGAGGACGCGGCGGGTGTTCTGCACGACCTTCGGGTAGATTTTAAATGGTTCCAGCAATTCGTTTTCGGGCAGGAATTTTTCATCCGGTTGAGCCATCGGTACGCCGTCAAGTTTGGTCACGAGGGTATTGGCGTCCATGGCGCGCAGCAGTTTGTGGAGCCGGTAGCCTTCGGTATCGGGGAAAGTGACCGGCTGCCACACGACCAGTCGTTCGGGGTAGCGCCGCCAGGTGGAAGAATAGAGTTTGCCTGCCTCAGCGGGGCGGATGCCGATGAATTCATGGGGGGCGAGCATGTCGAAGGGTTTCACTTCGCGATCGTACACGATAAATACGTCGTTCATCGGCGGGGGCACGGCGGGCAGGGGTTTGCCGGCTAAGGAGTGTTCGGTGAGCAGGGCGCAGAGCGCCGCCCAGCCGGCGTTGTTGCGGGCGATGCCCGTAAACAGGAAGCGGTGTTCCGCGTCGCGGAATTCGATGCCCAGCACGGGTTTGATGCCTTTTTCCCGACAAATGCGCACAAAATCCAGCGCCGCCGACGTATTGTTGATATCCGTCAGCGCGAGGGTTTTCACCCCTTGCGCAGCAGCGGCCTCCACCAATTGTTGCGGGGAGAACGTGCCGTAGCGCAGGCTAAAGAAGGTGTGCGCGTTGAGGTACATACACCGACGCGGATTTTATCATGTTTTGAATGGAACATTGGCAGGGGGATTTTCACCGGGAGAAACGGGTGAAGGCGAGCCAATTCAAGCGATTTTTTAAAACAATCTGAAGCAAAAGTAGGTGAGATATTTTTCATTTGAGTTATTTCAAAACAGATAATTTTAAAAGTAATTTTTCCCCTGCTACAGGCAGGCCCCTGTTCAGGATCAAGATCATGAACGCTTCATCGGGCGCGTCGCTCCAATGGCATCGGATGACATACGCGGACGCCCGTTCGAACCCGAACTCAGGATAATATTGCGCGTTCCCCTTAACTTTACCCCCAAAAAATCATGAGTCGCCCTACCCTCTTCTTACTGTTCCTGCTGGCCTCCCTGCTGACCGGTTGTTTCGATCTCACCGAGGAATACTTTTTCAACGCCGACAAAAGCGGGCGCTACGTCGTCACCTTCGATCTGAGCCGCATGATCACCATGACGGGGAAAACGCGCCAATCGTTTGAAAAACAGCGCGATTCGCTCATCGCCATCGGCGCCCCGCTGGTGATTGATTCGACTTTTTCCCTGCTCGCACGCGAGCCGGATTCGCTGCGCCGGTTGATCCGAAATCCCGGTTTGTTCTCCAGGTCGCAGGGGCGTATACTGCTCGACTACAACAAAAAACAGATGCTGGTGCAGACGGCCTTTGAATTCAAAAATGTGGCGGAACTGCAACAAATGCAGCGCGAATGGCAGGCGTACCAGCATTTGAAAGACAGCCTGAAAGCGCTGCATCCCGCCGTGGAAAGTCCCCCGTCGGACCTGCCTGCCGGCGACGATTTTCAGGGAATGGTGAGCGAAGAATTACCGGAACTGCATTACGACGGCAGGAAATTCTCCATGCACTACCGTTTTTCGCCCGGCAAAAGCGGTAGCAGCGATTTCAGCGAGATCATGAGCGACGAGAGCGCTTTTGCCCGCAACATGCTCAAATCTTTCAAGTACAATATGGCGGTGCATTTTCCCAAAGACGTAAAAAAGGCCAGCGGCGAGGGATTCACCGTCGCGGGCAATACGGTTTCCTACAAGTCCAATTTTTTTGAAATGATGAAAATAAAGGACAAGGGACTGAAGGTGGAAGTGAAGTTGAAGAAATAAAAAAGCGGCTATCTCATAAGTCTGTTTATTTGTTTAATTGTGGATTTGGTTATTGCGTTACACCCTTATAATCAGGAGTGTTTTCAAATAAACAAATCACCGTATAAACAAATCACCGTCTTATGAGACAGCCGCTGTTGTGTTACCCCGGCGATTGCCTGCGCCGCTGTAATGATTGCACGGATAAAAATTGTATCGTGTGCGGAAGAAAAGGAATGGGTCACCGAAATTGAAAATGGCGCAGGTTTCGTGTGGCGGTTGTCAATGATCGCCTGGCTAAAGCCTCCGACCGGCCCTGTCCAGGCATTGCCGTCCATATATCCGAATGGAGCGCCTCCATTGAAATAATAAAAACCAGCAGCATCGACATCGGAGGGATTATAGTCATACAACTTCGGTGTGCCGAATGGAATATTCTGTGTGACCTTTCCTTATCCCTCTGCCAAATGTGGCAAAATGCAAAGCAACGCGATTTGGCAGAGACTTGTTTTGAAAACCAATCGCTTACCTTAGCGCTCCAAACCGAACTCCTTCGTGTTACATGCGGAAAGACGAAAAAAATAATATTCCGACTCCGGCCTCATCGGAGCATGAGATCAACAGTCAATTGCAACAGTGGGTCAACCTGTACGCCGCCGATCTTTACCGGCGGGCGTATTATCTCACGTCGCATCGCGAAACGGCGGAAGACCTCGTACAGGAAACGTTTCTCGCCGCTACGCAACAATTCGGGCAGTATGAAGGTAAAAGCGCCCCCAAAACCTGGCTTCAGGGTATTCTCAACCACAAGGTGGCCGATTACTTCAGACTGCGTTTCCGTCAAAAGCCGTCACAGGACATCGATCCATCCGCCAACGATACCTATTTTACTGAATCAGGCGCCTGGCGAACAGAAGCATTGCCTGCAAAATGGGACGATTCCCCGGAAAATTTGCTCGATGTTCCGGAATTTGGCCGGGTTTTCGAAGAATGCCTCGAACACCTGCCTGCTACCTGGCATGATGTGCTGCTCCTGAAATTCATCGAATCGAAAAAAAGCGAGGAGATTTGTCAGAGTCTCGGTATTACCACGACTAATTACTGGCAAATCATACACCGCGCCAAATTACAAATGCGCCATTGCCTCGAACAACTTTGGTTTCAACGCCGATAACAACAGCGGCCCTATGATGAAATATTTGATGCTTTCCTGTCGTGAAGCCACCCGGCTGACAGAGAAAAAGCTGACTTCAGGCAGACTATCTCTTTTAGATAATATACAACTTGCTATGCACCTGCGAATGTGCGAGCGTTGCAGACGTTATGCGCAACAGAGCACCGCCATAGAAAAAGTACTGGAGCGGCAATTGAAAGAGCAGGAAGAAAATGAAGTCAACTACGAAGGCGAACCGCCTGTACTTCCGAATGATTTTCGGGAACGGCTGCTTCGGCGTTTGCAACAAGGCGACGGTATATAATCTGTTGCGATAGATGTTAATACCCGACGTGATGCTCAATCCGGCTCATTTCAAAACGCGACGACAGGGTTTCCATATCAAAATAGTCCCGAAAAAATTCATCGCACCACAGGCATACGTTTTGCAAATCCTCCGTGCGGGCCTGGGCAAATTCCCGGCCAATACCCACGCTTTCACCCATACCGATGGGGTCACCTGCATTGATTTTCTGAAATACGGGCGATTGTGCCACTCGTGCCAGTACGTCGGCCACTTTTTCGCGCCGGGCATCGCCCATTGCTTTGTAGGTGCCCGGGCAACAGGGGTTTATCCGCCAAAGTTGAATCGAAATTTCTTGCGGAATTCCCTCCGCTCCGCTCAGGAATCCGATGCCGCCCGACAGCACCTTGCAAAAGTTATGCGCCGGATCGCGTTTCCAGTTGCCCTTCTCCAAGGCCCGCCCGCGCGCCCAGTTGCCGCCGAGCCACATATCGTCGGTGGCGCCCCAATAGCCCCAGCTCAGCGGCTTGCCTTTTACCAGATAGGTGTCTTTTTCAATTAACGGATCCTTGTCGTCGCCGTTCACGCCGCGCGACTCGAACAATCCGGCCAGGTCCATCAGGCGCGCACCGGCGTGTTTGTGATACCGGTCTATGCTGGCAATGTCTAATCGGGTCACCCCTTTTTCGATGAGCGTGTCGAGTATTTCAGCGGTTAGCAGGTCGCCGTTGGTTTGCAGCATGATCTGTGCATCATCGGCGTAGCGCTCGCGCAGCGCATCGAGAATGCGGTACAACAATTTCTTTTCGGCCAGCGGTTCGCCGCCGGATAGGATAATGCGATCAATCTTATCCGGCAGGTTTTCGATGATTTGCAGGCATTCATCTTCCGAAATGCGCTCACCCTGCGGCCCGGAAAGGTTATAACAATGGTCGCATTTATCGTTGCAAAGTTGGGTGAATACCCAATATAGCGATTCGCAGTGGTTGAAGTCTTTTTTCATATCAAATTGATTTCCAAAAATTGATCTCCGCTTGCATACCGGTACGCGGATCGCGGACAAAGTCGTCGAGACTCCCGAATACCCGCAGTTGGCCGTCGTCCATGAACGCCAGCCGGTCGCCCATGAGTACCGATTCTTTCAGGTCGTGGGTGACAAATACTGCTGTGATACCGTATTCGCCGGCAATCTTTTTAAACAACTGCTGCATCCCGGCACGGGTTTCCACGTCGAGGTTGCCGAATGGCTCGTCGAGCAATAACACCGAAGGGTTGATGACGAGCGCCCTGCCGAATGCTACGCGCTGGCGCTGCCCACCGCTCAATTCACCTGTTTTTTTACCTGCATGGGCGCCAAGGTCGAGATATTCGAGCATTCGGGATGTTCGTTCGCGGACATTCGACGCTGTTTCGCGGCGTAACCGCAGGCCGAAAGCCACATTTTCAAACACGTTCAAATGGGGAAACAAGAGCGGTTCCTGGTACAAATAAACAGCCTCTCGTTGCTGCGGCGGTTCCCGGTCAACGTTCCGCCCGGCAATATGAATGCTTCCGGCATCGGCGTCGAGCAGGCCCGCGATGATCTTGAGCAGTGTCGTTTTACCGCAACCGGAACGTCCCAGGATGGCCAGCGTTTGCCCGGTCGGCAGATCGAACGAGAGATCGCGGAGCACCTGCACGCCGGAAAACGATTTTGAAAGATGTTGAACCGCTATTGTCACAGTGCTCAAAATCCAGGGTTAAGTTCGTTGCGCAGTGGTGCGGAGGCAACGTCGTGGTGTTTCCAGTACTCGTCCATCAAGGTTTTTTTTAGTGTGCCCTTGCTCATTAATTTACCCTCATAGATTTCTTCCCAACCGAGAATCCGGTGTGGAAACTCGGTTTCAAAACGGATGCTGAGCCGACGCGGGATATTGGCGTACACCAGGTTCAGGGTACTTTCACCGGCATTTTTTTCGATCGTGATATCCGCTTGTTCCGGCTGCAATGGTTTATGCCGGAACCGGCAATAAAAAACGGCGGGCAATACAGTTGTTTTCAGGGAAGCCAGTGATTCCGGATTGAGTCGTATCCGTGTCCATATTTCATCTTCGAGCAAACCCGGTTTTACATCGGTTTCGCTATCGCCCTCCGATTCGAAGTAAGAAAACGATTTCACTTTGTAGGTTTCCGGGCCGGCATTGCACTGAACGAACACGTGACCACACCAATCCTGAATGGTTGCAGATAGTTTCAAACTCCGCCTGTCTTTTGCTTCTACAGGTGTGAACACAGATTGCGTGAGGGAGTAATCGTAGATACCCGTTTTGAAGCGGCGGATAGTATTCAGTTTTAAAACCGGTACACGCACATCACCAGGGGCCGGTTCGGCATCGAGTTTCACCTGTTTATTAGCGGAAAAATCTTCGGTAACGAACACCATGACCTGGCCGGCTTCGCGTTGTTCGCCGTAGCGTTCCTGCACCACCGAATAAGAATTGACTTCGGCCTTTCCCTGGTACCAGTAGTTATCCTTGCTTGCGACAGGCAATGAGACTTTCTCCGCACGAATGGGCGAATCGGCAGGCGGAGTTTGTTGGCAGGAATACAAGCCGAAAATCATCAGAAAAACAGGATTGAATTTCATGACAGAAATTTTTTACAATGAATTTAAAATGCGGTTATTTAAATGCCTTCGAGCCGCCTAAACAGTTTCCCGAAGCACGATTTTTTTATTGATGAAAAGCAGGATGACCGGCGGGAAAATCAGGAGACAACTGCCGATAGCGGCAAAATAAGGGTTCGTTTCACCGATAAACTGCCATACCAAAACCGACAGGGTCGGCACTTGCCCCAGGCCGATCACGGAAGTCAGCCCGTAGTCGAACCAGGATAACAAAAATGACTGGAAAAAGGCTGTCAGCAACGCCTGCCGGGAGACCGGTATCAACACCCGGCGCCAGGCGTCGCGTCGGGAACCGCCGAGCGTGAGCGTCAATTGCTCCATGGCGCTCAACCGGTCATCCCAATGGCTGGTAAATAACAAAATACTGAAAGGGAGCAATAGTAAAATTTGTGCCAGCAATACCCCCGCAAAGGCGCCGCTGAGATCGGCTTTTAAAAAGAAAAATTGCAGGCAGTAAGCGTAAATCACCGGTGAAAACGCATAAGGCAAATACGCAATAACCTGAAAAAGAGCACGTTGGGTATGCGCGGCGATAATTTTCCCTAAAACAAAGCCCCCGGTTGTCACGAAGAGCGCAACTCCTGTTGATAACAATACGGAAAGCCCAAGACTGCCGCCGATGCCGCTGCCGGAAGTCAGCGCGAACTGCCAATTTTCCGTCGTCAGCGTTTCAGGTAATAACTTCGGGTATCTCCAATTACCGGCCAACGACAATAGTAGCAAATAGGCGAATGGTATCGCCAGCAGCGTCAGGAAAATGGCAAGTAGTAGTTTTTTCACTTTTTTCCTGTATTGATTTTAAAAACTAAACCTCCGGTTACTCGCAGCATCTGGCTTACATTCCGGCCGTTCAGGATATATCCCCCGCTGAGATAGTACCCCATTCTCCCTTCATCCGAATAATAAGCGGTGCCGCCGATTTGCCGGTATGAAACGCCGTACAATTGAGGCAGGTCGGGTACGTCCGGCACATAATCCGAGCCGCCCTTGGTGTATTGCCACTCGAACCATGCATCGAGGTAATAATGTGCAGCAGGAAAGCCGATTTTAGCCAAAAAAGTGGCATAATTAGCAGGCTGAACAGGTTGAAAATCGGGACGTTCTTGCTGCACGGCGGCGATATCCGCTTCGGAAGGCTGGTCGAAGCGCCAGTTGAATCCTCCGGTTAGATTTACAAAAAAACCGGGGGGTGTTTCCAATTGCAGAATCAGCCTGGCCGGGGCGGCAACCGCTTTTGTGCCGAGCGCGCCGTTGGCAGTTGGTTCATAATCGGAAAGTGGAAATGCCAGCCCCAACCCACCGATTGCATGAAAACGGTAACCTTTCCTTAGCGACGCATTCCAAAAGCGGTATTTTGCAAACAGCCCGCCATCCTGCAATCCATCCTGCGTAGGGGTGAATACATAAGAACCGACACTGACCAGGTCAAAATTGTCAGTTAAACCATATTCAGCAAAAAGGCTTAGTAAGCTGCCCCGGTACTCCAAATCATAAATTTCGTCGTTTGCGCCATGGAATTTGTTGGAGGAGTTGCCCGAAAAGGAAACGGCAATATCCAGGTTGCCTTTTCCCTTCATGTAACCGTCCAACGGCCCTTGGGCGTTCAAGGCGCCAACCCTGAGCAAAAGCAAAATGACGATGTTCCCAACGCCCGACAATCGCTTCATTTTGCGAAATATCCACCAGGCTGCCAAGCCTACGGCTCCGGCGTACAACAGCGTGAGCGTATATGCCTGCGGCACATCCGAGAGGTTGAACTTCCGGAACTTCTGCGCGATCAAAACCGAAATCATCCGGGGCGATTGCCGGCCCAACAGCAAGGGCGCTTCATAAGCCCCGAATAAAAAAATGGCGCCCAAACCCAGGTTGGGCAGCGCCCGGCGCAGCAGTACCGGCGCTGCGACTTGCCAAACAGTTTGCTTTTCGGAGGCGCCGAGCGTTCGGGCAACCTGCATGAGTTGCGGCAGATTTTCGGCGCGGCGGTATTGCAGAAACAATACGATAAAAAAGGGCGCTGTCAGCGCTACCAAGGTTACCATTACCCCGATATGCCAGGGGTCGTTTATCCATTCCGGCGCTTGGTCGAGGTCAGCAATCCATCCGAGCGCCACACCGGCCCGGGTAAGCAAACCCGATTTCCCAAGCCATTGAAAGGTCAGGAAGGCAGCCGCGAGCGGCGGCACGGCGAGCGGCAAATAGAGCAGAAAGCCTGGAAGCCCCCGGTCGAGCCGGTCGCCCCAATACAATACCACCGACATAGCCAGGATAGTGGCGAGTATTACTACAGCGGCGGCAATACCGACACTTAAAACCAAGGAATACCAGGTTTCGCGAGCAACCAACACTGCCACCCAATGCTCCGTCGTGAATCCATGCGACAATGCGCCGGCCAACCCGAAACTGTACGCCAGGGCATACGCCAGCCCGGCCGCCAGCGGCAGCAAGGTACAAGCGAGAAAGACTGCAATGCCCAGCCTGTTCAGGTGTTTGGTTGAAAGCACGGATAGCCGCATGGTCTGTTATTGTTCGATCACCTTTTTTCGGAAATCTGCATAGAGCCGGATCATATACTCGGGTGCAGGTTCGCGCAAGGCTTTGTCCTGAATCGTTTCACGGCGTGGCGCATAACGGCGCTCCGGAATGGAGCGGAATTTGCCTTGCCAATCTGCCGGCAGTTTGGGTATCGAAAGCACTGTGCCGTCGCCCCAAACGGCCGGGTTAAGTTTGTGGAGTTGCGCTTCAGGTGAAATCAAAAAGTTCGCGACTACCATAGCCCCGGCCTTGTTGGTAGCCAGGGCAGGTATGCCGAGAAAATGCGAGTTTTGGATGGTCCCGGAATTATACACATAAGCGCGGGCGGTATTGGGGAAGATGCCTTGCAGGATTTTGTTGTCCACTTCGTTGTCGTTGTTCGAAAACGTGAAATCCAGTTCGCCGTTGGCAAACATCTGATGCATGGCGGCCAGGCTTTCCGGGAAGGTTTCGCCTTTTCGCCAGAAAAACGCCTTGTTCCGGTTGATGAAATCCCAGAGTTTACCGCTCAGCGCCCCGTATTTTTTTTCGTCGAAAGCGCCGTCGAGCGCCTGTTTGTCACCAGCCAGGGCAATCATCCAGGATTTGAAAAGCGTCATGCCCGTAAATTCATACGGGATGGTAAACTTTCCGGGGTGCGCGCGTATCCAGGTTTCGAGTTCGGCAAGCGTACGCGACGGTTGAGGAGTACGCACGGTATCATAAATGACGGCTAATTGCACATTGCCCCAGGGACACTCGTAGCCTTCGGTTTTTTGTTGAAAATCGAACCCGATAAAGGGGTTTTCAAAGTCGATATATTGCGCATTCGGTAGTTTTTGGGCGAAGGGGCCATATAAAGCCGCAATCTGCCGAAGTTGAAAAAACGTTTCGCCGTTGATCCAGCACAGATCAATCACACTCGTGGATTTTCCGGCTTCTTTTTCGGCGAGCAGGGTTTTGACAATCTCCGTGCCCTGTCCCGGCGCGATTTCCAGGTTGATACCATAACGCGCCTGTACCTCCGGCACGACAAAGTCGCGCACGTAGCGGTTGATAAGCGGGTCGCCCTGCCACATCATCCAGTGAACAGTGCCGCCCCGGGCTTGTTTTTCAAGATCATCCCAGGAAAGGGTGAGCGGGTCGGGGGTGGTTGAATTACCGCCGCTTTGTTTACAGGCTGTGATTAAAAACAGGCCCAATACGAGGAAAAAAATCAGTTTTGGCATAAACGTCTTCCAATTTTAAAATACCCAACGCAAAGAAAACTGAATTTGCCGTGGTGCGCTTGCGTTGCGGCGTACCAACAGACCTGATGATTTGGGGCCGGTTTGTACCTGGTTGCTTTGGGTAGCGTTGTTCGAGTACCCGCTCAGATTGGCGGCATTGAACAGGTTAAAAACATCGGCCCGCAGGAGAAGATTGCCCCGGCTGCCTGTTGGTATTACATATTCACCTGCCAGATCGAAGGTGCTTGCCCATGGCAACCGGTCGTTATTACGGTTTTCGCCTGGTTGACGGTCGCTGTTGCCTACGTAGGCGTCGCCGAACGAGCGGCCATCGCCATTCAGGTCGGTGGTGCCGTAAACAGCTGCATCGGGGATGCGGTTGATCGGTTGCCCGCTTTGAAGCAGGGCTGCCATCGTAATTGAAAGCCGTTTCCAGGGATAGTAAGTCGCGATGCCGTTGATGACGTGCGTCCGGTCGTTGATGCCGGGCGCCCATTCACGGTCGAAATTGTTCGAATCCATCGCTTTGAAGTTGATGTCTTCCGTATTGTTTTCCAATTTCGACAAGGTGTAGTTAAGGCGGTAAGCAAAATCGTCGTCTCCTTTGTCCTTCGCGAAGTTCAGGCTCAATGCGGTGTAACGGGTTTTACCGGCGGTCTCGCTCACGACCACGTTGCGCGCCACACCCCGCACGGTGTCGCTGCCGATGACTGCGAAACCACCTGGGGCGATGGCCACCGGGCGGGTGGCGTCGGCCTGCGATTGCGTCCGCACGGTTACATTAGCCGGGTCGTCGAGCGGATAAGGCGCCGGGGCATTAAGGTCGCGCAGGCGAAACTGGTTGCGGGATTCGTTGTGCACTACATCCACATAAAAAAGACGCTTATCGTCCAATTGTTTTTGATAGCCCAATGAAAACTGGTGGGTGTACGGGTTTTGGTAACCATTCGGGTTTAAAATACGCCGCTCGCCGCTGAACGCATGGGCGCGATTGGCTTGCAGTTCTTCGGAGGAGGGGCCTTGCAAGTAAGTTACATTGTTGGCTGAAGCGCCAATATTGCCGTCGAAAGTGACTTTGTCCAAATCGGTGTCGGCGGGCAAAATGCCTATACCTTTCAGGGCTTGTAACTGTCGTTTGTAGTCGGTATCCGTAGTGTTTTGCTGCAAGGCGTCGGAATAAATCGCATAGAGAATTTTATCGTAAAAAATACCGTAACCACCGCGCATACTACTGTTGCCGTCGAGTTTGTAATTAAAACTGAAACGTGGGGCAATGTTGTTCAAATCGCCATTGTCGCTGCCACCCTTCGAGAGATTGTCGTAGTCATAGCGCAGGCCGAGCGTCAGATTCAGCCGACGCGAAACCGACCAGGCATCTTCCAGATATGCAGAAAAAATATTTTGCGTAGCGCCGAAAGAGGCCGGGCGCAATTCCACACTGTAAGCCAGCACCTGAACGTCGGCTGGTATATCGTTTACATCGAGGCTTGCGCCTTTGTTCAGGGCATTGACAGCGTCTAATTGCTCGTCGTTTAATTGTACGGTATAACTGCCGTTGGGGTTGCCGCCGCCAAGCAGCCCGTGTTTGGAGGAAAGGATTTCCACACCGGTTTTGAAAGTATGCCGGTTGCGGTAAAGGGTGATTTTCTGTTGCGCCTGCACGGTGTTTTCAGTGGCGTCGAAGAGATAACCAGGGTGGCCAAGCAAGGCAGCCGTGACGCCGGAAGTATCCAGAACGGTCACATTCGGACTGTTCAAATTGACGGCGCGACCGTAGTTCCAGCGAAAGCGGCCGTATTGCACATTCGTCTCGGATTTAAAACGCTCGCCGATGTAGGTATTTTGCGAAGCGATAAGCGCCGAGTTGCGGTCCTGGAAATTGGCTGCCGAGGGGAAAGTGACACCGCCGTCCAAGCCTCCCCCCTGACGGGCGATGTTGACCACACCTATGTTGGCTCGTAAGGAGGAGCGAAAACGGTCGCTCCAATGCCGGTCGATTTTGGCTGAGAAATAGGAGAAGTTGTTCTCCCCGCGGACTGTTTCATTGACGCCCAATGCGGGAGAATTGAGCAAATTATCTTTCAAATCGCGGGTATATTCGGCATTGAGGTAATAAAAGGTTTTGTCTTTTTGCAAAGCGCCGCCAAGCCCGAATCCCACCTGGTATCGCTGAAAACCATCCTTCACCTGGTTGCCCGACAGATCGCGTTGGGCATAAGGCGACTCGGCGTCCACAACGGCGCCGGGGCGCGTGACGAAAAAGATTTCGCCGCTGTTTTCGTTGCTACCAGAGCGCGAAGTGACGTTGATGACGCCGTTGCCCGTCAGGCCGTATTCGGTGGAGAAATTATTAGTCAGCGCGTTGATGTTTTTGACAAAGCCTACCGGGATATTGAATTTCATGCCGCCCAGAAACTGCTCGTTGTTGTCCATCCCGTCAATCAGGTAGTTGGTAAACAGCGAATTGGCCCCGTTGATGCCGACATTGGGTGCTTCGGGATAAAAGCCTGTAGCCTGCACGACGTTGGGCAGGCGGTACAACACCCGGGTAATGTCACGCCCTTCGAACGGCAGGTTTTCGATTTCCTTTTGGCGAAGTTCGGAAGAAACCTCGGCGTTGCGGGTGTTGATCTTGGTAGAGCCTAACACCACAAATTCGTCCAATACCACCTCTTCCTTTCGGAAAAGCGGCAGGGTTACGGTGGCGTTGGTATTGCTGCGCAATATGATGTCCGTTTTTTGGGCGCCATAAAATAAGGCGGTTTCAGCCACCTCTACAACGTATGCGCCGGCTACCGGCAGCCCGTAAAACGCCACTTTACCGCGAGCGTCCGTAATTTTTTCCGATAAATAACCGATGGACGTGTTTTTCAGGATCACCTGCACGTCCGGCAGTGGCGCATTGGCGCGCGCTTCGTAGACCATGATTTCCAGGTCTACCTGAGCGGAGAGGAAGTTGGAAAAAATGATGAAAAAGAGAAGTGTCAGTTTGAATTGCATGGGAAAAAGTTGGAATGAACCACCGGGGAATACATTACCTCATTACCAGGAAGACCCGGCATAAGAACGGTTGTGGTAGTAGTCGGGGGAAATGACAAATCCTGACAAGCCCTTCATCTTTTTTTCGGGCACTTGTCAGGAATGGGATGCCGCCACGACTATGGCGGCATCAACAGTAATTGTAAAAAATACTGCTCAACAAAAAATATGCATCTCCGAATTCTGATTTTAGCATTACTTACCCTTTCCACTACTGTATCCTACGGCTGTTCAGATACTACTGCCGACAATCCTGTCAAAGATACCATCCCGGTCAGTCATGTCCTTTGGGACAGTCTGTTGCACCGCCATGTGAAAGCCGACGGCTTTGTGGACTATAAGGGATTCATCCGCGACAGCGCGGAATTCAAGCAATATCTCATGCTGCTTTCTGCAGCCAACCCTGACACTGACCATTGGACGTGGGAAGAAAAAATGGTATTTTGGATAAACGCCTATAATGCGTTTACCGTCAAGTTGGTCGTGGATGCCTATCCGGTTGCCTCCATTAAGGATATCAAAAGGGGTATCGCTTTTGTCAATTCTGTCTGGGATATCAAATTTATTCAAATCGGCGGCAAAAAATACGACCTCAACAACATCGAGCATGGCATCCTCCGGTCGAAATTCAAAGATGCCCGCATCCATGCCGCCATCAATTGCGCCTCTTACTCTTGCCCGAAACTGCGAGATGAGGCTTACACTGCCGACAAATTGGATGCACAACTGACCGATGCGATGCGAGGTTTCGTAAATGATCCGCTGCGCAACCGGGTATCGGCTAAAAAAGCGGAAATCTCCGAGATTTTCAAATGGTTCAGGGGAGACTTCGTGCGGGATGCGGGTTCGATTCGGGAATATCTGAACCGGTATGCCGATGAAAAATTAGACTCCAACGGAAGAATCTCCCACTTGAACTACGATTGGCGCCTGAACGAGGCCAAATAACAGAATAAAGCAAACGCTATGCTGCTGAAAAAAATCCTGTTTTACGCCGGTACTTCCCTGTTTATTACGATTACGGCAATCCTTTTTTTGCTCTGGCGCGATACCCGGAACAAATACCCGGCGGTTGATTTATCCGGAATACAGATTCCTGAATTCAAAGAAGTTCCGACTACTTTTGTACACCATTACGACGATGTTCGGTCACAACCAGTTATGGCAAGTGCCGTAGTAGATGTGGACGGCGACGGGAAAGATGAGATTTTTGTAGGCGGCGGTTTCGATCAGCCCGATGCTTTGTTTGCCTGCGAAGCCGGTGGATTCAAAGATATTTCCGTAGCATGGCTGCCAACAAAACCTGCCGGCCTGAGCACTTTCGGCGCAGCAACCGTAGATGCGGACCGGGATGGCGACGATGATATGTTCGTCGCCCGGGAAGGGGGCGTTTATTATTACCAAAACGAAGGTGGAAAATTTTCATCCGAAAAACTGGAAATGGAGTTCAACGACCAATCCGACCCGGTTTCGTTTGCCTTGGCCGATCTGAACGGCGATAGCATGGTGGATGTTTTCGTGTGTACCTATATCAAAAAAGCAAAAATGCAGGGGCAGACGATTTTTCGCGACTCGACCTATGGCTCTACCAGTCAATTATTTCTGAATCTCGGTAATAACCGGTTCAAAGACATTACCCGCGAAGCTGGCCTGGAATATGTGCACAATACGTTTACCGCCGTATTTGTGGATGTGGACGACGACGGGCTGCTTGATTTGGTCGTGGCGCACGATACCGGGCAGGCGCGTACCTGGCGCAACAAAGGCAATCGGCATTTCTCATACGTTGCCAACCCGACCTCTGCCTATTATGCCTATCCGATGGGTATCGGTTTAGGTGACTACAACAATGATTCCCGGCCTGATTTTTTCTTCTCCAATACGGGTTCCTCGACGCCAGACTTTGTGGTGCGCGGTGATCTGCAACCGGAGCAACCTTTCAATCCGAAATGGATTTTACTCCAAAACGACGGCGGTTTTACCTTTACCGATGTAGCGGAGAAAACCAAAACGGCTGACTATGAATTTTCCTGGGGCGCTTTATTTCACGACTTCAATCTCGATGGAAGGCAAGACCTGGTTGTCGCGGAAAATTACGCCGGCTGGCCGGGCCATTGGCTGTTCAAACTGCCTTGTCGTTTTTTGCGCCAACTGCCCGACGGAACGTTCACCCCGGTGGAAGACAAAGCGCATTGTGAAAATCCGAACTATGCTTTCGCTCCGTTGAGCAGCGATTTTAATATGGATGGTTACCCTGACTTGGCGTATGCCAATCTGGGCGGGCCTTTGAAAATTTTCCTTTCTGTAAAACCCGTTTCAGGAGGAAACAACTGCCTGAAAGTACGGCTGCCCAATACACCTGAAAACCTTGGCGCTGTCGTGACGGTGGAAACCGCTTCGGGAAAAAAATTGACCGATTATTTCGTGGCGGGAGAGGGTCTTTGTTCCGATCAAAGCCGTGCGATTTCCTTCGGGCTAAGCGCGGAAACAAGTGCACGGGATGTCCGGGTAAGGCTACCTGGCGGTAAAATATTGCGTGCTGAAAATGTACACTCGGGAACTACGGTTCACTGGCGGGATTTGAAATAACTTCAATCGTCAACTTATGAAAAAGCAATTACTGTTCGTCTCTGCCTGCATTGCCGTTTTTAGTTCATGCGTTAAGAAAGAAGTCGCCGAAATCAGCACAACGCAGGGATATAGCGCAGTGCAGGAATATAACTGGTTTGTGCCGATGGACGATCTCATTATCCATGAAGGGGCGCACGATAGAATCCAATCCATCGATGTCCCCCTTTTTGTCAGTGCAATGGATGTCGCAATGGCCCCGGGCGAAGAAGTTTTTGTATACCAAGCGCAGGATCAGGTAAGGATTTACCCGGTGAATGTATTATGGTATCATGAAATTGTCAATGATCAATATGGCGATGATTTATTTGGTGTGAGTTTCTGCCCGCTGACGGGTAGCGGGGTTGCCTGGGATCGGGATTATGATCTCCAGGGATCATCGTTCGGGGTGTCGGGGCATTTGTACAACAACAACCTGGTGCTTTATGACAGGAAAACCGAAACCTATTGGTCGCAAATGACACTTCTTGGCATTAAAGGGCCGATGGGTGGGGACGCATTGCGCAACGAGTATTTATTGTTGACGAATTACGGTACTGCCATATCGGCCTACCCTGATGCAAAAGTTCTCATCGATTCAACACACAGCACAACGTGCGACTCTATTTGCATTGCGCCAAATTCTGCTGCCGGAAACGGCGGATTTCCGGCCAATTCATTTTTTGGAGTGGTGCTTCGCGATAAAACCATGTTGTTCCGCGATGAGGCTTTATTATTTGATTATCAATTGTTTACGGATAAAACCCGGATTGTCCGCCACAATTTCAAAGGCGCCCAGTTGGCAGTTGTCGGGAATAAAGAATATGGATTTGTAACGGCTTTTCTTGTGCCTGAAACGACAAAACTCCAGCCGTTGAATCATCAGTTGCCGGATATCATGTCCGATTCCGATGGCAACAGGTATGACCTGATGGGAAATGTTACGGCCGGACCTAAAGCAGGCCATCGCTTGAAATCTCCGTTTTGTTATTCGGCAAATGTTTTTGCGTGGGAGTTATATTTCCGTGTAACATATTATTAAAATCAATCCATTGCCCGATTCAAAAACGCATCGAAAGGGTGGAGCGCCCGGAACACATTACCGCAATGCTTTAAAAAATCATCCGACAGCACCTGCACGTCCGTACATTGGTGCGTAGCGAGGAAACTTTTGTGCTTCAGCAGTTCAATTGCCGGATGGTCGGCAGGGTATTCGCCCGGCGCTTTTTTGAGTTTTTCGCCCTCCATTTCCCCAAAATATTTTTGAAAGTCCTTGTCATTCAGGATGTTTTGAAATGTTGTGGTATTATAGGCAATTTCTTGTCGAATGGCTTTAAGCCATTTACTTTCCGGCAGGTAAGCGCCACCAGCCAGCATTGTAGCCCCCGGCTCCAGGTGCAGGTAATAGCCTGCACGGGAATGTATCTCCGACTTCTTTGGCGCTGAAGTGACATGCGCACCGAAATGGGTTTTGTAAGGAGATTTATCTTTCGAAAAACGCACATCCCGGTAAACGCGGAATACACAATCCTTCGCTGTATAGTGTCTGATGCCTGGATCAAATTGGCCAATTTCGCCAATCAGCGCATCAGTGAATTGAAGAAACTCATTGTGCGCCGCCTCATAGCGGGGTTTGTTGGCGACAAACCATTCGCGGTCATTGTGCGCCTTAAGGTCGGCGAGAAATTGCATAGTGGATGCCGAAATTTTGCTCATTATTGTGATTTTTTAAGAAAACCCTGGAGATTGCCTGGATGGGAAAAGAAGCGAAAAAGTAAACAATTGCACCCAAAAATACTTTTTCCATTTTGATAGCCAATTGATTGTGTTAAAAAACAAGGCCGATTCCCGAAAAATGTCTGATTTCGGAAACCGGCCTTGTTCAATGGTCAATTCATCGAGTGAAAAGCCACCCGGTTACCCTCCGTGTCCATAAAAACCGCCATAAAGCCGTTCTCTCCAATCGAGGTTTTGGGCATGACGATTTTCCCGCCAGCAGGTTCGACGCGCTCAAGCGGCACAGCGAGATCGTCGCCACCGTTGAGGTAAACAAACGACCCTTCGGCATTTGGTTTGTTGCCGTTGCCGTGCGTAACGCAGCCGCCCGTGCCTCCGTCACTGCATGGAAAAAAAGCCATGTCGAACGGTCCGCCCATTTTTTGAAGTTCTGTGCCGAGTACTTTGCCGTAAAAATCTACCGCCCGGTCGAAGTTGTTTGCCGGGATTTCGAACCAGTTGATTGCACTTGCCATAGTCATAATTTTTTAATGGTGAAAAAACGTTGAGTGATTTCTTGCTGCAAAGAAACGGTCGGCAATGAAGCGTATTACGGCGTTTTTTTAGAAAACGTAATACTCTGATTTTTACATTTGCTAATAATTAAGATCGTTATTGAAATTTATCTCAGTTTTTAGGTAGCAATTCGTAAAACTCTAAACTAATTTTTCATTGAAAAAAAATGACCTGCACGACCTCGTATGCTCGCTTACCAAAAGCGAAAAGCGATATTTCAAACTCCAATGCCGTCGGCAAGGCACGGACGGCAACTACCTTCGTATTTTTGAAGTCCTGGAAAAGCAGGCGGATTTTGATGAAAGAGCGCTGCGGGAACAATTCGCCGGAGAAACATTCTCGAACCAGCTCCATGTTACGAAAAACTACCTTCGTGAAAAGATTTTGGAGAGCCTGCGCGATTTTCACAGCCAGATGAGCAAGGACATTGTCGTAAAAGACCTTTTAAAAAACGTGGAAATACTGTTTTACAAAGAGCTCTACGGACAAGCGGCGGATGAACTGCGCCGGGCAGAAAGCCTCGCTAACGATTACGAACTGCACACCGCCCAAATCGAGGTAAGCCGCTGGAAACGCAGACTCGAACAAACTTCGCATCCGAACCGCTACGACCGTTTTGCGGAGATTTTGGCAGAGAAAAAACGGGCAGCGAATGCGCTGCATAACAACCTTGATTGCTGGGATGCTATCGTGCAAGTCTCTCAAAAATTCATGCAGCGAGATACGGCAAACAACCCGTTAATCCCGCTTATCGCTCCCGAAAATGCCCAAAGCCTTGAAAGCAAGGTCTTGGTTTATAATACTTTGTATATCAAAAACCTGCGAGAAGGGAAGCAGGCAGAGGCGGGAAAGGCGTTATCGGATTTGATAAAAATACTCGAAAGCCACCCTTGGCGCGTGAAAGAAGACCCGGTGAGTTATATCACGACGGTGAACAATCTGGCCGGTTTTCATGTATTTCGGGGCGAGAGCGACGAGGCGCTCGATGTGATTTCCCGGCACCGGCGTTTTCTCGAAAACATCGGCCTGCCGGATACCCGCCGTCCGGTTTTGAAACAAGTGCTGCGCACGACGAACATCGAATTGGAAATTTACAGAACGGCGGACGACCCCTCCCGGCACGAAGATTTTTTCAGAGAGGCGGAGGTTTTTGTCAAAAAATTAGCCCCAAAAATGCCCATAGAGTACCTGCTGTCCTTTCAGTTTCAGTTTGCCTGGGTGCAATTTTTAAAAAAGGACTACGATAAGGCCCTTTCATGGGTTAACGAACCACTCAACGAATGGCGGAAGAACAGCGGGCATTCCGTTTTCCGTTATCTACTGCTGCTCAATTTAATGATTCACTGCGAGCGCCAGAACCTTTTCGTGTTGCGTTATTACGTGGACAGCGCCCGACGGCAGTTCCGAAAATCAGGCGAATTGCGCCCGTACGAACAGGAGTTGCTGCATTTCTTTTCCAAAATCGGCCAAACACCCCAATCAGAACACAGCAAACTTCGCCTGGATTTAAGGCAGAAACTTTTTCCTCAACAAGGAGATTCGCTCGTGCCGGAAGATGCATTACGAATGATGGATTTCAGGCGCTGGCTGGACGGGAAATAATCAGGTTTTATCTGGTCATTCACAAAGATTTGCCACTTCGCGTCATCCGGTAAATTGAAGGAGGGTTCCCATATTTTTCCTTAAATGTAACGGAAAAATTCGTTACATCATTAAATCCGCAATCAAAAGCGATTTCGCTGATGTTTAGATCGGTAAAATGGAGCATTTCGGCTGCTTTTGTCAGTTTTTTATCCCGGATATACTTGCCGGGACTGTCGCGGTATATTTTTCTGAACTCCCTCTTGAAAGACGATACGCTGAGTTTTGTCAATTCGGCCAGTTCTTCCAGCGTAAGATTGGCGTATAAGTGCGCTTCGATAATTTCTTTATAACTGAATGTCCTCGGCGTAAACAGGTTGGACATGATTTCCCGGATGCCGGGTGCGTTACCTGTGTTATCCAGCAACAATAACAGCTCCCGCAGCTTCAAAATGAGCAGTTCGTCGCTCACCAAATCGGGGTTGGCAAAATAAAAAAGGATACTGTCGAAGTATTTTTCCAAAAGGATATCCACTTTCAACTTTACCATCGAATTTCCAGGTGATCTTCCGGGCGTAGCATGTAAAAAAGAGGGAGTATCCCGGCTGAATACTTTTTTCAATACCTCTGGGTAAAAATGGACGGCCACTGCTTCATAGGTTCCTGTGATTTGGGATGGCAACATCCGGGAGTAATAACTGTCGCACTTCATGAGCAAGGCTTCTTTTTCTTCGGCGTGAGCATATTCCACACTCGAAACAGTCCGCACACCTCCCTTCAAAATATACAGAAAACACGCCTCATTGGGCATCGGGTTGGGTCGCCTGAATGGAGGCCGGATAACGGCCTTTTCAAACAACATTTTTCCAAACAGGTCTAACGTTTTGTGTTCCAGCACCATAGGCTTAAAATTTTAAGGTATTGAAATATTTCAAATCCATGCTCCATTTACCTCCACCTTTAAGAATATTCACCGGATGATTTGAAACCACCCGGTGAATGGAACAACGGCTTTGCAAAGCGGGCCTAAGCGTCAATTGCTACCTTTCAGCAACGCTTCGATGCCGGTGATGCCGATATTGCCCACCATCGCCAGCGTTTCTTTGGCTTCCGCCTCTCGCGCTTCTTCTACGTCGAAATCCCATGACCATTCTACGGTTGCCTGGCCGTTTGCCGAATCGTGCACCTGCATGTACCCCAGGATATTTTTCACGGGAATCATGTGTTGCACCGGGATACCATAAGATAATACGCGGTTTTCATGATCGACCTTCAGGATGTCTTCCGAGAACTCACCGCCTTCGGTCGTGCAATAGCGTTTGTTGCCTTCCAAGCGGCAAGCCTGAATGGGAGCCAGCCATTTGTCGACGCCATCCACGGCGCCGATTACTCCCCAGGCGGCCTCAGAGGATACATCAATAGTAACGGAAATTTTTTGATTCGACTTTTTCATCTTTCAAATTTGATTGTTCAACAATGGTGCAAAGGTGAAAGGCCGACATGGATGCCCGTTTTGTGATTCGGGTCAGATGTTTTAGAATTTGGGTCAGGTATTGAAAAAATCCCAGGGAAATAAATTTTTGTAAAATGCTGTCAGGAATTCTGCCTTCAGCCGACAAAATGTGAAAGTATCAAAATCAGGTTTTCATAAGGTTGTTATACAGAGTGCTACTTCCCGGAAATAATTCCGGGGAGTTTTTTGTTTTTCAAGTCGCAAATGTTTGACGCCTTCAAAATGAATATATCTGTCATTATCCCGGTTTTGAATGAATCCAGATTTATCGCCGACACGGTTCGACACCTTCGGACGTACGGCGGCGAGCGGGTTGTCGAAGTCCTTGTGGTAGATGGCGGCAGTACTGATGACACAGTCCGACTGGCTTTGGAAGCCGGTGCTACCGTCATCCATTCCCCGGAAAAAGGGCGTGGCGTTCAAATGAACTTTGGCGCCCGGCAATGTACCGGGGACGTCCTGTACTTTGTTCATGCCGACACCACTCCACCCACCACGTTTACTGCCGATATTGAAAAGGCTGTAACGGAAGGTTGGCAGATGGGAAATTTCCAATATCGCTTCGACTCTCCAAGCCTGCTGCTTCGGTTCAATGCCATGTTTACCCGCTTCTCCTGGCTTTTTTGCCAGGGTGGCGACAAGACTTTTTTTATCCGCCGGGAAGCATTTTTTGCATTGGGTGGATACGACCCGGAACATGTCGTTATGGAAGAATATGATTTTTTGCGACGCGCAAAAAGAGCCGGGTTCAAACTGGCGGTCTTGTCTTGTAAATGTGTGGTTTCCGCAAGAAAATATGAACGCAACAGCTGGCTGCGTGTCCAGATCGCCAACGTCGTTGTTTACAACCTTTGGGCTTGGAGGCTGGTGAAGCCAAAGGTATTAAAGGCAATATATTGGAAGATTCTATCCTGAAGGCCGTTTGTCAGGTTCGGCGGATATTTTCGACTAAGTATGCAACTCAAAAGTTTTATGGAACCGGTAGGAGCCGGCTTCAAGAACGACCGAAAAACATAAATATACCGTCGAACCTTATCTGCCGACCATGGATTACAAAAAGAAAAACAGGGTGACAGGCTTGTTGCGCCTGAACGAAGAATGCCTGGGTTTGTCCGATAATGACCTGGATGCATTTATTCCGATTTCAAGATTCATCACTTATAAGTCCGGTCAGATAATATTCTCAGAATCACAGCCGGCTCACTCCTTTTTTATCTTGGGGAAAGGCCACGTTCGCATGAATTTCAGCCGTCTCGAACCGGTAGACCTAAACCCAGGCCAAATATTCGGCGACTGGGCAATTATCAACGATACCGTGCGCTTAGCCACCGCGGTCGCGAAATCCAATGCCACTGTTTTGGAAATTGATGCAGTCCGTTTTTTTGATCATAACTGGGTACTCCCGGCGCCTGTCACACATACGCACGAGAAACGGCTTCTTACGTTCACAGAAAAACAAACACTTGACTCCGTTGTACGCCAATATCCTTCCCATCCGTACAGTTGGCGCCGACCGCGAGCAACTCATTGCGGTGTGTCGAAGTTTGCAGGCGCCGGAAACGGACCTTGCCCGTGTCCGCAGCCTGCCCGGCTTGCCTTATCTCGTGTTTCCCTTGCGGGTGGCGATGGTGCTTCAACCCGGGCGACCAGAATTTGTTTCTGCCGAAAAAATCCGAAAAAGCCTTGATATCCTGAACAGCGGGCTGGCTGGGGCACACGTTCAATTTGTACTTGTGCAAACCGATACTATTTATGCGAATGTCACCATTCCGGTATTGAAACAGGACGGATATGAGGCATACTACCGTTTTTCGGAGATGTACGATACAGGCGATACATGCACGCTTTACCTGGTGGATAATGACGAACATCTTTGTGAAAACTATGCTTGTTCCCGTACGATGGGCTTTGCCAACATCCTGCAGACCAGCACCAATAATGTGGTGATGGATAAATTTTTCGTGGACGATCACAAAATTCTCGTGCATGAATTCGGACACTATTTCGGGCTGTATCACACGGCGGAAACATTTTTTGGCATCGAGACGGTCAGCGGTGAAAATTGCCGTACTGCCGGCGACCGCATTTGCGATACACCTGCCGACCCCGGTGAACTCTACAATGTTTATGTAAATTATTCCGGCTGCGAAATGAAGGGATTCAAAGAAGAGGAAACCGGATTGGAGTACCATCCCATTATCCAGAATTACATGTCGTATTATGCGCCTTGTTATATGCGGCAGTTCTCATTCACGGAAGGCCAGATGGATGTCGTATTCAGCGCAGCCACCCGCGTAAGGCACAATCAAATTGTGGCGTTGGCCACCGCTCCTGTTTTTAAGTAGCAAATCAATATTTTTTCGTCATGAAATACTCTTTTCAACCCGTTCTTTTTGCAATAACCCTGATGCTGCCTTGTAAATCCGGGGCTCAGGATTCCCTTTTCCTGAGAGAAACCCTGCAAAAATGGCAAAATGCGGCAGCCTACACCCTCGAAGTAGCGCGAGCGATGCCTGCTGAAAAATTTGGTTTTAAACCCACAGAGGAAGAGCGAACTTTTGGCAAGCAACTCGACCACATCGGAGAAAACATGACCTGGTTGGCGAGTGATTATCTTGTCGGGAAAAAATTTGAGCACCCGTTGATAGAGAAGCAGGAACGAACACCGGAGGAGACGATCGAGTTGCTTTCGGCTTCGCTTCTTTTTGCGCAGGAAGCTATTGCGAATACACCACCCGACTCGCTTGTTGTTGTGAAAAAATTCTTTGCCGGACCAATGAGCCGCCGGCAGGTCATCGCGCTTATGCACGATCACCATACCCACCATAGGGGACAGTTGATTGTTTACTTGCGGCTGAACGGGATCAAACCGCCAAAGTACCGGGGATGGTAATGGAGAAATCGGATCATTTATCTCAATTTTTCTGACCCTGCACCTGTCAGGATTCCAACTTCTTTCCGACTCTGTTTGTGATTTATATCCTGCCGGATTTTGCCGGGTAACTGAAAAATGAACATTGTTAAACTTTCAGAACAACTGCTTTTTCTTGTAAGAATGCAGGAACCTGCCACCGCGCTCGTCGAACAGTTGAAAGCGCTCCCTTTTGCCTCGCTCCGACTTGCTTTGGATACAGACGAACGAAAAAAGGCATTTTGGATCAACATTTACAATGCCTTTTTTCAATTGCTTCGTTCCGAAAAAAAGATTCCAAAACCGGAGATATACCGTAAAAAATCAATTGTAATCGCCGGAACAGCATTTAGTCTCGACGACATCGAGCACGGCATTCTGCGCCGTTATCGCACCAAATGGGCATTGGGTTATTTGCCCAATTTGCTTGCTTCACGCACTGTGAAAAGGCTGGCAGTATCCAGACTGGATTATCGCATACATTTTGCACTCAACTGTGGCGCGCGCAGCTGCCCACCTATTGCTTTCTATACAGCAGATAAGATTGGTCAACAATTAGAACGGGCCGCACTTTCTTTCCTGGAGGCTGAAACATCAGTGAATACTGAGCGGAATGAAGTTCATGTATCCCGGCTCCTTCAGTGGTATATTGGAGATTTTGGCGGGAAAAGCGGCATCAGGCGGATACTGTATGACAAGCTTCACCTGGATACGAAAGGACTGCGGATTGTGTTCAACGAATATGATTGGACGGAGCAACTGGATAATTTTTCAGTTGTGTCAAACTCGTAAATTTTTTTCAAGAAAATTGTCAGGTTATGTCGTCACCTCCGACTATCTCTGTAAACATGCTTCACGCAGGCAAAGATAAAGGTTTCATAAACGGGCAATAGAAAGACAAATTCAACGGCCTTAAAAAAAACGAAAAAAATGAACAGAAAAAAAGTATTCAAAAACTTAGTCATTCTGGGGGCTGCGGTGCTCTTGATCGGAGGCGGGTTCGGGCTGTACCTTTTTAACATGCCGCACCGCGATGTGCAGGCAACAAAGACTGATTTTACGCTGGAAAGCAGCCAACTCGTTGCCGAGTATTTAAACGCTGCGGAACAAGCCAATCTGAAATACCTGGACGAAGAAGGCGACTCCAAGGTACTGGCTGTCAGCGGTGTTGTGTCCGCTATAACGGACGATTTGAACAACCAAAAAGTCGTGTTGCTCAAAAACACGGGCGATAAGGCGGGCGTCAGTTGCACGTTTATGGAATCCACCAATGCCCATGCTGAACAATTGGCGCCGGGTCAAACGGTAACCATTAAAGGAGTTATTCGTTCGGGCGCCGGCTACGATGAAGACCTGGGTCTGTACGAAGATGTCATTTTGGAAAAGTGCGACATCATCAATAACTGATCAACATCAATTTTTTCAATAATTTTCAATCATTTAATATTCAAAAATATGAAAAATACTGCATTAATTCTGATTGCCTTCGGGGTGTTCACGCTACTCTCATTCAAAACCATTGCGACAAAGTATGTCAGCAAAAACGCCCATATCAGCTTCTTTTCGCACACAGTAGCAGAAGATATCACTGCCAACAATTACAAGGTGGTAAGCACCCTGAATACCGAAACCGGCGAAGTTGTATTTTCTGTGCCCATGCAAAGCTTCGAGTTTGAAAAAGCCCAGATGCAGAAACACTTCAATGGAAAGGATTTTCTTGATACTCAAACCTTTCCCAAAGCCAAATTCACCGGGACAATTACAAATTTATCAGCCGTTAACTTTGGGAAGGACGGCACGTACGACGCAACGGTCAAAGGCGAGTTAACAATCAAAGGAACAACGAAACCGATGAACGAAAAAGGCACTGTCACGGTAAAAGGCAACCAGATTGAAGTCAAAACAAAGTTGAAGGTCGTGCTGGCTGACTACGGCGTCACGTTTGCAAAAGGGAAACCCTCCACGAACGTTGCAAAAGAAGTCGAAGTTACTTTAAATGCGGTTTACCAACCGGAGGGTTGAGTTCTGAACACTTGTAAATTTACTCCACGCATGAAACTGTTCTTGCTTCGCTCACTTGCTCTATGCTCAAGCGTACTGTTACTATTTGCTTTCACGTATGCAGGCATCGTAAAAGAGCCTGTTTCCCAACCGCTGTTTAAAATAGCGCGAAGCAAAGATGCGAACGAGATTTTTTACGCGGCAAGGGTCACCGATAAACATCAACTGGATAATTCCAGTCCGGTTGATGTTTATTGGATAAAACACACTGATGGAAACGTCCGGGAGCCGCTTACCTGGATTCAACGCAAATACGCCTACGGACTTAAATTTCTCCGGATAAAGGAATCGGAAGCAGTATTTCAGTTTGTCTCCTATGATAAGAGAGATTTCGTTTTAAAAAAGGATCAGACAGGTGAATTCAAAGTTTTTACGAATTCACAAGGCAAAGAGGTGCAGGTCAAGAGAATATTCATCCAAATTGACGGCGGCACATTCTGGCTTCCCAAAATATCGAGCGTAGAACTACATGCAAAAGATGCTAAAACAGGGAATACCATTCTTGAAACAATAAATCCTTGACGGAATGACGCAGTACTGCAAGCAAAATCTGTTTGAATTGAAGGAACTATTGCAAAATCTGTCCGAAGAACAGTATTCAAGGCCTTCTGAGATATTATCCGGCGCCTCCATCGGACAGCACTTCCGGCACATACTGGAATTTTACTACTGCTTGATTGAAGCGCTTGAAACCGGCATCGTCAACTACGACAACCGGAAGAGAAACAAACAAATAGAAACGAATCCGTCCGCTGCGAAAACAGCGATAGACAACATCATATCCGTTTTGGATAGCGGTATGGAATGTACCGATCTGACTTTGCAGGGTAGTTTCGGCGTCATGGGCGATCAAGTCGTTTCGATCCGTTCTTCCGTTTACCGGGAACTCGCATATAACCTGGAGCACAGCATTCACCACCAGGCGTTGATAAAAGTCGGGCTAAAAGAACAAGGAATGGAGTGCCTGATCGGCCCCGGTTTTGGAGTAGCCCCGGCAACGGTCCGGTTCAAACAGCTCGTACAATGAAGAACCATACGCCTGGCGGCTTTGCTATTGCCCTGGCCTGGCCCGAAACACTTTGCAAAAAATCTGGCGCATGGTACGATGTGCCCATGCAATGGCTTGGTTTATGCCAAAACCACTATTATAAGGTAGGGCATGCGGCTACGGTGTTGGTTGATCCGGCAAACGGCGCGTGTTATTATTTCGACTTTGGCCGTTACCATGCGCCATTCGGGTGCGGAAGGGTACGCGACCAGGAGACAGACCACGATTTGAAGATTTTTACAAAGGCTGCCTTCGACAAGGACTGGAATATCGAAAACATAGACGCAATACTGACGGAATTAATCCAAAATCCCTCCTGTCATGGAACCGGGCTACTGTTCGCCTCTTATTGCCCGATCAACTTCAAAAAAGCATTTGCCAAAGCGAAAAAGTTGCAGGAGAATAGCCCCTGGAAATACGGGTCATTTGTCTGGAATGGTACCAATTGCTCGCGCTTTGTACGTACGGTTATTCTGGCTGGAATGCCCAAATGGAATTTCAGCATAAAATTAGGCCTGCCGCCGACGGTATCCCCTACGCCACTCGGGAACGTTCGCGCCCTGGGCCGCATATTTTTGAAAACGTATGAATATCAAAGAAACCCTGCCTGCGCCCAAGCGGCCCTCCTGTATACCTGACACCGCACAATGGTTGGCCGGCGAAGGCGCCGGTTCCTGGTTTCATATAAAGCAGGCAAACAAACACTTTGAAATAACCCGGTATAATCCGGATGGCAAAGTTGAATGTACTGGAATTTTCCAAATAAAAAACATGGATACGCTCGACATAAGCCTGCCTTATAATATTGTTCACCTCAGTCACTGCAAAAAGGTTTCTGTTGAACAAGGTGGTGTTATTATTCTCGAAAGGCTTGAACCGGAACAATAGCCGTGGTGAAAAAAAGAAATTTCAAATTGCTGTCAGGTTTTATTTTCCGACGCGACTATAACTGCGGTTAAACCATAAATGAAATAATCAACTACCCCGCAACCGCCTCGTGTTCCGGGCAGTCCACCCGAAGTTCCGCCAATTTGAGCGGGGCATCGAGCAGTTGGCAAAAATGACGGTGACTGCCCTGCCCCGAGCGGTAATGGGCGCAGTTGAAGCACATGCGCTGCGCGCCGATGATGCCCGCATCTTGCAATTGGCTGACCACACCGAGCAGTTGTTCAAGCAGGATACCCTTTTCGGCGGAAGGAATTTTGGCAATACTGCCAAGCATCGGGTTTGCAAAACTGGCGGTCTGGGCAAACACAGACTTGCCTGCTTCTGTCAAATGGATGGTGTGACTGCGGGTGTCCGTGATTTCGGTCTGCCGCTCGATAAGCCCCTTTTGTTCGAGCGATTTCACCGCCTCGCTGACGGTGGGCTTGGTCAGGCAAAACTCTTGGGCGAGGGTACTGACCTTGCATTTTTCATCGCCATGAAATTGTATAAAAATCAGGATCTGGATTTGTATCGGGCTGATGCCCAAAACCTTCGCTTTTTCCCAGAGCAATACACGGAAGCCTTCGCTTAACCGTTCGAGGGAGGCGATAATTTTCAAGTCGGGATTGCCGATTTGGGCTTGCGGGTCGAAAACGCTTTCGTTCATAGGCACAAAAAATGGGGCGGTAGGGAAATTCTACCGCCCCGTAAAATTAGCAGTCCTAATTATTTTTGTCAAAAAAATCAGTTGCACCCCTCCATCTCGATGATGTAATAGCCTTTCGCCATGGGTGAATCATTTTTGGAAGTGAACCCGGGCAGGGCAGCCCCGCCAATGGCGAGCCAAACCAGCCCTTTCAGCAGGAAAAAAGCGAACCCCGCAAGCCCGAATTTTTGAAGGAGACTTTTGTTTTTCATCGCTTTTGAAATTTAAAATTCACCTTCCTTAATGTAAGGGTGACACCACAGCAGGGCGGTAAGCGTCACGGCTTTGAACCAAGCGGCGTACATCGCCTCAACCTGTTCGGCAGAATGCTCTTTTTTCGCCAAGAAGCCCTTGATGGTGAACGTGATGGGGAAAATGAACGCCACGAGGTAGCGGAAATGAATGATGGGAACGGCTTCCACACCATCGGTTTGGTTCTTTTTGGTGCTGTGGTGACGCAGAGCGATTTCGTGCTGGTAATTGAGCCAGTCTTGGTCGTAGGGGCGACGGCAGAGGTCGAGAATCCATTGACCGAAACGCTTGCGCACAGCACCGAGGTAATCCATGTTGGGTTGTCCGTTATGGGTGAAGTAATGCACCAAATGGGCGTTCCCGCCCACATAGCCGTACCAGAGGTCGAGGATTTCGTCGGTCTGGTCAGCCAGCACCTCCCCGGCGAGACGGAGGTTTTGAACGTCTTCGTCTCCGAAAAGCACGGTTTTTTTCAAAAGGTCGAGGTCGGCAATGCTCACAGGCGAGGTCGCTGCCTGCCCGTAAGTGTAGCCCGGAATGTGATTTGACATGAAATTGAATTTTAAATTGTGAAAAATAAGTTCGGCATCCGAACTTTTGAATCGGCGGCAAATATAGGTAGGATTCCGAACTAAAAAAATCCGATAACATTTTTTAAATTGCCGTTGTTGGCGTCCTCGCCATACAGTCAGGTTAAAAGTTGAAATGCTGCCAACGGCGCGAAAACCAAAATAAAAAAAGCCATCCCATCCTAAATCCTCAAAACTTAAAACTTTTTCAATTTATTTTCATTTAAGTTAGTGAATACTCACAAACCACTTTATCTTTGCACCGAATTGAAAGGCGCAAGCCATCAAAATTGTCTTTAACCACTAAATTTAAAAAAATGAACGGTAAAAACAACATCGCAATCGGCTTCCTCACCATGGGTTTCTTCATGGCTTACGGGTTTTTGCTGATTTATCTGCGGGACTTTGCCCCCGACAAAGAGGCTTGGGTGAACAGTTATTCCGTTGGCAAGCACTTCGAGGCACGCCTGGCACACGTCCACGGCAACTTGTTCGCTTTTCTCAACATCCTGATTGGCTACCTGCTGCTGCGCTTTCAGACGCAATTGTCCAATGTAAAAACCATCTCGTGGCTGGCACTCATAGGGCTTTTGATGCCGATTGGCATTTTGTCGGAAGTTTATTTTGGCTTACCGCCCGCACTTGTGCTCATCGGCGCCATTGCCATGACGGCTTCGGTGCTTTGGCTGGGGGTTTCTTTTTTAAAAATTAAAATTATTCCATCATGAGCAAATTAAATGCAATCGGCTTGAACGAAGCCAAAATCAAGGAATTAGCCCAAAAACTCAATGTTTTATTGGCGAATTATTCCATTTTTTACCAAAATACCCGTGGCTTTCACTGGAACATCAAGGGGGAAAAATTTTTTTGAACTGCACCTCAAATTTGAGGAATTGTACAACGATCTTTTGTTGAAAATTGACGAAGTGGCTGAACGCATTTTGACCCTGGGTTATACCCCGGAGCACAATTATTCAAAGTACGCCAAACATTCGGCTATCAAGGAAAGTGAAAAAATATCCGACGGCACAGAGGCTGTGCGCCTGATTCTGGACGCTTTTAAATCAGTCATCATTTTACAGCGTGAGATATTGGCCCTTTCCGCCGATGCCAACGATGAAGGCACCAATGCCCTGATGAGCGATTATATTCGTTTTCAGGAGAAACAGGTGTGGATGTACTCTGCCTTTTTGAAAAATTAATTTCCTGAACTTTTATGACGACAGCAACCATTTCCGACCGGCAGTTTGAAATCATTGTAGCGGCAGGAAAAATCCTCTCCGCTTCGGGTGTCGGTGGGCTTACCATCAAGAATTTAGCCAGGGAAATGGGATTTTCCGAAAGTGCCATTTACCGGCATTTTGACAGCAAGGAGGAAATTCTCGTTGCCATGCTCAACTTTTTGGCGGAAGATATGGACGAACGGCTGAGCCAGGTCATTTCCAGCCAAAAAAGCCCAACAGAAAACCTCGAAGCCATTTTCCTCGACCAGTTTGCTTTTTTTTCCAAAAACCCGCATTTCGTGGTCGCTGTTTTTTCGGACGGGCTCATGGAAGCCAGTCAGAAAATCAATGCGGCTATCCTCCACATCATGCAGGTAAAAATGAAACACCTTATGCCGGTCATCATGCTGGGGCAACAGCAGGGATTTTTTACCAACGCCATTACCACCGAGGAAATGATGCACATCGTTATGGGCAGTTTTCGCCTGCAAATGTTCAAATGGCGCATCGCCAATTTTCAATTCGACATTCAACGACAAGGAGCAACCATGCTGCATGCCATTTCGACACTTATTAAAAATTAAATTTCGGTCATGAAAAAAATCCTGTTTTTCATCGCTTTGCCTTTATTTATGGCAAGTTGTGCCACTAAAAAAAGTACCACCATCGGTAATTTTCAAAATTTAACTACCCGAAATATGACGAACATCAGTTCCATGCACGAACCCACCAAAGCCGTCTCCGCCAAACCGCTTTTCAAAGGGCAGGAAGGCACGGTAAACGCCCTTCAAATCCAAAAAGACGGGCTGCTCGACAAGCACGTCACCAAAGTGCCTGCGCTGCTGGTCTGTGTGGCGGGTGAAGTAGTTTTTGAAAACGAAAAGGGCTTTAAACAGACCCTCACCAACGGCGATTATGTCAACATAGAACCCATGGTGACGCATTGGGTGAAGGGTATCCAGGACAGCCAACTTTTGCTCATCAAGTAATTTTTTTACCCAATGAAGTTAGTGAATGTTCACATACTCTCGTTCGTACTATGGTTTGCGCTCGCCGGTTTTAGCCACAACACCCTGCAAGCGCAGACCATGACCTTGCAGCAATGCATCGAAACGGCTTTGTCCAATAACAGAAACTTGCAGATCGGTCGGAACAACCTCAACCTTAACCCGCTCAGACAGCAGGAGGCAAAGTCGAACCTTTGGCCGAAAGCAACGGCCTCGGCAGACTATAAGTTTTTCACGAATTTGCCCTACCAACTCTTGCCCTTGTCGGTGTTCAACGGCCCCGAAGGACAGTATAAAGAAGCGCAATTCGGCGTGCCGCACAATCTCGGCGTAAACGTCCAGTTGGCGATGCCGATTTACCATCCGCAAATCAAAGCGGGCGTCAAAGCCACCGAAATTGCCGCTGAAATGGGCGATTTACAGGTGGAGAAAAGCGAGGAGCAGGTCATTTTTGAGGTAACGAACTTGTATTACAATGCCCAGATTTTGCAGCATCAAATACTGTTCGCAGACAGCAACCTGGTAAATGTGAACCGCTTGCTCGCCACGATGCAATTGCTTCGGGAGCAAGGATTAGCCAAAGGTACGGACATCGGAAAAATCGAACTGCAACAGGCACAACTGCAATCCCAACGGGTGCAATTGGACGGTAAATTGGCGCAGGTACTCAACGGTTTGAAGTTTTTTATGGGTCAGGACCTGGATACGCCGCTGTCCGTTCCAAAAGACATTGAACAAGGCGCTAACACGGAATATCCCGTCTCCACGCCCGTAGATACCCGCATGGCGCAGGTACAAAACCGCCTGTTGGCCAATGAATTGGATTTGCTGAAAAAATCAAAGTTGCCGACCCTTTCGTTCGTTGCCAATTATGGTTTGACGGGTTTCGGGTATTTCAAACAGCCCGACCCATTCTTCAAAGTATTTCCCATCGGCTTCATCGGCATACAGGCTGCCTACCCGATCTGGAATAGAACGACCCGTTTTAAAATCGCCCAAAAAGAAGTGGACCTCACAGGCAATCGCCTGCAAACCGAACAGATTGAGGCGCAAAACGACCTGCAAATTGCCAATGCAATTTTGCAAAAAAATACCGCACAGGCAAATCTCCCCGCAGCACAGCAGCAAATATCCCTGGCAACATCGGTCTATCAGCAAACGCTTGTTCAGCAACAACAAGGCATGGCGACCATTACCGATATTTTATTGGCGGATAATGCCTTGCGGGAAGCGCAAACCAATTATCTCAATGCCCTTGTCGACTATTTGAAAGCCGATTTGGAATGGAAAAAAGCATCCGGTTCAATCAAAAATTAAACCATGAAAAAGATATTGTCTTATTTGATACCCGCCATTATTTTGATCGGTATTTTCGGAGGCATTGCTTTGAAACTAAAAAAGAACAAAGCCGTTGCCGGGGAGCGGGTATTTCATTTTGACCCTGCGGAAGCGCCCGCAACGACGGCTGAAGTTGCTTCAACAATACCGCAAAGTGAAATGGGCGACCTTCTTTTCACGGGTACTTTTGAGCCGTACCGGGAAACGAAAATCAGCGCCGAAATACAGGGTAGAATCAATCGAATCACGGTGGATGCGGGCAGCATCGTGACCACAGGGCAAACCCTCGTGCAGCTGGATAATGCGCTGTTGCAATTGCAATTGCAAGCGGTGGAGGTGCAAATCGAGGGTTTGACGGCGGATGTGAACCGTTATTCCATTTTGGCGAAAGCCGATGCGGTACAGGGCATTCAGTTGGAAAAAGCCCAGTTGGGTTTGAAATCCGCACAGGTACAACGGGCGACCGTTCAGGAACAAATCAATAAAACCACCATTAAAGCGCCTTTTAACGGCATTGTTTATGGCAAATTAAATGAGGTCGGCGGCTTTGCGGCGCCGGGCGTTCCGCTATTGCATATCCTCGATATCGGTCAGTTGAAATTCACGATAAACGTGCCTGAAAACGATTTGAAATATTTCAAAACAGGACAAACCTATAAAATCATCGCCGATGCATTTCCGGATAAAAAACTTTCCGGCAAAGTCAGCATGATTGCCGGCAAAGCGAATACAGGCAGCAGTTTCCCCGTACAATTCACGGTCAATAATTTTTCAAATTATGCGCTGCGGGCGGGCATGTTTGGAAAAATTGATTTATCCAACAAAAACTGATCGGGTATGAATATCACAGAAATTTCCATCAATCGCCCCTCGCTTATCATTGTCTTGTTCAGTGTGTTTGCGCTGCTCGGCATTATTGGGTATAAGAATCTGAGTTACGAGTTGATGCCCGATTTTAACCAGCCCGTCGTCGTCATCCGCACGGGCTACCCCGGGGCGGCGCCCGATGAAGTGGAAACTTCGGTTTCCCGAAAAATCGAGGATGCTTTGTCCAATTTGGAAGGCGTGGATTATTTAGTCACCAAGTCGCTGCCCAATGCCTCGGTCATTATTGCCAACCTGAATTACGGCGCCGACCTGGATCAGGCCATGCAGGATGCCCAACGGTATATCGACAATATCCGCAAGGATCTGCCCGCCGATATTTTAAGCCCGGTGATGAGCAAGGTGTCGCCCAACGACCTGCCGATTATGTCCGTTAGCGCGACGAGCAATTTGCCCGCTACCGTTTTTTATCAAAAAATGAAAGACGAGTATTTGCCGCAAATCCAGCAATTAAAAGGCGTGGCGGAAATAACCCTTTTGGGCGGCGAGGAACGGGAAATACAGGTAAAGATCGATCAGGAAAAACTCAAATACTATCGGGTTTCGATGTTGCAAGTGGTGGAAGCCATTAACCGGGCGGGGCTGGACTTGCCCGCAGGAAACGTGCAGACCGATACCGAAACCAATTCGGTGCGGCTGGTCGGCAAATTCAACACGCTCGATCACCTGCGCAGCGTACAAGTGGCGATGCCCTTGCCCAACAGCCCGGTTTATCTGAAAGACGTGGCCGAAGTGGTAGACGGCATTCGGGAAGTGACTTCGGTGAGTCGCTTCAACGGCAAAAACGGCATCGGGCTTTCGCTCAAAAAACAAGGGGATGCCAATGCGGTAAACGTTTCGAAGGCGGTGCGCAGCGCATTTGAAAAAATAGAAAAGCAAAACGCCCAACACGAAGTACGATTCGTGATTGCCGACGACAGCACCGACAACACCATTGCCGCCGTGGACAGCGTAGTAGTGGATTTAATTTTGGCGGTCATCCTCGTGTCTTTGGTGATGCTCTTGTTTTTGCGCAGTTTCAGAAACTCGCTCATCGTTCTGGTAGCGATTCCGACCTCCCTGGTCACGGCATTTGCGGTCATGTGGATGCTCCATTACACCCTCAACCTGATGACGCTCTTAGCCATGTCGTTGATTATAGGCATCCTCGTAGACGATGCGGTGGTGGTTTTGGAAAACATCCAACGCCACCTGGACCTGGGCAAGGAAAAGCGCAAAGCCGCCCTTGAGGGGCGTATGGAAATCGGTTTCTCCGCGTTGTCCATTACACTGGTGGACGTGGTGGTGTTTTTGCCGATTTTGTTTTTGCAGGTGTTTGTGGCGGATATGTTGAAGCAGTTTTCGGTGGTGGTCATCACGTCCACGCTGACCAGTTTGCTGGTTGGTTTTACGCTGACGCCCTGGATGGCTTCCCGCATCGGGAAAAAAGAAGACTTGCAACCAACCAACCTTTTCAACCGCTTTTTGATTGGTTTTGAAAAATTACTGGACCGTTTTATCGAATGGTACGGCAGGCAGTTGAGTTGGGTGTTGAATCACAAACTGATTTTTACGGGCATCGTGCTCCTGCTTTTTGCCATGACTTTGGGTGTGATGAAGCAAGGCATCATCGGCAAAGAACTGATTTCCACGGGCGACCAGGGGAAATTCCGCTTTGCTTTGGAATTTGACAAAAACACCTCCATTCACCACAACAATGCCGTGTCAATAGAAATTGAAAAGCATATTTTGGCACAAGCCGAAGTAAAAACGCTGTTCAGCAACGTGGGCGGACCGAGTACGGGCATCGGGAGTTTGGGTGTGGGTGTGCCCTACAAAACGGAATTTACCGTACAGTTGAAGGACAAAAAGCAGATCGACAATTTGCGCACTGAAGACTTCATGTTGCGCCTTCGGCAGGATTTGCAAAAACAATATCCCGACATCCGTTTTTCCATAGCGGCGTTGGGCCTGGTGCCCCGTTCTGCACCTGTGGAAATGACATTGAGCGGCAGCGATTTGCCGCAAGTTATGGAAACGGGCAAGATGCTCAAAGACGTGGTGCAGCGCATACCCGGCGCCGACAACGTGCAACTATCGGTGGAAGAAGGCAGCCCCGAATACCAGGTTTTACCCGACAAAGACCGCATGCAACGGCTCGGTTTGAACACCGCTTACACAGGACAAAACCTGCGTATAGCCTTTACGGGCAATGACGATGCTACCCTTACGGAAAACGGAACGGAGTACCCCATACGGATATGGTTGGCTGATTTCGACCGCCGTAACTATGACGATGTGCGCCGGCTGAACATTTTTAACCCTGCGGGGCTACCCGTACAAGTAGTGCAATTTGCGAATGTCGCCAAAGACCGCGCGCCCTCGCTGTTGGAGCGCAAAGACCGCCGGCCCGCCATTACGCTCACCGCCGACGCCTTGGGCCGGCCTTCTGGAACGGTAGCGGACGAAGTAGTGGCGTATTTAAAAAAGAATCCCCTGCCCGAAGGCATGGATCTAACCTGGGGCAGCGACATCAAGCGGCAAAACGATAGTTTTGGGGCCTTGGGCGGCGTTTTGGCGATTTCGTTTCTGTTGATTTACCTGATTATGGTCGCCTTGTACGATAGTTTTATATATCCCTTTGTGGCGCTTTTTTCCATACCCGTAGCAGCGATAGGGGCGTTCCTGGCCCTGAATTTATCCCTGAGCAATTTGAGTTTGTTTGCCCTTTTGGGTTTGATTATGCTCATGGGTTTGGTAACGAAAAACGCTATTTTAATTGTAGACTTTACCAACCAACTCAAAGCCGAAGGGATGCATTACCGGGAGGCATTGATACAAGCAGGCAAGGAGCGGATGCGCCCCATCTTGATGACGACACTCTCTATGGCTATCGGAATGTTGCCGATCGCATTGGCAAGCGGTACCGCCAGCGAGTGGAAAAACGGATTGGCGTGGGTCATCATCGGCGGATTACTTTCCTCCTTGATATTGACGGTGTATTTGGTGCCGATGATGTATTATCTGGTGGATAGGGGGAAGGAAAAACTGGGTGGGAGAAAGGCGAAAATAAAATATAATAGAAGACCTTAACAAGCGGGTAAAAGCCGTTTTTTTACCGCCCAGAAAGATGGCTACTGCTTAAAATGTGCTTAATTTTCCTTTCAAATCTGCATTATGATATGAAATGGATTACCCGCCACCGCCCTAAAATTGACCGCATCGCCTGCCCCTGGCTCATCCGGCGCTTCATTGACCCGGCAGCGGAAATCATCTACGTGCCCGACGAAAAGGTGTTGCCAAGAGCAGAAGCCCTCGACGCCACACCTTTTGACGTGCCGGGTGTGGAGTACACGCACTATGGCGACGAATGCACTTTCGATTATTTCCTAAAAAAATACAAGCTCGACGACCCCGCCCTGCATGTGCTTGCGGATATCGTGCGGGGTGCGGATACAGACCGGCATTATCTGGCAGAACAGGCACCTGGGCTTTGGGCAATCTCGGCGGGGCTGGCGCACAACACGCCCGACGACCTTGAACTGCTGGAAAAGGGCATGATGATTTACGATGCGCTATACGCCTGGGCAAAATTTCACCGCCACGAAAAACACACCCAGCACCCGACCGAACAGTTGCTGCTCGATGTGTTCCACCGCTTTTTGGAAATAAAAACGGGCGCTAATAAGCGCATTCCCGCCTGGGCGAAAGAATTGAAGGATATCATTCAGGACCAAATTGACACCAACCTGAGCCTCAAGGAAATCTCCCGGGAACTCGACCTGAACCCCGCTTACCTGAGCCGGGAGTTTTCAAAACATTTTGAAAACCAATCGTTTGGTGAGTATGTCCGCAGCCGTCGCATCGAAAAAGCCATTGAACTGCTGAAAGACCCCAAGCACTCGCTCACCGATATTGCTTACCTGACGGGCTTCTCCGACCAGAGCCATTTTACCCGCATTTTCAAAAAACAAACGGGCGAAAGCCCTTCTGCCTACCGCAAAAAAATGAGAAAAAAGTAGAATCCGTTCCAAAAGGTCAGTTGCGTTCTATTTCGTGGGAGACAAGTGGGCGAACATTGCCGCAAAATGTGAATCCGATGAAATGGATAACTCGTGAGCGACCGAAAATCGACCGTATCGCCTGCCCCTGGCTCATCAAAAACTTCGTGGATAGTGCTGCGGAATTCATTTACGTGCCCAAAGAGCAGGTATTTGAAAAGGCAACGGAACTCGATGCCATCCCCTACGACATCCCCGGCGCTGAATACTCACACGAAGGGGAGTTTTGTACCTTTGATTTTATAATAAAAAAACACGGGCTGGACGACCCCGCCCTGCTCCAACTCGCCGCCATTATTCGGGGCGCCGACACCAACCGCTTCGAACTTTCGCCGCAGTCGGCAGGGCTTTGGGCGATTTCGGCGGGGCTTTCCCACAATTTCAAGGACGACCACAAAATGCTGGCAGTCGGGATGAACATCTACGATGCGCTGTACAGTTGGGCGAAGTACGTTCAGTCGGAAAAACACACTTGGAATCCGGTTTTATGAAAAAATTTTTCATCTTCCTTTTTGGCTTGTTTTACTCGTTTGCCCATGCTCAAAAAACGGGCGGCATCAGCGGCATGGTAACAGCCCCCGACCGGCAGCCAGTCGAGTTCGCCAGCGTATTCATCACGCTCCAAAGCGATACCTCCCGGATTGTGGAGGGCATGATAACCGATAGTCTGGGGCGGTTTTTATTGACCCAAATTCCTTTTGGCGACTATTTTCTCAACGTGCAATTCATCGGTTACGAAGGGCAAAAACAGGCGGTGAGCATCGGTGAGGGGAGGGCGAAGGTCGTGCTATCCGCTATCCTGCTAACGGAGAGCGCAACCACCCTGTGTGGAGTCGAAGTGAGCGCCATCCGCAACCTGATTCGAAAAACAGAGGAAGGCATAGTGCTGAACGCCGCCGACAACCTCACCCAAATCGGCGGCTCGGCGGCGGATTTGCTCAAAAACATGCCCGGCGTGATAGCGGGTGGAGAGGGAGAAATTACCCTGCGGGGAAAAACGCCGCTGATTTTGATAAACGGTAGGGTGTCGGGCATCGGCGGGGCTGACCGCACTGCCAACCTCGAACAAATCCCCGCCGGCAGCATCGAGCGCATCGAAATCATCACCAACCCTTCCTCGAAATACGATGCCGATGCCGAGGGCGGCATCATCAACCTCGTGCTGAAAAAAAGCACGGACTTGGGCACGAACGGCGCCGTGGCAGCCGGGGCGGGCTTCGGCGAACGCTACCGCCTGAACGGTACGCTGCTGCTGAACCACAAAACCCCAAAATGGAATTTCGGTGTCGCCTACGACAACTGGTACACTACCCGCACCCGCCGGGTCAGGGGCGACCGGGTGCAGTTCAATCTTCCCGACGAGTATTACCTGACCCAGCGGCGCTTCGACGAGCGCATCCTCCAAAACCAAAGCGCCCGGATGAACATTGACTTTTCACCCAACGAAAAAAACAGCCTGAATCTGGAAGCCATCTGGCTTTTCCAGGGCGAGGACAACAACGAGACCCTGACCACCACCACCGAGACCACAGCCCCTGATTTTACCGGACGGAATCGCCGCCACTCCAACGAAATCCGGCATTTCCACACGGTTGAAGCCTTACTTGAATACGCCCGCCAATTCGGAAAGCCCGACCAGTCGCTGACCTTCCGTGTCAGTTCCGCTTTCGACAACGACCGGGAAAACACCCTCATCACCACCCAGGAACTTTTAAAGGATTTTTCCGAAACGGGCGAACCGTATTTGCAAAAAACGCATAACTATGAAAACTCCAACCTGAGCAATCTCTCGCTCGATTACGCCCAGCCGGTCGGCAAAAACAGTTCGCTGGAAACGGGCTACAAAGCCATTTTCCGCTTTTTGGACAATGACTTCCTGCGGCAAAACGAGACGAACGGCAGCTTCGTCACCGACCCCGCCAACACGGATGTTTTTAATTTCAGGGAGCAAATCCACGCCGCCTACGTGCAGTATGGCGCATGGGTCGGTGAAAAAAAGTCGCCGGATTGGAAATTCGGTCTGGGGCTGCGGGCGGAGCAAGTTTGGAACAATGGCGACCTCGAACTCAACCCCTTGCAGTTCAAAAACGACTATTTCAACCTCTTTCCCTCCGCCCAGGTGATACGTTACACCGCCCGCCGGGACATGGTGAAATTGAGTTACGGCAGGCGCATCAACCGACCCAGTTTTGGGCAGTTGATACCATTCACCGACATCACCGACTCGCTCAATACCCGTGCGGGCAACCCTGAACTGAACCCCGAACTGGCGCACTCGCTCGAACTTTCGTACAGCCATGCCTTTGGCATTGGCAACTTCAATGCAGCCGCATTTTACCGCCGCACCAGCGACGTGATTTTGCCCTTCACCACCTTGAGCAATACGGGCGTGGCGTTCACGAAGCCCCTCAATTTTGGCAACGCCACCACCTTCGGCTTGGAGGGCATGGTCGCCGTCAACCCGACGGATTTTTGGAGCCTCAACCTCAATGTTTCGGGCTACGACCTCCGCATCGAGAACTCCGAGCCGACGCTCGATTTGCAGCGAAACCAATGGGCATATTTTGCCAAACTCATCCAAAATTTCACCCCGTGGAAAGGTGGCAAAATCCAACTGACCGCCAATTACACCTCGCCCATCGCCATCCCGCAGGGCGAAAGGCTGGCGGTGTATTTCGTTGACCTCGGTTTTCAGCAAAAAGTATGGAAAGGCAAGGGCAGGCTTGGTCTGGCGCTCACCGACATTTTCGATACCCAACGAAGCGGGCTGCGATTGGCTGCCCCGGATTTTGATTTTCAACGCAGTTTCAAGATTGACTCAAGGGCTGCGCTGCTCACTTTCACCTATTCCTTCCGCTCGCAGGCGAAGGAGGAATTGTTGGAGAACAAGTTTAAAAATGATTGAATCATGGTAAAATTGCTCATCGCAACTATGCTGGCTTCCCTGTTCACCTGCGGCAGCCGCCAATCGTCGCTAACGCCCGAACAATTGCAGGAAATCAATCGCAGGGCTTTTTTCCCGGACACCTTGCAGCCGCAGTCGGTCTGGCGTTTCAATTTTGAAAACTTTCCAGCCGGTCAACTGCCTGCCGGTTGGGCGCAACACTTCACCGGCGAAGGCGGCACGGACTGGGAAGTGACCGACGACGGCGGCAACCGGGTGCTGGCACAACTGCGCAGCGACAACCCCAGCCGCCATTTCAACGTGGTCGTCCACGACAGCATCAGCGTCAAAGACATGGTGTTGAGCGTGCGGCTGAAAAGCTCGCAAGGCAAACACGACCGCGGCGGCGGATTTGTCTGGCGTTTCACTGACAAGAACAACCACTACATCGTGCGGGCGAACCCCCTGGAAGACAACGTGGTGCTATACAAAATGGAAAACGGCAAGCGCAGCGACCTGCCGCTTGTCGGTTTGGGCAAAACTTACGGCATGGATACGCCCCCGCTCGGCGACGGCTGGAACAACCTGCGTTTAGTTGTCAAGGGCGACCTGTTCACGGTTTTCCTGAACGACAAGGAATTGTTCAAAGTCCAGGACAGAACTTTTCCCAACGCTGGTAAAGTGGGGCTTTGGACGAAAGCGGATGCGGTGACGCAGTTCGATGATTTTGAAATCAATAAATTTGAATAATGATGAAAAATACCGTTTTACTCATGTTCGCCGCCGTCCTCTTGGTTGCGCCTGTCATTGCCCAAACCAACGAACGTGCTTACGTCGCCAATTTTGCCGATGATTTTATCTCGGTCATTGATATGGAGGCTCGAAAAAAAATAGCCGACGTGAAAACTGGGAAGAATCCGCACGGCGTGGCTGTCTCGCCCGACCGCCAAATCGTGGCGGTGAGCAACGAGGGCGACAACACGGTCTCGCTCATCCGCACCGGCGACCTTGCTATTTTTAAAACTGTCCCGGTGGGCAGCAAGCCGCACCAACTTGTTTTTTCACTTGACGGCAACCGCCTTTTTGTCGCCATCAATGCAGAGCACCGGCTCGACGTTATTTCAAGCGATAGTTGGACGGTGGTCAAAAACATTCTGGTCGGCAGGCATCCCCACATCGTGCTGGCGCTGCCGGATGGTTCGTTGCTGGTCACCTCCGAAGCAGACCAAAAGTTGACAAGAGTGAGTGCCGAAACCATGCAGATAACAGCCGAAATTCCCGTTTTCGGTTATCCGAGGGTCATGGTCGCCTCGCCCGACGGCAAGTTTGCCTATCTGACCCAGCGCTGGCTGAACGGCGTGGTCAAAGTTGATTTGCAGTCGAACAAAATCACAGGCTGGGCGCAACTGCCGGCAGCCGAAGGTTTTGACAATGAAGGCAAGGTGGCGCACGGGCTTGCCGTATCGCCCGACGGGAAGTTGGTGTACCTTTCCAGCCAACTCGCCAACAATGTGTCGGTCATTGACGTGCAGAAAAACAAGGTCATCAAGAAATTCAAGGTCGGCAAAAATCCGAACTGGATAGAACTGACCGAAGACGGGAGGTATGCCGCCGTTAGCAACAGCTCTTCCAACGATGCCACGCTGGTTGACTTGAAAAGGAACAAAGCAATCGGAACCATCCCGGTCGGCAAAAGCCCGAAACGGTTGGCAATCGGCAAAAGGGGAAATAAATGAATCCTCCTACCTTTCACGAAGCCCTCCGTTTTTGGCTCAAACTCGGCTTCATCAGTTTCGGCGGTCCTGCAGGGCAAATTGCCATCATGCACGAGTACCTCGTGGACAAAAAGAAGTGGATGAGCGACAGCAAGTTCCTTCATGCGCTGAACTACTGCATGATTCTGCCGGGACCAGAAGCGCAGCAACTTGCCATTTACATCGGATGGCTCTTGCACGGCACTTGGGGCGGCTTGGCGGCGGGGGTGCTTTTTGTGCTGCCGTCCATGTTCATTTTGCTGGGCTTGAGCCTTGTTTACGTGACTTTCGGCAACGTGCCCTGGGTCTATGCCCTGTTCGACGGGCTAAAACCGGCGGTCATTGCCATCGTGATTTTGGCTTTGATAAAAATCGGCAAAAAATCGCTGGCGACGCCGTTTCATTACCTCGTGGCAGCGGCGGCTTTTTGCTGCATTTTTTTCCTGAACGTGCCTTTCCCGCTCATCATCCTCGGCGCCATCATCACGGCGGCGCTAGCACGGCGTTTTTTGCCCCGGTTGTTTCAACAAAACCAAAAAAAGACGGAAAAACAGGACGCGGACGAAGCGGGCTATTTTTTGAACAAAAACTCGGTCTTGCCCGGCACGGCCTTCAACGCCGCCCGGCTGGCAAGGCAGGTGCTGACGGCTGCGGCGCTGTGGGTGCTGCCTTTCGTACTGTTTTATTTTTTCACCAAAGATTTTACTTTTTGGAAAACGCTGTCGCTGTTTTTCACGCAGGCGGCATTGGTAACTTTCGGCGGGGCGTATGCCGTGCTGCCCTACGTGGCGCAGGTCAGCGTGGAGAAACTGAACTGGTTGAGCAGCCTGCAAATGGTGGACGGGCTGGCTTTGGGCGAAACGACGCCCGGTCCGCTCATCATGGTGCTGGTGTTCGTGGGCTACATGGCGGGCTACAACCACTTCGGCGGCTCGCTCTGGATGGGCACGCTGGGCTTGGTGGCGACCACGTTTTTTACTTTTCTGCCCTGCTTTCTGTTCATCTTTGCCGGTGCGCCGATTATCGAAAAAACGCAGGAAGACAGGCAGGTCAAAGAAGTGCTCGGATTGGTGACGGCGGCGGCGGTGGGCGTGGTGCTGAACCTGACCATTTACCTCGGCAAGGCGGTCATTTTCCCGAATGAACTGTTATGGGCAGCCACGGACTGGGTGGCGTTGGGCTGGGTCGCCGTGTCGTTCCTGGCGATGTACCGCTATAAGGTGGGCATGATGACGTGGATTGGAGTGAGCGCCTTGTTCGGACTGGTTGAATATTTCATTTTTCATTAAAATAAAAAACATGAATCGCAAAGATTTTTTCAAAACCTCGGCTATCCTCGGCGGCGCAACCCTGCTGCCCAACAACTCCGTTTTTTCTCAAAACCTCGCCGAAAACGGCATTGACAAACTTGTGGACGCAGACGGCAACTTCGCCCTGCAACCGCTGCCTTATACGGAAACCTTCCTCGAACCCTACATGGACGAGGAGACCGTCCACCTGCACTACACTTTTCACCACGGCGGGGCGGTGAAAGGGGCGAACAAGGATTTGTCCATGATAAAAAAAGCGTTGGACGACAACAGCCTCGACACGCTGGATTTCTGGACGAAAAAGCTGGCGTTCCACCTTTCGTCGCACATCCTGCACAGCATTTTCTGGACGAACCTGACCAACAAAAAAACCGACCCGAAAGGCGAACTGCTGCGCCGAATCGAAAAGGATTTCGGCGCCTTCGACCGCCTGAAAACCCTGCTCGCCAAAATCTCGAAGGACGTGGACGGCAATGGTTGGGGCATCCTCGGCTACCAGCCGTACACCGACAAACTGACCGTGCTCGGCTGCGAAAACCACGAGAAACTGACCCAATGGGGCGTGATTCCGCTATTGGTGATTGATGTTTGGGAACATTCCTACTATCTGAAATACCGCAACCGCCGGGCGGAGTTCGTGGACAATTTTTTCCAAATCATCAATTGGGACAATGCGGCGGAGCGGTTGGAGATTGCGCTGAAAATCGGGTAATGACAGGCGTGTCACGACTAAATAAATCGCCGAACGGTTGTACTCCCGACCATGCCGCAAAGCCCAACCCGCAAAGCCAACGCAAGGCGGCACAGGCGGGAGTACAACCGTTGGATGCAATAACAAACAGAAAAAATAAAAACTGTACGCCCCAAACGCTACTTTTGCCCTTGAATGAAGCAAGCCTTCGTCATATTCCAACTCCTGTGTTTTTGCGTGTACGCCTTCACGCACAAAACGCATTGGTGCTACCACGTCGGCAGCCACGAGCGGTTTCATGGCGATTGTCAATGGGAAATCAAGTCACTCGGACTTGACAAGGACAAAACTTCAAAACACCTCCTCCCGCAGCGGTACTACTGCCTTGACGTGCATAAAGCGGAGGTTCTGAAAAAGGGAAACACACCGCTTCCTTCCCCGCATTTTGATTTACACATCATCGCCCCGACCTGTTTTGCGCTGAAACTAACGCTCGAAACTGGTGATTCTTCTGATTGGAAAATCACCGATACGCCCATTCGTGCAGGGCCGGATTTACTTGCCAATTCTCTTCGTGGCCCACCTTTGGTTTGACCTTTTTTCTACCGGAATACATTGTTTTTGACCCGGTACGAAGAAAGGCTCTTGGTATTTCTACCCAATTCCTTTTCATTTTCTGAAAAAACAACTGGATGCTGTTTCCCAAGCGGAAATCGGCGGTTGGCGGTTTTGTCATTCAACCAAAGGTCTGAATCATGTTAGAACTTGCTTTTAAAAATAAATACCTGATTGTCGTGCTGGCATTGCTGGTGGCGGTCATCAGTCTGGTCGTGTTGCAGCGGCTGCCGATTGATATTTTGCCCAACTACAAAACCTCCGCCGTTCAGGTTTTGACGCTTTATCCGGGTATGCCCGCCGAGGTGATGGAAAAAGACATCACCAGCCGCATCGAGCGCTGGACGGGGCAAGCCAACGGCATCGCCCGGCAGGAAAGCAAAAGCCTCATCGGGGTCAGCATCGTCAAGGATTTTTTTGATGAAGAAACCGACCCGAACACGGCTTTGTCGCAGGTGACTTCGCTTGCCATGAGTGACTTGTACTACCTGCCGCCCGGCACCGTGCCGCCGATGGTCATGCCCTACGACCCGACTGCTTCCACGCCGCTGGCATTGCTGGCGGTGAGCAGCGACAGCCTTTCGGAAAAAGAACTGTACGACATCGCCTATTTCCAACTGCGGAACTTGCTCGGTTCGGTCAAGGGCATCATCGCCCCGGCGGTCTATGGCGGCAAGTTGCGGCGGATTTATATGTACGTCTATCCCGACAAATTGGAGGCGTACAAACTTTCGCAAACCGACGTGATTGATGCCGTGCAAAAAAACAACGTGATGATTCCGACGGGCGACGTGAACATCGGCAACGTCAATTACAGCGTGAATGCCAACGGGATGCTGCCAAAAGTGGAGGATTTCAACCAAATCGTCGTCAAAATAGGCGAAAACGGTTCGCCCATTTTTCTCAAAGACATCGGCTACGCCAAAGATGCCAGCGCCATCCAGACCAACATGGTGCATATCAACGGCAAACGGCAAGTCTATATCCCAATTTATAAGCGCACGGGCGCAAACACGATTGTTTCCGTCGAAGCCGTGAAGGGCAAATTGACGGAACTGAAAACACGCCTGCCGAAGTCCGTGAACCTCGATGTCATCCTCGACCAATCTTCCTACGTCCGCCATGCCATCAACGGTTTGGCGAAAGAGGGAATAATTGGTTTGGTGCTGGTTTCGTTGGCGTTGCTCTTGTTTTTGGGCAATTTCCGGGCGACTTTTATTGTCGCTTTGAGCATACCGCTTTCGGCGATGTTCGCATTTATCGGCTTGTTTTTCACGGGCGACACCATCAACAGCATGACTTTGGGCGGGCTGGCGTTGGCAATCGGCTTGCTCGTGGACGACAGCATCGTGGTGCTGGAAAACATTGACAAGCACCTAAAAATGGGCAAACCGCCCGAACAAGCGGCTTTCGACGGTGCAAAAGAAGTCACCCTGCCCGTGCTGGTCACGACACTGACCATCATCATCGTGTTTTTCCCCATCATTTTTTTGACGGGCATTTCAAAATACCTGTTCACGCCGCTCGCCATCATGGTTTCGCTGGCGATGATTGGTTCTCGTTTTATTTCTATGACGCTCGTGCCGATTATGGCAGCCGCTTTTTTCAAAGGGCATGACGATACAAAGCGACCAAGCGGCATTTTGGGCTGGTTTGATCAAAAAATAACGCGATTGACAAGCGGCTACACCAACCTGATTGACAAGGTTTTGCGCCGCCGCTGGTGGGTGCTGGGCGGGGCGGCTTGCCTTTTCGCGCTGGCAATTTTTGGTTTCAAAAAACTCGGCACGGAGCTGTTCCCCCGCATGGACGTTGGGCAGATTTCGATTGACGTGCGTTTGGAAAGCGGCACCCGCATCGAAAAAACGGAGGAGACCATCAGCCAAATCGAGCATTTTTTGAAAAAAGAAATCGGCTCTGACTGCGGCATCGTCATTTCCAACATTGGCGTTTTGAACGATTGGCCCGCAGCCTACACGCCCAATTCAGGTACGCAGGATGCCACCATCGCCATTCAGTTAAAGGACGGCTACACCACGCCGACGGCGGAACAAGTGCAGGTGTTGCGCCCGAAATTGAAAGCGGAATTCCCCGGCGTGCAGTTCATTTTCAACACGGGCGGCATCATCACCTCGGCTTTGAATTTCGGACTGCCTTCGCCGATTGACATCCAAATCACAGGCAACGACCTGCACAAAGCGCACGACATTGCCGTCGAAGTGCGGGAACTCGTTCGCCAAATCCCCGGAACGGAGGACGTGCGCATCCACCAACGCTACGACCACCCCGAAATCAAGGTGGACATTGACCGCACCAAAGCCGCCCAACTCGGCATCAACGCCGAAGAAGTGGTCAAAAACACGGTTTCTGCGCTCAATTCCTCGGTCAATTTCAAACCCTCGTTTTGGATTGACGAACTCAACGGCAACCACTATTTCGTAGGCGTGACCTATCCCGAGATCGAGTTGGACAACCCCGCCGCTGTCGAAAACATCTCGCTCAAAGGAACGAACGGGAAGGTCACGCCGCTGAAAAACGTTGCCAAAACATCGCTCTCCTCTGCCCCCATCGAAATCAACCACCTCAACATCCAGCGGGTCACCGACGTGTTCGCCAACGTGGAGGGCAGAGACATCGGCTCGGTCGCCGCCGAAATCGAAATGAAACTCGGCGACCTCCGCAGCCGCCTGCCCGAAGGCTACCAAATCGCCATCCGGGGCGAAGTACAGAGTATGAACGAGGGTTTCGCCAACCTCGGTTTGGGCTTGGGCTTGGCGATTTTGCTCGTTTATCTGGTCATCGTGCCCTTGCTGCGCTCGTTCAAACTGCCGCTCATCATCATTTCGGTCATTCCACTCGGTTTGGTCGGCGTGGTCGTCATGCTTTTGGCGACGAACACCTACTTGAACATCCAATCCATGATGGGCATCATCATGATGGTCGGCATCACGGTGGCGTACAGCAATTTGCTGGTGGACAAAATGAACAACCTTTTCCGGTCGGGAATGCCCTTACAGGAAGCCATCCGGGAAGGGGTCACCAACCGTTTCCGCCCGATTTTGATGACGGCGGTGGTGGCAGTTTTTGCCCTCCTGCCGATGGCTTTGGGCTACGAAATCGGTGGCGAAGCCAATGTGCCGTTGGCTCGTGCCATTATCGGCGGGGTGCTGGCGGCGGTGTTTTTATCGCTGTTCGTGGTGCCTGTTTTGTTCTTTCTTTTCAATCAAAAATCAATAAAAAAATGACTATATTCTTTGCAAGATGGATTGTAATCGGGTTTGGAGCATTCTTCATTTTTGCTGGCATGCTCATGCTTTTTGCCCCCCGAAAAGCGACTCAAATATTGAGAAAGGCGGGAAGCACGAATTTTATAAACTACGCCGAAATAACAATCCGAATAATACCGGCAATAGGGCTGATTTTATCCTCGAATTCTTCAAGGTATCCGGAATTCTTCAAAATTTTTGGCTGGTTTATGCTTGGGACTTCACTGCTTCTTTATTTCGTTCCCAGACAACTTCACCATCAATTTTCAGTAAAGAGTGCTGATATACTTAAACCCTTATACTTTCAATTGATTTCGCCCTTGTCGTTTTTAATTGGTGCATTCCTTATTTATTGTTTGCTATAACCAATGAATAATAAAATCCCTCAAAATCAATCCAATCATCATTCAAGAAATTGATTCACATTTTAAATAACGTAAAAATGAACAGGAAAGATTTTTTTAAAAACAGTTTGATTATCGGAGGCGCATCAATCCTCCCTTCAAGTTCCCTCTTTGCCCAATCCATTTCCGAAGGGGGCATTGACAAATTGGTTGATGAAAAAGGCAGTTTTATCCAGCAGAAGTTGCCGTATGATGTCAATTTTCTGGAGCCGAACATGGATGCCGAAACGACGCACCTGCATTTTACTTTTCATCATGGCGGTGCTGTAAAAGCAGCCAATAAGGATTTGCAGATGATAAAAAAAGCAATGGATGAAAATAATTTTGAATCAGTAGATTACTGGACAAAAAAACTCTCCTTCCATTTCTCTTCCCATATCCTGCACACTATTTTTTGGACAAACCTTACGAACAGAAAAACAGAACCGACTGGCGAATTACTAAGGCGGATTGAAAAGGATTTCGGCAGTTACGGAAGGCTTCAATCCTACATTGCTGCCACTTCTAAAAATATTGATGGTAGTGGTTGGGGCATTCTCGGCTATCAACCATATTCAGATAGTTTGGTGGTGTTGCAATGTGAAAACCATGAAAAACTGACACAATGGGGCGTAATTCCGCTTTTGGTTATTGATGTTTGGGAACACGCTTATTATTTGAAGTATAAAAATAAACGGACAGATTTTGTGGACGCTCTTTTTCCAATTATTGACTGGGATAACGTTGCACAGAGATTGGAAACAGCACTTAAAATTAAATAACAAAAATTTCAAATTGAAATGAAATCAATACAGCCAATCGTTCTGAGTATCTTATTTTTTCTTACTTCATGCGGAGATAAGAAAGAAGAGAGCCAAACTATATCGGACACCCGAAACACCCCAATCGTGCAAGTCGCCAATCCGCAAACGCACCAATTCAGCGGCACCCTGCAACTCACCGGCACGGCAAAACCCAACGAAACCGTCAAACTTTTCGCCATGACGAGCGGCTTTTTGACCCGACTGCGGGCAGACATCGGCGATTTTGTCAAAGAAGGTCAAACCCTCGCCGTACTCGAAAACCCCGAACTCCAACGGGAAAAACAACGCCTCGAAGCCCTCGCCAACGAAAAGCGCCTCCTGTTTGAGCGGCTGAAAAACACGCCCGATTTGAGTCAAACCGGGGCGGATTTAAAAGGCAAAAAGGCGATTTACGAGCGGCTGAAATCCGTTTTTGAAAAAACGCCTCACCTCACCTCCGCTGCTGATGTGGAGCGGGCGCAAGCCGAATACGAAAGCGCAAAAGCATTGCTCGTCGAGGAAACCGAACGTGCCGAAGCCGGACTCCACAGTTTGCAGGCACAGCTCGAGGCAGTCGTTCAACAAATCGGCTACCTGACTGTGAAAGCCTCGTTTTCGGGCATCGTCGTCAATCGTTTTGCCGACCGGGGGGCGGTTTTGCAGAGCGGTTTGAGCCATTCGGGTTCGATGCCGCTGTTCGAGTTGCAAAGCATCCAGCCCATCCGCCTGCAAATGGATGTGCCGGAAACCGATGCCGTTTTGGTCGCAAAAGGCACGAAAACGGACATCGTTTTCCCCGAACTGCCCGCCGGAAAATTCACGGCAAGCGTCAGCCGCATCACCTACGGCTTGGACGAAACGACCAAAACCATGCGGGCGGAAATTGACCTGCCCAACAGGGACTTGAAAATCCGGGCGGGGATGTACGCCAAAATCCAAATCCGGCGGGGCGGTCATCGGGAAGCCCTCGCCGTGCCGAACGAGGCGGTCGGTAATGTGAAAGGTCAGTCGTTTGTCTGGGCCGTGCGGGAAGGTCGGACAAAGAAAGTGGAGGTCAAAACAGGCATCCGGGACGAAAAAATGACCGAAATCCTCGCCGCCGACCTCATTGCCGAAGACCTCGTCGTGGTCAAAGGCAAAGAGTCGTGCAGCGACGGGGCGGCGGTCGAAACCAAATTGCTTATCAATCAAACTTCGGGAAAATGACTTTCAAACATAAAATACAACTCGCCGCCTGCCTGTTCGTGGCCCTGGCGCCCCAGAAAACACAGGCACAACAAGCCCTGCCCATCAACCTCCAAACCGTGCTGGAACTGGCGGGCGCAAACAACCTGACCATCAAAGAATTCCAAACCAAACAGGCTTTGGTAGAAGCCGAACTTACCACCGCCAAATCGTGGTGGCTGCCCGAAGCCTACGCCGGCGCACAGACCCACCAACTTTGGGGTGCAGCCATGAACGCCGACGGGCGTTTCTTTCTGGACGTGAACCGTCAAAGTCTTTGGGCCGGAGTAGGCTTGAATGCCAACTGGAATTTCGGCGAGGGCATTTACCGGACAAAGGCGGCCAAATTGCAGGCGCAGGCGGCGACGCACGACACCGAAGCCGAACGAAACAAAGCCATTTTGGAAAGCATCCACGCCTACTACGATTTTCTGGGAGCGCAGATGAAACGGGCGGCGCTTGCCGATTTGGTGGCGCAGTCCGACACGATTGCCGAACAAATCGAAATTCAAGTGGTGGCGGGCTTGCGCTATCAATCGGAATTGTTGTTGGCAAAAAGCAACCAAAAGCACTTGAAAATCGAAATGCTAAATGCCCAATCGGACTTCAATCGGAAAGTCGCCGAGTTGGTGCGTTTGCTCAACCTCGACCCGAAAGCCAGATTGGTCAGCGTGGACACGCTCCTGTTGCCTTTGGATTTTGAGGCAATTTTGCCCGAAACCAGCGACGATGTTTGGCAAAACCGCCCGGAAATCAAGTCCGTTGGTTTGTCTATCCGGTCTTTACAAACCGAAAGAAAAACCACCACAACAGGCTTGCTCCTGCCTCAACTGAGCATCGGAACGTATGGCTCTTATTTTGGAAGAATCAACGGCGCGGTCAGCCCGATGTTTCCCGATCAATACCCCGAAACCAACCAACTGTACCCGACCGGGACTTTAAATACTTCGCTGCATTGGAATATTCCACTGGGGCGGCTGATTTACGGCGGCGAGGTAAAGCAGTTCGATGAAAAAATCAAGTTGCAGGAAGTCAAATCCGGGCAACTGCACGCTCAAATCAACGCGGAAATCGCCAATGCCCGCCAGCAATTGCTCATCGGGCGGGAACAAATCCAGATTGCAAAAGAAGCCCTCGAGCTGACTGCCGAAGCCCTCCGTCAAAGCATCGAACGGCAAAAATTAGGGACTGCCCGACCCTTCGAGGTATTTCAGGCGCAACAGATTTTTTTGCAGGCGCACCTGGATTACCTGAATGCAGTGATCGCTTTCAATAAGGCGCAATTTGCGTTGAAGGTGGCAATGGGGGAGGGGTTGTAATGAGGCAGTCTATTTCACTTGTACCGCGCGCAAATCTTCCGCCCGTTCGTCGATATCCGCCGTTGCTCCCTCCAGGCGCAGCACTCCGCGCGGACAAACTGCCGAACAAATGCCGCAACCGACACAGGAGGCCCGCACAACATCCTGCCCTTTTTGGGCATAAGCGCGCACATCGATGCCCATTTCGCAGTACGTGGAGCAGTTGCCGCAGGAGATGCATTGACCGCCGTTCACCGTAATCCGAAATTTGGACTTTGTCTTTTGCCATATTCCCAACCATGCAGCCATCGGGCAACCGAAACGGCACCAAACACGGCTGCCCAACAGGGGATAAAACCCCACGCCCACGACGCCGGAAAATGCCGAGCCTATCAGGAAAGAGTAGGTTTGGTAAAAAGCCTGGGAATATTCCTGCAAAATGCCCCGGCCTGTGGCAACATTGGCCCAGAGCAGTGCCGTCATCAGGACAACGAATACCAGCACACTATGAATCATCCACCGCTCCAACTTCCAGGCTTTCAGGCTTTTATCAGACAGATGGCGGAAAGGATCGCCGGCCGTTTCCGCCAAGCCGCCGCAGCCGCACACCCAGGAACAATACCAGCGTTTGCCGAAAAAGTAAGTCAGGATGGGCGTCCCTATAAAAAACATGGTCAATCCGAAAAAGAAAAAGAACGTCCCCAACCAAGAGCCGGCATACCCTTCATGCGCCATAGGCGTACCCTGGTAGTACGAAAGCGGCCAGAAATAGGTGAAATAAATCTCAGGCTGTTGGAGCCGCATGAGCAAACCGGGAATGAGGAAGGCAAAACCCAACTGGAAAAACATCACCGAAAAGCTGCGCAACCTTTGGTAAGGATTGTGCCGGTATTTGTAAATGAATTTGATCCCCATCAACAAAACGGCAGCCGTGTAGAGCGTCCCGTAAACAAACCATTGATTGGCTGCGGTGCCACGAAGCAGATGGCTGAGCGGGTCAAATAACTGAATCAGCCCGGTCAAATATTCGGGAAACCAATACAAACACACATAAAATCCGGTGATGACCACCCCCACCAGCCAGCCCCATACGCCCCGGGCAGTCAGGCTGCTGAACCAGGCGCCGTTATTTTTAATGCCTTCCGGCCGGCGGAGGTATTCTTCCCGCACAAAAACCACGATGCCCGCAGTAGTCAAACCCAGGGCTGAAAGAAAAACAGGAACGGGCGAAATGGCTTTGCCGGCTGCCCAGGTCACTAAAAGCAACAAAATACCCATCCCGGAAAGTGCGACTGCGACTTTCTGTTTGCCGGTTGTGAGCGCGGGAATGGGTGTGGCGATGGAAAGAGATTCGTTGCGCATTGGATTTTGTTAAAAACAGCGAAAATTAAAGGAGGTTTGAGTCGAGCGCAGCAATTAACTCAGAAAATCGAGTACGGCGGAAAGTCCGCGTTTTTGTCGCAGTTGTATGTTTTTCCCGGTTTGTTTGTTGTACGCGGCCACTATATACTGCTCATATTGCTCAAAAAATTCCGGGTCGAAATTGGCCATCCCAAGGCTTTGTAAAACCGCCTCGATGTGCGCGCCATGTCGCAGCCATTTTTCGCACACTTCATGGCGGTAGCGGATGCCCATCAGGTTAAAACCGGCGATCTTTCCAGAACTTTTTTCATACACCAACCGGATACTTTTCTTCCCGGACGGATGCTCCCAATAAATGCCGGCCTGATGCTCCGGCAAAACCGGGCGTACATCGCCATACACCTGGTACTCGATGTCGAAAAACTTGGCTGAATTGAACCAGATGCCCGGGTCATAAGCAGTGGTTTTTTTGCATATATTGTGCGCCGCGATTTCACCCATCATGCGCCCGGTGTACCAAATCGCTTCGATGGGACGCCGTCCAGGCCCTGGTTCCCGCAATTCGGCGCAATCTCCTATTGCATACACATCGGGGATATTCGTTTGTAAATACTGATCTACCAGAATACCGCGGTTTGTTTCCAACGCAGTGTTTTTTAAAAAACTGATATTGGGGCTCACCCCAACCGTCAACCCCACAAACCCGCATCCTATTTCTTCACCCGACGAAGTGACAACCGCGCGGGCTTTCCCGTTTGCATCCGGGAGCACTTCCTTTAACTCTGTCGACAACCGCAGATCAACCCCATGCTCGCAGATATGGCGACCAATCATCACAGATTCCTCCGGGGGCAGCACGAGGTCCCAAAAGTTGTTCTCCCGCACCAGAAATGTAACCGGTATATGGCGGGAGTGAAACATCTCAGCCATCTCAACGCCGATAAGCCCGCCGCCGACAATGACCGCCCGTTCGAGCCCGGCGCTGTGGCGCTCCATGGCCTCCAAGTCCTGCCAATGATACAGGCCGTGCACGCCGTCCAGTTCTTGCCCCGGCCATCCGAATTTGTTGGAACGCGACCCAAGTGCCAATACCAATTTATCGTAGGGCACAACCTTGCCCGCGCCGGTGTGCAGTTGCTTTTGGGAAAAGTCTATCCGCTCCACCTGAGCGCGCAGCAATTCGATGCGGTTTTTAGCCCAAAACCATTGCTCGTAAGGATGGATGTCCGCAGGGCGCATATGACCCATGTAAACGTACATCAATGCCGTCCGGCTGAAAAAATAATCCGTCTCCGCTGAAATGACCGTGATATCGTGGTTGCTGAGTTTGCGGGCAAAACGGGCGGCGGTAATCCCGGAAATGCCGTTGCCGAGGATGACTATTTTCATAAAAGTTGGAATTGTTACCTGAAGAGCGCAGCATAAACATTAAAAGCGGCGCTGTGTAGTCGTCGTTGTGTGGATTTCCTGACAAAAGTTTTGAAAATTTGTAAAAGGGCGGCACAATAAGTGCTAATTGCCGAGAGTGGCTTCAATAATACGACTACAATCAGCTCATCATTCCACAATTGACCGGTGTAATGGAATTGTGCATCAAATCCCACCTCATTTGCGTCACGACAGATAGATCGTCGCCGCCAAGGGCGACAGCGTAGCGAGGATGCCGTTGATTTCGAAGTGCTGCGGAAATTGCGGGAAGAGCGAACCCTTTGTTATTTGCCGTTCCAGAGGGCGACCGGCACGGAGCAGCGGCTTTTTGGTGTCAGCTATGGTGTCAATTTTTTTGGTTTTAAGCAATCCCAGGTAACCTTCGATTGATTTTCAATTATCTACAACGCAACCAAAAACCATCTAAGCTTACCCAGGATTAAAAAATGCGGAGGGGGAGGGATTCGAACCCCCGGTGGTGTAACCCACGACGGTTTTCAAGACCGCTCCATTAAACCGCTCTGGCACCCCTCCTTTACCCGCCGTAACCCTTCAGGGCGAAGGCGGGTCAGTTCAATATCATTTCTTCATATTTTTGCCCCGGCGAAAGCGGGTCAACTGCCTGTTCTTTCACAGGCGACGCAAAGGTAACCAAAGAACCGAAACCGCCACATCGAAGTTCTGATATCGAAAAAAACTTCGCAATCCGAAATCCCCAATCCGAAATCCCCAATCCCCAATCCCCAATCCCTCACTGTCCCTCCAGTGGCAACAGTTTTTGCCCTGCCTCCAGAGCTGCCCGGATGTCGTCGCGGTTTTTCGTTATTTTTTGTTTCTGTTCTTCCAGGTAGCGGATGGCTTCGGCGGACTGCATGCCTTTCGGGTCTTCGTAGGCGCTCATCCAGGCGGTCATGTCGTCATCTGCTTTTTCGATGGCGGCCAGTGCTGCGGTGAATTGTTCCGATTGTTCAGGCGTCATCGTGGCTACCGTCATGAATTCCTTGAGTTTGCGGCTCACGCGGTTCATGGTGGCGATGTCTTTCATGGCCTCATCGTGTATGTCCATGGTTTCCTTTTTCAGGGTTTCTATTTGTTGTTTACTACCGTCTTCGCAGGCGGCCAGCAACAGTAAGATTGTGCTCAGGCAGAGAATCTTTTTCATAGTTTGTCCAATTTTGCGCCGCAAAGATATGGTAATTATGGGGTTGTCCTTCCGACGAATGAGGAATCTGCCGAATCAATTTTCAGTAGCTCTTCATTTTGGAAAAAAGCCGAATTTCGCGGCGTTTGGAATCCCTTTAATTTTGCGTTTTGACCCAACTACAAGCAGGCCCCGAAACCCGTTAACCCGTTAACCCGAAACCGCCCTGGCCCATGCTCACTGCCATCTCTCCCATCGACGGCCGCTACGCCGCCCATACGAAAGAACTCGCCGTTTATTTCAGTGAATACGCGCTGATCCGTTACCGCGTTTTTGTTGAAATTCAGTATTTTATCGCGCTGTGCCAGTATGGCTTGCCGCAGCTGGCGAGTTTCGAGGACTCAAAAATTGACGATCTGAATGCCATTTTTGAAAATTTCAGCCTGGCCGATGCGGAGCAGATCAAAACCCTCGAACGCACCACCAACCACGACGTGAAAGCCGTCGAGTATTTTCTCAAAGAGCGCTTTGACGCGCTCGAACTCGGCCACCTGCGCGAGTTCGTTCACTTCGGCCTCACCTCTCAGGACATTAACAACACCGCCACGCCACTGCTTTTCAAAAACGCTTTGCAGGATGTGTATTACCCACTGCTCCAGCGCCTGCGCGACCACCTCGAACAATTGGCGCAGGATTGGGCGCGGGTGCCCATGCTCGCCCGCACGCACGGTCAGCCCGCTTCGCCGACTTTGCTGGGCAAGGAATTCCGCGTGTTCGTGGAACGGCTCGACGTACAACTGGAATTGCTGAAGCAGATCCCCCACCGCGCCAAATTCGGCGGCGCAACGGGCAACTTCAACGCGCACTATGCAGCCTACCCCGACTACATCTGGCAGCAGTTCGGCGACGATTTTGTGCGCGAATTCCTGGGACTGGAGCGTTCTCAATTTACCACCCAGATCGAGCACTACGACTGCTTTGCCGCTCAGTGTCAGGCGCTTGGCCGCATCAATACGATCCTGATTGATTTTTGCCGCGACGTGTGGACCTACGTTTCGATGGAATATTTCCGCCAGAAAACGGTAGCAGGCGAGGTGGGCTCGTCGGCCATGCCTCACAAGGTGAATCCCATTGATTTTGAAAACGCAGAAGGGAATCTCGGCCTCGCGAACGCCCTTTTCCAGCACCTCGCGGAAAAACTGCCCGTCAGCCGCCTTCAGCGCGATCTGACCGACTCGACGGTGCTGCGCAACATCGGCGTACCGGTAGGCCATACCGTCGTCGCGTTCAAATCCATCCTGAGAGGTTTGGGGAAACTCATGCTCAACGAAGGCCAGCTCTTCGACGACCTCGAAGACAACTGGATGGTCGTCGCCGAGGGCATTCAGGTCATCCTTCGGCGGGAAGGTTATCCACAACCCTACGAAGCCCTCAAAAATCTCACGCGCGGGCGCTCACTCGTGACGCGGGAAATCCTGCACGAATTTATTGACAACCTCGAAGTCAGCGACGACGTGAAAGAAGAACTGAAGCGGTTGACGCCGCACAATTACGTGGGAGGGTAATGAATGATGAATCGTTCAAAGTCACCGGGATTTGTCCGCCAATCAATTTCCGCCGGGTATAAACCGGCAATTTAAAATCGGAAAAGCCTTTATTTCTTCTCTTTATTAAAGAAATTCAGCACTTTACTCACAAACTTGTCGTCAATGCCCAGCCAGCCTTTGATGGTGTTGTATACTGAAATCGCCTGTTTGTCGAGCCATATCAAAATAGCCTTGTTGCCGTCTTCGGGGCGGGCGCGGTAATTGGTGGCGCGTTTGGGCGGCACTTTTTCTTCTTCGGTAAAGTAATAGAGTGCGATGGATTTCCGGGTCATATCTTCCGGGCATTGGATAGGTTCCGGCAGACCGTGGAAGGAATCTTCGTCGGTATTAAAAATGGCGCAGCGATTGAACACGGGCAGTATCTTTTGCGCGCATGCTGTCATATCGCGGGTCCAGAGTTCGAGCTCGCCGCGGTATTCCGGCTTCCAGTTTTCATTGAGGTATACCAATACGTTGACGCGGCGGCGCCAGTGGCGTTTGTGTGGGTGCACGGTGAAATCTGCGTGTATATTGAGAAAGCCGCCGCGTTTGCTTTGGTGGAGGCCACCGCCTTCGAGGCTGGGGTCGGGTTTGAGGTTGGGGATGCCGGTGAGTTTGCTCAAAGCCGCTACGAACGCGTCGCTGTTGAGCGCTTTGATCACTTCCTGCAGATCGGCCGGGATCATGTCCATTTTGTTGAGGCCGTGTTTCTTTTCGTTCACGTGGACATAGTGGATCCAGCCCTCGTCTTTTACGCCGGGGAAAGCATGCATGGCTGCATAGGCCGCTTCTTTTTCCAAAAAATTGTCAAAAAAGCCGTGGGGATAAGGGTAGGCTTTCTGATAGGCGGGAGCGGCGTCTTCGAAGATTTTTTTGCATTTTTCCAAATCGAGGGCGACCGGGGCGGTTTGTGTATGTGTCATGGTCAGTTGTTGTCCGGCGGGTGCGTTTTTGCCGGGTTGCGGCATAAAAAAACGACCACCTTCTATGTGATGTTTGTTGTGTGGTATAAAAAGTCCGCTTTCGCCGGAAGTATGGCGGGCAAGACGAATGCGGCAAAGGTAAGTCAGATGCCCCTAATGCAGGTTGGCTCGCCGCCTTTCCGGGCCTAACTGCGTTAAAAAAATGTTTTTCCCTGCGGTTCCGGTACAACTGTTCGCCTGCGTTTTGAATCTTTGTCAGGAATCCCGGATGGTGCATAAGGCGCCGCCTGAGCCACCTCGATACGTTCACCACAACCAACTCAAATCTCATGAAGCAATTTTTCCTCCTGTTCTTTTGTCTGACCGTTTTCCGGCTGGCCGCGCAGGACATTGAAGACCCTTCTGCCCGGAAGCCCTATCGCTTTGTTGTGCAGACAGGTCTTGCACTCCAGTGGTTTGATGAGCAATTCAAGTCATTCACCGTTTCGGTCGAGCGCCCGCTCAACCTCTACAATCATTTTGGCATTCAAGCCAATTTCTTTTTCCCCAACGGCGATTTCGACGGTTTTTATAGTTATCGCCGCATTTCGGGCAAAACCTTCGAGGCAGGCGTTTTTGCCAAATGCTTTTTTCACGGCCGGCTTACTGGCCGGCGCTCGAAGGCCTATATTGGGCCGGACATGCGCCTGGGAGTGCGAAAATACATTGACTATGAACCATTTACAGGGCAGTTTTACTACAACAATGCGGTTACCTACAAATTTTTAGCGCGGATCGGTTGGCAGTACCATCTGGGAACAGCAGTCTTTGAGATCACTTTCCCGTTCGGTTTTGAAAATGAAAAATTCAAAAGCAACGAAAACACGCAATACTACTTTTATGATGTGGGCAATTCTACCTGGTTCATCGCCGCGCCTGCGCTTTCGCTGGGCATCGGATTCTGACCGTCGGATTTTCAAACAAATGAAACACATGAAAAAACCTTCCGTTCTCCTGCCGATATTGTTTTTTACCTTGATTTTTGTACTGTCAGGGTGTGTTTTTTACCAGCGTTACCCGATGGCCAAAGGCCGTTTGACGAAAATCAACAGTGAACCATTGACCTTTTACCTGCTCGACGCTTCGCGCCCTCACAGCCGTGTCTGGTACATTTCGGAGGCTGATTTTCAGAACGACAGCATGAGGGGCTTTCTCATCCGCCTCAATGAATCGGAAGCACAAGAAGTAGCGACGGTGAATGGCAACCGCGACGCACGTTCGAGTAAAAACGAAGTGTTGATGTATGCCGCACCCAGGTATGCGCTGACACTTGCCGATACGGCCTTAGTGACCATTCGCTACGACCAGATCGAAAAGATCGAGGTATACGAAGTGAACCACAACAAATCCCTGGCCTTATCGCTGCTCGCCTTACTGATGCCCATTCTGTTTTTGGGCGCCATATCTGTAGGTTAAACGAAACCTTGCTCCTTTTCCCTTGTTTAGTAGCCAAAATCTATCTTTGCGCGCCCTTGAAGCAGTGATCGGGTATTGCCCGCACCTTTCCGGGATTTCAAATACCCGATCCCGGATCAACCTGAATAAAATGGCTACTGTAAAATTCCTTTTTGAAGATACGAGCATACCGCCCCAGACCGTTTCGGGCGATTTTGAGGACAAATCCATCCTCGAACTGACGGAGGATTACGATATTCATCTCAATCACAATTGCGGCGGGGTATGCGCCTGCTCCACCTGCCACGTCTATGTGGAAAAAGGCGACGAGTTCCTGGAAGAAATATCGGACAAAGAGGAAGACTTCATTGACCGCGCCATCAATCCAAGGCTCGAAAGCCGCTTGGGCTGCCAATGCGTCATCCTCGACAACGACGCCGAGATCACCGTTACCATCCCCGACCAAAGAAGGATCATTGGACATGAACATTAACTAACGGTAGACGGTAGACGGTGGATGGTAGACGGTGCGCAGTTATCGTGCCATGCACCGTCTACCGTCTACCGTCAACCGTCAACCGTCTACCGTCTACCGTCTACCGTCAACCGTCTACCGTCAACCGTCTACCGTCAACCGTCTACCGTCTACCGTCAACCGTTAAAAATGCCATTTCACGACATCAACAACCTGCCCATCAACTGGAACGACCACGAAGACATCGCCATGGCGCTCTACGAGCGTTTCGGAGACGACTTCGACGAGGGCAAAATTTACCGGATCCGTTTTACCGATTTGCTGCAATGGGTGCTGGAAATCCCCCATTTTGAAGGCAAACGCGAGGACTCCAACGAATCGCACCTGGAACAAATACAAGCAAAATGGGTATACGAATGGAGAGCCAACAACAAATAGATCAGTTAAATGCAGGCAGTTCGCAATTGATCGTCGCTCCGGTAAAAACATTGGCTCCCGTACAACTCGAACTCGTGCATTTGTTCGATAAAATGCGGGCGGTCAAAGCATTCGTCTTCGATGTGGACGGCGTGCTGACCAACAACGACCTGCTTGTGACCGAGGCCGGCGAGTTGCTCCGCACCATGAGCGTTCGCGACGGCCAGGCCATCAAATGGGCCACCCGGGCGGGATATCCGGTAGGCGTTATCACCGGCGGCAAGTCGGAAGGCGCCAAAAAACGCCTCACCGCACTCGGTGTGGAAGAATATTACTCCAACATCGAGAATAAATGGGAAGCATTTCAGTCGTTCCTGAAGCGCACCGATACCCTCCTTTCCGAAGTGTGTTATATGGGCGACGACCTGCCCGATCTGCCGGTGCTGCGCAAAGTGGTCCTCTCCACGTGCCCTGCCGACGCCGTGCCGGAAGTGCTGGAAATATGTGATTATGTCTCGCCCCTTCCCGGTGGCCGCGCATGTGTGCGCGATATCATTGAAAAAGTGATGAAACTACAGGAGAAGTGGCCGGAATATTAGGATTTCAGATTTCGGATTGGGGATTTCTGATTGTATATAACTTTGAAAACAAAGGTGTTATAAATTCATATCCATCAAAAACCAATATCCAATAACCAATAACCAACAACCAATTCTATTTTAGCCGCATGAATCAGGTGTTGGCCTTCGTCCGGTTGCTGCGGCTGCCCAATCTGGTCATTGTATTGCTCACCCAGTTGGTTCCGTATTGGTTCGCCCTGCGTCCTGCCATTCTCAAAGCGGGGGGCATACCCGTGCTGACTGAATGGACCTTCGGGCTCATTGCTGCCGCTACGGTACTTTCCACACTGGCCGGCTATGTGCTCAACGACTATTACGACCGCGACATTGACGCTATCAATAAGCCCGACCGCGTATTCTGGGGGCGATATCTGCCCCCCTCGATGGCATTGATGTTCTATTCCGCATTGGTGGTGGTGGTACACGGCGTGGCTTTTTTTCTCGATCAGGAATTGAATCCTTCCAACCACTGGCCGCTGTGGGTATTTCCGGGCGTGTCGTTCCTGCTGTTCCTGTATGCCTGGCAATTGAAATGCACCGCCATCGTGGGCAACCTGCTCGTATCCCTTTTGTGCGGGGTAGTTCCAGTCATCATCATTTTTCCGGAGGAAAGGCCGATCTGGATCACCTCCTTCATCCAGCCGGATGCCATCCAGCAGGCGGTGGGATTGGTATGGCTATACGGGATTTTTGCCTTTTTTACCAACTTACTGCGCGAACAGATCAAGGACCTCGAAGATTTTCAGGGCGACGCTGCCTGCGGCTGCGGCACGCTGGCCGTCCTGAAAGGATTGCGTTTTGCCCAAAAACCCGCCGCCCTGGCAGGGTTGGCGGTGAGCGCCCTGATCATTTTCCTGTTGTTTTTCTGGCAGCAAACCGGCGCTCCCGACTGGCAGATCGTCGCCGGCGTACTGCTGTTACTGTTGCCCGCTATATTTACCACGGCCGCCGTATACCGCGCCAAAAGCAAACGGGATTTCAACCGCGCGAGCCTGCTGGTGAAGATCATTATGTTTGTCGGCGTCTTCCTGCTGCTGCGCTCCTGGCCCGACAATCCGATGGACCTGGTTGTCACATTCCAGGATTACGTCGGAGGGAATTAGAGGGTCATTAAGGTCATTTTCATTCCCGCTCAAACGCTCAAACACTCAAACACTTTAATGTCTGAATTCAAAATTCCCGTTTCCCTGCGCTGGGCCGACTTCGACCCCAATTTACACCTGCGCCACTCGGTTTATTACGACTTTGGCGCTACGGCCCGCACCGCGTTTCTGATGGCGCGCGGTATTAATGCCCAATTGATGGCCGAGCGGCATTTTGGCCCGGTCCTGTTGCGCGAAGAGGCAGTTTTCCGCCGCGAAGTACGCCCCGGCGACGAACTGTTCATCAACGTTTTGGTGACAAAACTCCGCCGCGACGGCTCCCGTTTTTCCTTCCGCCACGAACTCACCCGCGCCGACGGTACGTTGTGCGCCGTGATGAACGTGGATGGCGGGTGGATTGATACGCAACGTCGAAAACTAACGGCGCCGCCCCCTGCGGTGGCTGAGGCGATGGAACAGGCAGCGAGAGCGGAAGATTTTGAGTGGGTGTAGGTGTTGTTTTTGAAAATTTGGAAAAAATGCGAATTTTATACTAAATAATTTTGAATCACGACAGGTTTTCCTATTTTTGCTGCGACCTTCAATTAGCAAAAGTGGAGACCAGAACCCACTCTAAAAACGGGGCAAAAGCGAAAAGCCATACGAGTAGTAAATTAAAATAAACGAAATGAAAAAGCAGCTTCTTCTCCTAACTTTGTTTTCTCTTACCCTTAGCTTAAGCGCTCAAACAAAAGTTGACACCCTGACAAATGTACAAATCATACAGTTATCAAAAATTGGGCTACAACCCTCTGTTATCATCAACAAGATTCAGACAAGCATAAATAACTTTGACGTAAGTACAGATGGTTTGATTGCTCTTAGCAAGGAAGGGGTTGCCGCTGAGATAATTAATGAAATGGTAAAGTCTAACGCGCAAACACAAAAAGAAGTAGCAGGCCAAAAAGATATGCGAGACCCCAAAACGATGCGCAAATCCGGTATTTACTATTACAACACTGCATATATAAAGTCTCTTTTACAAAGCCCTTAATAATAGGTGAGTATTGCTTTATTTATGCAAGCACCGCTCCTACTTCATATTCTAATGACAAAGTCTTTGACTTTGGTATTCAGTTTGATAAATAGTCCTCGAGGTTGTGAGAAAAATTGGCAACAATAACACTATGGCTACACCTAAAATGACTCCAATGCTCCTACTTTCGCCCCATGACCCGCCACTCCTTTTTGTCTGTCGTTAATGTCATCCAATCCAATCGCCAGGCCCGCCAACTACCGGTCTGGCTTAACGGCCTTTACGCCGAATTGAAGGCGCAATTTTCAGATTATGAGTTTGTTTTGGTCAACAACCACTGCGATCAGTCGGCAATAGATGCGGTCATTGCACCTTTGCCCGAAGACCTGCGCAAAAACATATTTCTCCTGAATCTCAGCGCACCCGTCGGCCGCGACAACGCGCTGTTGGCCGGTCTCGACCGCGCCAACGGCGACTACACCGTCATTTTCGAGTTCGATTTCTCCGGCAAACCCCAACTCATCACCCACATGTGGGAAGAAAGTCAAAAAGGCGCCGATATCGTTTACCTCCGCGCACGGGAACGGCGGTTGCCTTTGGCCAACCGTTTGTTGTACAAGGGCTTTTATTTTATCATGCAGCGCTGGTCGGGACTCCGGCTCGATCCCCTTGCCCACCATACCCGCATCATCAGCCGCCGGGCGCTCAATTCGTTGCTCCGTCTGCGCGAAAACAGCCGCTACCTCAAAGCCAACTATGCCCTCGTCGGTTACAACATCAGCCATATCCCTGTGGAAGAACCGCTGTATCCCGACCCGGAAGCGAAGTTGAGCGAGCAATTTCGCACCTCCTTAGTGGCCATCACTTCCTTTACGACTTTTTTGCGCACGCTGCTGCTGTGGATTTTCCTGTTTTCGGTCGTCATAGCGGGCATCGCCATCTACAACGCCGTAAAAGTGAAACTGACCAGTATAGATATTTTTGGCGACCATGTCACGAGCAGCCTCACGGGTTGGGCTTCGCTGGTAGTATTGATGTCTGTTTTTTTCGCCATAACTTGTCTGAACCTCTACATCATGTCTATTTACCTCTCCAATATCTACAGCGAGATCAAAAACCGGCCATTATACATCATCGAGTCGGTGAAAAGGTATTAGCGGACTGTTGGACGTTGGACTGTTGGACGTTGGACTGTTGGACGTTGGACATTGGATCATTTGACGTTGGGCTTTTGATTTCGGGGGTGGCTACATTCCAGTCCGGCTGGCCAACGTCTGATGTCCAACAGTCCAACGTCCAACGTCCAACAGTCCAGCGTCCAAAAAAATTCTTGACTTTCAGTATCCTCCCCCCTACCTTTGCGGCGGCTTTGGCCAAGTTTTTTTCATTTTTTAAAGTTTTTTCAGTAATGCTAAAAGGAACCGTCAAGTTCTTCAATGAAACCAAAGGATTTGGTTTTATCGTTGACAATGCCTCCGGGCAAGAAATTTTCGTCCACGCTAGCGGCTTGGTTGATAAGATCCGCGAAGGGGACACGGTCACGTTCGAGACCAAACAAGGAAAAAAAGGCATGAATGCAGTCAATGTCCAAATCGCGTAATCGCGGGGCGGATATTGTAATGATAAAAGTGTCAGGACTCCGGCGGTTGACCGTCGGAGTTTTTTTTTGACCGGATTGAAAAGATTGACAAGATATCCTGCCAATCATTTCAATCATACTAATCTCGTTAATATTGTAAGTCTTGTAAATCCTGTTTGTATTTTTGAGCAAAAGAAACAGCCGATGCAACGATTGCTTTTCATTTTTAACTGCCTCTTTTTTACCCACATTTTGTCGGCCCAAGCCGACATTGAAAAACAACTCCAGACCCGGCTCATCCTCGCCCAAGACGGCGATGTCGTCGAATTGCCCGCCGGTACGATCGCTCTTTCCAATACCCTCTGGCTCGATGCCAAAAACAACATCACCATTCGCGGCGCCGGTCAGGACAAAACGGTTTTATCGTTCAAAAATCAAAAACAGGGCGCGGAGGGCATTAAAGTCACCAATGCGGAAAACATTGTTTTAGAGAACTTTACAATAGAGGACTCCAAAGGCGACCTAATCAAAACCCAGGCGGTAAAAGGGTTGGCTTTTCGCGATATTACTGCCCGCTGGAATGGTGCGCCGAAGGAGACCAATGGCGCTTACGCACTCTATCCCGTACAGTGCCAGAACGTGCGCATCGAGCGCTGCACCGCCATCGGCGCTTCCGATGCGGGCATTTACGTCGGGCAATCCGACAGCGTGTGGGTCACGAAATGTTACGCGAAAAATAACGTAGCCGGCATCGAAATTGAAAACACGACCAATGCCTGGGTTTTTGAAAATTTTGCCGCCTACAACACGGGCGGCGTGCTTGTGTTCGATCTGCCCGATCTACCCAAAAAACGCGGCGGCCATGTCAAAGTCTGGAAAAACAAAATCGTCCAGAATAACTTTAAAAACTTCGCGCCCAAAGGCAACATCGTCGGGAAAGTGCCGCCGGGCACCGGAGTGATGATACTGGCAACCAACGATGTGGAGGTTTGCGACAATTTTATCTTAGACAACAAAACGGCCTCCACTGCCATCGTCAGTTATTTCATCACCGAAAACCCCATCAAGGACAAGTCTTACAATCCCTATCCCTCAGCCATTTACATCCACGACAATGTGTTTTCGGAAGGCAAGCGCTCTCCGACCCTGAAAAATAAAATGGGTATACTCTTCCGCCTCAAGTTTGGCCGCAAAGTGCCGCATATCCTGTACGACGGCATTCAAAATTCCGATTGGCTGGCTGCCGACGGTTCGGTGAAACCGGAATACCGCATTTGCATCCGCAACAATGAAAACGGCACCTTCGCCAACATCCGCGCCGACAAGATCGGTCTGTTCAAAGGCGATATCAGCAAAGATCTAAAACCTTACGACTGTGAGCATCATTCGTTGTTTTCCAATCGGTAACAGAAGTTTCGGGATTGGGTGGGCGGCGGCGTTGATGGGAGGTCTTTTGATGATGGGCGCGCGTTTTAACCCCAGCCCCGGGTTGAATGGGCCCAAGCCCAAACTCTCCGATTACGCCTTTTTCAGCGGTTCCCTTGCCGACCTTGAACCCGCGCCGGGTGTGTTTCCCTACGAAGTGAACGCCCCCCTTTTTTCGGATTATGCCGAAAAGGCCCGTTTTATTTATTTGCCTGAAGGTGCTTCAATGACTTACCGCGACAGCGCGGCATTCGATTTCCCCAACGGTGCGGTCATTATTAAAAATTTCTTCTACCCGCACGACGCCGCCCGGCCCGAAAAAGGCCGCCGTATCCTCGAAACACGCCTCTTGCTGAAAGAAGAAAAAGGCTGGAAAGCCCTCGAATACATCTGGAATGCCGGGCAAACCGACGCTTTACTCGAAGTAGCGGGCGCGACATTTCCCGTCGCCTGGCTCGATGCAAGCGGCAAAAAACAAAGCCTCCAATACGTCGCGCCCAACCTCAACCAGTGCAAAGGCTGCCATTCTTACGACGGAAAGTTTGTCCCGCTCGGCATCAACGCCCGCCAACTCAACCGCACTGAAAGTGCTGAAAACCAACTCCTTCGCTGGCAAAAAGCGCGAAAAATTTCTTTGCCTGAAAATTTTACCCCCGACTCAGCGCCCCGCCTTGCCGACTACCGAATCACCAATCACCAATCAACCAATCACCAATCTGCTGCCCGCGCTTACCTCGATGCCAACTGCGGACATTGCCATAACCCGCACGGCCCTGCCAGCACCAGCGGTATGTTTCTCGATGTTTTTGAAAACGATCCCGAACGACTTGGCGTGAACAAGACACCCGTAGCCGCCGGGCGCGGCAGCGGCGACCGGAAATTCGGCATCGTGCCCGGAAAACCATCGGAAAGCATCCTCGTCTTCCGCATGGAAAGCGACGACACGGGCATCCGGATGCCGGAACTGGGGCGGCAACTCGCTCACAAAGAAGGTCTTGAACTTATCAAAGCCTGGATAAAAGAAATGAAATGACACTCAATTGTCGTGGCCAACTGCTCGATCTTTCCCGCCCGGTCGTCATGGGCATCCTGAACGCGACCCCCGACTCATTTTTCGACGGCGGTCGTCATGCGGGTACATCAGCGGCATTGAAGCAGGCCGATAAAATGCTCGCCGAAGGTGCAGTCATCCTCGACGTTGGCGGTGCGTCGTCGCGGCCGGGAGCCCGGGAAGTATCCGAAAAAGAAGAGTTGGAGCGTGTTATTCCGGTAATTGAAGTCATTAAGAGTCATTTTTCAGAAGTTATCGTGTCGGTAGATACCTGGCGGGCCGGCGTTGCGCGGGAAGCGGTGGCGGCAGGCGCCTCGATGGTGAATGACATATCTGCCGGAAAGCTCGACGCCGGATTGTACGAAACGATGGCCGGCCTGGATGTTCCATACATCCTCATGCACATGCAGGGCATGCCGGCTAACATGCAGCAAAACCCGCACTACGACGACGTGGTGACCGAGGTACTCGACTTTTTTATCCGGGAAACAGAGCAACTCAGGGCACTCGGCGTAAAGGATATCGTACTCGATCCCGGTTTCGGCTTCGGCAAAACGGTGGAACACAACTATCAACTATTGAAGAACCTGCATGTTTTTGGGCGAGTGACCGGTTTGCCGGTTTTGGCGGGCATTTCACGCAAATCCATGGTCTGCAAAGTGTTGAAAGTGAATCCCGATCATGCGCTGAACGGCACCACGGCGCTCCACATGATCGCGCTGCAGCAAGGCGCCCGCATCCTGAGGGTGCATGATGTGAAAGAAGCGATGGAGGTGATACGCTTGTGGGAACAATTGGAAGTGGTTTAAGCAAGCGGACATTGGACTTTTGACGTTGAACATTTGACTACATGATTGGTTGTCAAGGCTAAATGTCCGACGTCCAATGTCAATTTGTCTTGTCCACATACTTAATCTCACCAATTGTTATTTTCTTCTTCTTCCTCCTGCGCCTCCGGCCCGATAATGGGCGTCAGCATCGGCAATTTTACCCATTTGCTTTCCTCGAAACCAATGGCGCCGATGCGCAAAAATCCGCCCGAGGCCTTGGCTGTTTCCTCAGCCAGGCCGACAAAACCCTTGTAAAGGTCGGCTGCCAGTTCGACGTCCAGTTTTGCCAGGATGGGATTCAGCCGGGACAAACGGTCGGACAATTCCTGGTTGCGGGTTTGCACGTCTGTAGGTAAGTGGGCGATCTCGCTCTGGATTTTTGCCCAAAAACCTTCGACAACGACCCGGTAGAACTCATTGAGTTCCTTCGGTTTGTTGTAGGTGCGGGTACGCAGGAGGCGCTCCGACCAGGTTCGTTCTTCGCGGTCGAGTTCGCCGTCTGCCGCGCCGACAAGAATGGTGATGAGCGCCGGCGCTTCCACCAGCACGTCAATTTCTTCTTTTTGGAGGTGTTGGAAACCTTCGATGAGTGTCCACATAGAGATGCAATAAAAGAGATACGTAAAAAAACAGTCTGCGCAGTTTTTTGATCAAAAGGAATGGTAAAAATATTCCGGCATGTGCAAAAGAAAACATGAGTCACCCCGAATTTTGCAACAAAACAGATACGTTTAGTTTTTGTAACTATTCAGGTAGGGGCAGCGCCCCTACCTGAACAGTTACTATTTCTTCCGGGCTTTTATATTGTTACAAAATTCGGGGTGACTCATGTTGCCGACGCTAGGGTCGCTCCGGTAAAACGCGCTGATAAAAGAAGCCGACATTGCCGCCATCGCGCTAACTTTACCCCCGTTGGAATGACCTTAATGACTTCAATGACTTTTTAAATGGCAAGAGCGAAAAAAGACGGAACAGCCGGCGCCGGCGGTGCGACCACGCCTCTGATGCAGCAATACGTACAGGTAAAAACCAAGTATCCGGACGCCATCCTGCTGTTCCGGGTAGGCGATTTTTACGAAACATTTGGAGAAGACGCCGTGAAAGCCAGTCGCGCCCTCGGCATTACCCTCACCAGCCGCAACAACGGCGGTTCCGACATCGAGCTGGCCGGATTTCCTTATCACGCGATGGATATGTACCTGCCCCGCCTCGTGCGGGCGGGCTACCGCGTGGCGATCTGCGAGCAAATGGAAAAACCCGTGCCGGGAAAGGTTGTGCGCCGCGCCGTGACGGAGGTCGTCACGCCCGGCGTCACCACCGACGATGCCCTGCTCGACCACAACGCGAACAACTTTCTGGCAACACTTGCCTACGGCCCGCACGATCGGTTCGGCGCGGCATTTCTCGATATTTCGACGGGCGAGTTTTTCGTGTCGGAAGGCGACGCAGGCGCCATGGACAAACTCCTGCAAAGTTTCAAGCCGGCGGAAGTCATCCTGCCCAAAAGCCGCATGAAGGAATTCACCGCCATTTACGGCGATAAATTTTACACCAACACGCTCGAGGACTGGATTTTTACCCGCGACTTCGCCCGCGAAAAATTGCTTACACACTTCCAGACGCAAAGCCTGAAAGGCTTCGGTGTGGAAGAACTCGACCTCGGCCAAACGGCAGGCGGCGCGGCGCTTCACTATCTCGGTTCGACCGAAAACACCAAACTCGCCCACATCACCCACATCAGCCGCCTGCAGACGGAAAAATACGTCTGGCTCGACCGCTTCACCATCCGCAACCTCGAACTGGTGTCGAGCAACCACGAAAACGGCATTTCGCTCCTCCAGGTGCTGGACCAAACCGTGTCGCCGATGGGTGCGCGTTTGTTGAAAAAATGGGTATTGTTGCCGCTGACCAGCCTCGTTCAAATACAGGAACGGCACGACATGGTGCAGTTTTTTGTTGAAAATCAAAGCTTTGCCAGTGAAACAGAGCCACACATCCGTCACATCGGCGATTTGGAACGCCTGATGAGCAAAACGGCGGTGGGAAAGATCAACCCGCGCGAAGCGATGCAGGTGAGAAGGGCCCTGATGGCGATCGAACATTTGAAAACCCAACTCCTGCTAACCAATCACCAGGCCCTGCGCAAATTAGGTGAAGGTTTGAATCCCTGCCTGACCCTCCGCGAGCGGATTGAACGCGACATCGCTCCCGATCCGCCCGCCGACATCCGCAAAGGCGGCGCCATGGCCGACGGCTGCAATGCGGAACTGGACGACCTGCGCAATGTCGTCCGCAACAGCCGTGACCTGCTGCTCGAAATCCAGCAACGCGAGATCGAACGCACGGGCATCCCCAGCCTGAAAGTCGCATTCAACAACGTATTCGGTTACTACATCGAAGTTACCTCCAAATGGAAAGACCAGGTGCCACCCGGATGGACGCGTAAACAAACCATTGCCAACGGTGAGCGCTACATTACTGAAGAATTAAAGATATTGGAAGCCAAAATCCTGGGCGCAGAAGAGAAGATACTGGAACTGGAAGATAAACTTTTCCGCACGCTCGTGGAAGAGATAGGTCAGTACATCCAACCCATCCAGCACAACGCCCAGTTGGTCGCCCGGCTCGACTGCCTGCTCTCGTTCGCCAAAGTCGCCGTGAAAAACCACTACGTCCGCCCAGAACCGGACGAAAGCACCCTGCTCGACATCCGCGAAGGCCGCCACCCGGTCATCGAAACACAACTGCCCGTCGGCGAGACATACATCCCCAACGACGTGTACCTCGACAACGAAACGGTGCAGGTTATCCTCATCACCGGCCCCAACATGTCGGGCAAATCGGCCCTGCTCCGCCAGACGGCGCTCATTGTCCTGCTGGCGCAAATGGGTAGTTTCGTGCCCGCTCAAAGCGCCCGCATCGGATTGGTAGACAAGGTGTTCACCCGCGTCGGCGCCAGCGACAACATCAGCGGCGGCGAGAGCACCTTTATGGTCGAAATGAACGAAACGGCACTGATCATGAACAACATCAGCGACCGCTCGCTCATCCTGCTCGACGAGATCGGACGCGGCACCAGCACCTACGACGGCATCAGCATCGCCTGGAGCCTCGCCGAATACCTGCACGACAACGACCGCGCCCGCCCCAAAACGCTCTTCGCTACCCACTACCACGAACTCAACGAACTCGCCGAAACCCACGAGCGTATCCACAATTTCCACGTCAGCACCAAGGAGGTCGGTCACAAGGTCATTTTCCTGCGCAAACTTACGCCCGGCGGCTCCAACCATTCCTTCGGCATCCACGTGGCGCGCATGGCGGGTATGCCGCAAACCATCGTGGAGCGGGCCAACGAGATTTTGAAAACGCTGGAACGGCAGACGGTGGAGGGTGGAGGGTCGAAGGTAGAGGGTGGAAGAGATACGGGGGACGGTACAGTAGTTGACGCCCCGTCAACCGTCAACCGTCAACCGTCGTCCGAAAATTTGAAGAAAAAAGTCAAAAACATCACCGCGCCGCTGCAACTGCACATTTTCGACGTGGACGACTACACGCTGAAAATCAAAGAGGAACTGCTGGCGCTCGATCTGAATACGATGACGCCGATGGACGCTTTGTGGAAGTTGAACGAGTTGGTGAAGATTGCGGGGAAGAAGTAAAAAGACTAATATATATCCGGCCACCTGTCCGCCGCAAATTGCGTCAATAGGCCATGCGACTTATTCAAAACCCGGAAAGAAATTTCACCCGCCCCTCCCATCTCCTCCCCACCATCGTCTTCGCCCAGTTCGCCGGCACCTCACTCTGGTTCGCGGTGAACGCCGTGTTACCCGCTCTGCAGCAGCAATTCCCTGACGTTCAGCACTTTTTGCCGACGATGACGGCGGCGGTGCAGTTGGGCTTCGTAGCAGGCACACTCGTTTATGCCTGGCTGTCGGTGGCCGACCGCTTCTCGCCGGTGCGGGTATTCGTGTTGTCGGGCGTGGTGGCCGCCGGAGCGAATTTGCTCATTTTGACGCTTGCGCACAGTCTGGCGGGTCTGGTAGCAGTGCGTTTTGCCGTGGGTTTTTTCCTGGCGGGCGTGTACCCGGTGGGCATGAAAATTTGCAGCGACTGGTACGAGCACGGGTTGGGCAAGGCGTTGGGCTACCTGGTCGGTGCGCTGGTGTTGGGCACAGCCTTCCCGCATCTTTTGAATGTGCTGTCGGTGGATATGGACTGGCGCTGGGTCATTGGCGGCACTTCTGCCCTGGCGCTGGCGGGAGCGGCGCTTTTGGGAATATTGGTACAGGATGGGCCGTTTCGCAGGCCATCGGGTGGGTTCAATCCGCGGGTGTTGGGGTTGGTATTCCGGCAACCGCTATACCGCACTTTCGCCTTCGGTTATTTCGGCCACATGTGGGAGGTGTATACCTTCTGGGCTTTCGCGCCGGTACTGGTGGGCTTGTACAATCGCCTGACCGGCAATGCATTGGATGTATCTGTCTGGTCGTTCTGCTTCATCGCTGTGGGAGCGGTGGGATGTGCATTGGGAGGGGAATTGTCGTTGCGTTGGGGGAGCGCACGTACGGCGTTTTGGGCGCTGGCGATATCCGTCTGCTGCTGTTTGTTGTCGCCGTTCATTTCCTTTTTCCCAAGGGGTATCTTTCTGGTTTTCATGTCGGTATGGGGCGCGACCGTAGTAGCGGATTCGCCGCAGTTTTCGGCATTGGTGGCTCAGAACGCCATTCCGGAATACCGCGCCACGGCCATCACGATCGTCAATTCCATCGGTTTTTTGATAACCATTCCGAGTTTGTATGTTATGCAGTGGGTGGTTTCACATCTTTCGGCGCCGGGCGGTTTTGCGCTGTTGGCGCTTGGCGGAGTGTTTGGCCTGGGCAGTATATGGCAGGCCGTTTGGAAGAAAGCTTTATATCATCATTCTTCTCTTGACTGATCCATGTTGCTGTCTCCCGCCTGTACCTGCCTCGAGGCGTCGTTCCGGATAAGCGTTCATAAGTTATTCTCTTCCAGGGTATCTTTTTCAGCGCCGAGGCTGAAATAATCGTTTTCTTCATCTTCCTGCTTCACTGCTGTACCGCTGTCGTCGCGCTCCCCGACGGGCACATCGAGATCGAGACCCTCGGCAAAAACATTGCGTGAATTTTCATTGAGCGGCGTTCCTTCAAAATCGGCAGTGTCAAGGCCTTTGTAGTTGCTCATTTCTTCATCGTCCAAGCCGTCCATATCCCGATCGCGGTCGCCGAGCAGGGCCAAATCTTCTTCCGTTACCACCGCATCCGGATCCAGCACAGCGGCAACGGCGACAGTGTCCATTTCTTCCTCGTTGGGCAGCACTTCATCGGCGGTCACCTCTCTTGTAATGTCACCTCGTGCTTTTTCTTCTCCCAAATGTTTTACCGCCTCATCGCGAACAGCCGTCCATGTGCTGCGGGACAAATTTTCCACGTCTATACCTACTTTCTCGTGATCACTGCGTTGGTCCAGCACATCTTGCCTGGGTGGATAATGCGGATAACCCGGATAATCGAGAGCTTGGTTTATGCGGTTGATGTCCGGGGTGTTGTGTGTTTCAAGAGGGTCATTCCCGGTAGGATTCCTGCGTTTTTTCATAAAATAATTTTTGGTCAAATATAGGGAAAAAATGAGCAATTTGCAAGTATTCGTGGCTTTGCCGTTCAATGAGACGAATATTTATCGGGTAATACGGAAAAGATTTTTGAAAAAAAGATGGCAAGCCTTGGTGTGAATAGTACAAAAACTATTTTTGCTTCGCTGAATTTTTGCAAAACAACCTTCTTATGCAACGACGCGAAGTACTCAAAAAAACGGCCCTCTTCATCGGCAGCATTGCCATCGCTCCGGAACTTCTGGCCAAAGCACTGGCCGCCCCTTCTCCCGCATTATCCCGTTTGCCCGCCGACCGGCTGGCTTTGCTCGCTGAAATGGCCGACACCATCCTGCCCGACACGGATACCCCTGGCGCCAAAGCGGCCAAAGTGCAGGATTACATTGCCGTCGTGGTAGAGGCGTGTTTCCCGCCCGACAAACGTCCGCTTTTCTGGAACGGCCTGGAAGCCGCTGAAAAACAGTGCGTTGCGATGAACGGCAAATCTTTTGCGGATTGCTCCACCGCCGAACGCACGGCGTTTTTCCAAAAGTTGGAAGCCGAACAACGCGACGGCGACGCATTCTGGCGCCAGCTCAAGGCGCTCACCCTGAACGGCTATTTCACGTCCGAAATCGGCGCCACGCAAGCGCTCAACTACGATCCCATTCCCGGCGGTTGGGTGCCGGACATGAAAATTGACGATAACACGAAAGCCTGGACGCCGGTGTTCTAAGATTATGAAAAAACGCAAATACGACGCCATTGTAGTCGGCTCCGGCATCTCCGGCGGCTGGGCGGCCAAAGAACTCTGCGAAAAAGGCCTGCGCACCCTCGTGCTCGAACGCGGCCGGCCCCTCGAACACATCAGCGGCTACACGACGGCCCTGACCAATCCCTGGGAATTCCCGCACCGCAACCAGGTGCCTTACGACGAGGTGAAAAAGGACTATCCCATCCAGTCCATTTGTTACGCTTTCAACGAAGGCACGAAGCACCTGTGGGCGAAGGACAGCGAACATCCCTATACGCAGGTAAAACCCTTCGAATGGATAAAAGGCTACCACGTCGGTGGCAAATCGCTGATGTGGGCGCGGCAGACCTACCGCTGGGCGGATTTCGATTTTGAAAGCAACCTGCACGACGGGCACGGCGTGGACTGGCCCATCCGCTACGAAGACATCGCGCCGTGGTACAGCTATGTGGAACGCTTCGCCGGCATCAGCGGTAACCGCGACGGACTGCGCCAGATCCCTGACGGCGAGTTTTTGCCACCCATCGAGATGACGATTGCGGAGAAACACCTGCGCGACGCCATTCAGAAAAATTTCCCGGGCCGCACGCTCGTGCACGGCCGCAGCGCCAACCTGACCCAAAGCATCAACGGTCGTACGCCCTGCCAGTTCCGCCATCTTTGCCACCGGGGATGCCCGTTCGGCGCCTATTTCAGCAGCAATGGCGTGACGCTGCCCGCAGCGGCAAAGACCAAAAAGATGACGCTGCGTCCCTTCAGCATCGTGGAATCGGTCATTTTTGACGAAAAGAAAAACCGCGCGACAGGGGTGCGGGTGATAGACGCCAACACGAAGGAAGTCATCGAATTCCAGGCGAAGATCATTTTCCTGAACGCCGGCACCCTGCCCACCACACAAATCCTGCTCCACAGCACGAGCAACCGCTTCCCCAATGGTCTGGGCAACGATTCGGGCGTACTGGGCCACTACCTGATGGATCACTGCTACCGGGCGCACGTCTCCGGCGATTACGAAGGTTTTACCGACCACTACCACAAAGGCCGCCGTCCGGTTGGATTTTATGTGCCGCGTTTCCGCAATTTCGGCGCGGACAAACAAACGGCCTTCGTGCGCGGCTACGCTTTCGGCGGCAGCGTGGAGCGCGGGCCGGCGTTTTACGGCGGTGCAGGACAAGACGGCTTCGGCGCCGATTTTAAAAAAGCGATGACCCGCCCCGGCGCCTGGTCGGGCGGACTCTTCGGTATGGGCGAATGCCTGCCGCATTTCGACAACAAAGTGACCTTGAACAAAGACAAACGCGACCAGTGGGGGCTGCCGACCCTGAACATTGACTGCCAGTGGCATGAAAACGAAGAAGCCATGGTCAAAGACATGCTCGCCACCGGCGCCGAAATGCTCGAAGCAGCGGGATTCAAAAACATCCGGCCCTACGATACCCACGAGCCGCCTGGACGCGGTATCCACGAAATGGGCACTGCGCGCATGGGTCGCGACCCCAAAACTTCCATGCTCAACGCCCACAACCAACTCCACGCCGTGCCCAACGTGTTCGTCACCGACGGCTCGTGTATGGCTTCCGCCGCAGCGCAAAATCCCTCGGTCACCTATATGGCGCTGACGGCACGGGCGGTGGATTTTGCGGTGAATGAGTTGAAGAAGCGGAATTTGTGAAGCTTATCGAAAGTAAAATAACGCATTGTGTGGAGGCGTTTTTTAAAAGAGCTAGAAAACACACCATGCGCGTTGTCTTGTTTTTCACTTTTGGTTTGCCGATATTTTGCGTCGCCCAAACGGACACTTTCCTGCAAAAGGCTATCTCCTTTTACACTGAAAAAAGGACGGATATGACCCTCGGTTACAATTTTTATTTTGGCAAAAGAGATGAGGGTGACACTACTACCCGGAAATTTCACTTCGTGGAAATAGGTATATGGAGAACCCGCTTTTACTTCCACCGACACTGGGGCGGCTTTGGCTGTTACGCGATGAGCGAAATCGGTTTGAATACAAAAAAGTGGGTAATCGCGCCAAAAATCGGCGGTTTTATGGCCATCGGTCCGATCATTTTAGGCAATGATTTTTCCATTTACACCGACTTTTCGGAAGGGTCGCTGCACTGGATCCCGTATTTTGGCATTGGAACCAATCGTTTTAAACTGACCATCAATCCGCACGTGGTTTTGTCCAATAAAGATTTCTTAGAAAAACGGCTCCCGGCCGGGCATGTGCATTTTAGTTATGCGATGCTCAACCTTCACCGGAAGAGAACCAATTGAAAGAATTATAAAGTTGGTTGCTTCTTTCCCCTTTTCGCTGTTAAAGAATTGAAAAAGAGAAAAACGCGACTGGTATTTTTGCGTCATACTCTTACATTTGTAACGCATTTCAACTTAACGTAAAATTTACACTATGGCAAAAGTCCTCGCGCTCCTCCCACTCCTGCTCATCCTCGCTGCTTTCAAACCCGCTCCCCGGCCTGTTGCTGATCCCACTATTCCGGCTGATATTCAGGCACTTTTAGACAAATACGGCTGTGCCGCCTGTCACAACATGGAACGCAAGCTCGTGGGCCCGAAATGGACGGAAATTGCCGCCAAAAAATATTCGGCCAAACGCATCGCGCAACTCGTGGAAAAACCCGAACCCGCCAACTGGCCCGGTTACATTCCGATGGCCGCCCAGAAAGTGCCAAAAGCCGATATGGATAAAATCGCCAAATGGCTGGCCAATTTGAAGTAGATATTCGCAATCGCGATTTATACCTCGCGCCGCCAGGTTTTCAGCATGCCGAAAAGCGGGAATACGTTTACTAAACTTTCGAAAGTTTAGTAAACGTCGCAAGGGTTGATGCTGAAAACCTGGCGGCGCGAGGTATAATATTAAACACATAGGCACATAGATCACATAGTATTAAAAACCAATAAACTATGTGATCTATGTGCCTATGTGTTTAGAGATTGTTGGGGGAAACAAAAAGCCCGCGACAGGTTGCCGCGGGCAGGGATCATAGTTTGTATCATTTTGCGGATACGGGTTTGATACGTCAGGTTATTGTTAAGTCACAAAAAATTCAGTTGGTGCCGCACGGCTGAACTGAACAACAGATACACCTTCCGCTTGTCCGATACCCGGAAGCGCTCCTGTGCCACGCGTTGCGCAGGGGCGCTTTTAATTTTGGCGAACAACTGCGTGTAATATTTATAAGCCAGATAAACGCCGAAGCGCGTGCCTTTCGGCAAACGGCGGATGCCTTCGAGCGCCGCGTCGAAATCGGCTTTGATGTCGCTTTCGATACGGCACTTTTCTTCGTTCGTAAAATGCCGGAAATCAACTTCGGGGAAATACACACGCCCCCTTTCGTCGTAATCGCTTTTGATGTCGCGCAGAAAATTGATCTTCTGAAAGGCCGCGCCTAAACGCCTGGCAGGTTCTTTCAGTTGCTGGTATTGTGCTTCGTTGCCTTCGCAAAACACCCGCAGACACATCAGGCCCACCACCTCCGCCGAGCCATAGATATACTCATCGTAACCTTCCGAGTCGTAAGCCGCATTGGTCAGGTCCATTTCCATACTGCGCAAAAAGGCTTCGATCAACTCTTTTTCAATGCCGTACTGGTGTACCACCTGCTGAAAAGAGTGCAATACAGGGTTCAGGCTAATGCGCTCTTCAATGGCACGCCAGGTATCTTCGCGAAAACGGCGGAGCAGCTCCTCTTTCGGATATTCGTGGAAGGTATCCACGATCTCGTCGGCAAAGCGTACAAATCCGTAAATGCCATAGATCGGCGGACGGAATCGCGGGTGAAACAGCCGTATACCCATCGAAAACGACGTCGAATACCGGCGGGTGATCAGGCTGCTGCACTCGAAACAGGTGTTGTGATATAGTTGGAGGTGGTTCATATAAAAATGAGGTTTGAGGGTTTGAAGGTTGGAGGGTTTGAAGGTTGGATAGATAACGTGACCATCAAACCCTCAAACCTTCAAATCTTTTCTTTATTTCTCCCGCCACTACCTGCCCGCTGATGAGCGAGGGCGGAACACCCGGCCCCGGCACGGTCAGTTGGCCGGTATAGTACAAGTTGTTGACGCGGCGGCTGCGCATTTTGGGTTTTAGAAAAGCCGTTTGCATCAAGGTATTTGCAAGTCCGTAAGCGTTACCTTTAAAAGCGTGATAATCAGCCACAAAGTCAGCATGCGCGAACGAGCGTTTGTATATCACGTGATCGCGAATGTTTTGACCGGTCAGCCGCTCGAGCCGCTCCATCGTGAGGTGATAATAGCGTTCGCGCACCTCCGGCGTATCTTCCAGCCCCGGCGCTACCGGGATCAGCAGGAACAAATTTTCGCACCCGGCAGGCGCTACCGAAGGATCGGTCACAGATGGCGCGCTGACATAAAACAGCGGTTTCGACGGCCACTGCGGGTTTTCATAAATTTCCACGGCATGCCTGCCGAAATCTGCGTCGAAGAACAGGTTATGGTGCTCCAGCCGTTCGAGGCGCTTGTTCACGCCGAGGTAATACAGCAGACTCGACGGCGCCATCGTCCGTTTTTGCCAGTATTTTTCGGAATAGTTGCGTACACGGCTGTCGAGCAATTGAGATTCAATGTGGTGGTAATCCGCACTGCCCACTACCACGTCCGCCGGGTATTCGCGGCCTTGCCGGGTGATGACTTTCGTTGCGTGACCATTGGGAACGTGGATGTGGTTCACTTCCTGTCCCAGTTCGATCTTCACACCCAACTCCCGCGCCAGCGACACCATACCTTCCACTATTTTGAACATGCCGCCCATGGGGTACCACGTGCCGAGCGCCATGTCGGCGTAATTCATCAGGCTGTACAAAGCGGGGGTCTTTTGAGGCGTGGCGCCGAGAAAAAGTACCGGAAACTCGAGCAATTCTATCAGTTTTTCATTCCGGAACAAACTCCGCACGTGTTTCGACAGGGAGGTGAACATCTGCAGGCGAAACAAACTCGCCGCTATACGCCAGTCCGCAAATTCCAGGATGCTGTCGCTGGGTTTGTGGACGAACTCGTTCATACCGACTTTGTATTTGTATTCTGCCTCCTTCAAAAACCGCCTCAAACGCACGGCACTGCCTGGTTCGTACCGCTCGAACATGGCCTCCAAAGCAGCCATATCCGCCGGAACGTCCATTCGGTCGTTCTCCCCGAACCACACGACATACGACGGATCGAGCCTTTTGAGTTGGTAGTAGTCCGACACTTTTTTCCCAAAACGGGCGAAGAACTGCTCAAATACACCCGGCATCCAGTACCACGACGGCCCCATGTCGAATACGAACCCTTCGGTTTCGTATTTCCGTGCCCGTCCGCCGGGTACATCGTTCTTTTCCAGCACCGTCACGTCGAACCCCTCAGCAGCGAGGTTGCACGCTGCCGACAATCCGGAAAAACCGGAACCGATGACAATAATTTTTTTGGACGTTGGACTGTTGGGCATTGGACGTTGGACTGTTGGACGTTGGACGTTGGACTGTTGGACTGTTGGACGTTGGACTGTTGGACGTTGGACTGTTGGACTGTTGGATTTTCGGACTTCGGATAAAATAAAGAACGCTTTGCAGCGAGTTACTGAAAAAACGCAGCAAGATAATTTTTGTTTAAGATTAAATACTAAATTATTAAACAAAAAAATGCCATGCCTTAACTTTTTTTCCGGTTTCCGCTGAATTGGCCTGATTGCGAGCAGAGATGCCGGTAAATGAAACGCTAAAAAACTTTGTGGGGCGTTTTTAACGAAATCATACTTTCGCCCATTCTTTCGAGCAAAAATGGACATATATACCCGCAAATCATACTGGAAATGGTATCTGGCAGCCGGCGGTGCGCTCATCATTGTTATTTCGCTGCTTTATACGCGGTATCTGGCCGACCGGCTCATCGAGCGCGAAAAGCAACAGGCGGAACAATTCGCCGAAGCCATGCGCATGCTTGCCAAAATGCGGACTGATACAACTTCCAACTATTGGGACCTCACACTGCATTTGAAGATCATCGAGCAGAACACCACCATTCCCGTTATCCTGCTCAACGAAACGGGTGAAATAGAGGCTTACCGAAATATTGATGAGCGCAATCTCGACACCATGGACATCGAGGACGTGCAAAAAGCGCTCGACAGAATGATGAAGCAGGACACAGGAATGATCGAGATCGTTTTTCCGCCGGACATTCACAAAACGCTGATCTTCACGCATTCCCGGCTATTGTGGTGGCTGAAGTTGTACCCCCTGTTGCAATTGTCGCTCATTGCGGCGTTCATCGCATTGGGTTATATCGGCTTCAGCTCGGCGCGGCGCGCCGAACAGAACCAGGTCTGGCTCGGCATGGCTAAAGAAACGGCGCACCAGCTCGGCACGCCCATTACGGCCATACTGGGCTGGATCGAGACGCTCAAAGCGGTCAACGACGACCGCCCCGACAACCAGGAAATGCTCGAAGAACTCCGCAACGACGTTACCCGCCTGGAACTGGTGGCCGATCGCTTTTCCAAGATCGGCGCTTCGCCGGAACTCACCCCTGTCAACTTCTTTGCACAACTCGAGAAAAACCGCGACTACATGCAGCGCCGTGCCCCGCGCAAGGTTGAATTTGATTTTCCTGATCCTTCCGGACAGCCGCCGCTTCTCGTGGGCATCAACGCGCCTTTATTCGACTGGGTGATCGAAAACCTGCTGCGCAACGCCATTGATTCGATGGAAGGCGGCGTAGGCAAGATCACCGCAAAAGTGTATGAAGAAAGCCCATTCGTTTGTTTAGACATCAGCGACACAGGCAAGGGTATTCCTGCCGGTAAATTCAGGACTGTGTTCAAACCCGGCTATTCCACCAAAACGCGCGGCTGGGGCCTGGGGCTTTCGCTCTCCAAACGCATCATTGAGCAGTATCACCGGGGAAAAATTTTTGTAAAACATTCGGAAGTGGGGAAAGGAACGACGTTCACAGTGAGGCTGCCAAAGGTTAAATAAAGACAGCCTGCACACATTTCTGCCCTGGTTTTCTGCCGCGATCCGCGAAAATGCCCGTTTTTGCGTACAAAGTATATGGCTTTGACTTTCAAGTGTTTATATCTTTATTTATCATACCTTTAGTCATATCTCTCTTCGATTTTCAGATGAAAAGTACAAAAATCTGTACTTGATCGCACCGCAGTTCATCCCGCATACTTGCAGTGGAAAGTGCTTTCCGGGTTAAGTTCTGATGCTAATTTTCCTTTTCACTAAAAGAAATTCCGGTATGAAAAATTTGCCTTGCAAAGGCCTGCGCCTTTGCCCGACCATTCTGTTCGTATTCCTGTACTTCACGTATCTCCCGGCGCAGCCTGCGTTTGACCTGGGCGACACTGCGCAAGTGGCATTCAAACTGCAATCCAAAGCCATTTCAACCGTTTTTCCGTGTCCGCTTTTAGAAGGGGAAAACATTCTGAGCGCCAAATTAGAACCACAGAATGACGGCAGTTATGCCCTGTACAGAGAAAGCGAGTCCGGGGATAAAGGCGGGTTTGGCTGCGCACAAAATGCAGAAAGCAATGTGTGGACAAAAGTGACAGGTATTGGGGGCGACTATCTCGTCATCAAATGGCAAACCGCCAGCCGTGTTAAATACACCTGTGCCGATCCGGTGTGTTTCGATGTGGACGCCTGGGCCAGGGGCGAGTCAGACTTCGATTTGCACCTTGTAATAAAGGGCATCCCGAGCAGCACACAGGTCCCCATCCATTACCTGTGGACGCAATTGTCCAGTTGCGGCAGCAAATCGGAGAACAACGAAGAAGACAGCGCACGGGTCTCGCACCGCATTCGGTTGGTAAATACCATGCTCGACGACCGCACCTCGATGGCGACCATGAGCAAATTCATTCAGGTAGGCGCGCTCGATCAAACGGGTATCATCACAGCCTCGGGCGGCGATGTCATCAAATTAAAAGTGCTTTCAGAGGCATTCGCTTATGTGGACGACGCGCCGGATCCGGATTTCGGTTTACCCGCCTACTACCACCGGGATCTGGCCTTCGCCGAATCCTATGGTTATTTGATCCTTTCCATCGGAAATCCCATCGTTATTCCGACCTTGAACAGTCCTCAGCAAATACAGGCATTTAGCCTCGACATTGGCTCCGATGCCGAGTTCAGCGAGCAGGTCACACCAGCCAATGCCTGGTTCGATCCCGGCGACATGTACGAGTTCAACAGCCCGGCGCCGCCCCCCGCACAAAACGGGATTTTCCACGACGCCGCCTGTTTTTACAATGTTGATCCTGCACCAAACGTAAATGACGCAAGTACCCGCGCGCCGCTTTGCTTCAATCTGAACCAGGACTCGCTCGCACCCCTGTATTTTGATCTCGATGGTTTCGATGCGCTGGACATCAATTTGCTTTCCTACGCATTCGGACCGGGGGTGCCGCCTATCCAACAATATCCTTCCGACTGTATTTTCCATCCCGAATTTATGCTTTTGTCGTTCGATGAAGACCAGGGCGTGCATTACACCGGTTCCGGCGGCTATTGCGATATTCCGGTTGCTTCTGTCGTCCCGCCCCGTGGCAGCACTACCGACCGGGACGAGGTGATCTACGGCAATGTGACCCGCAATCATATTTTGAACTCTTATTCGTATTCGGCCTTCGGCTATGGAAGCGAGGGCGATGTTCACCAGGGGCTTGCCCCTTCGCCCAATGTCGGCATTCACGAAAACGACGACGTGGACGCTTTGGACAGTTACGCTCCGGACAGCTGCGGCTATTTTTATTTCACTGCCGACCATGAAGCGTCTTACCAAAGTTTCGCAGGCGCTCCCACGCTCAACCCCGGCGTAGTCTACATTTGGATGCCGCCCAATATCCATCAGCCGGTGGTGTTTCCCGACATACACCTGGGACTGGCGCAGGGCGTGGACCTGAATGACTTTGAATTTGCCTGGCTGTGGAATCCGTCAGTGAAAAAATATACGCTTGCGCTCGTATTCAGTGTGGACCAGGATGACCCGAACACTCCGGCATTTGAAAGCGATACCCTCAACCCGGGCCAGTTGTACGCTTCATTTCTCGATGGCACCCATTTCCCGTTTGGTCCCAACCACATCGGCGAAAATATTGACGGGCTGGCATTCTCCAACCGCCCGCTGCTGCCACAAGGCAGCCTGGTTACAGTGGTCGGTCTCCGGGACCTGCTGCGACCGGCCGTCGGTGCCTTGAAAATTGCGCCGACCATCGCGACAGACCGGGTGACCATCTCCTGGGAAACTGCATTCGAATCGAAAGCCACTTTGACAGTGACAGACGCCGCCGGGCGGACGGTCTCCCGACATTCGCTCATTGCATCTGTCGGGCAGCCTTCCTTCGACCTCGATGTTCAGAACCTCGCAAGCGGTTTGTATTTTGTACAGATGACTTTTTCAGGTGAAAATGGCGCTTATGCTGTGATGTCGGGAAAATTTATCGTACCGGAATAAACCATACCTTAATGCCGTAAAACAAAAAGCATTTCTCCGGTATGAATCTGAACCTTCGCGCCATCTCCGAAAACACCTACGACGCCATCGTTATCGGCTCCGGCATCAGCGGCGGCTGGGCCGCCAAAGAACTGACGGAAAAAGGGTTGAAAACGCTCGTACTCGAACGCGGTCGCATGGTGGAGCATGTGGCCGATTATCCGACCGCCAATCTCAACCCCTGGGAGATGAAATACCGCGGCAGCGTCGCGCCTGCCGACCGCCGGGCTGCGCCGATCCAAAGCAAAGTCTACAACTACCACGACGCGAGCAAACACTTTTTCGTGCGCGACGTGGACGAACCCTATAACCAGGTCAAACCTTTCGACTGGATCCGGGGCTACCACGTGGGCGGACGCTCCATCCTGTGGGGCAAACAAACTTACCGCTGGAGCGACCTCGACTTCGAGGCCAACGCCAAAGACGGCTACGGCGTGGACTGGCCGATCCGGTACGCCGATATCGCCCCCTGGTACAGTTATGTGGAAAAATTCGCGGGCATCAGCGGCTCCGTGGAAAACATACCCGTCCTGCCCGACAGCGAATTCCTGCCGCCGATGGAAATGAACGTCCTTGAAAAACACGTCGCCAAACGTGTCGAGGAACACTACAAAGGCGCGCGCCGCATCATCATCGGCCGGGTAGCGCACCTTACCGTGCCGCACAACGGACGCGGCTCCTGCCAGTACCGCAACCGCTGCGAGCGCGGATGCCCGTTCGGAGCTTATTTTAGCAGCAATTCGACCACTTTGCCGGCCGCAAAAGCCACCGGCCACCTGACCATACGCCCGTTTTCCATTGTGCATTCCATCCTGTACGACGAAAAAAAAGGCCGCGCGACAGGCGTAAAAATCGTGGATGCCGAAACGATGCAGACCTATGAATTTTACGCCAGGATCATTTTTTGCAATGCCTCCACGCTCGGCACGGCAGCCATCCTGCTGAATTCCACCTCCAACCGTTTTCCCAACGGCCTCGGCAACGACAGCGGCCAGCTGGGCCACAACCTCATGGACCACCACTACGGTGTGGGCGCCTACGGTGATACCGACGATTTTCAGGATTTTTATTACTTCGGCAGACGCCCCAACGGCATCTATATCCCCCGCTTCCGCAATGTGGATGACGGGGAAAAACGCGACTACCTGCGCGGATTCGGCTACCAGGGCGGCGCTTCACGCGGGCGCGCAAACGCTGACGAAGGCATCGGTGCGGCTTTTAAGGAGAGTCTGACGGGAGTTGGCAAATGGAGTTTCGGCGTCGGCGCATGGGGCGAGCACCTTCCCTATTTTGAAAACAAGGTGACCCTGAACCACGACAAAAAGGACAAATGGGGATTGCCGACGCTCGATATTGATTGCGAATTCAGGGAAAACGAACGCAAGATGCGCGCGGATATGGCCAACGACGCCGCCGAAATGCTCGAAGCCGCCGGACTGAAAAACGTAGGTACTTACGACTCCAGCCCCGCTCCCGGTTTTTGCATCCACGAAATGGGTACGGCGCGCATGGGCCGCGATCCGAAAACATCCGTGCTCAATGCCTGGAACCAGGTACATGCCTGCCCCAACATATTCGTCACCGACGGCGCCTGCATGACTTCCAACGGCGTGGTCAATCCCTCGCTCACCTACATGGCGCTCACGGCACGGGCGGCAGATTGGGCGGGGGAAGAGTTGAAACGGGGGAATTTATGATGACTTGTCTGATCCATATTCCCTCGGGCTCCTGCCCGTCCACTTTTTGAACGCCCTGCGGAACACATTGGGCTCCATGTAGCCGAGTTTATAAGCGATCTCATTGACCGTCAGACCCGGTTTTTTGAGCATGCCGATGGCCATTTCCGACTTCACCGATTCGACGATGCCCTGAAAAGTGACGCCTTCGTCTTTGAGCCGGCGCTGGAGGGTTCGGGGCGACACGTGCAGCAGTTCCGCGACTTCCGGCAACTGAGGAATGGTGGAGATGAATTTCTGCAAGATCACCCGGCGCACGTCATTCGCAATCGAGACCGCCGTTCCCGATCGGGCAATCGCTTTTTCCAGCAACTCTTTGAAAACTTTATTCAATAAGCGGCGCCCCGCCGCAATGCTACCAGTGCGATGTTGCGCACGAGCGGCATAGCAGCCCAGAAGCCTTTTTTTTCCATACTGTCGCAAGGTGTTTGGTTTGTGTCGCAAAGTACGACTGTTGAGGCGAATGGATGCCCGCAACTTTGCACCGTCCATCAGGAACATTTCATTCACATCTGAAACAATTAGAAAATGACTATGAAACACTTTGCAATTCCATCCAATCAGCAGACGCTGCTTCGTTTCGCTTTCATTGCCGGACCCTTTTTGCTCGTGCTTTCAGCACTGAGTTTTTCACTGGGTATCGGCCTCATCCCGCCCGGCATCACGAGTTATGTGGAAGGTATTTTTGGCTGCTACGCCTTGCTGTTGTTCGTGCCCGTTTATCTTTCGCTTGCAGCCAGACTCAGCCTGACCAACCGGACACTAGGCACGATCGCCACTGTCACCGGCCTGATGGGAAGCGTGACGGGTTTCAGCCTCGAGTTGTTCCGCGTTATCGAGTTCGGCTTGCGGCAACACGGCGCAGGCGACGCGGTGTGGCAAAGTTTTTATTCCAATCCCAATGCTGAATTTATGATGGTGGCCCTGATGGGGCCGCTGTTCCCGATCACGTCTCTTCTCCTGGGCATCGGTTTCTGGCGTGCCCATACCTTACCCCGCTGGGTATCCGCCGCTCTGATGGCTGCCGGTATCGGTTTCCCGCTGGCGCAGGTGCTCGAACTGGAATGGGCGCTGAAAGTGACTTATCCGCTGGCGTGTGTGCTGTGGTTTGCGGCGCTGTCATTTATTGGTGTGAAATACGTCGGGCGTTCAAATGAGAGCGGTGTGCAGGTCAGCCGGCCTCAGATGGAAGCAGTGGAAGGTTGATGTTGGAGGCTGAAAGGGGGTAGCAACTCCCGGTCGCGTTATGCGGTCGGGAGTTGCGCGTTTTCATCGGTAGGGAGTTGAAGGTGTACTTGAAAGAGATATTCCGCATTCGTTACATTATTTATATGACTGTTTTTATTCTTGGTATTTTATCTTCGCTCTTCATATTCCCTCCTTCGCACATGGATAAAGCAACAACCCGAATGAACGAACCCGATTGGGTATTTCTTTTGGAAAAAATCGGGAAACAAAAATGCGTACTCTTTCTTGGACCGGAGGCGTTTCCCGCCGGCGACGGGCAGACTTTGGAACAACAACTTTTCCATTGGCTTCTGAACGACAAAGATACAAGCCGGTTTTTACGTAAGTTTTATCCCGACGACGGCTTCTTTCTCTTTGAAGATGAAAAATACAAGCCGCGTTTTCTAACCAAATACCGCGCATTTTTTCAGCAGGATTTCTCTTCTGTGCAAACAGTACTCACAAAAATAGCCGCCATCCCTTTTCATTTTATTATCACTCTTACGCCAGACAATCTCCTGGCTGAAACCTATATCCGGGCACAGTTTGATTGTCGAAGGGATTTCTATTACAAACACAGACCGGCGAATCCTTTTGTTCAGCCAACGCGCGACAAACCTTTAATTTACAACATGCTTGGCAATATAGAAGAGGATGAAAGCATGGTGTTAACCCACGACGATCTATTTGATTATCTTGAATCAATTTTTCTAGCCCGAAGTATGTCGCTCGAAATGAAAACCGAACTTGCTGCTGCGCAGAGTTACTTGTTTGTCGGGGTCCAATTTGAAAGATGGTATACGCAACTTTTGCTGCGCATATTGTCGTTGCATTCAAACCGGCTGAATCGCCTCGATCGCACTGCACTGATCGGCTTTAACAACAAAAACTTGCAGCAACTGTATGAAGAACAGTTCAAAATAGAATTTTGCACCGGCAATACGGTTTCATTTTTCAATGAATTGTACAACCGCTGCGCTGCTGAAGGATTGCTAAAAAAACCTGCTGTTTCTTCAAAAATAGACCCAAAATCAGAAGTCGAACGTGTGCGTCAACTCATTGGTGCCGGCGACTTGCCAGCAGCGATGGATGCGCTCGAAAACGTAGCCAGTTTGTGGATGCCTCAAACACGCGAATTATTAGATGATCTTACCCTCGTACGCGGCAACTACCGCCGCATCGAGCGAGCAATGATTCTTGGTCTTGCCGACATGGATGCACCCAATCAACAACAACGCTGTTTCAATGCCGTACTACAATTAGCCAATCAATTTGAAAAATTGCCCCTATGAGCCAGTATCGTTACCCCGGTGTCAACCCCTTTACAACCGAACAGGCTGCCCTCTTTTTCGGGCGAGAGGCGGATACGGCTCAGTTGCTCCAGTTGGTGCGGTTTGAACAAGTCGTGGTGCTATATGGTAAGTCTGGCCTTGGCAAAAGCTCTTTGCTCAATGCCGGTGTTCTGCCTGCGCTTCATAAAGAAGGCAAGTTCACATCCGTAGTCATCCGACTGGGGGCCTGGACCCAAGGCAAAACCGAAACTCCTGCCGCTATCGTCAAACAGTCGCTTGTCCGCGAGAATTACATACGCGAAACCCTGCTCGACAAGTTGTTGCCATATGACAACTCGCTGTGGTACTTTGCTAAAACACGCCAACTCAACGGAGGGAGCGATGCACTGTTGCTGGTATTCGACCAGTTTGAAGAGTTGTTCACTTATCCCGATTCAGCACTGAATGAGTTCAAAAATGAACTTGCGGAATTGCTCTATACCAGCATTCCACAGCGATTTCGCCGGGCATTGGAAAATCGCGCCTGGTCAGACGGCGACGTGCTGGCTCCACTTTACACGCCATTGGAAATCAAAGTGTTGATAGCAATTCGGGCGGATCGAATGCATTTGCTCGACCATCTGAGCAGCCACCTGCCCAATATTCTTCGCCATTGCTACCGGCTGGAAGCACTTCTCAGAAGCGAAGCGGAATCAGCCATCGTTCAACCCGCCAAAGCAACTGACAGCGAATTCGTGACGCCGCCCTTCCTGTATACCCAGGAGGCGCTCGATGCACTTCTGGATTATCTTGAAGACCCTGCCGACCATCGCGTGGAAGGCATTTTATTGCAGATGCTTTGCGAATATTTTGAAAAAGAGAAAGTAAAAAAACAAGGCATTCTGAAGATTGACAAACCCGACCTCGGCAATCTTGAAAAATTAGTGGAGAACTATTACCACAACAAAATCAATTCTTTAGGGCCTATCGGGCGGCGCGCTATTCGCCGCCTCATCGAGGAGGGGCTTGTTGTAGAAGGTGATAATACCCGACTCAGCCTGCATGAAGAACAAATCACCACCCAATTCGGCGTTTCAAAAGAGATGCTTGAAAATCTGGTGGACAGCCGTCTATTACGCGCTGAACCATTCTTACGTGGTGGCTATACATATGAACTGAGTCACGACAGACTGGTGCCTCCGGTTTTAAAGGCAAAAGTTGAACGCCTGCTCGCTGAAGAAGCCAGGACGCAAAAAAACGCCCTGATGGAAAGTCAGATTAAGCAAGCCCGTTCAAGACGCGCGACGGCATTGATGGCGTTTGTTGCATTGACTTTTTTAATAACCGCTTTGATCGCTTACTGGCAATCAACTGATATCGTTTTTGCGAAGAAACTGATTCAAAGAGAAACATCGTATTTGAATCTGTCCAAACTTGATATTAAATACCTGCCCTTCGAATTTTGGCAATCTGTTCGCATTTTCACTTATTTGGAATCTTTGAATCTGTCCGGGACAAGAATTGCTGCTTTACCTCCAGATATCGGGGTATACAAAAACCTGAGGGAACTATTCTTAGCCAACACCCCTATTTCACTGTTGCCGTCTGAAATTGGCAATCTGACCAATTTGCAATTGTTAGATGTATCCGGCACACAACTGATTCAACTGCCACCAGAAACCAGCAGATTGGACAGCTTGCGCTCCCTGAACTTAGCGTATACCCCAATCACACAATTACCGTATGAAATCGGATATCTGTCCCATTTGCGTTCATTGGATTTGTCTCAAACAGGCCTTAACGAATTGCCAACTTCCATCGGAAATCTGACTTGTCTGGACTCACTGACTTTGTCCGGCACGAGACTCATTCAACTGCCCATAGAAGTTGGAAACTTGTCCAATTTGCGTTCATTGGATTTGTCTCAAACAGGCCTTAACGAATTGCCAACTTCCATCGGAAATCTGACCAATTTACAATCGCTGAACTTGTCCCAAACCAATCTTACTCAACTGCCACCAGAAATAGGAAATTTGAGCAATTTAAAATCACTTAACCTATCCCACACTAAGATTAAAACCCTGCCAGCAGAAATCGGGAGATTGGATAATTTGCAATCTTTGGATTTGTCACATACTGCTGACCCCGTTTTTTCTATCATCCTGCCGCCCGAATTTTTCCAACTGCGCAATTTGACAGACTTGAACTTTAAAGAAACTTCTATAGTGGTTAATTTTGATACCCTCCATGCACAAATGCCGCGATGCAGAATACATTGGTAAATCTGTCGTCCGGCCGCCTACTCACCACCCACCCTTCCCGCTTCCGCCTCTATCCCCGTCTTCCGTTTGCGCGATTTCACGTTGTCGTTGCCGAAACGGTAGCCCAGACTCAGTCCGATGCGGCGGCTGTCCCAGCGGCCGCTGCCGTAGGAAAGCAGCCCGTCGAAATTTGAATAGCCGTCCCAGCCCGTTTCATAAAAAACGTCGTTGGCGCTGAGGCGCACGTTCAGGCGGTCGCGCAGGAATTTGCGCTGCAAACCGAGGTCGAGGCCCCAACTGGTTTCGTAGAGAAAGACGCCGCCCCAAATCCCGGGGCCGGAAAAGTAACCCGAAATTTCCCCTTTCAGGCCGAATGGCAGATCGAAGGTGTGCTGCTGGTAAATGTTGTAGGTAAAAGCTTGCACATCTACCACGGCGCCATCGCCATAATCGGCCTGGTTGTCGAGGTGCGAGACGCTTGCGTTGCAATAGGCGTTCCACCACTTGATTATCTGCACCGGCGCGCTGACATTCAGGCTGAAAATGGTCTGGTCTGCCAGGTTGGCCCAGGTAATGAACCCCGCGCGGGGATCTTCATCGTCGGGCGCGATCAGCCGCGTGATCTGGTCGGTGGTGCGGCTATAGGCCAGTTTGAAGTGATAGCGGTAGGCGAGGGTGTAACCCAGTTCTAAGTTATTGACGATCTCGGGCTGGAGATAGGGATTCCCTTTTTCGTACGACAACTGGCTAATCTGGTTGTTGAACGGATTCAGGACGTGGTAATCCGGGCGGTTGATGCGCCGCCCGCCGTTGAGCGACAGGTTATGTTTCGGCGCAACCTCCCAGCTCAGGCCGGCGCTGGGAAACCAACTCAGGTAATTCAGCAATACCGGCGGCTCTTGTAATTCGGGCAGAAAAGCCTGCAAATTGCCGCTGGCGTCCGTCTGCTCCGCCCGCAAACCGGCTGAGAATTTCCATTTTTTACCCAGGTCGCGGTTGTAACTGACATAGCCGGCATATACTTTTTCGTCGTATTTGAAGCGGTTGGAACGCCGGTCGTTGCGCACCGGAACGCCGTTTTCCTCATCGAAGAACAGGAAGGTATTGTCGGAGATCACCTGGCTCAGTTTGGCGCCGAAGCCGACCGTTCCACCCCAGAGTTTGTCCTCATAATCCGCAGTGAAGGTAAAAATGTCAATATCGGTCGGCGTCTCGAAACTGTTGACGATCTCCGTCAGCAGCACCTGTTCGGAAGCGTCGTAGTAGCGGTTGGGCTGGTATCGTTTGCTGTCGTTGTTGTAACGGCCGTAGTCCAGGTCCACGTTGAGGTTGCGGCCTTTGGCGTTGTCGAAGCGGTAGTTGAGGTTGTAGGTTTGTCTCTGCCGGTCATTGTCGGCGACTGTGTTGGCCACCAGGATACTGTCAATCAGTTCGGGAGTGCTTTGCTGAGCGAGCGTGATCCGGTTGAAAGAATTGTTGTCGCGCGCATTCATGCCGCCGCCCACTAAAAATCCGATCGTGTGTCGGGGAGTGAGGAAAAAATCAGCGCCGATGCGGTAGTCGTAAAAGCCCCATTCGTTGCGGTGGTTGTTGATTTCATCCTGGACCAGGCCGTTCTGGTAACTCAAAAAGTTCATGTCCATGAAGCCCGCATTGTCTCCTGCACCCGCCGTTCCGAAGGCATTGATCCGTTTGTTCCGGTAATTGGCGCTGCCGTTGAGGTTGGCGCGGTGGTACCGCCCCTTGTTATAGGTGGTATTTACCGAGCCGTTGGCGCCGAGGTTCTTGTCTTTTTTCAAGCGGATGTCTATGATCCCCGCGTTGCCTTCCGCTTCGTACTTCGCGCCGGGGTTGGTGATGATCTCGATGCGGTCTATCTGCTCGGCAGGCAAGCTTTGGAGGTAGTTGGTAAGGTCTTCGCCGGTCAGCGGCAGGCGTTTGCCGTCCACGTACAACAGCACGCCGGCGCGTCCCAGCACATTGATGTTGTCGTTGTTGTCCACCGTCACGTTGGGGGCTTTGCGGAGCAGCGAGATGGCGTCGGAGCCAGCGCTGTTGATCGTACCGTCCACGTTGAACACCGTGCGGTCGGGTTTGACTTCCACCATCACCCGCGAGGCCGTGACGGTCGCTTCTGTCAGGTTGATGTCTTTTGCCGCAAGGGTCAGTACGCCCAGGTCCAATTGCTGATTCGCATCGAGCCGGATTCCCTGCTTTTGAAAATCCACGAAACCCAACCCCGTCGCTTTCAGAAAATAGGCGCCGGCGCCGAGTCCTTTCATATCGAAAATACCGGCGTCGTCGGTGGCGCCTGTTTTATACAAACTACTGTCTCTGGCGCTGAACAGCGCTACATTGGCAAAAGGAATGGCTTCGCCGCCGGGGTCTTGCAACTGACCGCGCACAGCAGCGGTTTGGGCCTGTGTGAAAAATGCAGCGAGCAGCAACAGCAAGGTGGTTAAAATCCTCATTGTGAAAATATTGCAGGTGAAATACGTCCGGAAAAGGAGGACAAAATCGGAGGGAAGCTGCAGGTGGGGGCGGTTTTTCGACCAATGGCGGGGCTTGGCGGGTGGGAAGCTGGAATGGGAGGGTGGGAAATGCGGAACCGCAGCATGTAAAAGTCGAGGGCGAGGCTGGAGGCGTTTCAAGAAAGTAAAGGAAGTCAGAAGTGCGGACGAGGCACGAACGGCGATTGATTAACCAGCTACAGCCCGGCGCACAGGTTGGAGTAATTGCGCTAATTTTTGTCTTCCTTCAAAAGGATACCCAATGCAACCAAAAAAACAAGGTTTTTGACGATATACTGACCGACGATGGTAAATCCATACGGAGCATGAGTAAATGAAATCTCCGGAAAAAACAACAGCGGTGTGAAGGTCAGGCAGATATGCACAATGGCTGCTTTACACGCAAAGCGAACGAACATACCACTCAGCAACATGAACCCGACCCCGACTTCCCAAACCGCCAGCAAAATGATGTTGATGTCATCGGGCATCGCTCCAAAGGTCAGTATCCGGATGGTATCCTTTGCCAAAACTTCGGCCGGACTCAGCCCGGGAAAAAACTTGAGGGCGCCAAACCAGAGATAGACAATTCCAATGCTCCATTTTAAGAGAGTGGTCGTGTTGGCGAAAAAAAGCCGGGAAAATTGTGAAAAGACGGACATGGTGGGAGCGATTTGTATGACTCGACAATGCGGGAGCGGCGGCAAATATTGTAGGCGACAATTGTGCGGTTTTGCACACGAATCAGGTTGAGCAAAATTTGATAATAAGCATCCAAAATTTCCTCGTCGGTCGCATTATCGAGGATGACAGTGATGGACGAGCGGATATCAATAGCAGACATTTTTTAAAAATTTTTACAAACAAACACAAAAAACCTTGTTTTGCAAAACGAGGGAAAAATGACTATTGACAACTCCAATAATCTTTTCTTATCACAGCGGCACATTCCCATGCTTCCTCCTCGGCCTCGCTACCGCCTTATGCTCCAGCATCGCGAAAGCCTTGATCAATTTCCGCCGCGTTTCGCGGGGGTGGATCACCTCGTCTATGAAACCCCGTGCGGCGGCGCGGTAGGGATTGGCGAAGGTGTCGGCGTATTCTTTTTCTTTTTCTAAAAGTTTGGCAGCCGGATCGGGGGCTGCGTCTATTTCCTTTTTAAAAATGATCTCCGAGGCCCCTTTGGCGCCCATCACGGCGATTTCTGCTGAAGGCCAGGCGAAGTTCATGTCCGCGCCGATGTGTTTGGAGTTCATCACGTCGTAGGCGCCGCCGTAGGCTTTTCGGGTGATGACGGTGATGCGCGGCACGGTGGCTTCGGAAAAGGCGTAGAGCAGTTTGGCGCCGTTGGTGATGATGGCGTTCCACTCCTGGTCGGTGCCGGGCAGGAATCCGGGCACGTCTTCGAGCACGAGCAGGGGGATATTGAAGCAGTCGCAGAAACGCACGAAGCGCGCGGCTTTTTTGGAGGAGTTCACGTCGAGCACACCGGCAAGGTTCATCGGCTGGTTGGCCACGATGCCGACGCTGCGCCCGGCGAGGCGGGCGAAGCCGACGACGATGTTTTCCGCGTAGTTCTCATGGATCTCAAAAAACGTATCTGCATCCACGATGCCCGCGATGACTTCCTTCATGTCGTAGGGGTGATTGGGGTTGTCGGGCACGATGATGTCGAGTTGATCGCGGTATTCGTCGCCGATCGTATAAGGAAGGTGCGGCACCTTGTCCTCGCAGTTTTGGGGAATGTAGGAAAGCAGGCGTTTGATCTTGGCCATGCAATCCACGTCGTTGGATGCGACGAGGTGCGTCACGCCGGATTTGGTCGCGTGGGTGCTCGCGCCGCCGAGTTCTTCGGACGTCACTTCTTCGTTGGTCACGGTTTTCACCACGTTCGGGCCGGTGACGAACATATACGAACTGCCCTCCACCATCAGAATAAAGTCGGTCATGGCCGGGCTGTATACCGCTCCGCCCGCGCAGGGGCCGAGGATGGCGGATATCTGCGGCACGACGCCGCTGGCCATCACGTTGCGGTAAAAAATGTCCGCGTAACCGCCCAGCGAGTTCACACCCTCCTGGATACGCGCGCCGCCGGAGTCGTTGAGACCGATGAGAGGGGCGCCGTTTTTTACCGCCAGGTCCATGACCTTGCATATCTTTTCCGCGTGGGTTTCGGACAAAGAACCGCCGAATACCGTGAAATCCTGCGCGAACACATAGACCAGGCGCCCGTTGATGGTGCCGTAGCCGGTCACCACGCCGTCGCCGAGATACTGTTGTTCGGCCATGCCGAAGTCGGTGCTGCGGTGGGTGACGAGTGCGCCGATCTCCTCGAAAGAATCGGGGTCGAGCAGGAAATGCACGCGTTCGCGGGCGGTGAGTTTGCCTTTTTTGTGCTGGGCATCTATGCGGGCCTGGCCGCCGCCGAGTTTGGATTCGGCGAGTTTGGATTGGAGGGTATGTAATTTGTTGTCCATGAAGATCAGAGTAATGTCGAGGGGCGGGCAAAGGTAAAATCCCAATTTCTCTACCCGCGATTTTAACAAAAGAAAAATGCAGCGGCGAACAGGATGAAAAACCGTATATCAGCGGTTGAAAAATTCAGCATGCCTGCGTGCCAGGACTAAAAGGCGTGCTGCTTGCTGGGGTTCAATTGGCTTAAATATTGATACAACTATGTGAGGCAAAAAGAATATCTGAACAATACTTTTGCTGCGGTTTTCGCCATGCAGCTATTGCCATTTGAGGCCAATCGAACTGTTGTTACGTTTATAACAATCGTGCTTTCCTGTTCCGCGTCAGGGGGACAACACCTCGTTGACGTCCAGGCGTTTCAGGCTATGTCGCCTGCTGGGCGCTTTTGCCTCGTCCGGGATTTTCCTTTTTGGAAAACAGATTCCGCCACTACTGCATCCATCCTTTGCCAACTGCTTCCAACAGTGGAGCGGGTGCGCGACCACCGGACTGTCTTTGCGCTTAAGTTCAAACAGTTTCAGCAGAGAAACACCCTGAAATTGAGTCAAAAGGACATCTTGCAGCTATTAGTGGAAATGGAAAACATGGCAAACGACCATGATTGGGAAGTGGAAAAGGTCGTGGCCCATCACTATCTTGTCTTTGAAAAATATAATCTGAAAGTTATCCCCATTGAACGAATGTATGCCGAGGTGCTGAACACCTTCGGACGTATGGAAGAATTGCGCTTTGAGCGATTCGAGGACTATCATTTGGACGGCATTTTGTTTGAGTTGGGTCAGTTTATGTATACGTTGGAAGACCTGAATAAAATGTTCAGTTATCTGAGCGTAGCAGAGCGATTTATTCATTATACCGAAAGCGGGCAATACCATGCCATTCTTATTCTCAACTACCTGGAGACGTACTTTCAGCGAAATAAAGACTACCCGAAAGCCATTGAATATGCGCAGAAAATCTTGAAATTCTGCCGGGGACTCGCCACTTCGCACCCGGAAACCGAATGGCGGAGGCGATTCTGGGAAGGTTTAGCATTGCTCGACATCGCCAATATGCTCGTTGAACAGGGCAATCTGACAGAAGGTGAACGCTATGCCGACCTGGGTTATAAAATGAGCAAGGCAGGATATGGAGGCCGCCCTTATGCCACATGGAGAGGAGAGTACGACGCCATACAGGTACTGCTCGACATCAAGTTGAAAACGGGCAAACTGGAAGAAGCCGCCGCCCTGATCCAGCGCGAAGAGGAACTTCAGAAAAAATTGAGCAGCGACCCAAAAATTGATGTTCATTACTTCGAGCCGCTCAAGTTTTATTACAACTGCGCCCGTTACTACGAACTCCTGGGCGACGCCACCAGGGCATTGCACTATACCCACCTCGCTCAAACCCTGAAAGACAGCCTCGATCGGCGCAACGATGCCCATAAGTACGAACAAATACACCGCCGGTTAGAAGCGGAAAAATACATTCGGCAACTGCAACTCGTTGAAAATGAAAAACAACTCCAAAAATGGCTGCTTTATGCTGCCTGTGTGATCCTGGCACTCATGCTGGCGCTCGCATTCGGCTGGTTCAAACGTCTGCAATACCTGAGGCGCCAAAAAGAAGCAGAATTAAATGCGGCAATCAATGAGCTGGCTGTTCTGACACAAGATTTCCGCGATAAATCGGAGATGGTAGAAAATCTCCGCCGGGAATTGAAGGTGCTGGCCACTCAGAACCAACGCATCGAATACCTCGAACAGCTTACGCATTCCGTCATCCTGACAGACGATGACTGGAACCACTTTAAAGAACTGTTTGAAAAAGTGCACCCCGGCTACATGGCCGGACAAAAAGCGCAGTGCCCTGACCTTACCCGTGCCGAATTGCGTCTGCTCTCCCTGGAAAAACTCGGCCTCGACGTTCACGAGATAGCCAATATACTGGGTGTTTCCACCAACACCGTCTATCAGACTCGCCGCCGTATGCGGAAAAAAGAAGGCGCCCTGCCTTCTACGTCAATTTGATTCTCAACTCTGAAGGATCAGTATCTGCTTAACTATCAAGAGGTTATCCTACCTTTTTCAAGTTGTCAACTTTTTGTCAAGTCCATTTGCTTGCCCGGTTGCATGCTCACCGGCTCTTTTGCAGCACTAAACCGGTTCGCGATGTCCACCTCCGATAAAAACAATCACCCAAACACCGGTCACGAAAAGGTTCAGGCATGGGGTTACTGGCTGTTCTGGATAGTCTTTATCGCCGCTTTAGTTTATGGCATCCACTGCTATTTCGAATACCGAAACCGGGAGTTGGACAAACGGCTGGAGCAATTGAGATAAGCCTCCCGAAACTATTTGAAAACCATTCACCACAAAACATCTATCACTTTTCTTCACCAAACTTCATTGCTTTCACTTATGAAAAAATTGCTTTTTCCGAATCTTCTACTTTGCCTCGGCTCCTTCTTTTTGTTTTCTTCCTGCAAAGAGAATGAACCTGATTTGCCTTCCTGCACGGACATACACTGGAATTACGACAACAGTACCGGGGAAGGGCCGGACCATTGGGGCGAACTTTGTGTAGATTATACCGAATGTGGCGGCGCCGTTCAATCGCCCATCAACATCGCAGGAGCCAATGATGATGCCTCATTGAAAGCGCTCGAAGAAGTCTTCTCAAATACGGGTACGCACATCGTCAACAACGGCCACACGATTCAATTCAACGCCGATGCAGGCACAACGCTGACCTATGAGGGGGCGACTTATAACCTCCTTCAATTCCATACCCACACCCCGAGCGAGCACACTGTCAACGGTGTATCTTATCCCATGGAAGTTCACTTCGTGCATAAAAACGACGCTACCGGGCAACTATCGGTCATCGGCGTGTTGGTCAGTGAAGGTGCAGACAATGCCTTTTTGGAACAATTCATTCACCATCTGCCCACCACAGCAGATGCCAAATATGACGATGCGGCACTTGTATACAGCATCGAAGACTTTATGCCTGCCAATAAAAGTTACTTCACTTACAACGGTTCGCTGACTACCCCACCCTGCTCCGAAATTGTCATCTGGTTGGTACTCGAAACCCCCGTCGAGGCTTCCCACGAACAAATCGAAGAAATTCACGCCCTGGAACACAGCAACAACCGCCCCGTTCAGGATTTGCACGGACGCACACTGAAGCGGTACCACATGTGATTCGGGCACATTTTATAAACTGATATATTCGGATGGAATATTCTATGAGTCACCCAAATTCCGGGGTGGCTCATTTTTTTTATTCTGAAAAACTCACATAAAAATTTCGGCGACTGGCAGCTCCAACCCCAGCACTTCATCGCGTGCCACGTCGTTTTCATTGAAAAATTCGTACCTCCCGGGTGTTGAATAAACCGCCACACCACCCATGTTGGGAATGATGGTCAAGCAGTTTTTTTCTGCAACACTACCCCTTTCCCCACGCTCCGCCCCGTCCAGCCGAACAGCAGTTTGTCGAGCCACAAAATGGAGTCGGTGATAAAAACCAGCGCCGGTTCTTTGGTGGAAGAAGGCCGCACCGTCAGCGCCGACCCCGAGTCCGCAGTCACGTTGCGGGCGTTCTTCTTAAAAATACTTTGCGCGATCCCCGTCCAGTACATTTCCAGCAAACCGACCAAGTGCCGGCTGAGTCCCCGGAACTCGACGATCTCGAATCCGGTCTCCGTCGCCCATTTTTTAAAATCCTCCGAACCGATGAGGTACTCGTGGCCGAAAGCGTAGGCGCCCTGCGAGATGGCGTACTCGCGGCTGCCGTCGCCGCGTGTGAGTTGCCAGATGCGGTTCACGGGATCGTAGGTGACGGGGAATTCGCGGCTGGGAAAGGTCATGATCGCCACGCCGCCGGGTTTGAGCACGCGGTACATTTCGCGGATCATTTGCGCGGGCTGCCCCACGTGTTCGATGACCTCGCAACTCACAATGAGGTCGAAGTGATTGTCCGGGTAAGTCAGTGCGAGGGCGTTGTTGGCTTCGTAGCGCAGGTTCGGCACGTCCTTGTTCAGCGCGCGGGCATGGGCGAGGTCTTCTTCGTTCACGTCGCAGCCGATGAGTTCGGTGCAGTACGCGGCGATCATGCGGTCGTAGTCGCCTTCGCCGGTGCCGAGGTTGAGGGCACGGTAAGGGATTGGGGATTGGGGATTGGGGATTGGAACGTACTTCTTCAGCCGCTCCCGGACGAAGCGGTAGCGGTTGCGGAAGGTGGGGAAGAGGAGTTTGAAGTTCATTTACTAAAAAGTACCAAATTAAATACAGCAGGACAAGGGCAAAGATAAGGCAAGGGATTTGGTATACCTCGTGTCGTCAAGTTTTCAACATCAGGGTGTGCGATGTTTACTGTACATTTGGAGTTTAGCAGACACTTTCCCCAAACTTGGCTATACAAGGAAGAAATGTCCCCTCGTTACGAACAGGTTGGAAATAATTTGTATGTTTGCGTATGCGTTGGAAGTGATTTTTCCTCCTTTCCAAGCCCAGTTTTGAAACTCCGAGTTCAACAAAAGCCAGGTAAATTATGAAACATTTATTTATTCTATTTTTCGCATCGCTGTTTTCTACGTATTGCAATCTGAAAAACCCCAAGGAACATGAGATTCCTGAAGGTGATATCTTACCAATTGATGGCATTTGGGATATGACACTTGTTAACCAGGATGGAAATAAGATAGAATCCAAGAGTAAATTTAAATTTTCCAAAGGGCGGTTAATCGTCGAAGAAATCACAGGATTTGGAGATAAATTACTTTTGGACAAAGGCATGGTGTATGCCAAGAATATACGCTTGGCATCGAAGAATACCTATAAAGGTAAATATTATATTACAACAAGTAGGTACGACCTATGCGAGTGCGATGTTGAAATTACAGTAAAAAACAATTCTCTTGTGTGTAAAACGAATGCAAAAGAAACTTGTGATGAAGCAGTTCTATTTACTGAGATTATATTCACAAATCCCGTGCTGGATAACGAGCAAATATTTTATACTGCACATGGCGCATCTTTAAACAATCTTAGAGTGCGAATACTATCGGAAAATCGCATAGAGGGAGAAACACAGATTCAAAAAGTTGCATATGGGTCCTCAATTTCTATCGAGAGATCCCGAACAATAAAACGGGAGCTAAGTTTTTCTGAAACCAATAAAAAAACATCGGGCACCTCAATCGGCGGAGGATTTAATGCAAGTAATGCGCTTAATATTGAGATTCAAAGAAACATTATGGATGAGATTGAAAAAAGCATGGGCAAACGTATAGAAGAAGAAGAGACCTATAAAGTAACGGTTAATCTTGATGGTAATGTGAGTACTATACCCGGCGGAAAGTGGTTTGCGAAAAGCCAGCATAATTTAACTTTGTAGGATGATTCACCTTGATGCTGACACGATTAAACGTCTTCGGGTGCTGCAACGCAAGCACAAGGACAAGCGCGTCTA
>JABAQQ010000017.1:0-14255 GCA_019187225.1 Saprospiraceae bacterium
ACTCTCAAACCGGAATGACCAATAACAATGAAGTGCGGAGCAATTCGGTGACCGGCGTTTCGACTTCATCCATGCAATGTTGTTTTCACTCCCTGAATCTGGAAGGTACTGAATTTTGCGAAAATACTGTGGACCACTCCTATCGCGGGTTTCACTTCGTCAGCCAAAATGATGTTGTGTTTCGTGAAAATCACATAAATCAGCACGTAAGGGGTATCGAAATGAGCGGCACTGACGCAAGAATAGGTACTCAGCATGGGCGAGGCAATACTTGGTCTACAGACCCGAATGATTGTGTTGAGGAGGCTGCGATGGTTTCATCAGGCGACCCAGCGAACTCTGAATTCAGGGTGCCAGAATCTAATATGCTACCTTTTTTGCCTCCAGACACTAAGATTTTTCCTGACCCAACCCCTCCTACAGATTGGTTTAATTATAATGGAAACGTGCCGTTGGATTATTGTTTAGAAGCCTACGGAGGAGGCCCAGTTAAAACAACCCCTTACGAGCGTGAAGCTGTCCTGAACACTTCTGTTTTGACAGGAGTGCCGCTCTGGGATTTGAAAAGAAAAACATATGCCAAATTATTGCTGCACCCTGATCTGAAACCAGGCAGTTCAGCGGAAGAAACCTGGTTCAACAGTTTGGCCAGCTCCAGTATTGCCTCCTTCGGGCAAGTGGAACAAATGATAGTGAATAGTTTGAGTCTTTCAACGACTGCTCAGCAGGATTTTGACAATTACCGCGAAGCGATTTTCCAATCGTGGACTGATCTTGATGCGTTGGATGCACCTATTGATTTCTCTGACCCGAACAACTTAACTGGCACTTACTTTGCCAACCGGGCCGACCAGCTCGAAGATATCGCCCAAAACGCCGAATCCGCATCGGCGCTCGAAAGTATCCGCGACCAGCAAACGAGCCAAAATTTGCAAAATGCGCTGAATTTTAACACAAACATCGCGGCCAGCCAAACCTACGAAACGGCCAGAAAAACGCTGAACGACATCCGAATCCGCCACTTGTTGCGCGAACCGATGACACAGACGCGTTATCAGCAAATACTGGCGCTGGCACAACAAGATGTGGGAACGGCGGGCAGCGCTACAGATGAAGTAGTGCCTTATATCGCTCCTTGTGACCGACGTCAATTCAAAGACACGGACGAATCGGGCGAACGAAGCGATGAAAATGTCCAGGCATGGGACGCCTCTTCTTCTCTTCGGCTCGTACCAAATCCAACCACCGGATTGGTGCAAGTGACAATGCCTAACACGACTGGAGGCACATTGAGAGTGTTTAACGCTTCCGGTCAAAATATCTTGGTTACGGAAGTAACACAAAACACTTACGTAGCTAACTTGAATCTGACAGGTTTTCCGCCAGGCATCTACCTGGTGGTTCTATGCGATGAGAGCGGACACTACACCGGCACGGCCAAAATTTCCCTGACGCATTAAGTTTATTTTCAACTAACTGAGCCTGTAAGCAGTCGGCCGACTGCTTACAGGCTCTTAATTGTTTGGTAGCATGAAAAGTATTTTTACAATAACATTTGTCTTCATTTGCTCTTTCCAGATTCTTTTAAGCCAAGACAAATTCGATTATATTTGGCCTCTGGGCTTTGGACCAGAGTATCACTCTCCCACCACAGGCATCGTACAGGGAGGCATTCTCATGGATTTCAACAACACCCCTCCTACACTTTCCTTACACTCGTTTATCTCAGAAGAGCAAAAATCCAGTATCTGTGATTCGACTGGCCAACTGCTTGCTTATACGGATGGCTGTAATATCTACAACAGGGAACACACCACCATACTGAATGGCGATTCGCTGAACCCGGGTAAAGTATTCGAAGAGTTTTGCAGTACATTTCCGGATTATCCACTTTGGCAAGGTTGCTTATTTTTACCTCAATCTGGCAGTAACGACCACTTTTATCTCCTCCATTTGCGCAAAGACGACTGGTTATGGAATCCGATGGATTTGATGTATTCCATTGTGGATGCCACAGGCGACAATGGGAAAGGAGAAGTCATCGCCAAGAATCAAATAGTTTTCAGCGACTCGATATGGTTGGGCAACTATATTTCGGCCACGCGCCATGCCAACGGGCGAGATTGGTGGATTGTAGTGCCGCAACGCTTTAGTCCCGGTTTTCACGTCAGTATTTTGACCCCGGAGGGGGTAGGATACAAAGGCTTGCAAATATTCGGCGATTCCACGTATCAAGTTTACGGTGGGCAAACTACCTTTTCGCCGGATGGCAGCAAGTATTTTAGAAATTGGCCGGAAGGTCTGTTGATGCTCGATTTTGACCGTTGTACGGGGCTTTTTTCTAACCCTGTTTATTTGGACTATACTGTCGTCCCAAATGGAGCAGGAGGTGTGGCAGTATCGCCAAGCAACCAATATCTGTATCTGACCGCCGGAGACACTGTACACCAGTACGACCTTTGGGCTGCCGACCTCGTAGCCAGCCGCCAAACGGTAGCCGAATACGACGGGTATGTGTCGCCATTCCCTACGTATTTTTTTCAAGCCATGCTTGCGCCAAATGGCAAAATTTATTTTACAGCAGGGAGTAGCAACAATGTGTTGCACGTCATTCACGACCCTGATTCTTTGGGTTTGGCTTGCAATGTGGAGCAGCATGGAGTCACACTTCCTGCGCTCACGGGCTATATTATGCCTAATTACGCCAACTACCGCCTCTACGACCTGCCCGGCAGCCCCTGCGACACGCTCGGTATAGATTCGCCAGTGGCAGTGAAAGAGCCGGAAACAAGTGAAATAACGATGGGAATCGCTCCCAACCCCGCAAACGATCTGCTCACGGTGCAATTGAAAGCGGGAGTAACTGGTATTGTCGAGGTGCGTGATTTGACGGGAAAAATCCTGTTGACGACTGTAAAACGAACGGACGATGAAGTAATTGAACTGAACACGCCCCACCTGCTTTCCGGTATTTATTTCGTTTCGTTTCGATCCGAATCAGGGCTTTTGAATACTCGAAAAATGGTCGTGCAGCGTTGATTTAAGTAGAAAAAATACAAAAAAGCCCGGCAGCACAACGCCGCCGGGCCTCTTTATTTCCAAAGGGCTGAAAACCAGCCTTCAAACTATCAAACTCAGGCTTTCACCGTCCCTTTCGCTTTCTCGATCACCTGCTTCGCCACGTTCTCCGGCGCCGGAGCGTAATGGCTGAATTCCATGGTGGAAGAAGCGCGGCCGGACGTCAGCGTGCGCAGCGAAGTCACGTAGCCGAACATTTCGGCCAGCGGCACTTCGGCCTGGATGGCGACGGCGCCGCCCATGCGGGTTTCCTGGCCTTTCGGCAGGCCGCGGCGGCGGTTGAGGTCGCCGATGACCGGGCCGACGTATTCTTCGGGCGTGATGACTTCAAGTTTCATCATCGGCTCCATGATCTGCGGTTTGGTGGCCGGAGCGGCGGCGCGGAAACCTTCCTTGGCGCACAACTCGAACGCGATCGGCTTGGAGTCCACGGCGTGCATCGAACCGTCGGTCACGCGCACTTTCATCGAGTCAATGTTGTAGCCGGCAAGGATACCATTGCTCATCATCTGCGTGAAACCGTCGGTGATCGGCTTGATGTAGTTTTTATCAATCGCGCCACCCACGATGGCCCACTCGAATTGCAGTTTTTTCTTGCCGCTCTTGAAGTCGTCGCTTTGCAGGAATTCTTCGTCGGCAGGGCCGAGGCTGAATTCCATGTCGGCGAACAGACCCGAACCGCCCGTTTGTTTTTTCAAGCGCTCGCGGTGTTGCGTCGTCTTGGTCAAAGCCTCTTTATAGTTCACCTGCGGCGCGCCCTGGTTGCACTCGACTTTGAATTCGCGGCGCAGACGGTCCACGATGATCTCGAGGTGGAGTTCGCCCATGCCGGAAATGACCGTCTGGTTGGTTTCCTCGTCGTAGCGGACGCGGAAAGTCGGGTCTTCTTCGGCGAGTTTGTTGAGCGCCATGCCCAGTTTGTCGAGGTCTTTCTGCGTCTTGGGTTCCACCGCCAGGCCGATCACCGGCTCGGGGAACACCATGCTTTCCAGCACGATCGGGTGGGCCACGTCGCAGAGCGTGTCGCCCGTGCGGATGTCTTTGAAGCCTACAGCTGCCGCGATGTCGCCCGCTTCCACCGCATCAATCGGGTTTTGCTTGTTGGCGTGCATCTGATAGAGGCGGCTGATGCGTTCTTTTTCACCCGAACGGGTATTGAGCACATAGGAACCTGCGTCCAGTTTGCCCGAATACACACGGATAAAGCACAAACGGCCCACAAACGGGTCAGTAGCGATCTTGAACGCCAGCGCCGTGAACGGATCATTCACGGTGGGTTTGCGCTCCACTTCTTTGTCCGTTTTCGGGTCGGTGCCTTTCACCGCTTCGATATCTATGGGTGAAGGCAGGAAATAGCAAACCGCGTCGAGGCAAGCCTGCACGCCTTTGTTTTTGAACGCCGAGCCGCACATGACGGGGGTCATTTTCAGGTCGCACACAGCGGCGCGCACGGCGGCGCGCATTTCTTCCACAGTGATGCTGTCGGGGTCGTCGAAGAACTTTTCGAGCAGGTTGTCGTCGTAGGAAGCGATCTCTTCGATCAGTGCCTGGCGCTGCTCGTGCACCGTGTCTTTCAAATCGTCGGGGATCGGCACCACGTTGTAGGTCATGCCCTGGTCGGCTTCGTTCCAGATGATGGCTTGGTTGGTCACCAGATCCACCACGCCTTTGAAATTGTGCTCCGAACCAATGGGCACTTGCAGCGGAATGGCATTGGCGCCTAATTTCGCCTTCATGTCTTTCACCACCATCATAAAATCGGAGCCGGCGCGGTCCATTTTATTGACGAAGCCGATGCGCGGCACTTTATAGTTGTCGGCCAGACGCCAGTTGGTCTCGGATTGAGGCTCTACGCCGTCTACTGCGGAGAAGAGGAACACCAGGCCGTCGAGCACGCGCAGCGAGCGGTTCACTTCCACGGTGAAGTCCACGTGGCCGGGCGTGTCTATGATGTTCATGTCGTATTTCTGACCCTCCACCGTCCAGGCGCATTTGGTAGCGGCGGAAGTGATGGTGATACCGCGTTCCTGCTCCTGCTCCATCCAGTCCATGGTGGCAGCGCCTTCGTGCACTTCACCGATTTTGTGCGTGACGCCGGTATAAAAAAGAGTACGCTCCGTGAATGTCGTTTTGCCAGCGTCGATGTGCGCGGCGATACCGATATTGCGGGTGAACCGGAGGTCCGTTGCCATAATTGAATTATTGTGTGGGTGAATGTTAGTTATTGATTGTATCAGACGCGATATCAGAACAAAGTATCGTCAAAAGCGAAAAAAATGTCTTGCGGCTGAAAGTTAATTTGGGAAAACAGGGTTTGGCTTTTAAATCATTTGGAAAAACAAAAACATGTTTTGCAAAACCGGGTTCTTTAAAAAGCCAATACCGCCGGAAATTGCACGGCGCTACGCTTGGAGCGCATCACCGGGCAATCTTCGACGGTAGGAATTTGACTGCGCGAGGCGATTACGCTCTGAAATGTGCAAAAGCGCGGTTCGCCTCCGCCATTTTGTGGGTGTCTTCGCGTTTTTTTACCGCGCTGCCCTCGCCTTTGGCGGCTGCCATGATCTCGGCGGCCAGTTTTTCGGCCATGCCTTTGCCGCTGCGGGCGCGTGCATATTTGATCATCCATTTCATGCCGATGGAGACTTTCCGGTTGGCGGGAAGTTCCGTCGGGATCTGGAAGGTGGCGCCACCGATGCGGCGGCTGCGCACTTCCACTTGCGGCATGACGTTGTTCAAGGCTTTTTTCCAGACTTGCAACTCGTCCTCGTTGGTGCGGCTTTTCACGATGTCGAGCGCATCGTAGAAAATGCCAAATGCAACGCTCTTCTTGCCCTCCCACATCAGGTTATTCACGAAACGCGTTACCAGCGTGTCGTTGTAACGCGGATCGGCGGCCAATACTCGAGGTTTCGGTTTGTGCTTACGCATTTTTTATAGTTATGAGTTATGAATTATGAGTTATGATCCCTTGGAGCATGAGAATGAGCAACAACTCATAACTCATAACTCCCGGCTCATCACTTTTTCGGTCGTTTCGAGCCGTATTTCGAGCGGCTCTTTTTGCGGTTGTTCACACCGGCGGTGTCGAGCGCGCCGCGTACGATGGTGTAGCGCACACCGGGAAGGTCTTTCACACGGCCGCCGCGCACGAGCACGATGGAGTGCTCCTGCAGGTTGTGGCCTTCGCCGGGGATGTAGCAGATCACCTCGATGCCGTTGACAAGGCGTACTTTGGCCACTTTGCGCAGGGCCGAGTTCGGCTTCTTGGGCGTGGTGGTGTACACACGGGTACACACGCCGCGCTTCTGCGGACTTGCGCTCAACGCGCGGCTTTTGCTCTTGTATTCAACTTTCTCGCGGCTCTTGCGCACCAGCTGATTAATGGTAGGCATACCTAAACTTTGCTAAAATTTGATGTAACTCGTTCAAAATCAATGGAAAAATCGCCCAACAATGAAGGCTTTTCCAAAAGCGAACGCAAAGGTAATTCAAGTGTGGAGAATTTTCCAAACAGAGTTCAAGATTTTCCGGGAGAAAATTTGGGTATCAACGTGATACCAGAACAGAGCCAGGTATATTTTCCCCATTTTGAAAACTTAACATGAAAAATTTTCTTAATTGTCTTATTTACCCTTATTTTGAAAGTCTATTTTATCATTCAAACCGATTTGATTATGATCTTACCACCCATCACCCATCACCCATCACCCATCACCCATCACCCATCACCATGCCCGGTTGTTAATCAAGCGAGCATTTTTCCCTTTCTTGCCATTTTTTTGTCTGGCTATCTTTCCTGCTTTTTCATTTGGCCAAACGGAAACATATTATACTCATCCGGCTCCTGGTGAAGGCAGTTACTTTAATCCCCACTACAACAATACAGGTACAGCCCGAACAGGTATGGACTGTAACAACCTTGGTAGCGACCCTTGTTCTATTTTAGAAGATCAACCGATTCTCCACATTCCTGTCAACATTCATTTTGTAATGAATATGGATGGGAAAGGTAACTTTTCTGAAACGGGCGACGGCGACGGCGGAACTTACAACGGCTATCAGCGAGCCGAAGATATCGTAAACCTTGCCAACGAACAATTAGAGGAAAATTACCCGGTGTGGGCAATCAACCCGACGCCGGAGATATGTGACTTTCGCATAAGGCTCGCATTACAAGGGGTATATTTTCACCGTACGAACTATGCACTGATTTCCTCCGCCCCAGTACAGTTTAATCACAATAATTTTTGGAGTTACATAAACCAAAATCTGGTGAACGCGAGTTCTGAAGTGAGCTGCTTCTTTTTCAACGGCGAAATCGGCAACAGCCCAAGCGGACAAGCCAATGGCGCTCAAGCCACCATATTGTTCGACTGGTTCAATTATACCGGTCATGAAAAACCGGAAAATCTTGGCCCGAACAACTGGTATCGCAATAGCGTCGCCCGGACTTTATTGCATGAAATATTCCACAACAATGGACTTTGGAAACATCCCTTTCAAACAGACGACTGCGATGACACTCCCACACTTCCGGGCTGCTGGTCTTACGTCGAGAATGGCCCTCCTCCCTGTAACGACTGGGCTAACATCAGCAATAACCTGATGGATTACAACCAATGGATCGACGAATGGAGCCTTTCACCTTGTCAGATATGCCGATTGCATAATTATACGACGATCTACCTGATTCAGGATGACAACGAAGGTGAATGCGCTCCCTTGAACTCGTTTTTCGCTTTGCCCTCCAGGGTTTGTCTGAGTTATCAACTCAATGTGTGGATGGATGGTTCTGCCAGTTACAACGAGACTGAACATTTTATTGAAATCTACCAGGTACCCTCCGTGGGTAGCAACGATGTGATATCCGGTACTTACCAAAGCAATTGGTTTGATGGAAAGGCCGGCCGGGTAGAATTAGGGGATTACTTGAACTACAATTTTGGTTGCGGTAAGGTATATCGTGTGAAATTGGCAGTAAGCAATGACTGTTATGATTGGGATGAAATGATCCGTTATGTCACCATCGACTGTGCCTGCGATGCCGGAGGAGGTCCAAACACTCCCGTAGAAGTGGAGGAACTTTTCGCTTCGCCCAATCCTTCGAGTAGCAACATCAATATAAATTACAAACTAAACGAGGCGCAAAATCTGACGTTGACAATACACGACGTGTGTGGAGGGCAATTGGTCGGCACTTTGAAAGAACAGGAATGGACTGATGCCGACCCTCAAGTATACTCTTGGAATGTAGGCGCCTTACCTGACGGATTGTACTTCGTCCGAGCTGTCACGAACACCCAAGTGAGAACTGCCCAGTTTTCCGTTCAACATTGATGACAAATTCTTGCATACCACCGCCGGAAAGTTAGTTTCCGGCGGTGGTATGTCATTTCATTTCACAGTCTTCTTTCAATTTGTTTGACGATGAATAGTATACTTAAATTGTTTTGTGTGGCAGTATTACTCATTGCCGCGTACACCGCCACCGCTCAAATACTTGAACCCAAAATCAAATTTACCCTGCGCTTCGAAGATGCCATTGGAAATAAAGACAGCGTCATCGTGGGGTATGACAGTCTGGCCGCGCCTTACATTGACCCTGACTTTGGTGAGGTTGACCTGACAGAAGTTCCTTTTGATTCAATTTTTGAAGTGCGAGGGGCGGATATGGGAGGACAAGAAGATTTATCCAAGATTACAATAGACGCCTGGTGGGATGCTATGTGCGAGTGGGAGGGATTTGCTCAATATCAATCAATCAACATATTTGCTAAACACTTTCCCGTCAGAATCAGTTGGGATTCGACTTATTTTGCGCAGGAGTGTTACGATTGGACGCACTTTACCCGCAGTTGGTACTACCTGTTCCATCCAAGTTTTTATAACGGCAATATCATCCGCTTGAATGAGCAATCGGACTTCGTAGTAACGAAGGAATACTTGGCGCAAACCGAAACTTTTCGCACTTCTTACCTCCATTCTGTGGAAGGCGGTATTGAAGACACTGTTTACGTGATGTTCATCGGTTTGGCAGGAAGCCAGCCTACCGACGCGGTGGAAGAGCCTTTTGGCGCAAAAGCAAGCGTTGTACCCAATCCGGCCACTTACGAAGTGCGCCTCGAATTGCCCGAAAGCTTTGGAGAGGCGGTTTATTGGCAGGTGTTCGACGCCTCCGGCCAGGTAAATCGCTCGGGCGAGGTGGAACATGTTTCACAGTCGTCATGGCGAATCGAAGTAATGGACTGGCCGCCGGGAGTTTACACGGTAAAAACGGTCAACGACAAAGGGAAATTTGCAACGGCGCGGTTTGTCAAGTTGTGATCTGGATACTCAAATCGAAATCATTTTATCGTACCGCGCCACGATCCGCGGCAGGCACTCCTGCAAGCTGAACACCGGCGTTTCGGGAAATTCGAATGCGATCAGGTCGCTGATCTTTTTGCGCCAGGCGGCGGAAGTGATGAGCGGGCGGATCTTGCCGGCGGGGGTCAGGTAATCCGCGGCGATCTGCCGGTGCAATGACTGGAGCAATGTTTCCTGCTCTTTGGAAGCGAGCGCCTCGAAACGGGTTATCTTTTCAAAAAGCGCATTTTCAAGATAAAAACAACTGATCGTTTGCGGCTCATCGAAATGCGGAAGGGCCCGGTTGATGATGGCGTTTTTCAGGTTAAGGCGCACAAACTCAGGCCAGTCGGCCATATCTAATTGATCGGGGCGTTTGTCAGTGGCTACCAGATGGACGGTCTCGGACAAAGGCGGCGCTTCCGACACGTTGGGTTGCTGCCGGTACACATCCTGGCCGCCGCTGACAAGGATCTCGAGGATGCGCACCAACGGACGGACAGAGATGTTTTCGGCGGCCAGCTTGCGCAAAACGGCGGTAATAAAATCGGTCGTAAAACGCGAGCGGACAAGCGCCAGCAGGTTGGGATTGGCGGGTTCCAGTGAATCAAGCAGAAAATTGACGGAGCCGCGGTTGAGAAAGAGCGCGCCGTTGGCCGTAAGAAAGTTGACAAAACGGAGGTTCTCCGAGGCGATATCTCCGATCGGATAGGCCGGAAAAATCAGGTCGTTGACCTGCAGCGCCATTTCATTCGGGGCAAAATCGCTGCGTTTTTCACCGCGCATTTGGGGAAATGGAATACCTTTTATTTTAAAAGCGACGTCCACGAAATACGCGGCACTTTCGATGAGGCGGTTGAAGTCGTGCGGGTCGTCGTCGGGGTCAATCTGACTGGGATGGGCGTGCATGACGAATTGTGTTGCCTCGATATCGCCAATGCAGGTTTCTGCCCAGTCCTGGGGAGTGTTAATGGCAGCGTCGGCCGGTGGTACGAACTGCCGGAGGCGTTGCAGACCGAAACCTTGCGCGATGAGGGTTCGTGCGACGGAATCCCGGCCTTTTTCATCCCATTGGCGATAGGGCTCATCGGCCTGACCGGAAATGTAGCGAACTACTTCCGGGCCAATGAACAAAAGCCGGTTGCGCAGGATATCCTCGCACAGCAAGACGGAAAATTCAGCAGGGGGCATGCCGGGACTGTTGGCCGTCGTGTAGCGCAGCCGTGCGGGATTTCCGTTGATGCTTACCTCGACGGTTTGGGAGCCAGAGGGTTGTTTGCTCCAACTGATTTTTGGAGTGCCCGGCATTCCGAGACCAGCCAACAGACCGGATATGTAATTTCCCACTCTCTCCCGCACGGCAGCCTGGCTTTCCGCCATGACGGTATGACCGGACGGAACGCGTATATTGACGGTCGCAGACAATTCAACGGTTTTTGACATAGATCACGCGTTTGTTTTTGCGGGTATAGCAGATTTTTCGGCCTCGGTGAGGTTTAAAATTTCTGCCCGGCTGAAAAAGGTACCGGGTTGGAGGTCGTTGAGCAGGGTAGCGACCTGCGGATAGCGGGTCGTGACAAAATGCGCTTCGCCGCCGGGAACAAATTCCGTTTTGGGCAAATATTCAAGAACGGCAAAAAATGTGGGGTCGCTGGGATGGATTTGCCACAACAATTGGCCTGCGACGCTCCTGCCGACGCTTGCAAGCACACCCTGTTCCTGTTCTTCGGTCATATGTTGGAACGACTGTTGTATGGCGGTATTCACCGGCAAAGAGGCAAGCATATCAGGGTGGCAACGGACGTTCTGCGCGATCGCCTGGATGGTTTTACCTTCCCGCTGGCCGGCTTCGTAAATTTCATGTATCTTGTCTGTTTGGGCGACCGACACCTTTTGTTTCAGCAACATCCGGATGAGTTGGAAAAAACCGGAAGCGTAGTTGGCCGATTTGCCGATAAATCTGGCCGATATCTCCGGCGAATCGTAGTGGATAAAATCGGCGAGGTTGTACAGCAGGTTTTGCTCGATCAGCCCCATGAGCGTATCGAGGGTGCTTTCCGAGGAGGCAGCGTCGAAAGTCAGCCAGCCCTGCTGCATGGGTATGCCGTCGAGGTCAATGACAAAATTGGCGCCTTCCACGATGTTCCAGTCGGTGGAGAAACGAATGCCCGGCAGCACGATACCGAACGCGTTTTTGTATTTTTCCCGCAGGTTTTCGATCTTTTGCAGTAGTTCCGGCGCCAGGTTGTTGTCTTTGACAAACCAGGGATACAGTTCCTCGCGAAAGCGCACGCGCACGGCGTAGATGTTGGCGCTGCGTTCGTCGGGCAGCACGCCGAAATGCTGCAGGGAGATAAGTTTCTGTTCGAGCCGGCCGACCAGTTGGCGGTAGCCCGTGTTGGCAGGTTCGAGGCGGGCGGCATTTTGTGCGGCCTGCAGGGCTTCGGCAAGTGCCTCCATCGAAGCGGAAGCATCGGAAATTTTATCCAGCGCGCCGGCAAGGTTGTCGTGGTACACAGCAAGGCGGGCGTCGGCAGCGGTGGCGTTGCGGTAATGCGCAGCGGCGGGCTCATAATCGGCGAAATAATAATACACGTTGCCCACGCGGTTGTGGTAACTGCCTTCGTAGGATTCGCCCTTGATGTCGCGAATGGCGCGCAGCACTTCGAGCGCGGGCTCCATGCCGGTTTTTTCCGCATAACCTTTGTCGCGCAGTTTGTCGGAAAGGTCGTGCAGCGTATTGAGGGCGTAATCGAAATCCGGGTCGAGCCGGAGCGACTGGAGGCAGGAGTTTTTGGCTTTTTCAAATTCGCCCGCCGAGATGTACATTTCCCCGGCTTTCACTAAGAGGGTGCGCGTGAACATGGGGCAATGCGGCAGGGCTTTTTCGTACCATGCCGCTGCTTCGGGAAATTGGCCGGCTTCGGCGCTCACCGCGGCGAGATTCCAATAACCGTCTACTGCTCCCGGTGCCAGGTGCAGGACTTTTTCGTACCACTTTACCGCCTGGTCTGTTTGTTTTTGCTGCTGGTGCAAATAGCCCAGGGCGAGCATGGGCTCTAAACGTTCGGGATCGGCATCGAGGGCCTCTTCAAAACACCGGGCCGCCGCTGCGAAGTCGCCGCCCGCCTGGTAGGCGTAACCTTCTTCGAGCAGATTGCTGAGCATGCTTTCCGGATCGGCGCGGTCGGCCAGTTTTCGGAGCCCGGCGATTTTTGTCTTGTTTTGCTGAAAAGTTTCCTGATCCTTTCCCACCAACGCTATTTTGTTGCGGTAGGCCGAGCTGTTGCCCGGATCCGCTTCAATGGCTTTATCGTACCAGCGGCCGGCTTCTTCCAGGTTGTTCTCTTCCAGGAAACTGCGCCCCATCGAGATGTACGCCTCGGGGTCCTTGGGGTATTCGGCAATGTGTTTTTCCAGGATTTCACGCGAGGCCGGCAGGTTGCCCGCCACGCGCTCCAGGTCGGCCCGGCAAACCGGGAGATAAGGCAACGCCGGAAACAGTTTTTCAGCTTCTTCGAGGTCCTTGCGGGCATCGGGCAGGGTATTGTAGTGCATCTGGATGGAGCCGCAAACGGTCCGGAGTTGGGCCCGCAATTTGGGTGTCAGGGTTTGATCTTCGGCCAATTCGCGCAGAAAAGGGTAGGCTTCCGGCCAGCGCCCGTGTTCGGCCAGCCGTCCGTTTTCGCAGAAGCGTCCGAGCACAGCTGTTTTGTCCTCAAACCAGAGCTTGTTGTTTTCCGGCGTTTTGCCGGCGGCAGTTTCGGCCCACCACCACATCAGTTGCGTGCGCCAGTAATACATAGCTTCGGCGTAATGGTGCAGGAAGAGCGGCCATGCTTCGCCGGGCGACCGCCGGAGCGTTTCTTCCATTTCCGCGACCCAATGCCGCTTTTGCCAAACGGAAAAATCCGCGCGAAGGCGCAGCAAAACATCCTCCGCTTCAGCATCGCTGTTGGCGCCAACGGCGGTATCGAGTGCGGCGCGGGCAGCGAGCGCATCGCCGCTTTCCTTCAGCGCAGCGCGCAAAGGCTCCAGGGCGGCGGCCAATGCCTGCATGTCAGCCTCCCGCAGGGCGGCCATCTGGTAGGCGGCGGCAAAAACCTCGTTGTGCTGTTGCATAAAATCGTTTGTCATTCAGGTGTTGGAAGTTGGACTTTCAGACGTTGGACGTTGGACTTTCAGACGTTGGACTTTCAGACGTTGGATTTTCAGACGTTGGACTTTCGGACGTTGGACGTTGGACTTTCAGACGTTGGACGTTGGACTTTCAGACATTGGATTGATGGACATTGGGGAGTGTTCAAAAAAGTGCGTCATTCCACTTTATCCAAACACTGCGTGAACAACCGCGAAGCGGTTAAATTTGATTAGCCCCGTGTGAAACGCGGGGCTCATAGACAGAAGAAGTTTTGCAACTGCGGAGCAGTTGAATCGCATTCCAAACAATTGATATTCAACCGCTTCACGGTTGGCATTATGGGGGTGAGAGGCTACCCCGTGTTGCACACGGGGTTAATCAAATTTGACCGCTTCGCGGTCGGATTTTACGGCAGTTAAAAAACAAAATGACACGCTTTTTTGAACACTCCCGGACATTGGATTTTCTCCCGTCGTTTTACGAACCGGGTCTTAGTGTCAAAAGTCCAAAGTCAAACAGTCCAACACCATTTTACGAACAGGGTCCTATTGTCAAAAGTCCAAAGTCAAACAGTCCAACATCATTTTACGAACAGGGTCCTATTGTCAAAAGTCCAAAGTCAAACAGTCCAACATCATTTTACGAACAGGGTCCTATTGTCAAAAGTCCAAAGTCAAACAGTCCAACA
>JABAQQ010000017.1:14265-151658 GCA_019187225.1 Saprospiraceae bacterium
CATTTTACGAACAGGGTCCTATTGTCAAAAGTCCAAAGTCAAACAGTCCAACACCATTTTACGAACAGGGTCCTATTGTCAAAAGTCCAAAGTCAAACAGTCCAACATCATTTTACGAACAGGGTCCTATTGTCAAAAGTCCAAAGTCAAACAGTCCAACGTCATTATTTCGGCAAACCCGGTTCGGCGCGGCGGCTCTCCTGGGGGCTGTAGGCAACCCGGTCGGTCGTGCTGCCCGGAGCGGTGGGTTTTACGGATTGGGAGGTTTCCGTTCTGGTTGCGGGAATGAGTTGACGAATATTATCCGGCACCACCATTTTGGCGGTTTCGTAGCCGCAATTGAAACAGCGTTTTTCCGAAAGGTTGACGACCGCCTGCTGGCAATTGGGGCATAACCACAAGGGGCCGGCGTCGCATTTTTTACAAAACGTCCAGGCCGTGCGCCCGCCTTTGACGGGGAGCAGTTGTTTGCATTGGATCACGGGGTCGCTGTGGTTGGGGCATTCCATAAAAACGAAATTCTCATCGGCAGTTTGAACGGGCACGGCGGGCTTTGCCACCTCCATTTTCAGGGTTGCGCGCGAGAAAGAGGCCGAGATTCCATACATGCGCAGGCGATTGGCGCTTCTTGCCGCCGCATACCGGGCGGCATGGGTGACGGCTTCGTCCAAGTATTCTCCGCCGGCAAGCGCAGTGTAGAGTTTTTCGGAAAAGTCGGCGGCTTCTTCGCTCTTTACGGGGGTTTGGATGGCCAGCACACCATCTACCGAGGTCACTAAGTTGAGCGCCATGTCGCGCAGGCTGCGGCAGGAGTCGGGCGGCGCGTGCAGAAATATGAGATTGGGCTTTTTGCCTTCGGGGAAGCACTTGACAAAAGTATCGGGCGCGAGCCACTCTTCTTTTTTAGCGGCGGCATCACAAAAGGCGATGAGGCCCGAACCGTTTTCAGTTTTGCCTTTCCCGACAAAATGGACAATGTGAAAGGGATTTTCTTTTTTAATAAACGATTCGAAGTCGTTTTTGGACTTAAACTCATTGGGACCGGTCACGTCAATGTTGATCCACAGTTTTTTGTCCTCTTCTTTTACGGGTTTGGAGCGGCTGAATACGCTTTTGGCGTCGTCTTCGATGCGATGAGCGATCTCCTGGATGGACGGTTTGGAATAGGCTACAAGAATTCGCAGTTTATCGGCTTCCACTTTCTTTTCCTTCCCGGCAGTGGAAAGCCGGCGGGTCAGGATAAGGTTCTCTTTTTCTCCGATAAAAAACCCGTCGCTGGCGCCCTCCGGCAGCGGCAGCCACAAATATTCCCAAGGCAAGCCGGCAAGTTCGCTGGACTGGTCGTCGAAATGGAGCACGATCTTAAGGGGCTTGCCGGCGCCGGGCAAATGGCTTTGATAGGCTTTGATAAAGATGTTTTGCGCGTTCGTATCAGAGAAAAGCCGCGCGAACAAAGCCTCCCCCAACACCCGGCAATCGTCTTCTTCGAGGTCGCCTTTTAACAACAAACGCTGCAGGATACCGAGGACTTTTTGAGGCAGGCCTTTATCGGAAAGCGGGAATTGCGATATTTCACTCCCTTTGGGTAAAAGCAGGAATACATTTTTTTTCCCGCGGACGGCGACGACAATGGCGTAGGGATCGAGTTGCCGGAGTTCGTTGATCTCTTCGGGTTTCAGGGCGGTGGAAGCGCCTTTGCCGGCGCCGGGTTTGCCGGCTTTTACGCTATCGCGCACTTGCCTGGCGGCAAATTGCAAAGCGGCTTTGATCTGTTCCTTGTTGCCTTTGTCGCTTATTTTCTCATTGACCCTGACCGCCTGGATTTTGGGCAATATTTCGTGGTCTTCCCAAAGGCAGTCGTCCAGAATGACCGGTATGACAAGCGCCAGGCCTTGTTTCTGTTTTTCCAGCGCGTGTATCAACTCAACATTGTTGATATAGTCGGAATTCAAAAAATCGGAACTGACCAGCAGGACGATCACATCGGCTTTGTTCAGGTTGTTTTTGATCTCATCGTCCCAAAAAGCGCCCGGCTTTATTTCCCCATCCTGCCACACCTGCCATTTGTTGCTCTGCGCCGCAGGTGAAAATTCTTTGATGAACGTGTCTTTATACTGAACGTCTTCCTGGGCGTAGGAGATGAAAATAAGCAGTTCGTCCATATCGTCGGCTGGGTTTGGAAACCCAAAAGTACGTTTTTTAGAAAAACTCTTTCAGGTTCGTCCCCAATCCGAAATGGACGACCCCGCCGCCGAGGTGGTACGAGCCGTAGCCGAAGTCAACACGGAAGCGGCTGACCCTGACGCCCGCGCCGAAGGAAAATCCGGCGAGGCTGCGGTAGTTTTTCACTGACAACTCCTTCTTGCGCAGGTGGTTGTAACCAAAGCGCAACTGGAAGGATTCGTTGCGTCCGAAAAGAAATTCGCCGTTGAAGATGAGGTGGCGGAAGAAGTTGTCCACGTCGCTGCCCCCTTTATCGGCGGGCTCGTCGCCCCCGAAAATGAGCACATCGTCGTCCTGAAAATTGGGATCGTCGTAGGTGATCTCCCATTCGTGCAGGTGGTGCGCAATGATACCGAAGCGGAACGGCAGGTGCCGGAAACGTTTGCTGATGCCGATCTGCAGGTCGAAGGGCAGGTCTTCGCGCGTGCCGTCGTAGGTGGAAAGTTGTGTGCCCGCGTTGCGCAGCACGACCGCTGCAGTGAAGCGGTGTGTGGTGTCGGCGTACATCAACCCGGCGTCAGCGGCCAGTGCCGACGATTTGTAGACATCGAGCGTGGAAAATCCGACGCGCAGGTTCAATCCCAGCGACACGCGGCCGGTGAGCGGTCGCGCGGCACCGAGCGTCAGCGCGGTTTCGGAGGCCTCGATGTTGCCGCCCAGTTTGTTGCCGTATTCGTCGGTCATGGGGATGTCGCCATAACCCACGTATTGCAGGCCGCCCTGCACGGTGAACCCGACTTTCGGGAGGTCATGGGCGTAGGCGACATATCCGTGCTGGATGTCGGAGATAAAGAAATTGTGCTGGAGCGCCAGCCGCCCGTCCATAGCCGGGTTGAGCGCCGCCGGGTTGGCGGCGGCGAAAGCGGGGTCGTCGTCCTTCACGGCGATTTGCATCCCGCCCAGCGCCGTGATGCGCGCCGACGGCGAGAGGTTCAGAAAGGAAAAAACGTGTTGTCCGCCGGTGATCTGGCAGTCGGCAGCAGGCAGCAAGCAAATAAAGGCAAACAGCGCCGCGAGGCTGATCTTTCGTAAAATTGTGTGCATGGTATATTGTTGATGAGGATTGATGAAAGTTGATGAGGGTTGATTATCAACCTTATAAATTTTCATCAACCTTCATCAACCCTTATAATCTTATTTTTTCCACCGCGTCAGGCATACCCCCTTGTTGCAGTCGGCAATGCGGATGATCTGGCCGTTTTCGTCGTATTCTTTGAGTTCGCCTTGTTCCAGCGACTCGTCTTCATCGGGCGCGTAATTCCCTTCGGCTTTGAGGTTGCCGTTTTCCCAGTATTCCCAAAACGGCCCGTTTTCCTCGTTGTCGCGGATGGTCACCTTTTCTTTCAGGACGCCGTTGGGGTAATATCCGAGGCTGAACCCCTGCATGGCGCCGTCCACAAATTCCTGCTCAATGTACAACTGACCGCTTTCATAAAATTTCTGGTATTTGCCGTGGTACTGCCCGCGCCGGTAGTGTTCAATGCTTTCGACCGTGCCGTTCGGGAAAAAGTATTTCCGTTCGCCGTCGAGCGTATCGTTGACGTAATGGGCTTCTTCGCGCAGTTTGCCGTCGGCGGAAAAACGCTGGTACAGTCCTTCTTTGGCGTAGTCGCGTTTGCGGCGCTGGTAGCGTTCGAGTTGGCCTTCCGCGTCGCGGCTTTCTACCGTTTCTACGGGGTTTTCTGTGCAAAAAGTTTGAAAAAGGACGAGCAGCCCGGTCGCTGCGAATAGGGAAAAACGAGTGTTTCGCATGAGAAGAGTTGGACATTTGACGTTGGATTATTGGATGTTAGACTTTGGACGTCAGACTTTTGCAAAGAGCGGTCTCAAAGTCCAAAGTCAAATATCCAATAATCCAACGTCCCATTAATCCGTTGACGACAAAAATCCGGTCCGGGCTGCCTGAGTGGTGTGGTTTTTATTCTTTTTCGGGCAACCGCCCCTAAGTTTTCAAGTTGCACTCCTGATTTGGCACGAAACAACGTATCGCTTTTTTACAGCCGGGAAAATTCTAACCCGGCAAGATTGAAACCCTGCCCCCCTAACCCCGAAACCCCGTACCTTGCCCCCATGCAACCAACGACCGTCATACGCCCCCACGCCGAACAAGCCTATGCCCACGAACTCGCTGCTTTAGCCGCCCACGACGACCGCCCCCGCCCGGCCAGCTGGCTTTTATCGCCCTGGGCAGTAGTCACTTACCTGCTCGGCGGCAAGGCGGGCGAAACCGAAATAGAGCCGAAATACTACGGCCGCCGCCGCCTCATCGAGATCGCCGTCGCTACCCTCGCTACCGACCGCGCCCTGCTCCTGCTCGGCGTGCCCGGCACCGCCAAAACCTGGGTGAGCGAACACCTCGCCGCTGCCATCAGCGGCGACAGCACTTTGTTGGTACAAGGTACCGCCGGCCTGAATGAAGAGGCGCTGCGCTACGGCTGGAACTATGCCCGTCTGCTCGCCGAAGGCCCCTCGGAAAATGCCCTCGTCCCCAGCCCCGTTATGACGGCCATGCGCGATGGCAAACTCGTGCGGGTAGAAGAACTGACGCGCATTCCCGCCGACGTGCAGGATACGCTCATCACCCTGCTCTCGGAAAAAACGCTGCCCGTGCCCGAACTCAACACCGAAGTGCAGGCGCGCCAGGGCTTCAACCTTATCGCCACTTCCAACGACCGCGACAAGGGGGTGAACGAACTTTCCGCCGCGCTGCGCCGCCGTTTCAATACGGTGGTGCTGCCGCTGCCCGACACGCTCGAAGAAGAAGTGGCGATCGTGCAAAACCGCGTCGCTGTCCTCGGAAAATCGCTCGAACTCCCGCCCGACGCGGCACCGGTGCAGGAGATCCGCCGCTTGGTCACCATCTTCCGCGAACTCCGCAACGGCAAAACGGAAGACGGCCGCGAAAAACTCAAAAGCCCGACTGCCACGCTCAGCACTGCCGAGGCGATTTCGGTGATGCACCAGGGACAATCGCTGGCTGTTCATTTCGGCGACGGCGAACTACGCGCGCACGACCTCGCCGCAGGCCTCGCTGGCGCAGTGGTCAAAGACCCCGGCACGGACACCGCCGTCTGGCAGGAGTACTTGGAAACGGTGGTGAAAAAACGGGAAGGATGGCAGGATCTGTACCGGGCTTGCCGGGAGTTGGAGTGACGGATATTAACGTTTTCAAAATCCGGCAATTTCCAAACAAAGTTTTTACACTTGCTGCGTTTACCAATGGAATCCATTCTTGAATGACCGCTCTGCGCCAGATATATTATTCATTCCCCATTCGCCTGTTGGCCCTGCATTTCCGCAATCACCTGTTGCTCATCGGGTTGTGGGTGCTTCTGGCCTTGTTGATGACGGGTAAGGCGGGGCGTTTTTTCGGGATGCACTACCTGATGCTGACGCCCGAATACCGGGGCGAAGTCAATTTCTGGAGTTTCTTTATCACCGGAGCGGCGTTTGGGGCGTTCGTGATGATCTGGAACCTGACGACCTACCTGCTCACCGCGAGCCGCTTTCCTTTTCTGGCGACCCTGAGCGCGCCGTTCACCAAATTCTCGCTGAACAACAGCCTCATCCCGCTCGCTTTTTTTGTTTCCTATCTGATCGCTTCCACGCGCTTCCAGTGGTACGACGAACTGACAAAAACGCTCGATATCGTGCGCAATATTGCCGGTTTTCTGACCGGCGCCATCGCATTGATCAGTCTTTTGATCATTTATCTTTATTTTACCAACAAAGACATCGGCGCTTTTTTGCGGCCCGGTGAATTCGTCCCCGTGCCCGGTAGCAAATTGCTCGCGCCGGGTCAGCGACTCCCCACCCTCTGGGAGATCCGCGAAGGAGCGACCCGCTGGCGGGTGGATACCTATTTTACCGAGCGGATGCACCTGCGGCTGGTGCGCAGCGTGGCGCATTACAACCCCAAAATGCTATCCCAGGTGTTTCGCCAGAACCACGCGAATGCTGTGGTGGTGCAAATTGTAATGCTACTGCTGCTTATGGCGCAAGGCGCTTTTATGGACAGCGAATGGGTGCGGATACCTACCGGCGCTACGGTTTTTATCCTGTCCAGCATGGTCATGTCCATTTTTGGCGCCATCACTTTCTGGTTCCGGCAATGGGGACCGTTGGTGTTCATCTGCCTGTTGCTCGCCGTGAATTACATCACCAGTTTCGGTTTATTCAATTACCGCAACCGCGCCTACGGCCTCGATTACCGGGAAGAAAACCGCGCGACCTATTCTTATCCGGCACTGGAAAAATTGTGCACCCCGGAAAACCTGCGCCGCGACAAAGCCGCCACGCTGCGCATCCTCGACAAGTGGCTGCTGAAAAACAGCACTCCGTCCAATCCCAAACCAAAAATCGTTTTTCTCTGCGTCAGCGGCGGCGGGATGCGCTCTTCGCTGTGGACGATGCAGACGCTCCAACAGGCCGACCGCGCCACGGGCGGACGATTGCTGCGCCAGTCGGCACTCATTACCGGCGCTTCGGGCGGGATGCTGGGCGCAGCATACCTGCGCGAACTCTACCTCCGGCAGCAGGAAGGCGCGCTTGTGTCCGTCCACGATACAGCGTTCGTTCGCGATATGGGGAAAGACCTGCTCAACCCGGTCACCTTCGCCATCGTGTCCAACGACCTGTTTTACCCTCTGGCAACTTTCCAATCGGGAGATCATACCTACCGCAAGGACCGGGGTTATTTGTTCGAGAATCAATTGGATGAAAACTGCGGCGGTCTGTTTTCCAAACGTATCGCCGATTACCGCCGCCCGGAACGCGACGCCGCTATCCCGATGATGGTCGTGTCGCCCTATGTCCTGAACGATGCCCGACGCCTGCTCATCAGCCCGCAGGGCGTATCCTACCTGATGAAGCCGCACGACCTCGGACGCCTCGCTTCGCAGGTCGAAATTGACGGCGTGGATTTCGGCAAACTGTTCGCGCAACAGGATTCCGACAGCCTCGCTTTTTCCAGCGCTCTGCGTATGAATTGCACTTATCCCTTTATCCTGCCCAACGCCTGGCTGCCTACCAATCCCTCCGTCGAGGCGATGGATGCCGGCTTCCGCGACAACTACGGCATTACGCTGGCGGCACGGTTTATCCATACTTTTCGCGATTGGATCCTGGCGAATACAGGAGGCGTGGTCATCGTGCAGGTGCGCTGCTGGCAAAAAATTGACCCCATCGCCCAAAGCGACGCAAAAGGCGTGCTGCACAACCTGCTCAATCCCGTCAGCGCCGCCACCCACATCACTTCCATGCAGGATTTCGACCAGGACAACACGCTGGCCATGCTCGACGATCTGCTGGGAAAAAACAAACTGGACGTCATCCGCTTCCTGTACCGGCCGGTGGTGAAAGAGAACGAAGCGTCTATGAGCCTGCACCTGAGCGAACGGGAGAAACAGGATCTGCTACGGGCCTTTTACGCCGCCGAAAATCAGGCGAGCCTGGCGGCGTTGAAACAGGTGTTGGGGAAGTGAATTGTGTGTCTATGTTTGTTAAATACAACTCTTGTTCTGAAATTTTTTTAAATATTATACCCCCTTAGGTTGTTTTACCCGGATTAAAAATCAAGTTCACTACCCTCATCTACTTTTCCCTTTCCAAAAATTATGTTCTGATCGTCAGTGTCAAATCTGGTTTGAATAATTTCCATAAACTCTTCGATACTGACAATATATACCGGGGGGAAAGCATTCGGGCTCAGAATATCAAAGTGGTGATCATTAGTAACTAAATATTCTGCCCCTGAGGCTACATAGCAATCCACAAATTTGTTATCATCAGGATCAAGTTCGATGAGATTCCAATTGAAAAAAATATCAATGTATTCTATGTTTGGGCGATCTTCAAAGCCTCTCAATATATTCGCCGCAACTTCCGGAGAGCTTTTTTTAGCGATGATTTCTTCATATTCCAAAAGAATATCATGACTGACAGCAAGCGTGATTGAATTATCTAAAATTTTGTCAAAAATTAATCTAAATTGCGATTTTCGGGAGATGGAAGACAACAGAACGTTGGTGTCTATGACTATACGCATTGTGTCAGCTTGCTAAAGTAGGAGAATTAGATGATCTGCGTGTATGTCCATGCGCCCATTCGTGCATAGTTTCTTCTGTCCAATTGTGTTCATCCCACAATCGATCCATCTCATCGCGAGCCTTCTCCAGAAAATAGTTGGAAAGCAAATTCTTGATTTCCAGCAATTGTTCCTCTGTTAAATTATAACTGAAGACTTTGAGTAATTCCAATTGTAGATTGGAAAGTTTGCGTTGCTCAGACATCTTGCTCGATTTTTTATCTATATTAATTACAAAAGTAGAGAATTCCAGACTAATTAACAAACCATAATTGAAAGGCTAGTATTCTCTTTTCAGCAGTTCTTCCACCGTTTTTCGCAGCACCGCCTTTCGTTCTTCGGGTAAATTGACAGCCCCTATGTGGTTAAACGCCTCATTTTGAAAGCGTTGCTGCTCCGTTGCGATCAGGTTGGGTATCCCATTCCGGTCGAATATGGCGCGTACGGCTGCCACTTTTTCATCGGAATTTTCGATCCCGGTTTTCATCCATTGGGCAAGTCTGAGACGTTCGGCTTCGGGGGCGACTTCGAGGGTTTTCAATACCAGCAGCGTTTTTTTGTTTTGTAAAATATCGCCGCCGACTTGTTTGCCGAATTTTGCCGGGTCGCCATACGTGTCGAGCAGGTCGTCCTGAATCTGAAAGGCGATGCCGGCCAGGCGGCCAAAGTGATAGAGGTGTTCGGCATCGGCCTGCGACGCACCGGCACAAATGGCGCCCATCTGCAATGCCCCACCGAGCAATACAGCCGTTTTCAGTTCGATCATGCGGATGTATTCGGGGATGCTCACGTCAGCGCGCGTCTCGAAATTGAGGTCCAGTTGCTGGCCTTCGCATACTTCCGTCGCCACGCGATTGAAGGTTTGGATCAGGTTCAGCACTATTTCCGGTTCGCCAATTTTTGCCAAAAAACGGTAAGCATAGATCAGCATCACGTCGCCGCTGAGGATGCCGGTCGTCGTGCTCCAGCGGGTATGCACGGTCGGTTGGCCGCGTCGCAAAGGCGCAGCGTCCATGATGTCGTCGTGCATCAGGGTAAAATTGTGGAACAACTCGACCGCCCAGGCCGCCGGCAGCGCCTGCTCCACGTCGTCGCGGAACAGTTCGTAACCCATCAGCAACAAGGCCGGGCGCAGGCGTTTGCCGCCGAGCGTGAGGATGTAGTCGCAGGGTTCGTAAAGTTCGCGCGGATGGGGAGGGAAGGTGCTTTTACCTGAAAATGAATGAATAAGCTCGAGTAATTGCGGGAGTGAGTGCATAAAACGATCACAGATGTGCGTGCAAAGTTTGTACATTTATCGCTTCCCGGTAAGCAAAGTTCTGAAGAGGGATGTAAAACGAAGAGCCACTATGCCTGCATTTTTCACGCGCAATGTTGAATGACATATTTTTGTCCAAACAAAACCCGGTTCCTGTGTTCGATTTGTTGCTGAAAAACGTCGCCCGTCACATTCATCTGCAGCCGGATGAAACTGACTTTTTTATTTCATTGCTTCAGGTTCGCCGTTTAGTGAAAAAAGCATTTTTGCTTCAGGCAGGTGAAGTATGCCGATATGAAACCTTTGTGCTCGAAGGTTGCCTGCGCAATTATTACCTCGACGACAACGCAGACGAGCACATACTCCAATTCTCCGTCGAAGATTGGTGGACCTCCGATCTATACAGTTTGTTGACCCAAACCCCTGCCTCACAATTCATAGATGCGCTGGAGGATACGACGGTAGCCCAGATCGAGCGGGATAACCTGGAAAGACTTTACCTGGAAGTGCCTCAATTCGAACGGTTTTTCCGCATCATGTTTCAGAACGCTTTTATAGCGCAGCAGCGGCGTATTCTGCAAAACATAGGAAGTACCGGCGAAGAACGTTACCTCGCCTTCCGTGAAAAATATCCCGCACTCGAACGGCGGTTGCCCCAACACCAGATCGCGGCCTACCTGGGCATCACACCCGAGTTTCTGAGTAAAATCCGCGGCAAACTTGCCAAAGGCTGAAATCCTCCCCCGCGATTTTCTTAAATTAGTTCAATGCGCGACGGCTGTGCCGACCTGCACCTTTGCCCCGTCAAATCGGCCGGTTTCGACTTTTTATTCAGAAACTTAAACCATCCATTTCCAAAATTATGGCAATATTATTTACGTCCGGCAATGACTGGACGGGGCTCATTCTGCGTCTTACGCTCGGATTGATCATCTTTCCGCACGGCGCTCAAAAATTACTTGGCTGGTTCGGCGGCTACGGCTTTACCGGTACCATGAATTTTTTTACCGGCACGGTACACTTACCCTGGCTGATTGGTCTGCTGGTCATTCTCATCGAATTTTTCGGTTCACTTTTTTTGATCGCAGGATTGGGCAGCCGCCTTTGGGCGATTGCGATGATCGTACTGATGCTGGGTATCATCTTCACCAGCCATGTGCAGAACGGTTTTTTTATCAACTGGTCCGGAACACAGGCGGGCGAAGGGTTTGAATACCACCTATTTGCCATCGGGCTAAGCCTGGCTTTGCTGTTCAACGGCAGTGGCAAATTTTCACTCGACGGGCGGGTATTTGCCTATTAGGCTTTGATCCAGGGTATGGCAAACCGGTTCCGTCCAAATGTCGTGTAAGGACATGAGTCATCCCGAATTTTTCAGCAATAACTCATACCACTGAAAATGAGCGGATTGAGATGCCTCACTCCAGTCTTTCCGAGTACCCACATCCTGAAAATGTTTTTCTCCAAATACCAAAACTTATCAGACCCCGAAGGGGGCGAATTTGAATAGCCTGGCGTCAAACGCCGGGTATTCGTGAGGTCGGAGCATATCACAACCGCGAAGCGGTTGAATTTGAGGAAGTTATAAGCCAGACATTCAACCGCTTCGCGGTTGCGACACGTGGTTGGGGGCCTCGACCCGGCATTTCAAGCCGGGTTATTCAAGTTCGACCCCTTCGGGGTCTTGGGCGGGGACACATCGGGAAAATGGGATTCAATTTACAGATAATAAGGAGAAATGAAGTTGGTAAGAAGTTAAAATGCTGATTTATAATACGTTTACGTTAAAAAGTTAAAACTTTATCCCTTCTAAAATTCGGAATGACTCATGTTTGATTTTCAATCTGATGAAATTGGGAATGGGCATGTGGTGCTGTAAAATTTGTGCATTTATCGTTTTTGCGATGCCTTTGCAAAAAATATCTCTATGAGCGTTCTCGATTCGATTTCTAAGGAAGCAGTGATAAAATCTATCGGAGAAATGCCCGACCGTGTCTCGATGGAGGAGTTGTTCGACCGCATCATATATTTGTTCAAAATTGAAGAGGGCCTCGCCCAATCGAAGCGAGGAGAAGGCGCTCCCATCGACCAAGTCCGTGAAAAGATGAAAGCATGGCGGAACGAAAAATCATCCTGACGCCGAAGGCGGAAGAGGATTTGCTAGAGATATTTCTCTAACTCGCTGAATTTTCCCTCAATGCTGCCGACGCCCAAGCTGGTAAAATTTTAGACAAAATAGACCTGCTTGCGAATTTTCCCCGGCTGGGACGAGTCCTCCCGGACTACGACAACGATCGCTTGCGCGAATTGGTTATCGGTCATTACCTCGTGGCATATTACATTGTTTCCGACGAGCAAATTGACATTCTTGCTATCCATCATGGTGCAAAACCGAAAGGGTAGGCGATTATTTGATTTTATTAATTCGAGATGTTCTTCTCTCTTCGTCAAGTGCTCTTACTTCATTCATATACCATAAAACGTAATCTATACTCCAACTGTCAAGCATTTTAAGGTAAGTTTGGGAAAAGAAAAATTTAAAATTGATGGTATTGAAAATATTTGACGCCAAGTCAACCAATTCACGAATCTCAGATAGTTTAATCTGTGAAACATTTGCAACCGGGTCTTTATGAGCGTAAACTTGATTTCTAGCGGATATGATTTTGTCTATTAAACCTTTTTGCTTGTCAATTTCCGCTTTTACCCATGTTGTTAGACTTATCACATCAAATTTGGACTTCACCAAATCATGGTGGTTATTCGGATTTTTACTAAACAAATCAAGCAAATCGGGGTCATAATTTGGGGTTTCGAGGCGCTTACACAAGTTTAGAAAGCTTCTCTTTTCATTTGGTCTGTCACTTAATAGCTTGCAAAGCTGAATCACTGAAATGAATCGTAATTGATGCCAATGAAGCTGGAAGAAACCGTGCTCTTTGATTGATTTTTCAAAGTTGTATTTATCTTCCGTCAACCGTTCGGAGTTTTGTAAGCAAATGTTTAAGTCAATGACAATATTCCTGATGTCTTCGAGCCACTGCTTGAGTTCTTCTAATTTTAACATATCAAAACAATTTGAAGGAGAATTGCTTAAGTGTTTTCAAAGTTCATCTCTCCAAAAAATTCGTCCCGTCGCGCACTAGGGTGCGACGGGACGAATCCGAAATCCACAATCCGAAATCAAATCCCCCGGTTCGCATCAAACTGCTCCAGGTAATCCCCCACCCGTCGCAGGAACGAGCCGCCGAGGCTGCCGTCTACCACGCGGTGGTCGTAGGATAGCGAGAGAAACATCATCTGGCGCACGGCGATCACGTCGCCGTATTCGGTTTCGAGCACGGCGGGTTTTTTGCGGATCGCACCCGTCGCCATGATCGCCACCTGCGGTTGGTTGATAATGGGCGTACCCATCACGTTGCCGAAGGTACCGACGTTGGTGAGGGTGAACGTGCCGCCCTGGATATCGTCTGGTTTGAGTTGGTTCTGCCGGGCGCGGTTGGCAAGGTCGTTCACCTGTTTGGTGAGGCCCACAAGGTTCAGATAATCAGCATTTCTGATGACGGGAACGATGAGGTTGCCGCTCGGTAAAGCGGCGGCCATACCGATGTTGATGTCTTTTTTGACGATCAGACGGGTGCCGTCCACCGAAATATTGATCATCGGGAAATCGCGGATGGCACGCGCGACCGCCTCGATAAAAATGGGCGTAAACGTGATGTTCTCGCCGTATTGTTTTTTGAACTGGTCTTTCACGCGGTTGCGCCAGTTCACCAGATTGGTCACATCCACTTCCACGAACGAAGTCACGTGCGGGCTGACGTGTTTGCTCATCACCATGTGATCTGCAATGAGTTTGCGCATGCGATCCATCTCCACGATCTCGACGTTGCCTTCGACGGTGGACGGCGAACGGTGGACGGTGGACGGCACGGCCTGCGCACCGTCAGCTGTCGCGGGCTGGACGGCGCCACTGCTGACTGTCACCGGTGACTGCCGGCTGGCAACATAGGCGAGGATGTCTTTCTTCGTCACGCGGCCATCCTGGCCGGAACCGGGAAGTGTATCGAGTTCGACCTGACTAATACCCTCCTGTTTTGCGATGGTGCGCACGAGGGGGGAGTAGAAGCGGTTAGTGGTAGTAGCAATAGCAGTAGCAGTGGCAGGAGCAGTCGGCACGTAGGGAACACTCACAGACTGTGAACTGCCACTGCTACTGCCACTGCTACTGCCAGTGCTACTGCCAGTGCTACTGCCAGTGCTCACTGCCGACTGCCCGTTGGTCGCCGGAGCAGACTGTGCTACGGCGGGCGAAGCGGCGGGTTGGGCGTTTGCGGCGTCCGTTTCGATCAGGGCGATGACCTTATTGATGGGCACCACGTCGTTTTCCTGAAAAAGAATCTCTACGAGCACACCCGCGACGGGCGAGGGTACTTCCGAGTCTACTTTATCGGTGGCGATGTCGAGCACCGGTTCATCGAGTTCGATGGAGTCGCCGGTTTTTTTGCGCCACTTGAGAATGGTGGCTTCCATGATGCTTTCGCCCATTTTGGGCATCACAAGTTCTACGCGAGCCATATGTGAGAGACGTGAGAGGGGAGAGAGGCGTGAGAGAGGCCGCACAACCCTTTTTTGTTTTTTGACAATAATTCGGTTAAAAGCGCGGCAAAGGTACAAGTTCCGTCGGCAGTTAGCAGTATACAATCGGTAGTTTTCCGCAACTTTGCCCGCCTATGCAGCCTGTAAAAAACATCATTTTCGATTTTGGCAACGTTCTTTTCGACCTCGATCTGCCTGCCATCGAGCGAAATCTGAAATTTTATTTCGGAGAAAACTTTTCGGCAGCGAAAGAAAAACTGTTCCGGGAACGGATTTTTGAACTTTATGAAGTCGGCGGCCTTAGTACCGAAGAATTTGTGGATGCCATTCGTTTCGCGGCGGGACACCCCCTGGAAAAAGAACAAGTCATCTCTGCCTGGAACTCCATTTTTCTGCAGATGCCGCGCGAAAGGTTTGAAATGTTGCTCCGCCTGCGCGAACAATACAATGTCTTCCTGCTCAGCAACATCAACGACCTGCACGCCGCCTGGATTGACGACTATATGATGCGCGAACACGGCATCGGCGATTTTCAAAGGCGCTATTTCGACGGAGTGTATTACTCGCATCTCATTCGCTTGCGCAAACCCGACCGCGAGATTTATGAGTATATCCTGGCCGATGCGGAGCTGGTTCCGGAAGAAACGGTCTTTTTCGACGACCTGGAAGCCAATGTCGAGGCGGCTAAAGCGGTGGGCATCCGGGGCATTTTGCATCCGGCCGGGAAGAAAATCGAAGCCGTGGTCGCCCGTATATTCCTTGAGTCGCCCACCCTTCAAACCTGATCCGCACTTTTTCGTTTAACCCTCTCACACCCTCTCACCCATGTGGCAAGAAGAAAAAAATCGCCTCCAGCGTATTTTCAAATTCAGGGACTTCACCGAGGCCTTTGCCTTTATGACCGAAGTGGCTTTTGCGGCGGAAAAACTCAACCACCATCCCGACTGGAGCAATGTGTGGAACACCGTCGAAATACATCTCACCACACACGATGCCGGAAATATTGTGACCGAAAAAGACCGCAAACTGGCCAAAGCGATTGACGAAATCTATCAAAAATACCAGCAACCCTAAACCCTGAAATCCTCCCTGCCATGCAAATCCAATCCAAACTTCCCAACGTCGGCACCACCATTTTTACCGTCATGTCGGGCCTGGCCAATCAGGTCGGCGCGATCAACCTGTCGCAGGGTTTTCCCAATTTCAATCCGTCCGAAAAATTGCAACGCCTTGTGACAGAACACATGGCAAAAGGCGCCAACCAATATTCGCCTATGCCGGGTGTGCCGCTGCTGCGCGAACGCATCGCCGAAAAAATCGAGCGCATGTACGGCGCCAAAGTAAATCCCGATACGGAGATCACGGTGACGGCGGGCGGCACCCAGGCCATTTTTTGCGCCATCGCCGCCTTCGTGCGTCCCGGCGACGAGGTGATCCTGCTCGAACCCTGCTACGATTCGTACCGTCCGTCGGTGGAAACGGTGGGTGGCGTGGCGGTCGTCCACGCCCTTTCTGCGCCTGACTATAAGGTGGACTGGGCGGCGGTCGGGCGCCTTATCACGCCCCGCACGCGGATGTTGTGTATCAACACGCCGCAAAACCCGACCGGCACCATTCTGCGCGAAGCCGATATGTTGGCCATCAACGACCTGCTGCGCGCAACAGACGTGTTACTGATGAGCGACGAGGTGTACGAACACCTGATTTTCGACGGCGAACAGCACGCCTCGGTATTGCGTTACCCGGAATTGTATGCCCGCTCGCTGGCGGTTTATTCCTTCGGAAAAACCTACCACAACACGGGTTGGAAAACGGGTTATTGCGTGGCCCCGCCCGAACTGACGCGCGAATTCCGAAAGGTGCACCAGTTCAATGTGTTTTCGGCCAACCACCCTATGCAGGCAGCCTTTGCGGACTTCATGGCCGATCCGGCAGAGTACCTCGGCCTGCCGGATTTTTACCAACAGAAGCGCGACTTCTTTCTCGGCGCCATGTCGGGCACACGTTTTCGCCCGCTTCCCTGCAAAGGGACCTACTTCCAATTGTTTGATTATTCGGCCATCAGCGACGAACCGGACCTGGATTTTTGCAAACGACTCACTACAGAATTCGGCGTGGCGGCGATCCCGGTCTCTTCCTTTTATTCGGATGGACGGGATGAAAAAGTGGTCCGGTTTTGTTTTGCCAAAACGGCGGATTTACTGGAACAGGCGGGAAAGCTGTTGGAAAGGGTGTAGAAAATGCTTACTTTTGCAAAAATTTTGAACTATGCTGGAGAAAGAAAATGTCTTGAAAACGATAAAAGAATTGCCTGACCGTTTTTCCATCGATGAACTTATGGAGCGGATTTTTTTCCTCTATAAGGTTGAAACAGGCTTAGAACAATCCAGGAAAGGAGAAGGAATACCGATTGAGGAGTTTGACCAACGGTACAAAAAATGGTTAAAATAGAATTCGCTCGAATGTACGTGAAATTATAAAAGGACGGTATCGTATTGTTTACCATATCCTTTCGGAAGAAAAAATCAGTGTAATCACTATTCACCATAGTTCCAGACCGCTCGATATTGATGAATTGAAGCCGTTCCCGTTTCAGTGACGCGGAAGTATTCTTTTTGGACAGCGACTTGGTGGTCAGGAGGTGTCATCCTGAAGGATGGATGGGTGACATCTCCGGTACGCAGCTGCGAGGTGTTATCGTCTTCGTTCCTTTGGTGATGTCACCTCACTCTTTGCTGCGCCAAGAAAGTCACCCCTTTGACAGAACTACTCTTTTTTGGGGGAGGGATTTGACAAATCATTTTTGATTTTTCCTTGCATGTATTTATTTCGTTCATACCTTGCAGCGTTTTACCTCCTCTATGAGGATTGAAACTTGTATAAATACGTTGTAATAAATTTACAACAGATTCTTCCAAAGCGGTCGAAAGACTTGTCCAGCTTGATGAGGTAAAACGAAAAGGGTCAGGGGATACCCCTGGCCCTTTTCATTAAGATTTCTACTCTCTTTTTTTCTTCGACAACCGTTCGAATAATTTTTCGATTAGTTGATCCGCCAAATCAAAAAGAGCAAGCGATTCAACCTTATTGGGAAAAAATCCCATCAGAATGAGCCTGACAATAAATTTTGCCAGTATTTCAATTCCGGGTTGAAACTTGTAGAAATAGGTTATGATAAAATTACAACAGTGGTGGAGAGCCTTCTTGGGCTTCCAAGTGACAGGATATCTCATAATGTATGAGTTTTAATTGTGAAAAAATGATTATTAGTTTCATATCTGAATTGCTTTTTTTAAATCTTCGAGGTTAACCTGTGAGAAACGAACTCTTTTTCTAAAAAGTTCGTCATTTCCGCTTCGCCAATAAAGATTACCTTGATATTGTTAAATTTAATTTATGCCATTTCACTATCTCGCCGGAGAAGGTTCTGACTTACCACGCGCCCGACAAGATTCAACAGCGAGTCGAATACTTAGTCAGTCGCAAGAAAGAGGGAAGGATTTTCTACCTCGTTAAAACAATGTAATCGCGCAGAAGTGTCTTCAAAAACTCCTGCCGGTTGGCCGGGCGCTGCTCGATGTCCAGCAAAGGCATGAGGTGGGTAACGAGGTCTTCTACTACCTCCTGATGTGCTTGGTTGGGATATCTCTGGTGACGGTTCAGCACATTTTTAATAAAGATCATGTCGCGCTCGCTCAGGCGGCGCACCTGCGGAAATACGGGCTGATAATTGTCGAGCGTGGAAATATTCAATATATCTTCGAGGCGGTAGGCGAATTGGGAGGTAAAAAGCCGGATTACCGTTGTGTTGGCCGCCATATCTCCGAAGCGCTGGCTTTTTCTTGTGGTTTTGATGAGCAAAACGCCCACTACTCCTGCGGAAAACAGCGAATCCACTAATTGCAGCAAAGCCCGCAGCACCACGTCGCTCCATTCCGGGTCTTTGCCATCAAGCCGCACGACCTTCGTGTTCATCACCATCTTGCCGGGTGTCTGACCTCCGTTCCATATCTCAAATAAAATATGGTAAAGAAAGTACACCAACAGCGGAAGCAGGAAAAAAGCGATGGCGCCATCGCTGATGCCGCCGAACAGCAGGCTGAATATCTGATAAAGGATGATATAGCCTACGATCACGATCACCCAATCCAGCAGCCACGCCAGCATCCGCTCGCGCAGGGGCGCCAGTTCGTATTCGATGGTGACATTCTGGGTCGTGGTGATCTCGATGGTTTTGTTCACAGACGGTGGACGGTAGACGGTGGACGGTAGACGGTGGACGGTGGACGGTAGACGGTGGACGGTGGACGGTAGACGGTAGACGGTGGACGGTGGACGGTAGACGGTGGACGGTGGACGGTGGACGGTGGACGGTGGACGGTAGACGGTAGACGGTAGACGGTAGACGGTAGACGGTAGACGGTAGACGGTGGACGGTAGACGGTAGACGGTAGACGGTAGACGGTAGACGGTGGACGGTGGACGGTAGACGGTAGACGGTAGACGGTGGACGGTGGACGGTGGACCACATCCAAAGTTAATTAGTTTGATATTTTATGAAGTTTAAAAATGCAATTTTTGAGAATAAATAATTGATAATCAATTAGATGAACTCTTACCGAAGCGCCGTCCACCGTCCACCGTCCACCGTCCACCGTCTACCGTCTACCGTCCACCGTCCACCGTCTACCGTCCACCGTCTACCGTCTACCCGCTGACCTGGTAGTCGCGCAGGGCGTCGTTGAGGGACACTTTTTTATCCGTGCTTTCTTTGCGCTGCCCGATGATGAGCGCACAGGCGACCTGATATTCGCCAGCGGGAAATTTTTTGGTATAAGTGCCGGGGATGACGACCGAGCGGGCTGGTACCCGGCCTTTCAAGATCACCGGCTCGGTACCGGTCACGTCAATGATGTGCGTACTTTGTGTCAGCACCACGTTGGCGCCAAGCACGGCTTCGCGTTCTACCCGGACGCCTTCCACGACGATGCAGCGCGAGCCGATGAAGCATTCGTCCTCGATAATGGTCGGCGTTGCCTGCGGCGGCTCCAGCACACCGCCGATGCCTACGCCGCCGGCGAGGTGAACATTGCGGCCAATCTGCGCGCAGGAACCGACCGTCGCCCACGTATCCACCATGGTACCGCTGCCCACCCGGGCGCCGATGTTGACGTAGGAAGGCATCAGGATCGCGCCTTTTTCGATGAAGGATCCGAAACGCGCCAAGGCCTGCGGGACAACGCGCACGCCTTTCTCTGCATATCCTTTTTTCAAAGGTATTTTATCGTGGTACTCGAAAGGGCCGACCTCGATGGTCTGCATTTCCTGGATGGGAAAATAGAGCAGCACGGCTTTTTTGATCCATTCGTGGGTGATCCACCCGCCTTCGCCGGAGGCTTCGGCGGGTAAAGGCTCGGCGACACGCAGTTCGCCTGCATCGAGCGCAGCAATGACCTCACGGATGGCTTTTTTTACTTCCCAGTTTTGGAGGAGCGAGCGGTCGTTCCAGGCAGATTCAATGATTTCTTGCATATGGAAGGTTTGAAGGTTTGAAGGTTTGAGGGTTTGAGGGTTTGAAGGTTTGGTGACTGGAAAGTTGATGCAACCAATCAGAACCATCAAACCTTCAAACCCTCAAACCCTCAATCACCGGTAAGCAACACAGCGATCAGGTAATCGGCCAACAGGATCAATATGTCGCTGAACACCACGGCGCGGGTGCTGGCCTGGCCGAGTTCGATACTGCCGCCTTTCACAAAATAGCCCTGGTAGCAGGAAACGCTCGTCAGGATAATGGCAAAGACAACGGATTTTACATACATCATAAATACGTTGTACGGCACAAAAAACGAACGCACCCCCTGAATGTACTCCGCGTCGGTGATGAGTCCGGTCGGCACACTCGCCAGATAACCGCCGATGATGGCCACAAAGGCCGAAAAAGTTACCAGCAACGGGATGACAAAAATGGCCGCTATCAGTTTCGGCATGATGAGGTATGCCGCCGTATTCACTCCCATCACCTCCATCGCATCAATGTGCTCTTTCTGGCGCATCCCGCCGATCTCGGCAGCCATATTGGAGCCTACTTTTCCCGCCAATACAAGGCAGGTGATGGTGGGCGACAGTTCGATCAACGCCAGGTCGCGCACGATGTAGCCAATGTAGTAACGCGGCACCAATTGGTCATCTAATTGATAAGCGAACTGAACCGCCGCCACCGCTCCGATGAAAACCGAAATGAGACATACAATGATGAGCGATCCGACGCCGATGTCGTTCATTTGTCGAGCCGTCTCCTTCCAGTACATCGAAAGTTTCTCCGGCCTGCCAAACGCGTGCTTCATCATGAGCAGGTATCGCCCCAGGTGTTCCAGGTAGTTGTATTTTGAGAGAAATTCCATGTTTTGTCAGGTTTCAGGTTCCGGTTGAAGGGTTTGAAAGCCGGATTTTAGTGTTCTGTATTTATCAGTTTGAAAACCGGGTTCAAAGGTTTGCTTTTTTTCAAAATCTTTGAGGCAAAAATATGCGTGCCCGAATCAACAAATCACCACATCAACAAATCTGCAAATGAATAAAACCGCAGTCATCACAGGCGCAACGAAAGGATTGGGGCGCGCCATTGCCGAAATTTTTGCCGGAAACGGCTTCGATCTGTGCGTGTGCGCCCGCACGGAAACCGATCTGGAAGCCATGCGGGAAGATTGGCAGGTACAGTTTCCTCAGGTACAGTTGCACGTGCATCCAGCCGATCTGGGGAAAAAATCTGAAGTGATGGAATTCACCGGATTTGTCAGAAAAACATGGTCCCGGCTCGATGTCCTGGTAAACAATGCGGGAATTTACCTGCCCGGCGGTGTCGCCGACGAACCCGAAGGCACGTTGGAAACTTTGTTGGAGATCAATCTCATGAGCGGCTATCACCTCACGCGCGCGCTGTTGCCGCTCATGCTGCCGCAGCAAAAAGGTCACATTTTCAATATGTGCAGCATTGCCAGCATCATGGCGTATCCCAACGGCGGCGCTTATACCATTTCAAAATTCGCCCTGCTCGGTTTTTCAAAATGCCTGCGCGAAGAGATGAAAACGAAAGGCATCAAAGTCACGGCTATCCTGCCCGGCGCTGCATGGTCGGACTCATGGAGCGGCGCCGATTTTCCAGAAGAACGGCTGATGCAGGCATCGGATATTGCCAGAGCCGTGTGGGGCTGCTACAATTTGAGCGATGCAGCAGTAGTGGAAGAGTTGCTTATCCGGCCGCAACTGGGTGATTTGTAAATGAAGATATTGGGATATTGGGATATGCCATTACGAAAAATATCCCAATATCCCAATATCTCAATATCATTTTCATCTTCTCAGAAACTCCGGGCAGCGGATATCGCCGAAATAGTACATCATACCGATCGTGAGAAAAGCGTACATATCGTTGTTTTTACCGTTGCCGCGCTGCCGGCCCGGCTCACCGATTTTGGGCTCTATCGAGCGGTCGGAGAGCGCGGCAGCAATTTCTCCCCTTTGCGCACGGATATCGCGAATGTCGGCGTATACCCCGCTCACGTCGTCGAGATAATCGGTAAAAAGTTTGCGGCCGCTCAACTCGATGTTGAAGCTCCAGCGGTACGACAAATCCATTTTGAAGCCGAAACCATAGGCGAGCGCAGCTTGGGTTGTGTTGTACTCTTCGCCGCGAAACTGGCCTTCTGTGCCTTGTTCCGCCAGGTTGTACCACTCGCCGTCCAATTCGGCCCGCGGATTGAAATAGAACATAGAAAAGCCGGCAAAAAGGTATGGCGTATAGAAATAGTCGCGGTGTCCGTGCACGTACGGCATAAAGTTGAACTCGAACTGCGCCGTGCCGTCCACAATGATGCTTTTAAAAGAAAGGTTGCGCCGAAGTTCGAAGTCATTTTTGGAATCGGAATCGTAGGCACTGATCTGGCCGTACGTGGCGCCGAGCCGCATCGCGAGCCGGTCGTTGAAATTATACCGCGCACCGAGTCCGCCACCGGGATGAAGCCGGTTGACACGCCAATTGGTGTTCAGGTCGCCGAAATAGTTGGAAATACCGATCCAACCACCCGTTTCAAAGCCGCGCATTTGTGCGAAAGACTGCTGGCCGGTCAGAACAAGCCCGCCAAGCAACACCCAAAGTCTTAATTGATTCATCATCAGAATGAGAGATATCCGTTGTTCGTTGAACGAAAAAAAGGCGAAAGCCCATGAGATTAAAAGAATAAGGCCGCAAAGGTAGCAGGCTTGGCGCGATTTCAGCACCCTTCCGAAAACTCGCGCCAAAAACGTGCCGAAAGCCTCATGTGGTATTGATGCAGGGAAGTTTAAAATGGTTGTTCGAGTGTTTGAGTGTTTGAGTGGGGGAGTGGGAGCGACTCTCCCACTCAAACACTCAAACACTCAAACACTCAAACACTCAAACACTCGAACACTCGAACACTCGAACACTCAAACACTCAAACACTATTTTGGCAGGAGCGCCGGTCTTTGCGACATTTCGTGATAACAGATCACATCTTCTGCGAAATAATGACACACCATGCTGCGGCGGGTGGCGCCTGGTGTGGCGATGGGGTTCCCGCCATGCAGGAGGTTGGCGTGCCAGATGAGCACATCGCCGCGCCGGGCGAGAAAAAGTTGTTTTTTCAGGTCTTTTTCACGGATGATCACTTCGATTTTATCCTCATAACGGCGGTTGCTGTGTTCGCCAATGGTCAGGGCGGTATTGCCCGAGTCATAATCGTCCGTCATCACATAAGGCAGGCGGTGACTGCCGGGGAAGTAAAAAAGCGGACCGTTTTCTTCGGTGCAATCTTCCAACGCAATCCAGGTGGCGATGAGATAACCCGGCGGTTCGGTCGTCATGTGGATAGAATCGGAATGGGCGCGTTGTTCGCTTCCGAGGGTAAAATTCAGCGACTGGAAGGGGATGACTTTTTTGCCCAATAAAAACGACAGCAAACGGGTGAGTTCGGGATTGCGGAAAAACCGTTCGTCGGCCAGCCGGCTCGTTTCATAAAGGTTAAAAATCTTACGGCCTGTATAATTGAAACCGGCTTTGCCGGATCGAAGCAGTTCGTCTACTTCGGCATTCAGCGCTGCCGTTTCTTTTTCAGGGAAAAAGTTTTCCAGCACCATATAACCGTCGGTGATAAAGCGCCGGATCTTAATTTTCAAATTTTTATCAAAACTTTGAAAATCAGCATTTTGCTCCAGACGCTCCAATGCGCCGGGCTGGTCGAGCCAGGGAATATCAGGGTGGTGTTGACGACCGAAATCGCGGCTGCCAAGAGGACTGTATATACTTTTTCGCAGTCCGTAGCGGCGATAGAGCGCCCGGTTGTGTTGCAGGCGATCGGCATTGAGGAGGTTGTTCAGCACATAGGCGGGCTTCAGGTTGCGGAGGAAACCGGTGTATTTCTGGAAAAAACGCTGGAGGGAGAATCGAGTCATTTTTATCCGCCGTAGTCTTGACGAAGGCGGGGCGTCGTTTTTACCCGCCGTAGTCTTGACGAAGGCGGGGCGTCGTTTTTACCCGCCGTAGTCTTGACGAAGGCGGGAAGGTCATTGCACGGTGTGCGGCAAAAGTAGGAGAAACCGGCAGGAGACAAGCGGTGTTTATTGCAAAAAGACAAACCCGATGCCGAACGACCACCACATCTTTCCGTGGTATTCCCATTGATTGCCCACATTGCTGGCGTAGTCCTTTCCAAACAGCAAACCGAAGTTGTATTTGTCCATTTGAATGATGATGCCCGTGCTCCAGGTAAGTCCCGGCACCACCTCCGTATCGGACATGGCCAGATCGAGCGTCGTATTGTTGTCGTTGAGATTGATAAAGGTCAGTCCGGCCGAGACCGGGATCGTCAGGAAGAAATCCTTCTTTTCTGAAAGCCGGCGCGTATAGCCGATATAACCGCCCAAAGTGACGTCGGTGGTGAGCCGGAAGGTGTTGTTTTCCGGACTGCGGCGGATCTTGAAAGGCAGCGTCAACTGTCCGCCTGTTGCGTGCGCGTCGCGCCACAACCAGAAAGGACGTGTAAGGGCTTCTTCAAAAGTATCCTGCTCTGAGGAAGCGGTTTTGCAGAGGCCGGATTTCACCCCCTGCGCCACCAGAAAAGTGAAAGTAAAGAAAAACAACCCGCCAGTTGTGCCGAAAAGAAGCAGAGCGTTCATGGGAAGAGCAAAATTTGGAAAATTGTAAAGAATGTGGCACAGCAAAGGCGGCAAACTGCTCAATAAGATTATTTTCACATTAGTTATTACATAAGATGCAAATTTTATTTTTAGTGGCGGGCTAAAGAGCATCCTGTGAGTAAATATTTATCCGGTCGGAAGCTTTTACGGTCATCACAACCGACTTTCATACAAGTGTTTAAATCCCAATCTTTGCGCACTTTTGAACTGTTCAATCCTCCCCGTCGCATGAAAAAAAAGTATCTTTTGTGCCTGCCCATTCTTCTGGCAACTGTGCATCTTTTTGCACAACAAAAGCCATCCCCCATCTTTATTGCTCCCGATGCGCCAGTCTGGATGCAGCGGTTGTCGGATGATAACCCGAACGTATTTGAAATTCAAAAAGTTTACTCCGCGTACTTTGAAAATCAACCATTTGAAAAAAATACTTACACCCAGTATTACAAACGCTGGATGCATTGGGCGAGACCGTTTGTGCAGGCGGACGGCAGCGTGAAAGAACCGACGGCGGAAGAATTGTCGGAAAGAGAAAATATGCTTCAAAACTTGCGCCTGAATATTCAGGAACGCGATAACCAGCCTGGCTGGACCTTTCTCGGCCCCAAACGCACATACGACACAGATGGTGTCACAGAGGTCACCTGGCAAACCAATATTTATGCCCTCGACATCGCAGCTTCCAATCCCAACATTCTCTATGCCGGTGGCGAAAGCGGCGGCCTGTGGAAAACGACGGATAAGGGCTTGCATTGGGACTTGCTGACCGTCAACGTACTCCACGGCGCCTTCGGAGCGGTGAAAATCCATCCGACCGATGCGAATACCGTATACGCGGCAACTGGCGGAAAGATCATCAAAACGACCGATGGCGGCGCGACGTGGACAACTGTTTATACTGAAAACAATCTGTGGGTCAATGAAATAGCCATCCAAACCGGCAATCCGGATGTGGTGTTGGCTGCTTCCGACCAGGGGCTTCTGCGCACAGACAATTCCGGAATGACCTGGACCAAAATCCACCCCCAACAGACCTGGGCCGTGAAGTTCAGATTGGACGACCCATCCACTGTTTTTGCCATCCGGAAAAATGGCGCCGGATCGGATTTCCTGATCTCAACCGACAGCGGCGAAAGCTTTTCCCCGTCCGATACCGGATGGTGGACGCCCGGCCAGGGCGAAGCCGTCACCGGCGCCCACATTGCCCTTTGTCCGTCCAGTCCTTCCAAGATATATACCTATCTCTGCGGCAGCGGCGCCAACCTGAAAGGCTATATTGGCGTATTCCTCAGCAATGATAACGGTGCCACTTGGGCCAACACCCACCCGCAAAATGCTGTCGGCAATTCGCCTGTCGCCTATTCCATGCCCACTCACACCAATCTGATGACGCACAACGGCGTATTTTCTGGTTTCGAGCAGGGTTTTTACGACATGGCGATCATCGTCAATCCCAACAACGACAACCAGTTGATCGCAGGCGGTACTTCCTGGTTTAAAAGCAATGACGGCGGCGCCACCTGGTTTCCGCTCGGCTCATACGTGGGCGGTTTGCCCTGGAGCCACCCCGATATACAGGCGCTCGCAGCACATGGCAACGACTTGTGGATCGCTTCCGACGGCGGGCTGAACTACTCAACCAATTTCGCGGGTACGATCGAGGCACGTATGAACGGCATTTCCGGTTCCGACATGTGGGGCTTCGACGCCGGCTGGAATGAGGACGTGCTCGTTGGTGGTCGCTACCACAACGGCAATATGGCCTGGCACGAGAGTTTTCCCGAAGGAAAATACTATCGCATGGGTGGCGCGGAATCGCCGACGGGCTATGTCAATCCCGGCGATGCCCGCAAGACCTATTTCTCCGATATAGGCGGTTATCGCCTCCAGGGCGGCTTCGGCGACGGTGTGAGCAGTTTTCCCGCCAGCCTGTTCCCCAATGAATCGTATGCCTATTACGCCAACTCCGAAATGGCTTTCGACCCGCGCTGCTGGAACCACGTTTACCTCGGTTTTGAAAATAAGATATGGAAAAGCACAAATGGCGGTACCTCCTTCCAGGCTTTATATGCGTTTCCCGGCAACGCCGACAACAAGGTTTTTGAGATCGAGATCACGCGTTCCAACCCAGACGTTATTTACTGTTCCCAATGGGACGGCGCCGACGACGCGATGTGGCGTTCTGATGATGGTGGTCAAACCTGGTCGCAACTAACCAAACTGCCCTTACCCAACAACAACGACCGGGTAAAAATGGCCGTCAGCGCCGAAGATGAAAACGTGTTGTGGGTGGCGGTCACTTACGGCTCCAACGGTAAAAAAATATATAAGTCCGCCAACGGCGGCCAGTCATGGGAAAACCTGACAACCAGTGTGTTGAATGGCATCCGTATCACCAACATCATGGCGCAATACGGCACCGACGGCGGTATTTATCTCGGTACCAATGCAGGCGTTTTTTACCGGAACAATAGCCTTGCCGATTGGCAACCCTACAGCCAGGACTTGCCGCTTTCGGTGGAAACCAACCGTCTCAAACCATTTTACAAAGACGGAAAAATCCGCAACGGCTGCTGGGGCTTCGGCGTGTGGGAGGCCGACTTCTATGAACCCTCGCAAGTCGTAGTACAACCGATGGCGAGCACGCTGGAAACAGGCTGCGCCCGCGACACCGTGTATTTCGACGACTATTCTGTGGTGGATCACACCGGCGCAACCTGGAACTGGTCGTTCGATCCCACACCGCAATTCGTCAGTGCAACCGATGTGCGCAATCCGGGAGTTGTTTTTGGACAAAGCGGAGATTACACTGCAACGCTGACTTTGAACGGCGCTTATCAAAAATCATTGGCGATCAAAGTCGAAAACGGCTGCGATGCCGACTCTATCCCCGGGGAGGCACTCACTTTAGACGGTTCGGGCGATTACGCCGTTGCGACCGAAAACCTGAACCTGAATTCCAACACCGTCACGCTCACAGCCTGGATCAAACGGCAGGGTTCGCAAAATGATTTTGCCGGAATCGTCTTCGCACGCGGCGGAAACACGACCGCCGGCCTGAGCATTGATGCCGGCAACCAATTGCGTTACCACTGGAACGACGCAGGTTATTGGTTCGAGCCGGGCCTCGTTGTGCCGGATGGCGAGTGGGTACATGTGGCGCTGGTCATCGCTCCGACGAATGCTAAAATTTACCTCGACGGCATCGCCGCCACCCACACGATGCTCCACCTCAAGGAGGAATGGGACGCGCCCCTGCAAATCGGTTACGACAACGGCGACCGCTATTTCAAGGGTTTGATTGACGAAGTGACGGTGTGGAACAAAGCCCTCACGCAGAACGAGATACGCGAACTGATGCACCTGGCCAAAAAACCTGAAAACCATCCCAAGCTCGTGGCTTATTACCAGTTCAACGAAACCTCCGGGCGTGTACTCGACCGAGTGAATACCCGCCATCTCTCGCTTGCAGGCGACGCGACACGTACGAATTCGACGGTGGCGGTGGGACCGGGCGTCAGCAAACGGCAACCACTGACGCCCTTTGCAACAGTGCCGTTCACGGGCACGGGCGTCACCATAAAATACGCGGACTATCCCGTTACCTTGCAGGGCGAAGTCTGCGTCACCCGCATCAACCTGCATCCCGATACGTCGCCGCAGGGCGATACCCTCAGCCGCTCTTATTGGGTGGTAAGGCCTTATGCCAACGAATCCTCTGCCAACGCTGTTTTTGAGATGGAGTTTGATGGTATCGGCTTCGTCCCGACCGGCCCGCCTGCCGGTGCCTGCAAACTGTGGAAGCGCGCTGCCAACGGTGAAGGCGCTTCCTGGATATTGGCAGACTCCGCCGATGTGATACAGAGCGGCCCGGACGGCACGGCGACTTTTTCCAATTTGCAGTCGTCCGACAATTTCGACCTCGGCCAGTTTGTGCTGACCATGCCTTCTGATTCTCTCGTGACCGCGGTGAAAAATCCGGGCGCTACTCCTGAAAAAATACCCAACCTGCGCATTTATCCCAATCCGGCGCCCCCGAACAGCCAAGTCTCGATCCGCACGGAAAACCTGCCGGGAAATCTGGTTTTCAGGCTGTTCGATGCGAAAGGGAATCCTGTGCGGACATTGAAATTTGCCGGACAAACTGTATTGGAAACGAAAGGACTACCGGCAGGGGCTTATTTTTACCGGCTGGAATCGGAGGGGTGGATGAAGATGGGAACGCTGGTCGTGGGGAGGTAGCGCGGCGTTCACGCCGCCCCGGTCAAGGCCATTTATGGCCGAATGCCATGCGTGATGCGGCCACAAATGGCCTTGACCGGGGCGGTATAAATGCCGCGCTACCGGCTAATCCCCATCCTCCAACTCGAACACTTCCTCCACCTTTTTCCCGAATACCCGCGCAATCTTCATGGCCAATGCAGTGGAAGGCACGTATTTGCCCAACTCGATGGCGTTGATGGTCTGGCGTGTCACCTGCACCCGTTCGGCAAGTTCTGCCTGTGAGATGTTGAGGATGGCACGCTCTACCCGGATCGTATTTTTCATGGCCTAATTTTTTGAAAACAAAGGTTTCAGGCGCAGGATGTAATAAAAACGCCCGACGAAAATGAGCAAGGGGGTGAACATATTGAACGTCATCACCGTGAAAAACGGCGATCCGTACGTAAAGACAGTGAACAATATGAGCAGTAGGGAATTGATAAGGATCGCCCATTGCAGCGACTCCAGCCGCACCTGCCTGATCCATTCGTCTTCCACCTTTTCTCTGGAAAAAGCCAGCAAAAGCAAACCGACCAGCAAACAGACGGAAACCAACTCGTCCAGCAGGCAAAGGGTAATTGGTTGATCTCCAGTACTCTGTCCTATCGTAAACTCCTTTATCCAAAGGAAATGCCTTGCCCCGGCAGGGATTTGGATGCAAAGTTGTTCGAAGTCTTCTTCGATGAACAATAAATAAAGGCCGGTCAGAAATGCTGGGACGGTCAAAATCCAGCCCGGCGTTTTCCAGCGGTGTGACAGCAAAAGGTTGTTTTTCATAAAATCAGTTGTTTTTTTGTAAAAACTTAGGCAGGGGCAGCGCCCCGAAAGATTTGTAGTGATTTATGCACAAAATCACCGTGGAGGGGCAGCGCCCTGGAATATGTTACGGGGCGCTGCCCCTCCACGAAATAATATCGGTCTTTCTGCTACAAATTTTTCGGGGCGCTGCCCCTGCCTAAGTTTTTACGTTTTTTTTTGTGACAAAAGTAAATTAAATACGACATTGTGTAAAGTTTATTTTACATTTTGTAAATAATTTCTTGCAACACAAAAAATATACTGAGCAGAGCGCTGAACAGGGCAATACTTTGTTAATCGCCCGCTGCATTAGTTTTGACCCTGCGTCAGACTTGCCTCGAAAGCTGTACTCTGCCCAATAACTACAATGACTCTAATGGCCTTAATGACTCCAATTACCTCAATGACGAAATTATGAAAGTCGCCGGTTTTACCTTCATCCGCAATGCCCTGCTTTACGACTACCCTGTGGTGGAAGCGATCACCTCCATCCTGCCGGTATGCGATTATTTTGCCGTAGCCGTCGGCAAATCCAGCGACGAGACGCTCGATCTTGTGCGCGGCATCGGTGACCCTAAAATCCACATTCTGGAAACGGTTTGGGACGATTCGCTGCGCGAGGGCGGGCGTGTGTTGGCTGCCGAAACCGACAAAGCCTTCGATGCCATTCCGCCTGAATACGACTGGTGTTTTTATATCCAGGCCGACGAATGTGTCCACGAAGACGATTTGCCGGCTATTCGCGCCGGCATGGAGCGCTACCTGCACGATCAGCGGACGGAAGGACTGTTGTTTAATTACCGCCACTTTTACGGGTCCTACGATTATATTGGCATCAGCCGCCGCTGGTACCGCAGAGAGGTGCGGATCATCCGGAATGACAAAAACATACGCTCTTGGAAGGATGCCCAGGGTTTTAGACGGAGTCTCCCCCACCCTCCCCATGAGGGGGGTGGGTGGGCTAAACTCCACGTCCGCCTCCTCCCCGCCTTCATTCACCACTACGGTTGGGTGAGGCATCCATCGGCGCAACAACGCAAACAACAGTCATTCAATCGTTTGTGGCATTCTGACGAGACAGTAAAAGCAATGGTAGGAGAGAAAGAAATGTTCGACTATGACGGTTCGGAACCACTCGAGCGCTTCGACGGCTCCCACCCGGCAATAATGCTCCCGCGTATACGGGCGATGAACTGGCAGTTCGGCAGCGACCCCGCACGAGCACACTGGTCATGGAAGGATCGCGTCTCCCGCTGGCTGGAATTAAACGCCGGTTGGCGACCGGGTGAATACCGGAATTATGTGTTGCTGGACCGCCGGTAATTTTTTTCCATATCCAGCACCGCTGATTCTGCTAAACGCCAGGTGCTTTCCATTTGGGCGGACTGCGTCTGACCCGCGAAAAGAGCTTGCTCGCAAGTGTGCCAGACCGCAAGCACATTCTGGATGGTCCCGGCAGAAACCCGCTTTTCTGTGAGTACCTTGCGCAGGTTTTCCTGGGTCATTTGAGTAGGCGTCAGGTCGAAGCGGGATGCAATATAAGCTTGCAGCGATTTGAACAACTCGTCGTAAAAAAACCGGGGATTGCCGGCGTTGATGAGGCGGGCGGCGTTGGCAAAACGCTCGCGGGCCGCTTTAGCAGGGGCAGAGGCAGGGGCAGGCTTGCCCGCTGTAGTCCTGGCGGAACCGGGAACGGAGGAGGTTTTCCGCTTTTTCAGCAAGTAAAAAATTCCGAATAAGATCACGGGCAGCGCCAGCAAACTCCAGGAGAAGGGCGACTGCAGCCAGGCCGATATTTTTTCCCATATCCCGCTTTCTTTTGAAACCGCGGGGGGCGGTTGTACCGGTAAGGTATCCAGGGCGCCGGAGTCAGAGCGGTAGTTCTTACCAGGCGTGACGCGAAGGACAGGCAGGCTGTCGGCCTTTAATGTCTGGAAACGATTGCTGTCGGGATCGAAGAATGACAAAACGGCTGCGATGTGGTATTCGCCGGGTTGCTTCGGCAGAATGACGTATTCCAATACTTTGGAATGGACGACTTCTTCGCCGTTCTCGTATTCTTCCTCTTCCACAATTTTTGGTTCGAATCCTTCCAATCCGGGAGGTAAAACAAGCGCGGGGGCGCTGAACCGCTTCGAGTCGCCATTGCCGCGCAGGGATACCTTCAGCATAAGCGCATCGTCGGTTGACAGGGAATCGCGGTCTGTTTCCACCTGCCATTCGTACTGCCCTACCCCGCCGCTGAAGGGGTCGGGCAAAGGAGCGGGCAGGGCTTTTACGGTCAGTTGGATGGGTTGGGTTTGCAACACGACCGGCTTCGGGCCAAGGAAAGCGCCGAAAGTACCTGGTTGTTCTATGCCTACCCGCACCTTGGCGGCGCCAATGGTGAGTTCGCCTGTTTCCTGGGGGAAAAGGGCTTCCTCATAGAGCGTTTTCACCGCATATTTTTTGCCACGGATGGTTTGATAACGCACCCGGGTGTCGAAACGGCGTTTTTCTTTGGCATAAAACCCTTCGAAGTCGGGCATTTCAATCATATCGGCGCCTTCGAGGGAAAGTTGGGTGTAGAGTTGAATACGCCAGGTCAGTTGTTGTCCCAGCCAGGCCACAGTCCGGTCGAGTTCGCCGGTGATAAATAGGTTGTCGGACGAACCGGGAGGAAGGTTCACATTGGGCCGGGCTTTAGCGGGCACCACTCTGACAGTCAGCGATTGGGTTGTCAGCGTTTTGCCATCGCTGACGATGCTGGCAGGTCCTATGGTAAAGGTACCGGCGCGGCGCGGTTCGAGTTCGTAGGACCAGGTATGATGCGACGACGAACGTCCGTTGATGATGGTCATGCCGCGCATTTCGTTCGGGCCGCCGACGATTTTGAAATCCGGGAATTCGGGGGCTCTGAACCGTTCTCCGCGCGCATCTTTCAGAGAAAAAGACACCTCGAAAGTGCTGCCCAAAGTCACTTCCCTCGTTTCCACTTTTGCTTCGAATACCTGCGCGGCCGACAGGCCGGGTAACATGAAAAACAACGCTGCCACCCGCCAGAAGCGGGCGCTCCTAATGACATACATTCGTGCGGGCAGGGTGTAATCCATTGAAAAACAGGATTGATTGCCGATTGCCGATTGCGTGTAACCGGCAATCAAAAATTTTCCAAGCTCAAAGTTACTCGCGTCGCGGCTTGTATTTCGATTGTTCGAGAAACTTTTGCGCGTCGCGAAAATTTAAAAGTTCCTGCATGGTCGTATTGGGATAGCGTTTCATATAGGCTTCCACGATTTGCCAGCCGATCCAGTTGCCAATCTCGCCGGGGGCTTCCTGAAAAACGACGGGGGCATTGGGGCTGGGACTGACGAGTTTGCGCAGTTTGCGCGCGTCGGTGGAATACAGCAGATTTTGTTCCAGGAGACGCGCCCACACCCCCTGTTCGTTGGCGTAGCTGCCTTCCATCTGCTCGCGGGTATAGCCCATTTTCAGACTGTCGGGCACTGCTGGAAGCAGACAGTCAACGATATAGAGCATTTTGCCGTTGTGGAGCATCTGATCGAGCAATCGTTCGCCGGGAGGGGCGTCCGCAAGGTTTTGCGCCAGGGCTTTGGCGAGTCGCACGGCGATGTATTCTTTCCGGAATTGCCGCCGGATATAGGCAGGCGACGTGTTTTCATTGGCAAAATAGGCCGGGTAATTTTCACCCAGGAACATATCCAGTCCAATCCCGCAAAGACTGTCGCCGGCAGTAAAGGCGTCGGTCGCAAATTCGGAGATAATTGCAACCACCTCTGGCACAGGCTTTTGGGGGAAATAAAATTTGTAATACCTGAACATTTGCGTTAAATCGCGGTCAAGCCAGCGCAAGTCGCCGTACACTTGCTGCACGGTATCGTATAAATGGCGCACTTCCGGCGCTGCGAGGAAGCCGCGCACAGCCTGGGCGGGTGTTTCGTTGGGATTTGTCACATCGTGAATGATGTTGACTGCAAAAAGCGGAAGCATTTCGGGGTATTTTTGCGACAGTTGCTGCATCCCCGCCTCTAAGTTGGCGGTGTCGAGGGCAAACAGATCCTGATCGAAGCGCCGGATATTTATCTCTACCTCGACATCCGATACGTCGGGTGCGCCATCGTTGCCACAACTGCCCAGAACCAACACGGCCGCGAGCACTACCAGCGATATAGCATTGTATTTTGCTTTCGGAAATAAACTCATGGAAAAAACTTCGATTTTAGCGGCTGATTTTAAGAGTCCAAATTTTAACACGCAAAACAACAACTGAATATGAAAAAAATTGTCTCCGCTTTTTGCTTTTTCATGATTGCGCTTTTCTCCCTTCAGGCGCAGGAAGAACCGGGGTTCCGTTTTGGCGTTCAGGTCAGCCCCACCTGGTCGTGGATGCGCACGTCGGACAAAAAACTGGAAGGTATCGGGTCCAATTGGGGCCTCAAATTCGGAGTGTTGGGCGAGTTTTATTTCGCTCCAAATTACGCTTTTATCAGCGGCTTGGGATTCAGTTTCAACCAGGGCGGCAACATCCAGAACGGCTACGAAACGGCGGACCTTTGGAACGATTCGCCCCTGAGCGAAGAGTCGTATCACCTGGTGCCGAAAGATGGCAAATTCCACTACCGCCTTACCTATGTAGAAATACCCATGGGATTGAAACTACGCGCCTCCGGCGGCGAAAACATCAGTTATTACGCTGAAATTCCCGTATTTACGTTGGGTTTCCTGACACGCGCACAGGGCGATATCCGCGGCACAGATGATCCCAATGCAGTAGACGAGGATATCCGCGACGACGTCAAGGGGCTTTCTCTTGCGTGGGGGCTCGGCGGCGGCATCGAGTATAAAGTATCCAATTTCAACCTCTTTGCCGGCCTCCATTTCCAGCAGCAATTTACAGATGTGACGGACAAAGGGCTGATCCAAAAAACGGCCACCGACCCCCTTCCGCCTTCTTCGGAAGACAAATCGAAAGGAACGATCGGACTTATTGCTCTCCGCGCCGGGGTATTCTTTTGAGGGGAGTGGGAGGCTGTTTATTTGGGGATTTGGTTATTTGGTGATTTGGTTACTACTGCATGATCAGTAGCGTTCAAATCCCCAAATAACCAAATCCCCAAATAAACATATAAAAACATACTCAAGGCCCCAACTTCCGGGGCGGCCTCTTTTCACCCCATATATCCGGCAAAATGGCCGGCAATCTTTCCTGCACTCTCCATTTTGGCGTAATCCAGCAGGTAATATACGAACTTGCCCTGGCGTTGTGTCCGCACCAAATTGGCTTGCCGGAGGATGCGCAAGTGTTGCGACGCGACCGATTGTTCGATGTTCAGCGCATCATAAATCTCCTGCACACATGCGGGGTTTTTGTCGTCAATAATGGCGCAGATGCGCATCCGCAACGGGTGCGCCAATGCCCGGAAGATGTCGGAAGAGGATTTCAGATGGTCTTGCTGGCGAAAGCGGGAAGCAGAAGAATACTTGCTCATGTTCAAAGCGATTACATCAAAATTGGATTTGTCGTTTTCGCTGGCAAATATGCAATATCCCTTTTATGTCACCTATTTTGCGAAATAAAAATGCTGCACATCGCCCCGGGAGGCGGGGCAACGTACAGCATCTTTATAGAATTCAAAGTCTGCTAAATGGTTCTTACGCAGCAAGTTCTTCCACTAAGGAAGAGATTTGACCCAGTCGTTCTTTGTCTAAAGAGTAGTAGATAAACTTGCCTTGCCGGTCGGTACGCACTACCCCTGCCCGGCGAAGAATGGCCAAATGCTGGCTGGCCACACTTTGTTCGAGCCGGAGCTTCACGTAAATGTCCGTTACCGTCATGGTTTTGTTTTCTTCCAGCAGGTCAATGATACGCTGGCGCAGTTTGTGATTCACAGCGCGCAACACCAATGCGGCTTTGCGCAGTTCAGTGTAATCGAGCGGGATATCATTACCCCCTTTTTTCAACACGACCGTTTCGGCGTTTGCTTTTCTCATATAAAATGTTTTGAAAGGATAATTAACTCGGATTTTGACGGGTTATTGCTTTCCAAAATTGTGCCAGTTCTCCTTCTAAAAAACTGACATACAAAAATAGTCTAAAACATAAATCCGTTGACAGCCTGATGGAAATAATCACCGGATTTAACAAATTGAATTTGAACGCAATTTTAGTTAAAATAAGGCCTTGGAAGGCGTTGTTATGTTGGGGGCTTTCATATAAAATGGCTCGAAATACGCCACATCCTGAAAGTCAGCGCTTTGAAAATTTTGCTCCGCGAGCCCGGCCAAATACTTTGCCGAACATTTTTTTATGGAGCTCATGACCACATTCTCACGGCTTATCGCGTTTTCGACCTTCATCCCGCCGTTCCCTCCTATTACCAACACAGCCTCATCTGCCCCGGCAACAGCCTGACGAACGAACTTTTCAAACAAATCGTTTTCCAAAATCAAGGGTTGCTCCGTCGCAATTTCGCGCAACTGCGCGTCGAATACAGCCAACCATACTTCTTGTCGCCGGGCATCGAGCATGGGAATGAAAATGGGATGGGGGATTGGGAATTGCGGATTGTGGATTGCGGATTGCGGATTGGAGAGGAAGGCTTCGCGGCTGGCGGAGGCGAGGGCAAGGAGGGTGTTGACGGCGATCAGCGGTTTGTCGAGGGCGTAGCATATACCTTTGGCAACAGACGCGCCGACGCGCAGGGAGGTGTAGGAGCCAGGCCCGCGACTCACAGCCACGGCATCCAGCTCAGCCAGCGGAATTCCCGACGCTTTTGTGCATGCCTCGATTTGCAAGGTCAGCAACGCGGCGTGGTTCAGGGATTGAGGCTCTTCTTCCATCGCAACGATATGGCCGTTCACAGCGATGGCGGCAGAACAAACTTCAGTGGCGGTTTCGATGAGCAGAATACGGGACATGGGCAGTGGGCAGTGGGCAGTGGGCAGTGGCAGTGGCAGTGGCAGTGGCAGTGGGCAGTACAAAAAAGTGGGGAAAAAGTTTGAAATGCGGCGCTTCAATAGGCGCCGGCCAGCAAGCCTTCGCGTTCGCTCAGCCGGACGAGTACCCGGCGTTCGCCGAAATCCAGCAAGATGGCATCGTTGAGGTACAGACCCGCTTCGTTGCGCGAAAGCCGGATGAATTGCAGCGTTTTGCCAACCACTTCGCGCCATACCGGCTGAATACCCGCCGCTACGCGTTGTATCACCGGCTTTCCATGCAACCGTTGCAGGCGATGAGCGGTTTCCACCAGGTTTTCCGCTGTGATCAGTCGTATCGCCTCCGAGTCGTCGCCGGACGACAGGAGCAGCGATTCTCCCGTGTCAAACACCAGTTCAAGCGTATAAAGAAAACGGTGCGGCATGGTCCCCGCCTCCGGCTGGTTGTGCCAGATGTAATAGTTTACACCTTCAAGCACTTGTTTTTCAAATGATTGCAGGGTCTGAATTTCTTCCAGCAAAAAACAGTCGGGTGGTGTAGGGTGATCGCGATCTTCCATTGGCGCAAAGGTAAGCTGTCCGGCGTTTTCCGGTGTGCCTTGAGGCACACCGGTCATTTCCCCGCCTTGTATCGTATCACTTCCACTTTCTCGATGGTGATCAAGCCGCCCGATTTCGATTGCTCAAACATCTGTTCTGCAACTCGGACGAACGTTCTGATCTTATCCTCATCGTCCACAATTTCCACCACCAGTGGCAGATCGGAAGAAAGATCCAGCAGTTTCGCAGTGTGCACCCGGCTGTTGGCGCCGAATCCCATAATACCCCGCACAACCGTAGCGCCCGACAGGCCCTGTTTTTTCGCTTCATAAACGAAGGCTTCGTACAAGGGCTGACGACCGAACTTGTCGTTCTCGCCGATAAAAATGCGCAGCAGTTTGGCGTTCGGATTGTTTTCCATCGTCAAAGGAATTTGGTGAGTATGTAGCCAAGGAAAGTCGCCAGCAGACCGAAAAACACGCTGAAGGTAATGTAGATCAGTGCATGGACGTATTGCCCGTCGCGCAGAAGGCTAAAGGTTTCATGGGAAAATGCCGAAAACGTCGTGAACCCGCCGCATACCCCGGTGGCCAGAAACAGCCGCCATTCCACGCCCATGTTCGTGCGTTCGCTCAGGCCGAACACCAGTCCGATGGCCAGACAACCGGCAACGTTCACCGCCAGCGTACCGAAGGGGAATGCCGACAGGAATTTGTCCTGCACCCACTGTGCCACCAGGTAACGCAACGTGCCGCCGATAAAACTGCCCGCCCCAATGAGCAAAAAAAGCCGCATTTTTTTCTGATATTTATGCCGGACCGACGCACAAACATAAGCCAATATATCTTTGCTTGCCACAGCTGTTGCGCATCAAACATTGACCATCAATTGCATGACACCTTCTATCGAATCTCTCCGCGCAGATACACCCGCCTTCGTTAATACTATGGCGGACCAACCCAGCCTCATCCACCTGAACAACGCAGGCGCCGCGTTGCCGCCCATGCCCGTGCTCCGCGCCATGCAGGAACACCTCGATCTCGAAGCCCGAATGGGCGGCTACGAAGCGGCCGATGTAAAAGCGACTGAGATCGCCGGATTTTACCCGGCCATCGCCCGCCTGCTGAACGCTCAACCGCGCAACATCGCCTTCGCCGCCAGCGCGACCGATGCGTATGCCCGCGCGCTGAGCGCCATCCCATTCCGTCCCGGCGATGCGATCCTGACCACCGAAAACGACTACATATCGAACCAGATCGCTTTTCTGGCGCTACAAAAACGCTTCGGCATCCGGCTTATCCGCGCCCGCGACACGGCGGAGGGCGGCGTGGACGTCACCGATTTCGAGCAACTATTGAAAAAATACAGACCGGTGCTGGCCGCAGTGACGCACGTCCCCACCAACAGCGGCCTCGTGCAGCCGGTGGAAGCGATCGGAAATATCTGCCGTGCCCACGGCGTGTGGTATCTCGTAGATGCCTGCCAGTCCGCCGGACAAATGGCACTCGACGTGCAACGCATCGGCTGCGACTTCCTCTCCGCTACCATGCGCAAATTTCTGCGCGGACCGCGCGGCGCAGGATTTCTCTACGCTTCCGACCGCGCGCTGGACGGCGGACTCGAAATGCTCCTGCCAGATATGCGCAGCGCCGACTGGACGGGTCCTGACGAATATGTGACTGCCCCCGGCGCCCATCGCTTCGAGTATTGGGAAATGTCGCCCGCCCTCGTTCTCGGCAGCAAAGCCGCCGCCGAATACGCCCTTGCTGTCGGTATGGACTGGATCGAACAACGGGTGAAAATGCTCGCCAACCTGACGCGCCAACGCTTGCGCGAATTGCCGGGAGTGCAGGTATTGGACAAGGGGACCGAATTATGCGGTATCATCACGGCCTTTGCGCCGCAATGGGATCCCAAACAGTTGCTCGAAAAACTCCGGGCCGAAAACATCAACTGCCGGCTCTCTTCGCTGGCGGTGGCGCAGATTGATTTTCCCCGAAAAGGCGTGACCTGGGCGTTGCGGGTGTCGCCGCATTATTACAATACGGAGGAGGAGGTGGAACGGATGGCGGAGGTGATAAGACGATCATTTGTAATATCTTAATCACCTGGAATGTAAAGGCCATTCCTCCACCTTTTTGAATAACTACTCGCCGTTTTCCGGCAACGCCAGGCATGGAAGGATTCGCCCACAACAAACACCCCTATACCGGCGCCAAGCAATGCATTGTGCGCCACCTGCATCGGCAGCAACCAGGCAGCAAAGAAGGGTTTCACGATAAATAGTTCGAGCGCGATGACGCAGGCAGCCAGCAGGGAGAGCGCAACACAGGCGGCGCGCGTTTTCATCAACCAGGCCGGTTTTTGATGCAGCAGGCATTTTTCTAAAAAACGGCGGGGAAGCGGGTCGGCAGGGTTGATCTTTACCAATTCCCGCAGGACGTGTTCGGCTTTCGGGTATTCTTGCAGGTGGAAAAGCGACGCTGCTTTCCGGAACAACACCCGCTCGTAGATATCTTCACCGCCCCAGGTTTCGATGTTCTGCATGATGATGACCTCGAGCAAGTGGTCGCACATCACCACGTGTTTTCCGTGAAGCCCCGTTTCGTAAAGGGCATTCGTATAGGCAAGCGTACATTCCAGGTACTCCTCGAAGTCCAGCGCCCGGATACCGTCCTCAAATTGTTCATAAAACCGCACAACGCCGTAAAAGTCATTGGTTCCCAATGCTTTGAAATCGCGGTAAAGTCGCAGTCGGTTGGCGGGAAGGATGTTCACGGTTGACGGGTTGACGGGTTGCGTCATTTTTAACAGTCCGAAATTAGTGAATGTTGTGGAGAAAACAAAACACCCCGGCGACTTTTTTCAAATCGCCGGGGTGCCTCCAATCCGCAATCCGCAATCCTTTAATTTCGCCTCACCGCCACCGGCATCGCATCGTCGTAATCGCCGGTCAGCACGGGGGTTTGCACGTTGGTGGTGTATTCCCGCACTTTGGCATAGACATAGCCATAGAGTTCTTTGATGGTGACGAGATAGTCATTGTTGGTATCGGCCAATCCTTTCATGCCCTGCAGGACGTAGTAGGTGAATACGCCTTGCCGCAATCCGTGGTCTTCGAGCGAAAGTTCTTCGGCTTTTGACGACATGAGGAGAGCGACGCCGCCGTCGGCATCTTCAAAAGCCTGGTAATAACGCTGGAGCGTCACCTGGGCCGGGCCTTTGGCGGCCAATGCGCCACTGCCGTCGTTGAGCGAGCCACTGTGGCAGGCGTCCGCGATGCAGAGTTTGTGTTTGGCTTTGCTTTGGCTAAAAACCTGTTTGATCTCTTCATGGCGAAGTTTGTTGTTGTAACCGTCGTAGTCCACCGGTAGAAAACAACCGTTGAGACCGTGGCCGCTGAAGTAAAGTACTACTACGTCGTTAGCATCGGCTTTCAGGAAATACTCCCGCATTTTCCGGAGGATATTTTCGCGGGTGGCGTCTTCGTCTATCAAAATGGTCATCTGACTCTGGGGTACGGCGCCGCCTTCCACGCTGCCGAGGAAAGAATAGAAGCGGTAGGCGTCGTCGTCGGTGAATTTGAGCGATGGCATGGCGGTATAGCGACCTACACCGACCACAACTGCCCATATTTTGACGGCTTTGCTGGCATCCATACGTACCGGGTCGGCAGGGATGGCTTCCTGTGAATCGAGTTCTTTGACCGCCGCGCCATTCACCCATACCGCTCCGTAAACACGGCCTCCGGCAAAATACATGATGCCCTCGCCATTGGGAGCGTTGTTGGCCCATTCGCCTTCGTAGCGGTTGCCGTCGGCATAATAACAAATGCCTTTGCCGTTTGGGTAGCCGTTTTTGAATTCGCCTACCCAGCGCGAGCCATCGGGATAATCGTAATAGCCACGGCCGGACGTGCAATAGGCATTGCCGCAATTGCGCAATCCCGCCACATCGGGTTTGGTGGAAGAAGGTTTACCGGAAGCAGTCCCCGTGGGTTTCGGTTTGGATTGGGTCTGCGCAGTCGAAGAGGCATTGTTGCCGGAAGAAGCTGGCGTCGAATTGATCAGTTTGCCCAACGACCAGGTGCCGTTCGTGACTTTCCCGCTGCCGTCCACGAGTTTGCCGCTGCCGTTTTTGCGGTTGTTCTTCCATGAGCCGCTGTAATAGGCGCCATCGGGGTAATACATGGTACCCTGGCCTTCAAATTTGCCGCTCTTGAAGTCTCCTTCGTAGCGCTCTTTGGTTTTAAAGTAATATTTACCCTTTCCGTTGGGCTGATCATAGAACCAACTGCCGACATAACGGTCGCCGTTGGAATAGGTCATCGTACCTTCGCCGTTGATGCGGTTGCGGCTGAACTGACCATCATAGATGTTGTTGTTGGGGAAAATTAGTTTGCCTTTGCCCTCGCGATTGCCATTGACAAATTGTCCGGTGTATACCGCTCCGGTGGAGTAACGGTATTTGCCCGTGCCATTCTGGCAGTTGCCGCTGAGGCATTGGGCAGTGAGATCGCTGGGAATGCTCGCAGTAGCGAGCAGGAGCGCCGGCACAAGCAGGCGGAAGAAAAGATTATGACCCTCCATGTGTTTGAAGCAGGATTTAAAAAGTTTTTGCTGTGATAATAAACGGGTAAACGAAGGGTGCAAGCAGACTTGTTTGAATTGATGGAACATTACCGGGCGGATTAACGATTACAAGAACAATTCTGCTTTCCGAATATTGTGCCACTGGCTGACCGTATCGCTCCGGTTTTGTATTTTTGCGTCAATTTTTTTACTAAATTATTGATACTCAACAATTTGAAAATTGTTTAAAACCATGTTAAAAAAATTCATCTCCGCGTGTTGCGCCGCTGTGCTCCTGACAGCCTGCGGCTCCGATCAACCAGCCCAAACAGAAGCGCAAAATGCCAACCCGGCCAGCGACGGCAAACACTTCGGCGCTGTGATTGATGCCTCCAACGCCATCGCTTACGACGAATTGATCCCTAAAATGACCGCCACCGATTCTTTGGCGGTAAAAGTGAGCGGTAAAGTGGGCGAGGTTTGCCAGAAAAAAGGTTGCTGGATGATGCTTGTGCCCGAACAAGCCGGCCAGCCTGAAATGCGCGTAACGTTCAAAGACTACGCTTTTTTTATGCCCAAAGACCTCACCGGCAAACGCGTTGTCCTGGAAGGCTACGCCTACGTGGACGAAACGCCGGTAGATGTACTGCGCCACTATGCCGAAGATGCGGGTAAATCGAAAGAAGAAATCGAAAAGATCACCGAACCGAAGCGGGAAGTCGCCTACGAGGCGTCGGGCGTCGTGATCGTGGATTGAGACGGTGGACGGTGGACGGTGGACGGTAGACGGTGGACGGTGGACGGTGGACGGTAGACGGTGGACGGTGGACGGTGGACGGTGGACGGTGGACGGTGGACGGTGGACGGTAGACGGTGTATAAAAAAATGAGAGCGACTTTCGGTTTGCCGGGAGCCGCTCTTTTTCGATTAGTATGAGTGATATTGAGGATTTCCCGGAATTAGTGGATGCTTATGCTTCGAGTTGCCATCCAACCGTAGCACCGGAAGTGAACAGAATACATTCCTTTGGGTAGTTCGCTTATATCCAATTCATATCTGAATGGAGAATCAATCTGTAACGCATAAGCCTTCAGCACTTGTCCAAAAGAATTCCATATTTCCAACTGCGCATCGCCACAAAAACCTTCTGCCTGCATGATAAACCATCCACAGGAAGGATTTGGAAAAATTTTTACCTGCATTTTCCCTTCACTTTCCTGCGTCGAAACACTCAAGGCGACGACAATCAAGGTTGTATCCGAACCGGTGCAGCCATTGGCATCCGTGAACGTGTAGGCAATTTCATGCTGACCGGCACCGGCGGCCATAGGGGAAAATTCGTCGCATGGGATGCCATCACACATGTAGGTTCCTCCATTCGGCGCTCCACAATCGAGCGAAAAAGCGGATGCCGTATCATATACAACGGCAGGTAAACAGTCGAAAGAAACCTCCGGCAATTCATTCACCACAACGTTTTCCATGTCCAAACCGGTGCAACCCTGCAGATCAGTCACGGTAACCGAATATTCGCCTGATGCAGCAAGATTTGCATCAGGAATAATGACAGTTACCTGGGTAGAAGTAAAACCACCCGGGCCTTGCCAAAAATATGCGACGCCTCCGCTCGCCGTCAGCATCAGCACATCTCCTTCGCACAAAGGGGCGTTTGAAGCGATACCGGCATCGGGCGAAGGCAGCACGGTCAGCGTATTGGAAACGACAGGATTCGCCGAAGGGCAGGCAACCGAAGAAGTCAGGATACAGGTAATAGCGACACCCGGCTCCAAAGTGGTGGTGTATGTGGGACTGTTGCCTCCCGTATTGTTCCCGTTCAATTGCCACTGATAGGAGGGTGTATTGCCGCCACCGGTAGCCGTTGCTGTGAAAGTAATGGGCACTCCTGAGCACAAGGGCGCGGTTGCGGAAATGCTCACGCTCACCTCTGTCATGGGCGTAACCTGAAGTACGGCAGCCGCGCTGCTCACCGTAGCACCCGAAAAATCACTGACCACACAGGTATAAGTCCCTCCATGGGCTGTCGTCGCATTGACGAGTGTGAAAATGCTGTCCGTTGCATTGGGAATGTTGATACCATTTTTCTTCCATTGATAACTCAACCCTGTTCCGCTGGCTCCTACAGAAAATACCACATCGGTTCCTGCGCATACACTGGCGCCCAATGGTTGTAACGTGATGGCAAGCGGAACGTACAACGGCGCGCCAAATTCGTAAGCGCCCATATCCGCAGTGGCCGTGCCGTCGCCGTTGCCATCCCAGATACGGGCGTTGCCGTCGAGGTCGGTGGGAAAATCGACGGGCGTGTTGGTTCCGGCGTCTATACAGAGCGAGGTGGGTTGGAGGCGGTAATTACCATTAGCGGGATCGGTAAAGCTAGGGTCGGTGTTGATATTGTTGGAGCCGGGCCAGTTACCGCCGATGTTTGAATAGGAGACATCAGAATTGACTGCGTAAAGGTTATCAAAATTGCCATTAAGTGTACTATTACCCCAAATAATTGAATTCGTGATAGATACAGCGCCCTGGGCATAAATACCCCCTCCTTCGGTTTTAGCTGAATTTCCTGAGATTGTGCAATTGATAATCATTGGTGGAACCGGATTCGGGTCAATACCGATAAATATTCCACCTCCTTCCACTTCTGCCACATTATCAGAAATCAAACAGTTAGAGATGATCATTGAGGAGTAAGAAACAGTTATACCGCTACCAGATGGAAGTACAGGATTTCCGCCATTGTTTATAATAATACAATTCCTAATAACAGGGGCAGAATTGGTGCCGCCCGGGCAGGTAATGCCTTTGCCATTAAATCTAATTATACAATCATTGATAATCGGCATAGTAGTAAAAATTCCTATGCCTATGAAATTGTTCTCAAGAATGCAATTTCGAATGGAAATGGATGATCCAAGGTAAATTCCATATCCCCCTGTACCAGGCGCACCGCTTCCAATAATGCGAAATCCGGTGATTTCAGTGTTTGGGCCCTCACCGCTGTGAACATAGAAGCCTTTCATGGCTCCCTGGCAATCAATTGTAGTGTTTTCAGGGCCTTCCGCTGATATTACCGCGATTTCTTTTCCAAGCAAATCAATATTGGTATTCCCTGTTCCGGTCCAAGTCCCGGGTCCGACCAATATCGTATCCCCATTGCTGGCGAAAAGGATGGCTTGCTGGATATTGGGATAATCACCGGGCACGTAAACCGTAGCAGCGTGGGAGAAAGAGAAACTTAAAAGATACAGGAGGGAGGTAGAAAAGGAATACAAGGAAAGGCTGTGCTTCATAATCCTAAGTTGAAAAAACAGTTGAACATTCGTCGGACGAAAAATCGTCCGGCGAATCAAGCAGGTTAGAGAATATAAAATCGATTTGGTGTACGTGGATCGTCTTCCGGTTATACTATTACCCGCTCACCTCAAGAAGTGACACACTTTGCAGCATTTTTTTACCTTCGTCAAAAATTTCCCCTTTTTTCGTCACCTTTTTTACTGCGGCATTAACTAACTACAACCGGGCACACCATGCCGAAAGCCCGTTTCACAGATGAAGACATCATTCGCCGCTTGCAGTCGGGCGACGCAAGACGAGTGGAGGAAACGACTGCGTACCTGCTCGGGCAATATCGGGGCATGGTTGTCAAATTGGCGCACCGCCTGAGCGAGGGTGTGGAGCCGGAAGTGGATACCATACTCGATGAAGCACTCTCCATTGTGGTGCAGCATGTTCGAAACGGAAAATACAAGCCGGAAAAAGGAGCAGCCCTGAGTACGTATTTTCATGCCATCGCCACGAATATTCTCTCGAACATACTCCGGCGGCGACGCTACAATAAGGAACTTCCGGTATCCGAATTTCCGCCCGAAAGGCCATTACTTACCCTGCCTGAAGCGGAAAAAATGATGAACTCGGCAGATGCCCGGAAAAAAGTGGCCGCCGCCATTCAACGCCTGGACCCGGTTTGCAGGCAAGTACTGACAGGGATTTATTGGGAAGACCAGTCCATGCGCGAAATTGCCCATGAACTGAATAAGTCCGAAGACGTTGCCAAACAACGCCACCACCGTTGTTTGAAAAGGCTTCGGGAATTGCTCGACAACGACTTCAAAAACTGGTTCAACGAAAAATAAATACCATTGGAATATCCTGACAGCACACCAGAATACATCAGGGACTTCCTGAAAGGACGCCTCACAGCAGCAGAAGCAAAAGCGTTCCAACAGCGCATGGCCAACGACCCGGCGCTGGAAAAGGAAGTGGCGCTAGCCTGCATCCTCCTGGGTGGACTGGAGGAGATCAACCGGCAGCAACGGCGGCGGCGTCAATGGCAAAAAAGAATATGGATCGGCACCGACTTGTTTGTTTGTGCTATCCTCATTGGCATTATTATCACAGGTATTTCGCCTCCCGTAATCAAAAGTCCTCCCCCGCTCATAGGTGTTTCCGTTGCGTGGAATGAGCACGGGGAAGTTGTAGCAGGCGGTCAATATCGGGGGACGAGGATGTTGGGCGCTTTCCCCCTCGATAGTTTCGGCAAGCAAGACCTCTTTGTGGCCCGGTGCGACACCTTCGGACAGATTTTATGGCGCAAAACTTTTGGCAGCGCCGGAGGCAACGACTATCTGACCAAAATCGCGCTGGACGGCGAAGGCAACACTATTTTAACAGGGGGCTTGTTCGATAGTGCCTTTTTTGGCAACCGGTTGGTCAGGGCAGTCGGGAAAGCAAACAGTGGAGAAGGCGATTTTTTTGTCGCCAAACTCAATGCTTCCGGCGACGTGATATGGCTCGACCATTCCGGCGGCGTGATGATTCCGAACAAACAAACCGGGGTTAACATGGGCACAGCCGTTACAGTGGATCGGGAAAACAACGTCATTGCCACAGGCATGTACATCGGATCGCCTGTATTGGGCCATATCACCCTGCCGGTTGGCGGCCCTATCGAAGACCTTTACCTTGCCAAATATGACAACGACGGAAATCTGCTGTGGGCTGCTGCTGCCACCTGCGATTACAACATTTATGCAAACAGCATTGCGACCGACCCGGAAGCGAACATTTATCTGACCGGTTTCTTCGGGCATCACAACCTGGGCGGAAAGGCTTATTTTGAAAATATCACGCTCCAAAGTTATGGCGGACGCGATATTTTCATTGCCAAGTACGATCCGTTTGGAAAATTGCTGTGGGTAAAGCAGGCCGGGGCGCCCAATCGCAACAGCCAGGATTCCGGCAGAGGAATCATATCGGACGGTAGCGGCAATTGTTACGTGACAGGCTGGTTCGAAGGTACTCCTGTTTTTGCGGACACACTTGAACATCCAATAGGAAAGAGAGATGCCTTTTTAGCGAAATACGACGCCAACGGCAATCTGCTGTGGGTGCGAACGATGGGTGGGCAACAAAACGATCAGGGTAATTCCGTTTGCCTCGACGCCGAGGGCAACATCTATTGCGCCGGGCATTTCAGCGGGACAGCGATTTTTGGTTCGCGCAACTTGAAAAGCAGGGGCGATAATGATGTATTTATCGCGAAATACAACAAGGATGGTGTTTTTCAATGGGCCAAACATGCCGGCAGCAGCGATTCGGAATGGCAGATGGACAGCGCACACGACCTTGCCCCCGGCCCCAACGGATGGCTTGTGTTCACGGGTATGTTTTCCGGTCAGGAAGTATTCTTTGAAGAGACGCCTATTGCCTGCAAAGGAGAAAAAGGCGTTTTCCTGGTTTACTTTGACAAAGATGGCAATGTTAAAAAAATAGAACTGCTGCCGGTTTGAGCACTTTCGGTTCAACTTATTTGCTATTTGCCCGCAGCTCTCACTTCAATACTGCTTCACCGACGTCACATAGTACATATCCATCTGCCCCTTGTTTTTGGCGGCGATCTTGCCCCTGTGCTGCCACTCGAACTCGTATTTGGTCAGCCAATAGGTATCTTCGCTTACGTTGACGCGACCGGGGTCGCAAGCCTCTTCCATGCGGGCTGCTGTGTTCACCGTATCGCCCCAGATGTCGTAGGCGAATTTTTTGTCGCCCACTACCCCTGCCACTACGGGCCCTGTGTGAATGCCGACACGGGCTTCGAAGTAAGGCAGTCCCTGGCTTTGGCGTTCGGCCTTGACATGGAGGAGAAAATCCTGAATTTCAAGCGCTGCTTTCACCATATCCGAGGGGCTGGCGTTCATATCGGAAAGGCCGCTGGCGCAGATATAGGCGTCGCCGACGGTTTTGATCTTTTCGATGCGGTATTTGCCGATGATGTTGTCGAAGTTGGAAAAACAGAAATCGAGTTCTTCCACGAGCATTTCAGGGCTAAGCCGCTCGGCCACATTGGTAAAGCCGATGAAATCGGTGAACATGACGGTCGCCTGGTCGTATTTACGGGCGGCGACTTTGTTGCGGGTTTTGAGTTCCTGCGCAATCGCAGGCGGCAGGATGTTGAGCAGGAGATTGTCGCTTCGCTTTTTTTCTTCCTCTATAAGTATGTTTTTTTCGGCCAATTCGTTGGCTGCGCGTTTTTTGGCCCGAAAACGAAAGTAGAACAATCCGGCCAGCACCAACACGAAAGCGGCGACCAAAGCGAGGATGTTGCGCAGATAATCGCCGCGTTCCTGGGCGAGTTGGGCTTCTGCCAACAGACGTTTCTGTGTTTGAATTTCGCGTTCCTGTTCGGCGAGTACGGCTTTGGCGACTACCTGCTCTTTGGTCATAAATTCCAGGTTGGAGCCGGTGACACGGGCAATGGAATCGAGTCGTTGTTTTTCCTGGGATATCTGGCTGATGGCCGCTTCTTTTTGCGTCAACTCCTGTTGCGTTTTGTCCTGCACTTCCTTGAGTTGGGTCTGGTAGGTCGTTTCGAGCACCTGGGTTTGACCCGTGAGTTGGGCAATTTGTTCGCGCAAGGTACGGTTGTCGGCTTCGGCAGCGGCCAATTGGTTCTCGAGTCTGCGTACGGCATCACCGCCGCTGCGTGCACCGCCGCCCGATGTCTTTAGGTAATTGACGGTTTCACGACTCCATTTGAGGGCTTCGCGATAGTCGTTCTGCTTCAGGGCGATGTCCTGCAATTTTTCCGTAGAATTGAGGGCCACGTCGCGCAGGCCGTAGTTGCGGGCGGAATTCCAGGCATGCTGGTATTCGGTAGAGGCTGCACGATAGTTGCGCGACCGGTAGTACGCTTCGGCGCCAAGGTAGGCAGCATCGGCTTCACGGCGTTTGTCGCCGATCTCGGTAGCCAGCTGACTCGCCTGCTGGGCATAAGTGGCGGCCTTGGTGGGATTGGAAGCGAGTAGTTTTTCAGCGATCTGATAAGAAAGCGTCATTTTCTCGTTTTTGGTGCCGGCGCGTTTCAATCGCGCTTCCAGTTCGCTGACAGATTGAGCGGAAAGCAGTCCGGCGCTGAAAATGACCAGAAGAAAAACAAAGGCGGATTGATGTTTCATCACTGAATAATTCACGGTATCCGGGGGTTGCGGTTAGAGCAGAATATGCCCACAAACGAGGAATTGCAAAAGTTGTTATCCTGAGTGGCTGAGCAAAGGTCGAAGATTTTTGTTTCCGGCCAACGATTTCTCCGGTCAAATGGCGTTTTGAAAAGCCCTACTTTTGTCCCGCCTTAACTTCTCACCACAGCAGCATGAAAATAAAACCGTTCCGGGTGACTTACCCGAATTTTGATTTTATCGCTTCGCCCGATTCATTTTGCGACGACGCGAAATATTCCTTCCGCGAATTTCAGGCCAATGGTTTTTTTGAAAAAGCCCCGAAAGACGCCTTGTATATTTATCAGATCGAAACCGATGAACGCAAGCACACCGGCCTGGTCGCACTGAATGAAGTAGAAGATTTTTTTGCCGGAAAAGTAAAAAAACACGAAAAAACGCTCAGCGAACGCGAACAAAAGCAGATGCAACTTTTTTTGCAATGGAACGCCATTTTGAAGCCCGTGCTGCTCACCTATCCGCCTGTGCCGGACATCAGCCTCTGGCTGGAACACTTCACCGAGGCACACAAACCGTTGTTTTCCACCCGCTTCGCGAAAGACCGCCAAACCCACGCCGTCTGGATGATCACCGACCCAGGCGATATACGGCAACTGCAGAACCTGTTTAAAACGCATGTACACGGGACCTATATAGCAGACGGGCATCATCGCACCACGACGATCGCGCTGCTCCACGAACGACTGAAAGACAAAAGCCGGGAATTTGATTTCGGCAACCTGTTTTGCGCCTTTTTTGCCTCCGACCAATTGGACATACTCGACTACAACCGGGTGGTGGAAGGCTTGAAAGACGTGAGCCCCACTCATTTCATGGTCAAAATGTCCAAAATTTTTGACCTCGACGTGTTGGAAGCGCCGCGCAAACCGCTTCAAAAACACGAGATCGTGATGTATGCCCAAAAACACTGGTACAGCCTGCACTGGAAAGAATCGGTGCTGAAATCCCATGCCAAAGACCGCGTAGTACTGGACGCTACCCTGCTCAACGAATTTGTGCTCGACCAGATCTTCGACATCCGCGACGTGCGTACCGATAAACGCATCACCTACGTGGAAGGCGCCAGAGGACTGGACGGTGTGCGAAAAGCCGTCAATGAAAGCGACGACCGCATCGGCTTTATGCTCTTTCCCGTCATATTTGACGACATGATGCGCCTGGCCGATGCGGGGGAAAGCCTGCCGCCCAAAAGCACTTACTTCGAGCCGCGCCTGAAAAGCGGAATGTTGGTGAAGATGCTGAAGGAAGGATAAGGGATTGGGGATTGGGGATTGGGGATTGCGGATTGGGGATTGCGGATTGGGCTGAAAACCATCTAACCGCTTCGTTGTTTCGCTTTTTTCCGAAATTTACCCCGTCTACCCTCTACCGTCTACCCTCTACCGTCTACCGTAAACATGAACCTACCTGATCTTTCCCTCCGCCGCCCCGTTCTTGCCACCGTCATGAGCATCCTGATCGTCTTTTTCGGGGCGGTAGGCTATGGCTTTCTTGGCGTACGCGAATACCCGGCTATTGACCCGCCAAACATCACGGTGCGGACCAACTACACCGGCGCCAACGCCGAAGTGGTTGAAAGTCAGATCACCGAGCCTCTGGAAAAAGCCATCAACGGCATCGCGGGCATCCGTACGATCTCCAGTTCGTCGGCGCTGGGCAACAGCAACATCACGGTCGAATTCGACCTCGATGTAGACCTGGAACAGGCCGCCAACGACGTGCGCGACAAGGTGAGCCAGGCCTTGCGCAGCCTGCCGCAGGACATAGATGCGCCACCGGTAGTGACAAAGGCCGACGCCAGCGGCGACCCGATCATGTTCATCCCGATTCAGAGCAGCACACGCAACATCATGGAGCTCTCGGACTATGCCGAGAACGTGATCATGGAGAAAATCCAGACCATACCCGGTGTGTCGGCGGTCAATATTTTCGGGCAAAAAAGAACCTCGATGCGCCTGTGGATAGACCCGGCCAAACTGGTGGCATTCAACCTTACGGTGCAGGACATACAAGCGGCGCTCGACCGCGAAAACGTGGAATTGCCCGGCGGCAAAGTACGCGGCGACGTGACGGAGATGACGGTAAAAACCTTTGGCCGCCTGCTAACGGAAGAGGATTTCAACAATATGATCGTACGTCAGACGGAAGGGCAAACCATCCGTTTCCGCGACATCGGCGAAGCGATGGTAGGGCCGGAAAATGAAGAAACCGGCGCGCGCCGCAACCTCGTTCAGGGCGTATCGCTGGCCATTATCCCACAACCGGGCAGCAACTGGGTGGAGATCACCGACGAGTTTTACCGGCGCTATGAGCAGATACAGAAAGAATTGCCATCTGACATCATCATGAACGTGGGTATTGACAAATCGCGCTTCGTGCGGCGGGCTGTCAGTGAAGTGCAGGAAACGCTTTTTATCGCCATCGGCCTGGTGGTGCTCATCATTTATCTGTTTTTCCGCAACTGGCTGATCGCCTTGCGCCCACTGATAGACATCCCGGTTTCCCTCATCGGCGCGTTTTTCATCATGTATGTTTTCGGCTTCAGCATCAATGTGCTGACCCTGCTGGCCATCGTGTTGGCGACGGGACTGGTGGTGGACGACGGCATTGTGGTGACGGAAAATATTTTTAAAAAAATAGAAGCGGGTATGGACAAGTGGACGGCGGCGCGGGAAGGCACAAAGGAAATATTTTTCGCCGTCATCAGCACGTCCATTACGCTGGCAGTGGTGTTCATTCCGGTCATTTTCCTGCAGGGCTTCACAGGACGTTTGTTCCGCGAGTTCGGCATCGTGGTAGCCGGCGCCGTGCTGATCTCGGCGTTCGTATCGCTGACATTGACACCTGTATTGAACGTCAAACTGGGCACAGCGCGACACGGTTGGTTTTACAACTTTACCGAGCCTTTTTTCAAAGGTATGGACCGGGTATACGGCTCGGCATTGCGCTCGTTCATGCGCTATCGTTGGGCAAGTCTGGCCATTCTCGCCGGTTGTTTTGGCATGATCTGGTATTTCGGCGGTACCGTAAAAAGCGAACTGGCGCCGCTCGAAGATCGCAGCCGTGTCCGCTCCAACGTGTCCGCTCCGGAGGGTACGGATTTTGACCAAATGGAAAGTATTATCTACAATCTGTGCAAAATGACGATGGACTCGGTGCCGGAAACCGAGATGATATTTGGAGTCACAGCCCCCGGCTTTGGCGCGGCCAGTACTAATTCGGGCTTTTTAAGTCTTGCTCTGACTGACCCGGACAAACGCGAACGCACACAGGATGAGATTTACAATCAATTGCTTGCGATGTATAAGCGCGTACCGGATGCCCGGGTGTTCCCCACGCAGGAAGAGACCATCTCCATCGGCTTCGGTCGCGGCCTGCCCGTGCAATTCGTGTTGCAAACGCTGGATTTTGAAAAACTGAAAGAAGTTGTTCCGAAATTCCTCGAAGAAGCCCGCAAAGACCCTGCGTTTGCCACCGTAGACGTGAATTTGAAATTCAACAAACCAGAACTACAGATCACCATTGACCGCCTGAAAGCCGCCGAACTGGGCGTGAGTGTGTTCGACGTGAGCTCTACCCTGCAAATGGCGCTCTCCGGACGGCGATTCGGTTATTTCCTCAAGGACGGCAAACAATACCAGGTGATCGGTCAGGTGGACCGCGCCAACCGCGACGAACCGCTCGACCTTGCGGGTCTGTACGTGCGCAACAACCGCGGCGACATGATCCAGCTCGACAACATCGTGCGGATGGAGGAGACGAGCAACCCGCCCCAACTCTACCACCACAACCGCTACAAATCGGCCACCATCAGCGCAGGACTTGCGCCCGGCAAAACGCTCGGCGAAGGTATTGAAGCCATGGAAGCCATCGCCGGCCGCTTGCTGGACGACACGTTTGAGACCGATCTGAGCGGCGCTTCGCGCGATTTCCGGGAAAGCAGCGGCAACACGATGTTCGCATTCCTGCTGGCATTGGGTCTGATCTATCTCATTCTCGCCGCCCAGTTCGAGAGTTTCCGCGATCCGTTCATCATCATGCTTACGGTTCCGCTCGCCATCGCCGGAGCGTTTCTGACGCTTGCCGTCACCGGAAATACGCTCAATATTTTTTCTCAGATCGGCATGATCATGCTCATCGGCTTAGTGACGAAAAACGGGATTTTGATCGTCGAATTTGCCAACCAGAAACGCGACGCGGGCATGCCCAAGCGCCAGGCGGTGCTCGAAGCCGCTCAGGCCCGTTTGCGCCCGATCCTGATGACGACGCTGGCCACAGTGCTGGGCGCATTGCCCATCGCCCTGGCGTTCGGTGCAGCCTCCACGAGCCGGATCCCGCTCGGTATGGTAGTGGTGGGCGGCCTCTTGTTTTCGCTCCTGCTGACCCTGTTCGTCATTCCGGCGATGTATACGTTCTTAAGCGGGAAACAGCGGCATCACGCTCCCTGGGCGTATGAAGAGGAGACAGGCAACGGACAAACGGAAGTAAAAAAAGAACCGGAAATGGAAGGAGTGTAAATATCTGCGAAACACTTTAACATGTAAAAATGAGTCATCCCGAATTTTTCAACCCACGATTTTAGTCGTGGGAAAGGCGACAAAACACGAGATACCAAACCGTTTTAACGGTTTTGATACAGGCCTGGCCAGGCAGTCGAAAACGGTTGAAACCGTTTTTATATCAGTTCAGCCTGTTCTTCTTCTCCCACGATTGAAATCGTGGGTTGAAACAACATCTCTCCGCTTTATGCAAAAATTCGGGATGACTCATGCCAATCAGGGGTTAAAAACCAAAGTATATTGACTCTCAAGCAATTGGGCAGGACGTTTACGAAACTTTCAAAGTTTCGTAAACGTAAACACCTGAAAATCAATGACAAGGTTTTGCTCCTGATTCGCATGACTCATGTTTTTAACTATTTTCGGTTAGTGTCCGTCAGATGACGAAATAAATATCGCCTGTGGCACTATTTTTGGCCAGCTGCATCCGGTAAGATTTCTTATTGTATAATCTTCTACTCTCCGATTAATATATCTGTTTTCCCGCCTTCCGTACATTCGTGTACATCACTCTTATTTCTTCACATTTCCAAATTTTAACCTTATGGCCCAGACTTCAGCCATCGATACCGCTGTGCGGTTCGGAGAGATTCCTTTTACTGATTTCACCAAAGAGCTCATCACCGGCACCTTTGACGCCATAGTAGGCGCCAACCTCAAACAAATGGATGCCTATGTGGATATGGTGCAAACGCTTGCCAAAGACTTGTCAACTTACATCAATGAAACCAAAAGCGAGGTATCCCTCTCCGAAATAAAGGATTTGGTGAGTGCGTTGCCGCTTCCCAACGCGGGAGAAACCAACACGCTGGTTTCGGCGATCACACAAGGATACAACGAGGCATTGGGAACGCTCACACCGCCAGCATCTAATGCAACCTTGACAGCAAACAATGTTCCTGTTGCTCCAACTTCGGGCGGCGAAACCTCGTGGGCGGGAGTTGTCAATTCGTTGATACCTGCTATCAAAGACGTTATTTTAACGCTTGTCCCGAATAATACAACGCAACTTGACCTCAATAGCCAGTTAGCTCAGGCAGATTTAGACAAGTTGAACACCTCCACTTCCTTTTTTAAGGATTCGCTCAAAGTAGGCACCAGATGGTACACCGTCCTTTACGAAGCGATGGCAAGTAAAATCGCCAATGACAAGTACACCCTGCTTCAGAACATGGCCAAAATGGGCTTGCAGCGTCTGGTCGTCGACAGCGGCAAGATAGAAACGCGCATTACGTTCAGCACTTACGAATCTCATCTCGATGAAAGCCAAAGCACCCATTCTGACAAAACGAAAGAGACAAACAAATTAGTCAACAGCAAGCGGTCGTTTGTCAGCGGGCTGTTCGCGAAAGGGTACAAAGACAAACAGAAAACAAAGGAAATAACCATCAACACCGCGAAAGATATTCACCGCGATGTGTCGGGCAGTTCCGTCCAGATTTTCGGTAGCGTGGTCATCAATTTCAAAACTGACTATTTGCCGCTTAGCTCTGCGCAATAAATTCTTTTCAGGTGGGCGCCTCATTCCTCATTGGATATTGATCAAGTACCAATTACTAATAAGGCGCCTCCTTTTTTTCATTTCTACTCTCCTTTTTCATCTTTCAAAAATTGAATTCCCCATGGGAGACGCCCTCATACCAGTCGAATTGGGTTTATCGGCTTTTGTCGCCAAACTCATCGAAGAAACTTTCGATGCCATCATTTGTAGCAATTATGAGCAGGCAAAAAAGCAGGAAGAAATATTGCTGAATCTCCAGAAAAATCCGGAGGCCTTCGCCCGCGAATACGTAACCGACGCGGAAATTTTTGAATACCTCGGCAGGGTCTTCGCTAGCGGGGAACTGAAAGTCGGAGCGCCCTATAAAGGCGAACTGGAAGCAAAATTAAATGCGCTTGGCATTTTATTATCTGCCGATAAAAAAGAGATTTCCGAAAATCAGATCACAGCTCAGGGTATGCTGAGTATTCGCCAGAATATACGGCAACAAATGGCCAATGAACGATTCTCCATGTTATCCAAAATCGCGGCACAAGGTATGCCCCGGGTAGTCGTGGATGCAGGTCAGATTTCGGCCAAAGTAGCTTTTTATACCAATAAAGTCGAAACGAAAACGGTTCAGGCCCTACCCTCGCAGGCAGCGTCCTCCGCCACTCCGGCAGTGGTGGTTGCCGCAGCGCCTGTGCCCGGAAAAATACAGGATGCCATCAAAGCCCAGAAATCCGGAGAGCTACAAGAGTTTAACACCGGCAGATCATTGGCGGTCATTCTCAAACGCGGGGAATTTTTAAAATCGCAACCGGCATCAGTACTTCCCAATATCAATATATCGGTGCGACAAGCCGCCGAAACGGCTTCCACATCGAGTGCAGGTATGGTAGGTGAGGTGGTCATCAAATTTAAAACCGTCTGACGATGGAACGGACAGTACTGGAGTGTCTTTTTATTCAGGAAATGGAACCCGTTGTGCAGGAAGTGATCCCTTATTTCAATGAGGCTTCGGAATTGAAGTTCTATGAGATAGTCCTGATAGTTCGCTTCGGCGAAAAAACCTTTGAGATCGTCATCCATACACTTGACGAGTCTCCGGCATCTGTAGCGTAAGACGGGGCTTTACAACCTCAATTCTCCGAACTCCCGGAAATCCCCGTTCATCCGGATACGCTCTTTGGTTCGCTCCACGTTTTCTACCACCGGAAGTACCTCATGCAGGTGTTCGAGCAGGAATTCCTGGCGTTCGGTCTCGTTTTCCAGCGTGAGCAATTCGTACTCGCCTTCCAACGGAAGACCCACGCCGTGCGCGATCTGATAAGAAAAAGGTTGGGACGCATCGGGGTTGAAAGGAGGCTCCGTCTTGAAGATACCGTACAGTTTTTCCACCAATTCGATCAATTGCGGCAATATCAGCGGCGATTTATATGGCTGGGGATAAAAATGCACGTCGCCATGCGCGTAGAGCTTGCCGGGTGCGGGGTTTTCAAAATCGAGCAGGCGAAAAACGCGCAAACCACGCGTGCGGATGTCCATACGACCGTCATCGTAACGCGTTACCAATTCCAATATCTGCATCTCTGTACCGTAGCCGGGCAACGAATTGTTCACATAAGCCGGTATGCCAAAGGTCGTTTGCTGGTCGAGGCACTCTCCTATAAGTTGCCGATACCGCGGCTCGAAAATGTGCAGATTGAGTTTTTCGCCGGGGTACACGACGAGATTGAGTGGGAAAAGCGGAAGGTAAGGCATGACTCAACAACTGTCGGTATAGAACGAAACCACCGCAGATTAGTTGTCAAAAATGACCATCCGGGATTTGTTGTATCAACTTTTAAAACCCCAACCCTGAATCCGGCGTTTAAGCCGTTTTAATTTCGCCGCATGAAAAAACGCCACCTCCTGTTTCTTTCCTTTTTGCTGTGCCTTCCATACCTGTACAGCCAAACCCCTAACCCGCTCCTCACTCCCGATGAGGCCGTCCGGATCGCCCTGGAGAACAACTACGACATCCGGCTTAGCCGCGCCGATGCCGAGATTGCCAAACTGAACAACATCAAGGCCAATGCAGGGATGTTACCTACCGTTAATTTCGTCGCGAACGAAACTTTCACCCTGAGTTCTTTCCAGCAAAAATTAGCCAATGGCAATGAGTTTTCAGCCTTAGGCGCGCCCTTCAATTCGGCAAATGCGGGGGTACAACTCAACTGGACGCTATTTGACGGCAAGCGCATGTATATCGCAAAAAAACGCCTCGAAGAACTCGAAGCCCTCGGTCAACTCGATCTGCAAAACCAGGTGCAACAGACCACTGCACTGGTGTTGCAAACCTATTACGAGATCGTACGCAGCCGCCTCAACGAGCGCGCTTCCGCCGAAGTCATCGCGCTCAACGAAGAGCGGCTCCGCATTGCCGATGCCCGACTTGCCGCAGGTTTTGCCGCCCAAACCGACGCCCTCCAGGCGCGTATTGACCTCAACCAACGGCGGGCCGACCTACTCAACCAGCAGACTGCCACCGACGCCGCCAAACGTACGCTCAACCGCCTGCTCGTTCGCCCTCCCGAAACGCCCTTCGATGTAGACGAGAACCTCGTCAACACTTACACTCCTGATCGCAACGCGCTGTTGGAACGTTTGTCAACACAAAATCCGTCATTGCTTTCCCTGCGAAAAAATGCCGAGGTTGCCGCCCTCATCGTGGACGAGAACCGGACGCTCCATAAACCGCGCATAACGGGCCTCGGGCAGTTCAACGCAGTTCGCAGCGACAATGGCTCCGGTTTCCTGCTCAACAACACGCAAGCGGGCCTTTCAGTCGGCGCAGGACTTGTCATTCCGCTGTATACCGGTGGCAACCTCAAGCGCCAGGTGGAAGTCGCCCAGGTGCAGGCACAACAAGCCAACCTGCTCCTGGAAGCGCAACGCATCAGCATCGAAACGGAACTCGACAACCAACTGGCTTTCTTCCGCGTCAACCAGCAGGTTTTGGCTCTGGAAGAAGAAAATGTGAAAAACGCCCGCGAAAGCCTCAATGTAAGTACCGAGCGTTTCCGCCTGGGGCAAACCAATGCACTCGAAGTGCAAACCGCCCAGAATACGCTTGAACAAGCCCTGACACGGCGCAATCTTGTTCAGTACAATCTGAAAGCGACGGAAATCCAGTTGCGTTTGCTGGCAGGAGAATTATGACCGTAGATAAAGTCCGCCTGCTGAAAAGCGGCATCAGGATATTTTATAACGATCCGTGCGGAACTGATTACCGAAAACAAATATAGGTCATTTTTCTGCCGATGTGACAATTATCACGGAAAAGCGCCTGTTTGTGCCGCCACCTTTGCAGTATTATTTTTCAATAAAACAAAATAATCAGCAAAAAATGGCAATTGCAGGCTACTTCGCATCGGCACTGATCGGTGTTTCCCTGGGTCTCATAGGCGGCGGCGGCAGCATCCTGACCGTACCCGTATTGGTTTACCTTTTTGGCGTGGACCCGGTTTTGGCAACCGCATACTCCCTTTTCATCGTCGGCTCAACCAGCCTCGTCGGAACACTTCCCAAATACCGGGAAGACCTGGTCAATCTGAAAACAGCCGTGATCTTCGGCATTCCTTCCATCCTGGCAGTGTACGCTACGCGGGCTTATCTCGTACCCCTGATCCCCAATCCCGTTTTTACCATAGGAACCTTCGTCGTATCGAAAGCCATGCTGATGATGGGATTGTTCGCCGTCCTCATGGTATTCGCTTCCATCTCGATGATCCGCGACAAAAAAGGATCTGCTGCCAGTGATACAACCGGCGCCGAACCGCAAAAATTCAACTATCCGATGATTTTGCTGGAAGGTGCGGTAGTGGGAGTGCTTACAGGATTGGTCGGCGCCGGTGGCGGATTCCTGATCATTCCCGCTCTGGTTCTTTTCAGCAAACTTCCCATGAAACAGGCTGTAGGCACTTCTTTGCTCATCATTGCCGCCAAGTCTTTATTCGGTTTTATGGGCGATCTGTCGCAATACCACCTCGACTGGTTGCTATTGGGCAGCGTCACGCTATTGGCCATCGCCGGTATCTTTATCGGCAACCGGCTCAGCCGAAGCATTGACGGCAACAAACTGAAAAAAGCCTTCGGGTGGTTCGTGCTGATAATGGGCATCTATATCCTGATCAAGGAATTGTACCTGAACCCCGCCGCTGCCGCAGTGGGAGCACATTAAAAAATTGTTGATATCAACGCGAAATGTGACTTCTATCACGAAACGCAACTCCGATATTGCCACATATTTGCAATATCAAAAACAATCCACTAAAACAAAAATAAAATTTCCGAATCATGTTTTTCCAACAAGTTTATGACAAAAGCCTGGCGCAAGCCAGTTACTTTATCGGCTGTCAAAAAGCAGGCGTCGCCATGGTGATTGATCCCAAGAGAGACGTAGATACCTACCTTGAGATCGCCCGGCAAAACAATATGACTATTACGCATATAGCTGAGACCCATATCCACGCCGATTTTCTCTCCGGATCGCGCGAGTTGTCCGCTCTGACCGGCGCACAATTGTATCTCTCCGATGAGGGCGGCCCCGACTGGCAATACGAATTTCCACATGTGGGCTTGCGCGACGGTGACGTCATCAAACTGGGTAACCTTTCTTTCAAAGTGATGCACACACCGGGTCATACCCCTGAGAGCATCAGCTTTTTGCTGACCGACCACCCGGCTTCCGATAAACCCGTAATGCTTTTCACCGGCGACTTCGTTTTTGTAGGCGATGTGGGCCGCCCCGATTTGCTGGAAAAAGCCGCCGGCATCAAAGGCACCCAGGATGCGGGCGCTCACCAAATGTATAAATCCATCCGCCGGTTTGCCGATTTGCCCGATTACATTCAGGTATGGCCAGGTCATGGCGCCGGCTCCGCATGCGGAAAAGCTTTGGGGGCTGTGCCGAGCTCTACGGTCGGTTATGAAAAGGTAAGGAACTGGGCTTTCCAATATGAAACGGACGAATCCGGTTTCGTACAATACCTGCTGGCCGACCAGCCTGAGCCGCCCAAGTACTTTGCCATGATGAAAAAACTCAATAAGGTGGACCGCCCGTTGTTGACCGAGGTGCCGAAAATCAAAAAATTCGGCGCCGACGAGTTGATTTCCAACCTCCAAAAAGGTATAAAACTCATTGACGCGCGCAACAAAACCGATTTTGCCGCGGGTTTCATTCCTGGTAGTATCAACATCCAGGGCAACAACTCCTTTGCGACGTGGGCAGGCTGGTTCCTCGATTACAACGAGCCTTTCATATTGGTAGCTTCCGATGCCCAAATCGAAGACCTGACACGCAAGCTCATGCGCATCGGCCTGGACAATGTCATCGGCTATGTGAATAATGTGAATGATTGGTCTGTGAAAACCGGCCAGGCGCTCGAAACTGCGAAGATTATTGCTCTCGATGAATTTAAGGCACTAAAAGCCGAAAACAACATGCAGGTAGTTGACTTGCGCGGCGCAGCCGAATACAAAACGGGACACATCAGCGGTGCGGAAAACGTCTTCGTCGGCACCCTCGAAAAAAATCTCGATAAAGTCAGCAAAAACCGGCGCGTAGTCATCCATTGTCAGGGAGGCGACCGGGCTTCCATCGCCTATTCCATTCTGAAAAAACACGGCTATGACAACGTGCTCAATTATTCTGCCGGCATGAACGAGTGGGTCAACAAGAGCAATCCGGTCGTTTCCGAATCATAACCGCATAAATAAAATTGTTAACCGAAAGGAGGAGGTTGTCAACGGAATGGTTGGCAGCCTTCTTTTTTACGTAGGTTACCTTAGAGAACATTGTCAGGTGTGTGCGACGCTGAAAAATCGTTCGCTTCACATACCATATTGAGCGATATTCCAAAAAATTATCGCATTGTGATAAAAGTCACGTAATGACAATGAGCCGGGTCACCATTTTTGCTGAGAAATATCACTAAAAAATGGAACTACTCTCTCAACCCTGGCCCTGGTGGGCCGCTGGCCTCATCATCGGGCTGACTGTGCCCGCACTCCTGATCCTGGGCAACAAACACTTCGGCCTGTCGGCCAACCTGCGCCATGCCTGCGCAGCCTGTCTGCCTGCCAACATCAAATTTTTCCAATACGATTGGAAAAAAGAGATCTGGAATTTCTTTTTCGTAGGTGGCATCATCATCGGCGCCGTTATCGCTTCTACCGTACTGGCCAGCCCGGAACCGGTAAAAATAGCGCCTGAACTGGCTGCCGAACTGCAAGGGTACGGCATAACGGATTACAGCGGCATGGTGCCTGAGCAGCTGATCTCCTGGGAAAGCCTTTTTTCATTGCGCGGTTTCATCATACTGGTCATCGGTGGATTGCTTGTCGGTTTCGGTTCGCGCTACGCGGGTGGATGTACCAGCGGCCACGCGATCATGGGCTTGTCCGATCTGCAAATACCATCGCTGATCGCCACCTGCTGCTTCATGGTTGGGGGTTTTATTATGGCCAACCTGGTGCTTCCGCACATTCTCGCCCTGTAGACCGCCCAGGTAAAGCGATGACACTCCTTTTTCTCTACCTGCTTTTTAAATCTTTTAGAAAGAAAAATGTCTGACGTAAAAACATTTCAGGCGCCCGCTGCGCCGGATTCGGCCACGATTGCCAGCACCGACTTCGAAGTACGCTCACTTGATACCATGTGCGTCAACGAGTCGCATCTCAAACACCCCTGGTGGTACAATTTGAAATACTCCCTGGTGGGGCTCCTCTTTGGAATTGCCTTCGTAAAAGCAGAAATTATATCCTGGTTTCGCATCCAGGAGATGTTCCGCCTGCAATCGTTTCATATGTACGGAGTTATCGGAACAGGCGTCGTTTTGGGTGCGCTTTCTGTCTGGCTCATCAAAAAATTCAATGTCCGGACGATTTACGGAGAACCCATCGAGTTTCATCCGAAGAAGTTCAACAAAGGCCAGATATATGGCGGTCTCATTTTCGGACTGGGCTGGGCTATGACGGGCGCATGCCCCGGTCCCCTGTTCGCTCAAATCGGCACAGGTGCATTTGTCATCGGTGTTACCCTGTTGAGCGCGGTCGCAGGCACATGGATGTATGGCTACTTTCGCGACCGGCTACCGCACTGACCTTTTGATCAAGCATGGCACAAAAATCATTTAAATAAAAAAGAGATGGAGGCTTTTTTGAAGAACTGGCATTTCATGCGTCTGCTGCGGGCGGGGGTGGCACTCTGGGCTTTTGCCGAAGTGTGGCGTACGGGCGAGTGGCTTATGCTGTTGCCTGGAAGTATTTTTGCGCTGCAGGCCATTTTCGACATCGGATGTTGTGGCGCCCCAGGATGTGCTCCACCCATACAGCCCACAAAACCGCACACCCCCGCATCCGGGGATGTAATTGTTGAAGAAGTACGGTCAAAGCAGCAGTGAGCCCAGGCAAATTCCTCTAAAAATTAGAGACATGGATTATTGATCGTCCGTGTTATTTATGCCCCGGTTTTTTCGGGAGTGTTCGCTTAAGTGTGGCACATCCAAGTCCGAACGTTCACTTAGGTATGCCACACTTAAGAGAACACTCCCGTTTTTTCAGCATTACTTTACTGCCAACTTCCGCACCCCCGTACCCGTCCTGCATTCCAAACGCACGACGTAAACTCCTTTGGGCAACCCGTTCAATTCGATCTGCAAACGATCGGCGCCGGAAGGCAAAATATTCGTCTGTACCAATTGCCCGGAGGCATTGAAGACGCTGACAAGCCCCTCCGACTCCCCAGGCCCATCGAGCGCCAACCAAACAATATTGCTTGCAGGATTCGGGAACAAACTAAAACGAAGTGCGTTGATCGCCGGCTCGTCCGTACCGACGCCAAGCGGTTGAATAACGAACTTCGGCGTGCCAAGAAAACCGCCTTCGCCATCGGTCACCATAAAGCGGAAACCATCCTGACCGCCATTGGTGCCGTAATCGTAAAACCGGATCCGGCCTGCGTCAATATCGGCCTGCGTGAACTGGTGGCCCGGCTGCAGGTTTCCGAAGCCGTCTTTGTGTAGCACACCAAAAGATGGTACGGTCACGAGCGTGAAAGTGAGTTGATCGTGCGTGTTGTTCGCATCTTCCACGAGTAGCAAATCGGATGTGATCAGGGCATTCACACCCGTTGGAATGAGCAGGGGATCATTTTTGACAAGGTAGGGCGGGGTCACCGTCACCGAAGTACAAAACTGCAAATTGAAAATTTCGATCTTCCCGCCGGCAGTGAGGGTATTGTCCCTGACGCGCAATGTCCATGTGCCGACGTTGTTTTGCCCGTAGAAGGGAGCAAGGGTGTTTTGTGCCCTGTACGATTGCCCGTTGTTGGCAGGGGGACAGGGGAAAGCGCCCGGAGCGGCATCGTCGAGACCGAAATTGAAATAGCCGTTGTAGTTGGAGCATTTGTTTTTGAATAAAATGACTTCCGTGCCCTGCGGGCTGATCAGACGGGCATCCAGTTGACCGAAAAACTCGTGGTATCCCTTGATCTGCTGTACGTTGACATCGCTCACCACGCCGCCGGTATTCACCGTGATCTTTGACTCGACTGTGGGTGTCGTGCTGGAGGAAATATTGACGGGCACATCATTGGCAACAGCCACTGTGCAATTTTCAGCAAAGGTGGAAAAGAAGAACGGTTCGGTCCAGTCGTGGATACCGCATTCATTACGCGGACGCACACGCCAGTAATAAGCTTTGCCTTTTTCCAGCAAAAACGGAATATTGAAAGAGTCAATCGCCGTGGCGGTTTGGGAAGCCAGAATGGTGGAAAAAGAGGGATTGTCGGAAAACTGGACGTCGTAAGTCTCCGCATCGGCCGCAGTGTTCCATTGTAAAGTCTGGGCCAGTGCCAAATCGGTAAGGCCATCGGCAGGCGATTCGAGCGTCAGCGCGGTAAAGTCGTTGGAGATCAGGCGCAACGTGATGGGTCGCACCAATACCGGGCTGCCTGATGCGGTAGCCTGTACGTTGAAAGTATAAATACCTTCTTGTGTGGAACCGCTCAGATCAACGCTTAAAGTACTGCTCTCACCCGGATTGAGAGTAGTATTGCTGAATACGGCCGTAGCGCCGGGCGGCAAATCGCCGGTCAGTTCCAGCGTCACCGGGTTGTTAAAGCCCAAAGAACCTGCCGTCAATATTTCCGTGGTGAATCCGCCGGGCAGGCAAATATTGGCCGCATTCGCCGAAAGGCCGAGCGTGAGGGTCGGCTGTGTCGGCTGCTGGATTTTAAAATTAGCGTTGGAAAGATCAAAGAATATATTGTCCGCAGCGTCTATTCTGATGCGCGCAGAAGAGGTCAGGTTATTGGGAACCAAAACATACTGAGCCCCGTCGTTCGCAACACCCGATGCCAAGGTGACGGGGTAAGTCAGACCACCGTCGGTGCTCAGCCGGATATTGACCGTTTGGCAATTCACCGGCGCGATGTTAGTATTGGCTACCTCCCAGGTTACGTTGACGTATTCGCCAACGTACCACACATCGGCGGCCGTATTCGGCGAAGTCACCAGGAAAGGCCCTGCACTGCCCCATGCTTTAAAGGCCACATCGGCCCAGCCCACACCGCCGCCGTCGGCGCGGTTGTCGCGGGCGACGAAGCGCAGCGTCACGTCGCGGGTATATTCGGGCAGTATCTCCGCGTTATAGACCTGATTGTTCAGGATGGTGCTGAGACGGGGGAAATAACGGTTGGTCGCCGTGCCGGGCGCATACGTCCGGAAAATGGCAGAGGCGGCTTCCTGCTCGCCAAGCGGCACTTCCGGGCCGGTATCAATTCCTTCCCAGTTGTATACGAGGGTGTCGCCATCAGGGTCGGTAGCGCTGCCGTTCATTTCAAAAGGCGTCTGTATAGGGATAAAAAAGTTATCCTGATAAGGCAAAGTGACGACAGGTGGGTTGTTGGTGGTTTCTGTGTACGAGCCGCAGTTGCTGCCATTTTGCTGGGTGTAAAACAACTTGAACTCCTCGATAGAACCTGAATGGAAACCGAGGATCGAGCTGCCATCCACATTATCCGAACCGCAGGCGCCATGGTACGACATGATGGTGCTGCCGCTGCCCGGCTCGAAAGCGGAGTTGCCATGGCGGCCCGAACCGCCACCGCAGCGGTTCCAGGTGTGTCCGCCATTGAGTTGGTGCCCCACTTCCTGACCAATGACGCCGATAAATCCGTCGCCATAGTCATCGCTGCCGCCGTATCCCGCCGAGCAACCGGCCGCTTTGTTGGCGCCGCAGACGATGCCCAGACCGCCTGCCACTCCGATGGCAGAGCCCCCCAGATAACGCGCATAAACGTGGCCGATGTCATGCGAATTGAAATTGCAGTAAAAATTCAGCACGTCGGGGTTTTGGCCCATCCACTCCTGCACCGTTGTGCCGTTGTAGGGGTCAGTGCCGGGATTGAGGAATACCACGTTTTCACTGGCTGCAATAAGTTGGAGGCGCAGGTTGGCATCGCGCTCGAATATGGCGTTCGCGCGGTCGGTGTACTCCACCACCGCTGAAAACACCAGCGGCTTGGTGCCGCCGTGATCCTGGGCGAACTCGCCCGTCGTGGCTGCAATATAGCGATATACCTTGAGTTTAACGGGATCCACCAACACACCGCGTTCATCTACCGGCGGCGTATACAACTCATTACCGGTAGTGGCGACGATGGGTGCGTCGTCTTCCTGTACCCAGCCGGTGCCGAGCTTTTTGCTTTTGTCTTCCGGCAAGTCGGCGCGATCGTATACGATGTAGTATTCATCCTGCCCTCCGGCGTAAGGATCCACGTATACGACGCCCAGGTCGGGTTGGAGTACCATAGCCCGGAAACCGCGCGCCGTATGACTCAGCCGCACCGTGCGGCCCGGCGTGCGCAGCGACTCGCCTGCAAAAGTGCGGATATAAGGGTGGCGCGCCGCCAGTTCGGGCTCCATAACGGCTGTTTGCCAGACGCCGAAATCTTCGAGCGTACCGTCTGCCAGGGGAAGGGATATCACGCACGAATGCGCGCGCGCTGCCGCTGTAAATTCCCAGGGTGCGTTTTGCAATGCCGTCTTTATCCCTTCGTAGTCGAGGCGATAAGTATGGTACTTTTTGGGGAAAACACTGCGCTTCGCGCCATCGCGCAGGGAAACGGTGTTTTCGGAAACCGCCTGAAAGAAGTTTGCCGTTTGAGCGGAAAGCGCCGCAGCGGAAATGTAAAGCGCCGCGAGTACGAGGGTAGTTTTTTTCATAAGAACATTGGCATTTTAATATAGGCCGGAAATAAAAGTATGGGGGCTTTTGCCGGCAAATTGCTGCATTGGGCCTGGGGGCTGTATCAAATTGATTTTTAAATGCCGATTACATGATTGTTGGTCTCGATGTACAAATATTCGATGGCGTGTAAGTGCACATCAACAATCGTCAATCATGTAACCGGCATTCGGAGATCAAGATCACCGCACCACCAGTTTCCGGACGCCCCTACCCTTCTCGTTTTCCACCGATACGGTATACATGCCTTCCGGCAAACCGGCTACATCCAATTCGATCATGGTCGCTCCGGAAGACAGCGTCCAGCTGTCCAGCATCTGGCCGGCTACATTGAAAAGGTGCACGCGACTGTCCGAATCGAGCGGCTGACTGACAAACAAACGCACGGATTCGCTGGCCGGGTTCGGCGCGAGGTCGAAGGCAAGGTCTCCGGACGGCGTTTGCGTGTTCAGGGGGAATGGCAGAATGTCAAAGGTGCCGCTCACCAGGCCGCCTTCGCCGTCGGTGACGGAGAACCTGAACTGGTCCGTTCCGGTGTTGAAGCCATATTCATAGTAGCGGAGCAGACCGTTGTTGATGTCGTCCTGGCTGAACTGCGCGCCGGGTTGCAGCGGTACGCCGTCGATGCGCAGATCGCCGGATTCCGGTACGGTGATGAGTGTGAAAATGAGTTGACCGGCCATGTTGTTCGGATCGTCCACTTTCAACAGGTTATTGTCAATGACGGCGTTAGTGCCGGGCATCACCTGCAAAGTATTGTTGTTGACGATAAAAGGCGCGTTCAGTGCCACACTGGAGCAGAATTCGAGTTCGAAGCCGCTGAGCTGGCCGCCTGAACCGATGGTGTTGTCTTTTACCCGTAGCTTCCAGACCCCGCCGGAACCCTGCCCGTTTAAGGCGCTCAACGCCTGCGCGGGTTTGGCGACGCTGCCGTTTTGAGGAGGCGGACAACTGAACGACGCGGGGGCGCTGTCATCGAATCCGATGTTGAAATTGCCGCCGTATCCCGAACATTTGTTTTTGAACAACTGTACCGTCGTATTGGCGGGGCTGATGAGCGTTACTTCAATATCCGACATGAATGCATGGGTACCCTGCACTTTTTTCACATTGACGTCGCTGAGCGTTGCGCCGGAGCCCGGCACATTGATGACGGATTCGATGGTCGGCGTACCGTTGGAGGTAATGTTTATCGGCAGATCGGTGGCGGCCAGTTGAGTACAATTCTGTACTTTGGTGACAAATACGAACGGCTCCGTCCAGGCCCCGTTGCCGCAATCGTTCCTGGGCCGGACGCGCCAGTAGCACACCTGGCCTTCGGCGAGCAGAACAGGTACTTTGAACGAGTCTATCACAACACCGGTATTGGTGGCGAGTATACTTCCGGCATCGAACGAAGGACTGGTCGCAACCTGCACTTCATAAAAGTCGGCATCGGCCACTGCATTCCAGCGCAGCCACGGAGCGATGTCAACGCTTTGCGCGCCGTCGGCGGGCGATTCCAGCGCCAGGGCTGAAAAGTCGTTTTGAACGACATTGAAAGTAAGTACCGAAGTTTTGGTATTGCCATTGGCCGTTGCCGACACTGTCAGATCGAAGGGGCCTTCATCCGTCGCGCCGGAAAAATCAACCGTCAGCGTCGAAGGGCTTCCGGCTGCCACCGGATTCGGGCTGAAAGTGGCTGTAGCGCCGGCAGGCAGACCTGTGGCTTCCAGCGTGATCATATCGCTGAACCCTGCAATGGCGCTGGTGCTGATCTCGGTGGTGTATACCGTCGGCGCGCAGGCATAGTCGGCCAAAACAGCGGGACAGATCGTAAAATCAGGTTGCGTCGGCTGCTGAATTTTAAACCCGGCATTGGAAATGTCGAAAAATACATTGTCGGCGGCTTCCACGCGGATACGCGCGGTGCTGGAGATGTTATTCGGTACCTGAATGCAATATTTGCCGGTATTCGGCACCCCGGAGGCAAGCGTTATCTGGTTGACGAGGCCATTGTTGAGGCTTAACCGGATATTGACGGTTTTGCAATTGACCGGCGCTTTGTTCGTATTGGCCACATCCCAGGTAATCGTCTGGTATTCGCCGACATTCCAGACGACGGTATTGGCGTTGGGGTAGGTGACGAGGAAAGGGCCTGCCTGCGCGGTAGCCCGGAATGCTATGGTGTCGAATCCGACGCCGCCCCCCCCGGGTTTGTCGTCGCGGGCGACGAGGCAAAAGGTAAGGTCGCGCGAATAGGTAGGCAATTTCTCAGAATCATCTCCCGTATTAAAAACGATGCTCTGTATGCGTGGAAATGTCCGGGTCGGGTTGGAAGAAGGCGGGAAAGAACGGAAAATCGGCGAATTGCCCTGCGGAGCGCTCATGGCAACGAGCGGACCGAGATCCACCTCGTCCCAGTTGAAGGTGACTGCATCGCCATCTGGATCGGTGGCCGAACCGGTGAGTTCAAAGGGAGTCTCGATGGGAATGAAGAAGTTGTCCGGGTAAGGAATTTCCGGTACGGGGGGATTATTTCCCGTCGTGATATTCTGACCGCACAATTTGCCATTGCCGTTTTCCACAAAATTGCGGATACCGAAAATGGAGCAGACGTGGTAGTAAAGATCGGCGGAGCCTTGTACGTTGTCATCACCGCATGAGCCGGCGTACGACATGATGGTACTGCCGCTCCCCGGTTCGCAGCGTTCGTAGTTGGGGAAAGGTTCGGTCAGATCGCTGCAGTGGTTCCAGGTGTGCAAGCCGTTCCATTGGTGGCCAATTTCCTGGCCGACGACCGAAAAGAAAGAATTGCCGTAGGGAATATTGCCCGCCGAACAGCCGCGGCCTTTGAAATCCGTGCAGCACGAATTCAGGTCGCCGACCCCAATAGCGTTGCCGCCGAGATAGCGGGCAAATACGTGACCGATGTCGTATTTATCGTTGTTGCCCAATTGCATGAGCATGGCCACCGGATTTTGGTTGAGCCATCCACCTACGGTCGTGCCGGTATACGGATCGGTGGCGGGATCGAGGTAAAGGATTTGATCTTCTTCCTCGATCAGTTGGAGCCGGATGGCCAGGTCGCGCTCATAAATGGCATTGAGTGCGTTGGTGGTGGTCGTCACTTTTTGCAACACCGAGGCCGTTGTACCGCCATTGTCTTGTGCAAACTCGCCGGTAGTGGCGCAGGCGAATTTATACACTTTGAGCACGACGGGATTGAGCAAATTGCCGCGATCCTGGGGTGTCGGGGCGCCGGGGGAATAACGAGTATCGGGGCGAACATCCAGCACGTCCGGTGCGCGTTCGCCCGCCAATGTTTTCCCTGTAGGCTCTATTTCGTTCGGATAATGGCGGCGGTCGTAAGCCATGTAATACAGATTCTGGCCCTTTGCCAGCGGTTCCACCCATTCAACGCCCTTGTCGGGCCGGGTGATCATGATATGAAGCCCATGATAAGGGCCGGTGGTGATACGCGCCCGTTTGCTGGGGGTCGTCAGCGACTCAGCCGAATACGTGCGTATCTCCGGGTAGCGCGCAGCCAGGCCCGGTGCCATCACCTGCGTGTAGGCCACGGCGAAGGTCTCCAAACTGCCGTCAGCCTGCGGGATTTGCACCGTGCAGGATTTTTGAGCGGCTTCATCGGTAAACTCCACCGGCGCCTGTGCCAACCGGGCAACCATCGCGTCGTAGTCGAGGGTAAAGGCGGAATATTCACGGGGTTCAAAAAGACGCTCGGCCCCGGGAGGCAGGGCAACAGCGTCGAGGGCAACAGGAGCCCAGTGATTCGGGGAGACGTTTTGGGCAACTATGTTAAAATAAAGCCCGAAAGCGAAGAAAAAAGTATTGAATTGGCGCATGGTCAATTGTTTTGTAAAAACTATGTTTATCAGTCTGTGTCCGGTTTACTGCCGGAAATTACAAATTTCAGAAGTTTCCGTTTGTCAAAAACCGTTTTTTGACGGTTTGCTTAAAAATGACGTTGAAAATCGCCATTTGAAGTTATTGACGATTTTCACAACACCCGCGCCACCAATACCAATCCGAACACAATCAGCAATACACCGATCCCCCGACGCACCTGTTGCGTGTGCCGGGGCGTGAGAAAGCGACTGATGCGTTTGGCTGCATAAGCCTTCAACGTATCGGTCAGCGTCAATGTGGCGAGCATGCCGCCAAAAAAGATCAGTATTTGGGTGTCGTTCCAGCCGTTGGGGATGAGCACGGCACCCGTGATGCCGAGCCAGAAAAAAACGGTGAAAGGATTGATGGTGTTGAGGAGAAAACCGCGCAGGAAGTAAATGCGATAAGGCGGCAATATGATGCCCGTGCCTTCCCGGTCGGGGGCATTCACGCCCAAATATTCCTCCCGTACAACTGCGGATGACTTCGACCGCCGCAATCCGGAGCTCATATCGCCGGTCGCTTTATTCTGCATCAACAAATTACCCAACCCGAACGCCACCAATAGCGCCCCGCCCGCCAATCCAGCCCCTACTCTGAACCCCGGCAAAGCCGTCACGGCAGCCAGCACCTCCAATCCAAACAAAACGGCCAGCACATACAACACGTCGCTCGCCCAGATGCCGCCGGCTACCGCCAGCCCCGCTCGGAAACCGCGCTCGATGCCTGCCTGCAAAATGGCAAACAACAAAGGCCCGACCATAAAACTGAGTGAGAGGCCCAAAAGAATTCCCTGGATCAGCATCGTTTGAAAAAAGGTGGACAAAAGTACTCAAGGAGTTAATTTTTGGAACTATGTGTTTCTTGCACTCATTAAAAAGTGCAACACGCGTCTCGAATTACAAGGCACACCAACCTGACCGAATACTACGCCAAACGCGCCGCCGAATACGAAGCCATCTACGCAAAACCGGAACGGCAGGCCGATCTGGAGGCCGTTGCAACCTTTCTTCAGGAAATTTTCACTGGTCGCACATTCCGCTTCAGGAGTTATCCGTTTTTGTCCGGAAACTCAATTCTTTAGTGCCCGCAGGAGGCACTATCGCAATGATGGACAACCGCTTTGTGGAAGGCAGCAGCACACCTGTCTCCGGCCGCGACGAATGGGGGAATTCATACCAGCAACGGCAGACCGGATCACATCCTTAACCACAAGTGAGATATCTTTTTTTTAAGTATCCTAAAAGAATGTTTTTGGGAAAGAAGCCGGGCAAGAAACAACGGGAAAGGCGCCACATCCCGCTGCACCCGAAATTAGAACACGGCGTTATTTCTGAGCAAACGGCATTTTTCCGCCCCGAAGTTTGCAGGGCTCGTAAATATTGCCATAGTTTTGAGGGTTAAAATCCCGCCCGTATGTTCTCAAAAGTTACACTCCGGCATATCGCGCCCTTGTATTTCCTGTGTGCATACACACTATGCCTGACCGCCCAACCCTCGTGGGAACGCGACGCCGCTTTCGGCGCCGGCGGCACGGTGCGCATCGGCGGAGGGCGCGAAGAAGAAACCGTCAAAAGCATGGCGTTGTTGCCGGGCGGCAAAATACTGGCCGCCGGCAGATACGGCGGCGATTTGTCCTTTATCATGGCGCGTTACCACGCCAACGGTCAATTGGATGCATCCTTCGGTTCCAATGGCAAAACCGCTTTCCGGCTGGGGAGCCATTTCGGAGAGGCTAAGGAGATCCTGACCTTGTCCGACGGACGCTTCATTTTGGGTGCGACGGGCGAGAATGTTGAAGGACTGGAGGTATTCAGCCTGGTCCGTTTTTTAGCCGACGGCGCACCCGACAACACTTTCGGCACAAACAGCGTCGCCAAAGGCCCGTCGGTACCGGGACTGCACGACAAACTCAACGCCATCGCTCTGCAACAGGACGGCAAAATACTGGCAGCGGGGTCCACCAACTACATCAACGGAGAAGAGGACCAGCAATCCGTCACTTTGCAGCGGTTTTCAGCCAACGGAGGGATTGACCCCTCTTTTGGCATCAATGGCGTGGTCAGATTACTATACCCCGGCCAACACTACGAGTTCAACGCCATAGCCGTTCAAGCGGACGGACGTATCGTAGCAGCCGGTAGCAATTCCGACAAAATCCTGGTCGCCCGTTTTTGGCCGAATGGCACGGTGGACAGTACTTTCGGCATCAACGGTGTGAAATTCCTGCAATATTCCGCCGCAGGAAAAACCCGTTGCCGTGCGGTCGCGCTGTTGCCCAACGGGAAAATCCTGCTCGGCGCCTGGTGCCACGAATATTGGTACAACAACGGCGCCATTGCCATTCGTTTATTGTCCGACGGTTCGCTCGACCCCACTTTCCACAATGGCGGCATGTCGTTCGTCCACTGCAATTACCAGTTGAACACCTCCTCCATGACATTGCAGAGCGACGGCAAGATCGTGCTCGCCGCCGCCGGACTGAATAACGATCCCTGGCCATTCACGGCTATTTTCCGTTTCCAACCCGATGGCGCGCCCGACTCCTCCTTCGCCCAAAACGGAGCATGGGTCAACCCTGTCGGGAACGAACATTCCGCTCTGTACAACATTCTCGCTCTCCCGGATGGGAAAATACTGGCCGGCGGCGTGGCGAAAGAATTTTCAGATTTCGATTTTACCCTCCTGCGCTTACAAAATGACGGCACATCCGATGCCGGTTTTGGGAATAATGGCCTGGTATTCACTGATTTCGGATGGGGCGGCGACAAAGCGCACGGTATATATCCCCGCGCCGACGGCAAGATGCTTTTTACCGGCAATTATCTTATCGGTGCATTTAACTCGCCAGATAACTTGTGTGCGTTGGCGCAGCTGTTGCCTGACGGAACGGCAGATCCGGGTTTTGGAACCGGTGGAATTGACACTTTTACCGGCGGTTCCCTCATTTCGGTCGTTTTTCAACCCGACGGCAAAATACTCGCTGGGGTGGACGCATACTTTGGCCAACCGGGTTACCTCTACCGACGCCTGCCCAACGGCGGAGCGGACAGCTCTTTCGGACAGTTCGGGCGCGTCGACAGCGTATTCGGCAACTTCGTTGGCCCGACAATCGTTCAGGCCGGCCTGCTCTCGAACGGGAAAATAATAGTGGCAGGCAGTGTGAACCGGCCCGGCACTTTCAAGGATTTTATACTCTCCTGCTTTCTACCCGACGGCTCGCGGGATCTGTCCTTCGGCGACAACGGTTTTGTCCTGATGGATTTCAACAACAAGGACGATGGCGTATATGGCCTTGCGATCCAGCCGGATGATAAAATATTACTGGCCGGCAACTGCTGGAACGGCGGCGTCAATAAAAAAGACATAGTGGTCATGCGCTTTCATGCCAATGGCACTTTCGACAGTGCGTGGGGGCAAAACGGCATCAAATTCGATGATTTCGGCGCCCCAATAGGGGAAGGGGTCAGTTATATGACGTTTACTCCCGCTGGAAAACTGATGCTGGCGGTTCAGTGCCAGATCACAGTTGACGTCTTCGAAAATGCGCTTTTTGAAAACGCCGTAGCCTGTTACAACGCCGACGGTACGCCGGATGCGAATTTTGGCAACAATGGGAAAGTAGTGATCCCCCTCAATACTCCCTACGCAGGCAGCCGCTTTATACGGCAGATACGTTTTTTACCCAATGGCAAATTTGTCACCGCTGCATTTAACCCGCAGGCTTCCCTGAACAACGACAGTTTCGCCATTGAAATAAAACGCTACCTGCCCAATGGGGCTGCCGACACACTTCCCGCGGCCAATAGTATCATCAGCGATCAATGGGGAAAGGGATTTGGAGATTTCGCGATCGAGATGTCGCCTGCTGACGGTATTGCATGGTTGGCCGGCAGCACGTACTTCGATCATCAGCTCAATGAAGACATTATTCTGGCGCGTTATCGTTTCCAGCCCGGATGTTTTCCGCTGACCATTCAATCGGTCGGGGAAACCGGAGTGGACGACACCCAGGTGAACATCAGCCCCTCCCCTTCTTGTCCGGCGGTGAATTTTCTGACAGACTGCGACGAAGCGGAAATTTGTCTGTGCGGTAAAGACGCCACTTTCATCGTACCGTATAAAAACGACAATCCGCTCAATGGCGTCAGCACTTTCGATCTGGTGCTCATCAGCAAACACATTCTCGGACTGGAAACCTTCGGTTCGCCCTATCAGATCATCGCTGCCGACGTCAATAAAAGCGGCTCCGTCACTACTTTCGACATTGTGGAGATCCGGAAACTCATACTCGGCATTTACCAAAATTTCCCGAATAATACCTCCTGGCGGTTTGTCAGGGAAGATCATGTTTTCCCGAACCCGGCCAATCCTTTTTCCCCGCCTTTTCCCGAAAAAGATACTACTTTTGGCTTCGATCCGCCTGCCCGACTGGCTTATCGTGCCATAAAAACCGGCGATGTGAATATTACACAGCAGACAGGCTGCGACAATTTCTTCGAACCGGAGCCGCGGCAGTCGCTGTCTTTCGGTACCCGGTGCCAATCAGCCACAGCGGGCAGTCTGCTCACCGTGCCCGTTTTTTTTGCTGAAAATGCCGTTTGCGCCGCCTGGCAATGTGCGCTGCACTTCGATGCCAATGCGCTCGAACTGGTGGAGGTCCGACCCGGAGAATGGAAGGATTGGGATACAGACAACTTGGGGTTGTCCGACGCGGGCGACGGCATCATGCGGGCCGTATGGTTTTCGGAAAAGGGCCAGGATCACCCGATCAGGGCAGGCACAGTCCTTTTCCGGCTCGTATTCAGGGCTAAAAAAGACATCCGCGCCGAAGAAGTATTTTTGTCAACCGACGAAAGCGTTCTCCCCAGCCGGGCATACCTGGCAAACGGCAATGCAGTGGATTTATCACTCCGCAACCAGGCTCAGGTTACCGAAGAATTTGCCGCTTCCAGCGTCCGGGTCACGCCCAATCCAGTCAGTGGAGCCCTTTGTTTTTCAATTGAAAATGCCCGGACGGCGAAAGGTGAATTGCGCATTTACAACGCAGGCGGAGACGCCTGTTTTCGGGAAATCGTAACATGGACGGACAACCCGGTTCTTTGTTTTTCAGAAGCCGATTCCTGGCCGCCGGGATTGTATCTGTGGCAATTTTCAGGCGCACACGGAGAAACCGCCGAGGGTAAGTTTTTGAAAATGTGAACATCTTTGCAAAAAACGCCTATCTTTGTGCCATCAATTACCAGATCCGGTACTTGTCCGCCCTGGACAAAAAGTCTGTTTTACAAGACTTCACCCCATGAAGGGCCTCATTGAAAAGGCCCGCCGCGTACGATTCCGGCAAACTTAATTACATGTTATTCAAAGATTTATTGCTCATCGAGCCGCTTTTGCGCGCCCTCGAAACCGAGGGTTACGAACGCCCCACGCCCATTCAGGAACAAGCCATTCCTCCCGTTCTCCAACGCCGCGACCTTTTAGGCTGCGCCCAAACGGGAACGGGCAAAACCGCCGCTTTTGCACTGCCCATCCTGCAAATATTGCACGCTGAACGCGTCGCCAACCACGACAAAGGCGGCAAACGCCCCATCCGGGCGCTCATTCTTACTCCTACGCGTGAACTCGCCATTCAAATCAGCGAAAGTTTTAACGCTTATGGCCGGAATACCGGCGTCCGTAACCTCGTCATCTTCGGCGGCGTAGGCCAGACGCCTCAAACCGACGCACTCAAACGCGGCACCGATATTCTGGTCGCCACGCCAGGCCGCCTGCTCGACCTGATGAACCAGGGTTTTATCTCCCTGCGCGACATCGGCATTTTCGTGCTCGACGAGGCCGACCGGATGCTTGACATGGGTTTCATCCACGACGTAAAAAAAGTGATCGCCAAACTCCCCACCGAACGCCAGACATTGTTTTTCTCGGCCACCATGCCGCCTGAAATTGCTCACCTGGCCCATTCGATCCTTACAGAACCCGTAAAAGTGGAAGTCACCCCTGTTTCTTCCACCGCCGAAAAAGTGGCTCAAAAAGTGTATTTTGTTGAAAAAAAGGACAAAAAGCACCTGCTCGTCCATCTGTTGAAAGATAAAAACATCGCATCTGCGCTGGTTTTTTCCCGCACCAAACACGGAGCGAACAAGATAGCGGGCGACCTTACCAAAGCGGGTATCCGCGCTGAAGCCATCCACGGCAACAAATCGCAAAATGCCCGCCAGGCTGCACTCGGCAACTTCAAATCGGGCCGTCTGCGGGTACTGGTAGCCACTGATATTGCCGCTCGCGGAATAGACATCGAGGAACTGTCGCACGTGATCAACTTTGACCTGCCCAACATCCCCGAGACCTACGTCCACCGCATCGGCCGTACCGGACGGGCAGGAGCCAGTGGAATCGCCCTGTCCTTCTGCGATTCGGAGGAAGTACCTTTTCTGAAAGATATTCAAAAACTGACCGGACAATTGGTGCCCGTGGAGCGCGAACATCCGTTCGCCGCAGACCTGGAAGCCCCGGGATTACCGCAGCCCCGAAACGTTGCCACCAGGGATGCCGGCAAGAATAAAAATGACAAGCGGCAACCGGCTCCGATGGTAAAAACACCGGCACAGCAACGCCCCGGTGCCATCCCCCTGCCCGCACGGAAGCCGGATATGCACCGCCCGGAACCGAAAGTTGTTGGCGGGGACGCCAACATCGGCAACGGCGGGGATGCCAACATCGGTAGGGACAACGGCAGGCGCGACAACAGAAACCGCAGCGAACAAGGGCGCCAACCTTCACAACTGCCTCATATACAGCGTGACGCTCAACAACGCCCACCTCGTCCGGAGCGATCAGAACGCCCCCAACAGGAGCGCAACAACGACCGTCCGCAACAACGGCCGCAACAGAAGCCCGAATCCCGGCCAGCTACAGCTGAAGTCGCAGCGGCCATGCGCAATCGCTTCGCTTCTATTCTGGAAGTAGCGACCATCGAAAAACAGGAGCGCCCGCCCAAACCCAAACCGCATTACCGCGACCGCGATGACCGCAAGCGGGACGACCGCAGCGGCGATAGTCGGCCTCCATTCAAGGGTGATAAGAAGAAAAAAAGGTGGTGAGATGACATAAGCTAAATCATCGCCTCCACTGATCCGCGTCATTCTCCTGCGCCGTATCCGTTCAGACTTTTGCCACATCGTCTAACATAAATCACGGCGCAAAATGAAATTTGAATACAATCTATCCCTGGCAGAGATCATCGTCTCTTACCTTTTGATGATGGCCGTTATTTTTATCGGCATTTTTTCGGGTCAGAACTGGTTGTGCATTCTGGCATTGCCATTGTTCCTCAGAGGATTGATGGGCTGGTGCCCGCTTAAAACCCTGTTAAAGAAGCAAGCAGCCTAGATGCCAAAGCATCAGGAATGGGAAAGTGTCGCGGCTGCTCATACCCGTTGAGCAGCCGCTTTTTTATGGCTATTTCCGTGAGGCATTTGTTACTGTCCGCTCACTTATTTTGCAAAGAGCTGTATTTTCACCCTTGAAATGAAACAGGTTTTCGCCTTTCTTCTGATCAGTTGCATTGCAGGCCAGGCGTTCGTACGTACCGCATGGACGCTGCACTATCAGTGGAACCGTGCCGTTTACCTTAAAAATTGCGAAAACCGGGACAAAGCCAACCTCCATTGCGACGGTAAATGCTATTTGAAAAAACAAATGGCCGCCAGTGAGAACAACAATCCGAAAGAGCCTCAACTCCCGGCAGGATTCCACCAGATCAAAGATATTCAACTGTATTTTAAGCCTTCCGCGCTGCTTCCCTGTCTGGTTGCTCCTGCATTGACCGCCATGCCGCTTCCCTATACGCGGAAGCGTCCGGGCGATGCGCCGCTCGCGGGCGTTTTTAAGCCGCCCGCTGCCTGATTGAATTCCCCAATAATCTGACAATCAGGCTTTTTCACCAACATTTTATTGTATGCGAACACTGTTTATCGCAGTGGCGTTGCTGGCTATGGCGCCGGCGGCGTCGGCCTGTGATGTTTGCGGATGTTCCATCGGTGGCAATTATTTCGGCATCCTGCCGCAATTCCACCGGCATTTCGTGGGCCTGCGCTGGTCGGAACAATCGTTCCAATCCGCGCACAACCGGAGTGCCGCGGAGGCTGGGCAATTCGACTCCGAAGAGTCGTTCCGCACAGTGGACTTGCTGGGGCGTTTTTATCCGTTCCGCCGGATACAGACGCTCGTGCTGTTGCCGTACCACGATTTCCGCCGGCTGGAAAACAACCGCACCGATCACACGCATGGCCTGGGCGATATTACCGTCCTGGCAAGTTATATTCTGCTCGATACGGGCGATAGCCTTCGCCACAAATGGCTACACTCCCTGACTTTCGGCGGTGGCGTCAAATTGCCTACCGGCAGGCACAATCTGAAAAACCCGGAAGGCGAACTGCTCCACCCGAACCTGCAACCCGGCACGGGAAGCGCCGATTTTGTGCTCACAGCAGCATACACGTTGCGACGGGGCGCATGGGGACTTTCGACGGATGTGCAGGGGCGTATCAATACCGAAAACCCATCGCGGGAATACCGGATGGGCAACCGCCTGAGCGGCGCTGCCAAGGTTTTTTACTGGAAAAACACCGGGCGTTTCACCTTCCTGCCCAATGCAGGCGTCTTCGCCGACGCGGCGCAGGCGAACACGGGTGACGCCGATTTCACCGAAGGCACCGGCGGCGCCATCACACTCGCTACCGCCGGCCTGGACGTATACATGGGCAGTTTTTCCGCCGGTTTCACCTTCCAGCAACCGCTGTGGCAAAACCTCGGCGAGGGGAAAGTGCACAGCGGAGCCCGATGGATGGCGACTGTCAACTACGTTTTTTAAACAACCCTACACTCAATTTTAAGCACACTTCTCATCATGAAAAATATCTTTTGGGGATTCATCATCCTGTTTGGATCCACACTTTTTATTGTTTCCTGCAAAGACGATAAAGACACCGACGACATCACAGGCTTTGGCGAGGTGGAGATCGAATTCGACCATCGCGCTGGCGACAATGCGCTGGTGTTCGGCTCGGAATACGCCAACGCTGCAGGTGAAAAATTGAAATTCACCACGTTCAATTATTTCATCAGCAACATTGTACTGGTGAAAGCCGACGGCACCAAATACACGGTACCGCAAAACGATTCCTACTTCCTGATCCAACACGACGATCCGGACAGCCGCGAAATCAAGTTGACAAACGTACCTGCCGGCGATTATACGGGACTGCAGTTCGTCATCGGCGTGGACAGTGCCAAAAGCGTCAGCCCGATTGATCAGCGGACCGGTGTGCTCGACCCTGCAGGCGCTGCGAGCGGCATGTACTGGAGCTGGAACGCCGGTTATATATTTGTCAAAGTAGAGGGAACTTCGCCGTCCGCACCGCTCGATCCCGGTACCGGCGAAAACACCTTCCAGTATCATACCGGCCTGTTCGGCGGTTATGACAGCCCGACGCTCAACAACCTGAAAACGGTGAATCTGACCGTGCCGGACGAAGCCGCTATGGTGCGCCGGGGAGAAGAAGCGCCGCATTTCCATTTGTTTGTGGATGTGCTGGAAATGTTCACCACGCCGACCAACATCAGCGTAGCGACCAATCCTACCTCGCATGCAGGCCCCTTCTCAAAAACGGTGGCCGACAATTACGCCGATATGTTCCTGATTGACCACGTCCACAATCATTGAACTACTAAGCGGTGATACGCTTGTCTGATAAGGGGGATAAAGGCGGATGCACACATCAACTTTTATCCACCTTATCAGGCATTCCATTGTAGTTTCGCAGGAAAAGGGGCATTATGCATCTCCGTAACAACAATTCTTTTCCATGAAAAAAATATCATTGCTATTGATCGTCTGCACTTTGAATGGCGCCATCACCGCTCAAACCGCCGAGCCGTTCGAGGCCTTCATCGAAGGAGAAAAGAATGCCTGGCTGAAGGCGCAGGCAGCGCTCGACCGGAATGACCTTGTGAGCGCCGACAACCGCAGCGATATCCGCTACTGCCGCATGCACTGGACAGTGGACCCTGCCGTGAAATATATCCGGGGCGAAGTGACAACCGTATTTGAGCCTTCGGAAAGCACCGGCAATCTGGAGTTCGACTTCTCAGCAGCATTGACCATGGACAGCATCGTTTTCCACGATCAAAATGTGCCGTTCTCTCAAAACGGCGACATTCTTACTGTGCAGTTTCCGACGGTTTTACCCGCGTTTTTGCCCGATTCCGTGACTTTTTTTTACCAGGGCGAGCCCGATTCTACAGGGTTCGGTGCTTTTCAGGTAGATCAGCACGACGGTGCTCCCATCCTGTGGACGCTATCCGAACCCTATGGCGCCATGGAATGGTGGCCCTGTAAGCAGTCGCTCAATGATAAAATTGACTCGGTAGACATTTTTATCACACATCCGTCCGCTTACCGCGCTGCCAGCAACGGGCTGATCGCCGGCGAAACTACTTCGGCCGGATGGACAACCGTTCACTGGCGCCACCGCTACCCCATCGCAGCCTACCTCGTCTGTATGGCCGTGACCAATTACGAGACTTTCAGCCTGCTTGCACCATTCGGCGGCGATACCACTCCCATCGTCAATTACGTGTACCCTGAGGATTGGGACCATGCGCAGATACACCTCGCGGAGAATGTGGCCCACATGCAGTTGTTCAACCAACTTTTTGGCCTCTATCCTTTTCAGCAGGAAAAATACGGCCACGCGCAATTCGGCTGGGGCGGCGGCATGGAACACCAGACGATGACCTTTATCGGCGGTTTTAGCTGGGAACTGCTGGCGCACGAATTGGCCCATCACTGGTTCGGTGACAAAGTGACCTGCGGTTCATGGGAGGATATCTGGCTGAACGAAGGATTTGCGACCTACCTGACCGGCCTTTGTTATGAAAACCTGCAACCGCAATGGTGGTACAATTTCAGGCAGATCCGCAACAACCACGTCACGAGCCTGCCCGACGGTTCGCTCCGCGTGGACGACACCTCCAGCGTCAACCGCATTTTCAGTGGCCGGCTTACATACAACAAAGGCGCGCTGGTGTTGCACATGCTGCGCTGGGTGTGTGGCGACAGCGCGTTTTTTGCAGGCGTACGCAATTACGTGCAGGATCCCGCACTCGAATTCGGCTATGCCCGCACTGCCGATTTGCAGGCTCATTTGGAAGCGGCTTCCGGCATAGACCTCGACGGCTTTTTCGCCGACTGGTATGAAGGACAGGGTTACCCTTCCTACCAGATAACATGGTCGCAGGACGATGATGATCAACTAAAACTGACATTTCACCAGACCCAGTCCCATCCTTCCGTTTCCTTCTTCGAATTGCCCATACCCCTCCGGCTTTACGGCGCCGGACAGGAGGTGTCTATCCGGCTCCAGAATTCTGTTAACGACCAGACACATATTCTTGGAATAGATTTCAAAGTAGATTCGGTGGTTTTCGACCCCGATCTATGGTTGATCACAAGGGACAACGTCGTTTCGCAGGTTACCCATACGGAAGAACCCGGCGACAGCGCACTCCAACTGCGCGTGGAACCGAACCCGGTTCGCAATGGTCAGTTGCAGGTTGCTATTTATGCCAAAAACGAGGCAAATGCCCTTATGGCGGTAGAAACGATTGACGGGAAGACGATTTATTCGCGTTTTGAACCAATCATTTCCGGGCAAAATCTGGTGTCATGGGATGTCGCCGGATTGCCGGCCGGAACCTATTTTTTTAGTGTAAAATCGGGGCGTCAAATGGCGCGCGTTTCTTTCTTAATTCTCTAAAATTCAATTTTTTATGAAAAAATTATTTGCTCTTTCCTTGTTTTCGATCATCCTTGCCGCATTGCTTCCTGCATTTGCCCGGGCTCAGCAAAAAGCCTCCTGGAAAGAAATGCACGATTTCCATGATGTGATCAGCACGACGTTTCACCCTGCCGAAGAAGGCAACCTGGCGCCTTTGCGCGAGAAAGCCGGCCTCCTGGTCGAACGAGCCGAAGCCTGGAAAAAATCCGCCGTGCCTGCCGGTTATAACCCTGCAAAAACGGCGGATACCCTCAAACGCCTCGTCAAGCAATGCAAAGTGGTGCGAAAAGCCGTGAAAAAAGGAAAGTCCGACGCCGAACTGACCGCCGCCATTACCACGACGCACGATATTTTCCACGAGATCATGGAAAAATGCCGGGAGTAAGAAGCAGTAATGAGGCACTTCCAGCCCCAAAAAACTTTTCCCAACCGTCAATTATAAATTATGGTAACCCGTATCATCCTCACTGCATCCTTGTTGTCCATACTGACGTCGTCGTGCGACAAAGATGAATCCAGCTTCGCCGGCGTGCCGCAGCCATCCAATTTTCCGCAGCCCATTTATGACTTTTCCCAAAATCCGGTGAGCGAAGCGGGCTTCGCATTGGGTAAAAAAATATTTTACGACCCTTTGCTTTCCCGCGACACCACCATCGCATGTGCGGATTGTCATATTTCCTATGCCGCGTTCAGCCACCCCGACCATGCCACAAGTCATGGCATTGACAATCTGTTCGGGCGGCGCAACGCCCTCCCGATCCAAAACATGATCTGGAAAACCGGCTTTTTCTGGGATGGCGGCGTTCCCCACCTCGACCTCGTGCCTTTGAACGCCATTAAAAGTCCGGTGGAAATGGATGAAGACCCGGCGCGTGTCCTGGAAAAATTGCGCGCACATCCGGAATACCCCGGCATGTTCAAAGAAGCCTTCGGTACCGAAGAGATCACGACAGCCAATTTACGCTCGATAAGGGCCGCTTCGAGGTGAGCACCTTGCCAGACGATACAGGAAAATTCAGAGTACCTTCGCTTCGCAATGTGGCCGCCACCAGCCCCTATATGCACAACGGTAAATTCAAAACGCTGGAATCCGTGCTCGACCACTATGCTGCCGGTGTGAAGGATTCGCCCACCCTCGATCCCCTGCTGCGCCAGCCGGACGGCACCCTGGGTATCCTCCTGTCAGCGGATGAAAAAGCGAAACTGATCGCATTTTTGAATGCGCTGACCGACGAGGAATTCCTGCGGGATGAGCGGTTCGCTCAATAAACCGGGCCGGCGCAAAAAGTTTGTATTGGAGATAAAGCATGAGCAACAGGTGTGGCACAATTTTTCGACCTTTGCGCCCGAAAAAATCCCTCCGCTCATTCTCACCGGCAAAACACAAATTTTAATGGGCCAACTCAAGTACAAACGCCTGCTTCTGAAACTCTCAGGAGAAAGCCTCATGGGCAAACAGAAATACGGCATTGAAGCAAACATGCTTCAACATTACGCTTACCAGATCAAGGAGTTACAAGAATTGGGCGCCGAAGTCGCCGTCGTTATCGGAGGAGGCAACATCTACCGGGGTATCCAGGCCGACGGTACCGGTATCGAGGCTGTCACAGGCGATTATATGGGCATGCTGGCTACCGTTATCAACGGCCTTGCCCTGCAAAGCGCTCTCGAAAGCATCGGCATTCAGACCCGCCTGATGACCGCCCTGAGAATGGAAAACGTGGCGGAACCCTATATCCGCCGCCGCGCCATCCGCCACTTAGAAAAAGGCCGCGTGGTCATCTGCGCCGCAGGCACCGGCAATCCTTACTTCACCACCGATTCCGCCGCCGCTTTACGCGCCAACGAGATCAACGCCGACGTTATCCTCAAAGGCACCCGCGTGGACGGCATCTACACTGCCGACCCGGAAAAAGACCCGATGGCCGTCAAGTTCGACAAACTCACCTTTGCCAAAGTCATCAGCCTCGGCCTCGAAGTGATGGACATGACCGCTTTCACACTCTGCCAGGAAAACAACATGCCCATCATCGTTTTCGACATCAACCGGCCCGATAACCTGCGGCGGATCGTGATGGGTGAAGAGGTGGGAACGCTCGTTGAAGGATAAAAAAGGTTAACGGGTTTCGGGTTGGCGGGTTAACGGGTTCTTGCTCCCGTTAACCCGCCAACCCGAAACCCGCTAACCCGTAGCTATAACCATGCTAAACATCATTTCATACAACGTTAACGGTATCCGTTCGGCGATCTCCAAAGGTTTTTGGGAATGGCTGGCGCAGGAATCGCCCGACGTTATTTGTCTTCAGGAAACCAAAGCCCAACCCCACGACGTGCCGCTGCTGGAACTCGAAGCCCTCGGCTACCGCCATGCCTTTCATTCCGCCGAAAAAAAAGGGTACAGCGGGGTAGCGACCTTTTCCAAAATTGCTCCCAACAACGTCGGGTTCGGCTGCGGTATGGAAAAATACGACCGTGAGGGCCGCATCCTCCGTACCGACTTCGGCGATTGGAGCCTGCTCAATTGTTATTTCCCTTCCGGCACCACCGGAGAAGACCGGCAGGCTTTTAAAATGGTTTTCCTCGACGATTTTTTTCAGTGGATACAGGAAGTGAAAAAAGAACACCCGCGCCTCATCGTGGTGGGCGACTACAACATTGCGCATCAGGAGATTGACATTCACGACCCCAAAGGCAATAAAAAAAGCAGCGGTTTTCTGCCCGAAGAGCGGGCCTGGATGACCAAGTGGTTCGGAAGCGGTTTCACCGACTCCTTCCGCCACAAATACCCCGACCTGGTGGAATACAGCTGGTGGAGCTTCCGCGCTGGCGCCAGAAGCAAAAACAAAGGCTGGCGCATTGACTACCAATCCGTTACCGACAACCTGAAGGATAAAATCTCCGATGCCCGTCACCTGATGTCGGTCAATCATTCCGATCATTGCCCGGTGAGGATGGTGATTGATCTGTAAAGTTGACGGGTTAACAGGTTTCGGGTTAACGGATGGGGAGAATTTTATTAATACCATTATTATAAGATATTCCCACCCGTTAACCCGAAACCTGTTAACCCGTCAACCCTGAATTAATTACCTTTGCCGGACTGCCCCACAACGTATAGTCTAACAATCCGGCCCGTTATTCCCGGCATGAAGGTTACTGCCGCCCAACTCGCTCATCTGCTCGAAGGTTCGCTCGAAGGCGATCCGAATGCCACCGTCAGCCGCCCTGCCCGCATCGAAGAGGCAGGAGAAGGCGATTTCGCTTTTTTGGACAACCCGAAATACGAAGCATACGCTTATACCACTCAGGCATCTATCTTATTGGTAAACAAGTCGTTTCAGCCAAGTCAGCCGGTAAAACCAACCCTGATCCGGGTAGACGATGTGCGCAGCAGCCTCGCTTTTCTATTGCAAAAATTCGACACCGAGAACAACGCCAACGGAACGGTTATTTCCGAACAGGCATTTGTACATAAATCTGCCAAAATAGGCATCGGTACGAGCGTTGGCGTATTTACCGTGATCGAAGAAGGCGCAGTGATCGGCAACAACTGCACGATCTATCCTCAGGTGTACATCGGCCGCAACGCCCGCATCGGCGAGGGCTGCCGCCTGTTTCCCGGTGTCCGCATCCATTTCGACTGCGTGATCGGCGACAATTGTACCGTCCACGCCAATGCCGTCATCGGCGCCGACGGCTTCGGTTTCGCGCCGCAGGAGGACAAAACCTGGAAAAAAGTGCCGCAGGTCGGCAATGTCGTCATCGAAAACGACGTGGAGATCGGCGCCAGCACCTGTATTGACCGCGCAGCCATCGGCAGCACCATCATCCGCCGGGGCGCCAAACTCGACAATCTCATCCACATCGCCCACAACGCAGAGGTGGGCAAAAACACCGCCCTCGCCGCCCAGGTCGGCGTGGCCGGCAGCACCCGCATCGGCGACAACTGCCAACTCGGCGGACAGGTCGGCCTCGCCGGGCACCTGACCATTGCCGACGGCACCCGCATCCAGGCGCAAAGCGGCCTCAGCTCCTCGGTCGAGACACCCAATTCCGCCCTGTTCGGTAGTCCAGCCATCGGTTATAAGGACTTTATCCGCTCGCACGTCGTTTTTAAACACCTGCCTGATTTACAGAAGAAAGTGCTGGAGCTGGAGAAGAAGTTGAAGGAGATGGGGGGGAGTGAATAACTTTATTGTGTCGCCCTGAAAGCGATCCGTTCCGTCTTCGCGATAATATCTCTCCCCTGTAAGACCTTAAGGTCTTTGTGACCCACCAACGCGGTTTCCGGGAGACGCTGCTTCATAAATGCATTCACCCGCAAAGCACCCCTGGGCGCAAGTTCGACCAAGTTCGTGATGTATTCGGGCGACGATATGTTGAAATAACATCCTTGATTCTCAATCTCGATGTATTTGTTCGCCCCGTCAGGCGCGCCATGCGCGCCGGCGGGGTTTTCTTTTTCAAACTCAGCGTAGTACCGTCACCTCCCCTTCTTTTTTCATCAGGGCGCCGTCAGCCTGCCGGATTTCAGCCAGCCAGGTATAGACTCCTGGCGGCATTTTTTTACCGCGCCAGGTGCCATCCCATCCGCGCTGTTCGTCGTTGAGCGACAGCGCCTTGCCCTCGAACATCAAGCCCCCCCAGCGGTCGAAGATTTGGAGCAGTTCAATATGGGTGAAATCTTCCGCGTTGCCGAAGAGGGTAAAAAAATCGTTCATGCTATCATCGTTGGGAGAAAAAATGTTGGGCGCATACACCTGCGGCTCGGCGGCTTGTACTCGCAGTGTCACCGAATCGGAGGCCGAGCAGCCATTTCCGTTTTCTAAAAACAGCGTGTAAGTCGTTGTCTCCAAAGGCGTTGCCACCGGGTTGCTACAATCAGCACAAGAAAGCCCTTGCGGCGGCGACCAATCGTAAACAAATCCTCCCGACTGGTTGATTTGCACAGAAATAAGGTACGATTCGCCCTCCTTCAACAATTGTTCGTCCCCCAAATCCACCGCCAGCGCCGGCGGGTCATGAAGTTCAAAAGAAAAAACTGTTTCGCAGCCTGCGCTGTCGGTCACCGTCACCTCCCATATCCCGGCGGCGAGATTTTGGAAAAAAGCCGAGTCAGATGTGGCGCCGTTATTTAGTTGAAAAACAAAAGGCTCAATCCCACCGGAAATGCCGGCCAGTTCTATAAAACCGTCTGAACCGCCGTGACAAAGCGGCGAAGCCGTGTCCCAAACGGCTGCTATGGGTGGTACTTCGGCCACGAAAACCGTGTCGGCCCCGCGGCAGCCGTTCGCGTCGGTCACTGTCACCGAATGTTCGCCTGCCGGAAGGCTGACCGTCGCGCCGCTCTCGCCGCCCGACCAAGCCCAGGCAGCAAAATTACCTGGAGCGCTTAGCGTCGCCGTTGCCCCTTGGCAAACCTTCGCCACGCCCGTTATTTGAGGCTGTGGCGCAGGCAACAGGCTCAAAGTCAGCGTTACCGTACTGTCGCAGCCAAAAGTGTCCTGATAAATGCCCGGCGCGACAAGCGTTTGATTCCCAAAAACGTAGGATCCACCGGGACAAATGCCCGCCGCGATTTCTGATTGCACGGGCTGCTGCACCGTCAGAGAAAGAAGCGCCAGGCTGTCGCAGCCTGTGGCCGAGGCGAGCGGCACAGCGTACTGCCCGGCGGCGGAAAACGTCTGGCCGCCGAGGGTGTAGGACTCGCCCGGGCAAATCGTCGCGGCCACCTGCACGGTGTCGGGCGGCTGCACGGCGAGGTTGACCGTAACAGCGTGCAGGCAGCCGTCGTAGAGCAAAGTGTCGAAGTAAGTGCCCGGCTGCGAGAAAGTCTGCCCCAGCCAAGTCAGGGTTTTGCCGGAGCAGACGGAAGTGTCGAGCGAGAGGGCGGGGTAGAAAAAAGTCAGCTTCAGGCAGTCCATCGAGTCGCAGCCGTTGGCGGCGCTGTAGGTAGCGCACACGCTGGTGTCGGCGGCGAACGACTGGCCGTTCCAAGCGTAAGCTTTTCCAAAACAAGAAGTTGCGAAGAGTTGCGACACGCTCGGCTGGTTGACCGTGACGCTGATGCTGTCGCGCCAGCGGCAGCCGTTCAGGTCGGCGATTTCCGCCCAAAACAGGCCGGACTGGTCAACGGCGTAGGTCGCGGCGCTGGTACCGTCGTGCCAAAGGGCGGCGCCGGGTGCTGTGAGCGTGAGCGTTTCGCCGGCGCAAAAAGCCGTGTCGGCGCCCAGCGAAAAGAGGGGCAGGGGCAGCACGTTAACGCTCACGGTGGCCGTGTCCGCCGGGCAAAGGCCGTTGGCGACGAGGTAGTTGTAGGCGCCGGGCGCGTCGTTTTGAGGAGAAAAAACGCTGTTGCCCGCCGCCGTTTGGGGCGACCAAGCGCCACCCGGCGAGGCGTCGGTGGCCAGCAGCGCGGTCAGGTCGAAAGGCGGCGCGTCGGCGCAGAGCGCCAGGGCGGTGTCGCGCCCGGCGCTGAGGGGCTGCGGCACGGGGACAAAGGCATAGGCGGTGTCTGTCAGGCCGTTGGAGGCGTAGGCGACGACCTGCACCGTGCGGGGGCCGGGTGTGAAGGGCGCGTAGTCGTCGTGCCATTGCAGGGAGCGGAGCACTGCTTGAAAATCAGCATTTGCCGCAGGGACGGCAGTGTTGGCCACCGTTTGCAGCGTGAGCCAGGCGCTGCCTTGCCCGCTCACGCTGACGGAGCCGGAGGCTTGGGCAGTGAGGTATTCGAGCGGAGCGTCGGGTGCGGGCGGCAACAGGCGGGCGCTAACGGAATCCACCCGGTAGCCGGAGTAGAAGGTGGCATCGGTGTCGGCGGCGGCTGTGAGCGTGCTGCCGGAGCAGAGGGGCAGGGCGAGGTAGTTGCTGTCGGGCGCGCCGGAGGAGTCGTCTTCGTCGAGATCGAGGCGGACGGAGCAGTCGGAGGCGAGGAATTCGGTGGGACTGCAAGCGCCGAAAATGATTCCTTTGGTCTCGCAGACAAAAGTCACCGTCTGTGCTACCGGGTCTATCTTATAAATTTCATTGATGGTGTCTGTGATGCCAGGGCTTTGCGCATTGGTCACGGTGATGTAGGTGGTTGTTGAATCACAAGACTTTGCATCAGATACGACCCCTAAGGCTTGATAGGTGTTCGGGAGCGGATACTTAAAAACAACCTGTGAGGCCGAAGGATTGGCCGTGTCGATTTCCAACAACTCGTTGTACCCGGTAGTGCCGTACAGTTTGTTGTTGCGAAATGTCAGGTCGCCCGCCAAAGGATGCCCCAAAAACCCAAGCGTGTCTATGACGCCCGTTTTTGTGTCGTAAGTAAACAAGTTCCAAGAGTTTCCACCATACAAAACCCCATTGGCATCGCAGGTGAGCGAGTTGATGACTGGCACTGGTATTTCGGCAATAAATTCTATTGTAGAATCTTGTAAATTTAACTTACCAAGCGTCCTCCCCAACCCTGTTAAACCCGATGCATCGCCTGCCAAATAAAAGTTACCATCAGGGCAAACTGCTATATCTATCGAATACTTCAAAGTATCATTGGATTTTATTGGAAATATGGTTGAATCCTTGCAAGTGTTTACGTCAATAACCCCGAAATCAAATTTGGTGTATGGTTGAAAAGGGTCGTTGGGGTTGGTCGGCCTGACGTAGTAGATCAACTGCGCGGACAGATTGATGTTCCAGAGCAGCAGCAAAAGTGTTAGTAGTCGGAGTGTCATGAGATGAGCAGTTGTTTTGATTAGAAAATAAGATATGCCGGCAAGAGGGAAGCATCCCCCTGCCGGCATATGGTGAACACATTATCAAAGTTTTACGAAACGAAGTGAGCGCTGGCCTGCAGAGGTCTGGACGAGCACGGTGTAAACGCCGGGGCTTTGAGGCAGGTCCGTCAGTAAAATACTGCTGCGACCCGAAGGCAACTCCTGAGAGAAGTTCCTGACTACGAAGCCTTTGCTGTCAATAAGCGACACGTTCACGGCCCAGGCCGAGGGGAGTACCAAGTCCAACTGCGTTTCGCTGCTGACAGGATTCGCTCCGACCAACTCGACGGAGAAATTGTCCAATTGGGCGGGCGCCAACCCGACTTCAAACGCCATCCTTTCCTTTTTTTCTGTCATAAAAAGCGCGTTCACATCGTTGCTCAATTCTTGCCAGAAAAGCCCTTTCAGCGAGTTGAGCGCTTGTTTGGCGCGCACTTTTACGTAAAACAACACTGTGTTTTCCTGAATGTCTGCGTGTTCGTAACTAAGCCAGGAATAGCGGACAGCCATTCCGTTTTGGTCAGTGACGATGTGGTGCATGGCTTCTTCCTCTTCCAAATCGCCGTTTTCGACCGATAACACATCCAACATTTTATTGTCAAAAAGGATTTCAATGCCGAGAAGCTTGACCCCACGAACATCTCTGGCAGTATAGACTGGAATGAGCGCCACCTGCCCTGCTTCCAACTGGCGGTCGGCGATAAAGGCTTTTTCAACAAGCACTTCTGCACGTTCTTCTGCTGGGTCGGAAGTGAAGTTGGATTCGCAAGTTTGGCAGTCTCCGTCCACGTCTCCGCGCTTTACTCCCCAAAAAGAAGTCGCCGGCCCCCAGAACGGAGAATAAGGAACTACTTTGATATCGGAGGGGATGTCGTTAAGTGTCTCCACCTCAGGCGCCAATATCGGGCGCATTGGATCGTCGCCCGGCCATGGATTGTTGTGCCAGGGGGTAAAGTGCCAGGGTTGCCACCCGACGGGCATATCTATGGGTTGCCCCAGGATGCATTTTCGCACCAATACTATATCGTAGGTTGAGAATTTCCCGCTGCCATTAAAATCTGCAGCCATAATCTTCCACAGCAGTTTACCTTCCGGAGATAAAATTGCTTCCTGCATCCAGGCTTGGTCGTTCGAGGTGACGCCACAACACATATTTGTGCCCGTCTTGGAAGCGCTGATGATGTACGATTCGTTGAACGGGCTGTTATCAAAATTGTACACGCCAAAGGGGATAAGGTTTGACTCATAGGCAGCACCCGGAAAACAGGCGCCCGCCGTCACATCCGCTGTCTTTGTGACCGTTACCCCCGGAATGTAGAGGCCGGTGGCGCCTAAGTCGGTACAACCAAGCCCATCGGGTTTTGTCAAATCGCCCGTAAAATTGGCTCCGTTGGATACTGTCCAGTTGATATTGGCAGAGCCAATGAGCAGGGGGTCGCCAGTTGGAGTCACTATGGAGCCTGATGCGGTCACCGTGACTTGGGAAGAAGGCAATGCCCTGAAGGAAAGCACGACGAACGGCACATACGGCGAAGAAGGCACTGCGAATGCCGAGAAAGGGTCATCTCGCTTTATCTTCAGGGTGGTGTTGGTGAACTGTATGGTGTAATTCGGAGCGCTGAATCCCGCATGAATCACGGTCGGGTTGGGAGCATTGTCGTCGTTGATGCAGTCGTCCAGGCCAGTTGTAGAGATGGTTATGTCAACGGCTTCAAGCGAACTGTAAAACAGGTTTTTCCAGTTAATCGTACAGCGAGTTATGGCAGTAGTCGGGTCGTTGACCGGATTTACGATTTCAAAAAAACCAGCTTGGGCATTCGCGGTTACACACCGCAATAATGTTGCTAACATTACAATTGCAAGTGTGTGTGTGTGTGTGTGTGGCGGAAGAGAATTTTGATTGGTTTCATTGCGTGTAATCGTTTTTTAGAATGATGAAGGAGGGTGATGACGTGCTGCCCGAATCGGGCCCGGAAGCCGGGCAGCGAAGGCAAACATAAAAAGCATTTTCATTTTTTGGGTGATGCCGAATGTTAAATTTCTGGGATTTAACACTCACATGGAGAATGAAAGAGAGATTAAGTTGGCTTTGACAAGGTTCAGAAGTTGTTAAATCTGTGCGTCGATGCGCTCCTTGGCAAGCGCCTTTTCCATCTGCTCCCCACCGAGAGCAGAGTGTTGTCAATCACCACCACTTATTCTGCCTGCATCAAAGGGCTGTCGGCACGAGTCGAGGCGGACATGTTCGGATAATTTTTTTGGACTCCTCTCATTTAGCGTCGTTGCCTTTAGCGGCCAATTAGCGAAGAGGCGTCATCTTTGAGGCACGAAAAGGTGACGCCTCGAAGCGAACAATAACGCCATAGCCATTGTTCCGAGATCTCACCGCTCCCTCGTCCTGATGACACCTCTCCGTTTACACAACTGATCACCACCCATGCAACGCACCGACGTCAACACCCTCGGCGAGTTCGGCCTCATCGAACACCTCACGAAAGATTTTCCCATCCGCCAGCCCTCCACCATCAAGGGTGTGGGCGACGACGCGGCGGTCATAGACAACGGCGGCCTGTGCACCGTCGTCAGCACCGATATGCTTGTGGAAGGCATCCACTTCGACCTGGCCTACGTGCCGCTCAAACACCTCGGCTACAAATCCGTCGTGGTCAACCTGTCGGACATCTACGCGATGAACGCCTTCCCGCGCCAGATCACCGTGTCCATCGCCATCTCCAACCGCTACTCCGTGGAAGCCCTCGACGAACTCTACGCGGGTATCCGTGCCGCCTGCGACGCCTACGGCGTGGACCTTGTGGGCGGCGATACTTCATCCTCGCCGAGAGGCATGATCATCAGCATCACGGCCATCGGGCAATGCGAGAAGGAAAAACTCGTGTATCGCTCCGGCGCGCGTCCCGGCGACCTCATCTGTATCACGGGCGACCTCGGCGGCGCCTATCTCGGCCTGCAACTGTTGGAAAGAGAAAAGCGTATCTGGCAGGAAAACCCCGATGTACAACCCGATTTGGAAAGCCAGAAATACGCAGTGGGACGCCAACTCAAGCCCGAAGCGCGCAAAGACATGATCGAGACCTTCCGCAAAGACGGTCTCAAGCCGACAGCGATGATTGACATTTCCGACGGATTGGCTTCCGATCTTTTTCACATCTGCAAACAAAGCAAGGTCGGCGCACTCGTCGAGGAAAGCGGCGTGCCCATCCACCAGGAAGCACAGTTGCTTGCCCTCAAATTCAAACTCGACCCCATCACCTGCGCGCTCAACGGCGGAGAGGACTACGAACTGTTGTTCACCATCGACCCTACGGACGTGGACAAGGTGAAATACCTGCCCGATATCTACATTGCCGGCGAGATACTGGAAGCGAAAGACGGCATCAAACTGAATACGAAAGGAGGAAATCTGCACGATCTGAAGGCGCAAGGTTGGGTGCATTTTTAAATTTGCAGCCGTGAACTGGCCATCCGCACTCAACGCTTTCCGCGCCTACCTGCTGCTCGAACGCTCACTCAGCGCGAACACCATCGAAGCGTACCTGAACGACGTGCAGAAATTCGTGCGGTATCAGGAAATCGAGCGACTGGAAATCCCGCCCCTGGCGGTCCGCCCGGACGATTTGGCAAAATTCATCCTGTGGGTCAATAACTTAGGCCTGGAAGCGAGCAGCCAGTCGCGGCTGATCTCCGGTCTGCGGGCGTTTTATAAATTCCTGTTGGTGGAGGACCTGCTGGACGAAGACCCTACCGAATTGCTGGAAGGTCCGCGGCTACGCCGGAAAATTCCCGAAGTGCTATCCGTTCACGAAATCCAGGCCATGCTCGCCGCCATTGACCTTTCCGAGCCGCAGGGCGTACGCAACCGCGCCATCGTGGAAACACTGTACGCCTGCGGGTTGCGCGTGAGCGAACTGGTCAACCTGAAAATCACCAATCTCTTCCTCGAAGCGGGTTTCCTGAAAGTTGTCGGCAAAAACGACAAAGAGCGCCTCGTGCCCATTGGCGCGGAAGCGGTGAAATTCTTGACCATGTACCTCGAACACGTCCGCAACCGCCAGGATAACATCCGCCCCGGCCAGGAGAATTTCGTGTTTCTCAACCGCCGGGGACGCCACCTCACCCGCATCATGGTATTCTACATCGTCAAAGAATTGGCTAAAAAAGCGGGCGTCACCAAAAACATCAGCCCGCACACGTTCCGCCATTCTTTCGCCACCCACCTCGTCGAGGGCGGCGCCGACCTCAAAGCCGTACAAGACATGCTCGGCCACGAGAGCATCACGACGACTGAGATCTATACCCACCTGGACACGGAATACCTGAAAGAGACCATCAACCTGTTCCATCCGCGGGTGCGCATGGCGAAAGAAAGCGGTAACCACTCCCCGTCCTCCGGCGCAGAGCCGCAGGACTGATTAGGTTCAGAAATCCCGAATTGCCTACTTTTGCCTCCCGGCTCAATATCCCAATATCTCATATCCGAATATCTCAATGTTCAAACCGCTCTTCAAAATCCGCGAAAAAGGCTATTTCGGCTTCATCAATGCCCGGGGAGAAGTGGTGATAGAACCGCAGTACCTGGAAGTGAGCGATTTTAAAAATGGCTTCGCAACTGCCCGCCTCAACGGCCAATGGGCAATGCTGGATACATGGGGGCGTCTGTTTATCAAGCGGTTGTACCGGGCAATTGGAACGTTCGAAGAGGATGTGGCGCGGGTGCAGGTAGTGCAGGCATGGGGATATGTTGACCGGCGCGGCAATGAGCTCATCCCGCCCTTGTTCGATGAAGCGGGCGATTTCAGCGGAGGTATGGCGCCGGTGACGCTGGACGGCCGGGCGGGTTTTATCAACCCGGAAGGGCAATTTGTGATCAAACCTGTTTTCTCCGGTACGGGCAATTTCCGGGCAGGGCTGGCGCCTGCAGCTGAAAACGGGCATTGGGGTTTTGTTGATACCAGGGGTGTATTTGCTATCAAGCCCGCCTGGGATTCAGCGCAGCCATTCCAGGGCGAGGTGGCAGTGGTGACGCGCGAAGGGCGCTGGGGCCTGGTCAACCGCGAAGGGCAGGAAACCGTGCCTCCGCAGTTTGAATTTATCAAAGGCCACGCGCACGGCGAGTTTTTCGACGGCATGGCGCTCGCCTACCGCGACGGCAAATACGGATTTGTCAATCAACAAGGCGCAATCGCCGTAGAGCCTATGTTCGACCTGGCGGGCGATTTTGGCGAAGGGCTCGCGTTGGTGGAGATCAACGGCGCATACGGTTATATTGACAAAGCGGGAAAACTGGTCATCATGCCCAAATTCGAGGATGCAGGAGTATTCTCCGACGGGCTGGCGCAAGTGTGTATCAACGGCAAATGGGGCTACATCAATACGGAAGGTCAGGTAGCGATCCCGGCGGCATTCGACTCAGCCACACCTTTTCGCGACGGTTTGGCACTCGTCATCACAGACGGCAAGTGGCAATATGTGGACCGGTTCGGAGGAGCGGTGTGGCGGGAAGGGGAATGAGGGTCATGGGAGTAATGAAGGTGATCAATTCTGAACAGGCTCGATGCGGAGCACGGCAGGCTTCATTGTCATCCTTTTTATTAAGCATTTCTAACAACCACTTTCGCCCGGTGAGCAGCCGGATCGGGTGGAACCGGGTGCAAGCCGGAAAACACGCCGCAGCCGGAAAGATCCTGCGGATTTAAAAAAACGTTTTGTCGCCCACCTTACACTCCAAAATTTTTTTTAGCCGGACTGTTGCCCGCGGTCCGGCTAAAATTTTTCCGTTTTAACCCATTTTGACGGCATTTCAGGTCAATTTTTAACATTTTTCCGGCGGATGGTACGAAAGCATTTCCGTTAAAAAAAATTTAAAGAAAAATTTTTTTTGTTAAAACGCCTTGCGGCATCGCTACTGGCACGGGGTTAGCAAGTCCTAATGTGGTGTTCACATTTTCTGAACACAGGACATTCAATCAAAACTGATTAGCCATGTGCCGCAACAAAAATCTCGTGCTCTTAGCCGCCCTTGCCCTCCCTTTCCTTTCGGCAGGCCAGAAAAAAGAGCAAACCGTAATCGCCGAAGGATTCGTCGTGGACCGCGTGAGCGGCGCGCCGCTCGATCAGGCGCTGGTGACCGTATACGACGACGTCATGATCGTTCCGCTCGCATTTGCCACCACCGACGAGGATGGTTCATTCTCCGTGGATGTGCCGAAAGTGGAGCGTTATAAAATCCTCGCCGACCGCCAGACTTTTTTTGAAAATGAAGTGGTCGCAACCGTCAACGAAAAAGGTTTTGTAAAAGCCAAACTCGGCCTCGAACGGAAGCCGGGTTATGTATTCGACATCACACTTTTCGACAAGGCTTACGAACACAATCCCATCAATACGCTGCGCGACTGCAAAGTGGAAATTTACAACAATACCACGAAGCAGCAGGAGCTCACACTGGAAAAATGGCCCAAAGCCACCTTCAATTTTTCCTTCGCCGAAGGCAACCATTACACCATCCTCGTGCGCAAACCGGGCTATCTGAACCACCGTGTCGAAGTATATGTCAACGTGAACGGATGCATCCTGTGCGTGGACGGCATGGGGGTAAAAGAACCCGACGTAGTGCCGTTGATGACGCACGGCAATGAGGTAGGCTACTTCCTCGGCGCCATTGACCTCGACTCCCTGCAGCTCGGCAAGCGTTTCGAGTTCAAAAATCTTTACTACGACTTCAACAAATGGGACATTCGTCCGGAAGCCGCCAAAAATCTGGATAAGTTGGCAACCTTTTTGAAAGATAATCCGGGACTGCGCTTCGAACTCGGTTCGCACACCGATTCCCGCGGTTCCGACCCTTACAACCTGACGCTCTCCGACAAACGCGCCAAATCCGCCGTTGACTACATGGTTGCCAATTGCGGTGTTGACCCGGAAGCGATCACCTCGAAAGGTTACGGCGAAACCCAACTGATCAATAAATGCGACGATGGAATGGCCTGCTCGGAATACGAACATCAACTCAACCGCCGCACTGAGATCAAGATCACCGGATGGAACGACAGAGACCCGCTTTGGGACCGCAGCCTGAAAGAGATCATCGAAGACAAAAACCTGTACAAAAAGATCATCGAACAGGAAAAACGCCAGAAACAAAAAGCACTCACAAGCCGCAAATAACCTGAACAAGAACCCATTTTTTTTCAATCCACTTCTCAAATCTGATTTACCATGAATGCCATCCTGAATTTCAAAAACACCCTCGCGCTGCCCTTCCTTTTCGCTGCAACGGCTCTGACGGCGCAAAACGAAATTCACTCCACCGCAACCGATTACAAATACGGCAATACGACCGTTGTGTATACAAAAAGTGCGAATTACAACGACCAGGCCATCCTTTCGCAACTGGACAACTCCTACGGCGTAGGTGATGTGGTGCGCATCGCTGTTGCTCAACCCAACCAGGCTGCTTCCGAAATGCTGGCTTCCGACGATCCGGCGGTCATGTTTGCCGTTCCGAAAGCCGCTCCGGCGCCTGCTCCGAAAGTGGTGGCGGCTTCTCCTAAAAAAGTAGAGCCGGTCGCCGTCAAAGCACCGGTTATGGAGCCGGTAGCAACGCCGAAAAAAGCGGCTGCTCCCGTGAGTGTCATCGGTGGCAAAACAGTGAAAAAAGGCAGTATCTTCCGCCTCGAAAAACTGTACTTCGACGTGGATAAAGCCGATCTGAAACAAGAAAGCGAAACGGAACTCGATCGCTTGTTCGGCTTCCTGAAAGACAATCCGACTGTCGCCATCGAAGTGCGCGGACATACCAACAACCAGATGTGGCCCAACGTAGATTTCGCCAACGAACTTTCCACTGATCGCGCCAAAGCCGTCGCCGAATGGCTCATCGCCAAAGGCATCGCCGCCAGCCGCGTTCAGTACAAAGGTTTCGGCTGGACCATGCCCGTAGAACCGAACATCAACGCCGAAGGACGCAGGAAGAACCAGCGTGTGGAGGTGAAGATACTGTCAATGTAATTGGTTGTCAATAAAATATGCCGGGATGAGGAGATCATGCAGTAAGCGCTCCGGGTTCCCGGTTGTTCCATGAGGTTTAGTGAATCCGTCTTGTGGCAGAGGCTGCGAGGCGGATTTTTGTTTTCAGGATGCCTGAAAAGACCGCCATGCCCGCTCCGCCAATTGCTGCGTCAGGCGTTCGATGTAATAACTTCCCGCCACGGGTTCGGGTATTTCGCTGAAAAAACCCTCCATCTTCAGCAAGTGTTGCACATTGCGCGCCATGCGGCGGCTGAATGCGGGCGGATAGGCTGCCTGCAATTCGCGTCCGGCGTCGTAAGGCAACACCGTCAGCCGGTCGGCGCCGCCCAACACAGCCGACATAGCCATTGTGGTGGCGCGGATCATGTTGGAGTACAATTCGTCGGTATAGGCATCTGGATGGAACCGCACGTCCGTCGCAGGGTACCGAAGCGGTGCGTTCCAGGCTTGCAATACATTCAGCCACAACAATCTGAAGGCGCGGATCCGGGCCATTTCCAAAAAATAACTGGTACCGATGGCAACGGAAAACTGCATCACGCCAGCGGCTTCTGCCGTCGTAAGGCCGCGTTCCGTGAGTTTTTGAAGGTATAAATTTCCCCGTTTCAAAGCCTCTCCCAACGCCATAGCCGGAGGCAGCGCGGGATTGAGCATTACATTCACCAGTTTGAACTCCGGCAGTATTTCCTTTGAATATTGAGCCAGATCAACCAGATAACGCCAATCCACAATACCTGCCGATGCAGCCGGGTCGTAGTCAAAAGAACCGTGGAGGTTTCCGGAAGGAATGTCTCGTTTTTTTGCCAGCCGCTCGAGGTGTCCCACGATGGCTCCCGGGTTTTGCGCAACAGCGGGACCTGCAAAATGCAGACTGATATAATCGGGGTAAATGCCGTCGAATAGTTGATCAAAAAATGCCGCATCGGGCATCCTTTCAATGCAAAAACGCAAGCCCTCCGCACCTCCCTCGAGCGCTTCGAGCGCCTGGCGGTTGGCGGTTACAGGATCGGTTGCCAATACCTCTTCACATATCTCCCATGCATTCGAAGCGCCGGAAAGTGGCTCCGGCAATTGCGTAAAATCATCTGCATGAGCGAAGGGAGAAACTTTGAAATCATCTTCGACCTTCCAGTCGAGTTCTTCCAAAGGTTTGCCTTTCAGTTCCTTTTCAACCTGCCGCAACCATTCTTCTTTGCTGACCGGTGGAAATGCAGCAAAAAAATCGTCGTGAAGTCCCATGGGAAACCAATTTTCCGGCAAAAATAAAACTTCCCCTCACGGCCCAACCATTATTTCTTTTTTGAGATTTCATCTAAAAAATCGAGAACCTTTTTTGAAAAAGCATGTTACCTTCGCGTTTGATTCAATCTAAATAAAGAATATGGAAAAGCGCCGACTTATATACCTGGACAACAATGCCACTACTCCCTGCGACCCCCGGGTGGTAGAGGCAATGGTACCTTACTTTTACGAAAAACACGGCAATGCGGCCAGCCGCAGCCACCAATATGGTTGGGAAGCCGAAGATGCGGTGGACTACGCCCGCGAGCAAATCGCCGCTCTACTGGACGTCGAAGACAAAGAAATTATCTTCACTTCGGGCGCAACAGAAAGCAACAATCTCGCCCTCAAGGGAGTATTCGAGATGTACGCCAAAAAAGGCAATCACATCATCACGGTTGAGACCGAGCACAAGGCAATCCTCGACACCTGTAAACACCTCGAAAAAGCCGGCGCTGAAGTGACCTACCTTAAAGTAAAGGAAGACGGTCTGATTGACCTCGCCGAACTGGAAACAGCCATCAAGCCGACGACCATTCTGGTATCGGTCATGTGGGCCAACAACGAAACGGGCGTCATTCAGCCGATGCGCGAAATCGCACTGATCTGTGAAAAACACGGCGTACTGTTCCATTCCGATGCGACGCAGGCAGTAGGTAAGATCCCGACCCACCCACGCGAAGTCGGCGTTCACCTGATGTCGTTCACCGCGCACAAAATGTACGGCCCCAAAGGCGTGGGCGGCCTTTATGTGAGCCGGAAGAATCCGCGCGTAAAAGTCACCGCACAAATGGACGGCGGCGGCCACGAACGCGGCATGCGCTCCGGAACGTTGAATGTGCCGGGTATCGTGGGCTTTGGCAAAGCCGCCGAGATCGCCAAAAATGAAATGCAACAGGACGCAGCGCGTCTGAGCAAACTACGCGACAAATTGGAGAAAGCGCTGACGCAACTGGAAGAGACCAAGGTCAACGGCAACGTGGAACACCGGATGCCGCACGTGACGAATATCTCGTTCAAACACGTGGAAGGCGAAGGACTGATGATGACCTTCAACCAGAACATTGCAGTGTCATCCGGTTCCGCCTGCACCTCCGCTTCGCTGGAGCCTTCGTATGTACTGGTAGGTATGGGCCTGGGCGACGATCTGGCGCATTCTTCCATTCGTTTCTCGCTGGGCCGCTTCACGACGGAAGATGATGTTGATTTTGCCATTAAAGCGGTGACAGAAGGTGTGAACCACATGCGCGAACTCAGCCCGATATGGGAAATGTATAAAGACGGCGTGGATTTGACAAAGATCGAGTGGGCGGCACATTGACCAGTTGGCAGTGGCAGTTGGCAGTAGCAGTTGGCAGTTGGCAGTGATAATGACCTTAAAACGCTCACGTCTTACACACTCTCACGTCTCTCACTCATGAGCCCGATACAAAGTCCGCCCGATCCTTTCACTCAACTGATCTACAGGATCTACTACTTTGTAAAAGGCCTGTGGTATTCGATTTTTAAAAAGAAATAGACAACCATATAAAATGAATTGACATTGGAAGTTGGACAATCAGACCCTGGCAACCAATTATTTAGTCCAACATCCAATATCAAGAATCCAATGTCAGGCTACTTGAAGCCGCCAGATTCAAAATACCAATTCAACGATTCACCAAATCAACACCTTTACATATGGCTTACAGTGAAAAAGTGCTCGACCATTTCAAAAATCCCCGCAATGTGGGCGTTTTGAACAAAGACGCCAAAAACGTCGGGACCGGCCTTGTCGGAGCTCCTGAATGCGGTGACGTGATGCGCCTCCAGATCGAAGTAGATGAAGAAAGCGGCGTCATCCGCGACGCCAAATTCAAAACCTTCGGATGCGGCTCGGCCATCGCTTCTTCTTCGCTCGCTACCGAATGGCTCAAAGGTAAAAGCCTCGACGAGGCCATGAAAATTGACAACATGGACATCGTGGAAGAACTGGCGCTTCCGCCCGTAAAGATCCACTGCTCCGTGCTGGCCGAAGACGCCATCAAGGCTGCCATCAAAGATTACCAGACCAAAAACGGCATCGCTGCCGAGACGCCAACCGCCGCGGCAACCGCCTGATGTTCACAACCGTCTACCGTCTACCGTCTACCGTCTACCATTAACCGTCTACCGTTATGATTTTCGTAGCAGACAGCGCCAAACAAAAAATCCAGGAAGTCCGCCAGTCCGGCGGTATCAAGGACGACTATTTTATCCGGGTCAGCGTCGTCAGCGGGGGCTGCTCGGGTTTGTCATATAAAATGGATTTTGACAACGAATCGAAACCCAACGACCAGGTATTCGAGGACAATGGCGTCAAAGTCGTGACCGATCTCAAGAGTTTTCTTTACCTGTTCAATACCACTCTGGAGTTCAGCGGCGGGTTGGAAGGCAAGGGCTTTTCGTTCAACAATCCGAATGCCACGCGCACGTGCGGATGCGGGGAGAGTTTCGCTGTGTAGAGCATGGCAACCAACAGAGAACAAATGGGATATCAGAGGCCGCCGTGTGCGGCCTTTTTTGTTTTTGTCTAAAAATAAAAATTTTTTGTTTCAGATAAAACTTTTTATTTAAGATTTGCGCTGCCGGATCAAAATCCTTCCTGTTCACCAACCCATTGTTGTTATGAAAGCGCTAAAAATTCTTCTTTATATCGTGTTGGGCCTCGGCGCGTTGTGGATGTTGCTGGGGCTTTTTGCCAAAAAAGACTACCGCATCGAGCGCAGTACCGAAATTGCTGCGCCGCGCGAAATCATCTACGACCAGGTGCGTTTTTTTAAAAACTTAAAAAACTGGTCGCCCTGGCATGTGTACGATCCGGCTATGAAAACAGAGATCACCGGAACGGACGGCGAGGCAGGCGCCCGGTACAACTGGTCAGGCAACGACAAGGTGGGAAAAGGATACCAGCAATTGAAAAGCACTGCACCCGAACGGATTGAGATAGATGTGAATTGGGGGTGGGGCATTTCTCCCGTTGCATTTAGCCTCGAAGCACTGCCGGACGACAAAACCAAAGTCACATGGAGTATGGATATGCACGTTGCGTTTCCATGGAACGCATTTGCCATGCTGACCGACGTGAATGCTTTTGTGGGTAAGGATTTCGAAAATGGTCTTGCCAACCTGAAAAAAGTATGCGAGCAAATCGCACACCCCCGGTATCGCGGCTATGAAGTCGTGGAAACGGAACTACCGATAAAATACTACATAGGTGTCCGTAAGGTAGTGGATACTGCCGAACTTACCGCTTATTTCCAGGAAAACATATCCAAAATCGCGCGTTGGATGTCGGCCCAAAAAATACCCCCCGGAGGAGCGCCTGCCGGTTTGTACTGGACCTGGGGCGCCACTACCGATATGGCGGCGGCCATTCCCGCAGCAGCCGATACCAGGCTCGACAGCACGATAACATTTCCCGTCGGCGGCGCTACAGCCCTTGTGATTGACCATACCGGTCCCTATGAAGGTATAGGCGAAGCGCATTTTGCCATGGATGACTATATGGCCGAAAAAAAATTGCGCAACATTCCTCCCGTGATTGAAGAATATGTCAGTGGTCCCGCCGACGAACCCGACACCCTGAAATGGCTGACAAAAATCATTTATTTTGTCGCTCCTGCTACCGATTCGACGGTCGTTGAGAAAAAATAAAACTGGAAAACAGGCCGGTTAAACAAAGCGAAGGTCATCCGACTTTTCAGGTGAAGCGCCTTGGAAAGGCCTCTCTAAGGATTGGCGCGAGTGGCACTTATATTTTTGTTGCCCAAAATACAGAAAAACGAAATACTTATGCGCCTGTCTTCCTCCTTATAAGATAAAATTTGAACACACATCCGGCATTAAAGAATTTTATTTTTTTATGCATTTACCCGCATTAACAACTTTTTCATTTTTTTTATCGTGAAAAACCTTAGTTTTGCCCATTCTACAACTGCCTTATGCCATTCAGTCTTCGTTCCTGGTTGTTCGCCATTACTATTTTACTGCTGGCCGAAGATTTTCAATATTTGTTGAAAGTCGGGGTATCGGCTTTTGGGCAAACCCCGACCGAAATGATAGCAGATTTTGATGGGCGCGAGGAGAATGAAGAAGGGAACGAGGAGAAACAAGAAGAAAAAGAGGAAAAGAAAGAAGAAAAGAAGGAAAAAGACGACGATAATAAACTCTATCCCGACGACCTGTTACATATAAACTTCCAGCTCACAAAGCATAAATTCACCGACGCGTTCGCGCTTCTCTCCTCAACAACGCACGAACTGGAAGGCCCCCCTCCCGAGGTTTAAGTGATCAATAAGGCTGAACTAATACAGATCGGCAGCGCTGCTGTCCGGTCACTCATGCTTTACACTTAAATCTTCCAATTTGATCATGAAATCGCATTACTGGGAAACGCGGGAGTCCATGACTCCTGCGAAAGCGCTCGCCTTTTTGCAGGAAGGCAATGATCGCTTCCTCAATAATCTGCGCATCAACCGCAATCTTTTGCAGTTGGTCAACGAAACCGCGGAAAAACAATTTCCTTTTGCTACGATCCTTAGCTGCAGCGACTCGCGCATTTCTCCCGAACTGATCTTCGACCAGGGATTGGGCGACATCTTTAGCATCCGTTTGGCAGGCAACATTGCCAGCACCAACGCCATCGGCAGCATGGAATACGCCGGCGCTGCTTTAGGCTCAAAACTGGTCGTCGTATTGGGTCATACCAACTGCGGCGCCGTCAAAGGCGCCTGCGACGACATTTCTTTCGGCCATATGAACGAGTTGTTCGAAAACATACGCCTCTCCATGTTGCGGGAAACGGAAACGCCATCCGATGAGCGCAGCTCGAAAAACAGGCGTTTTTTGAACAACATTTCCGAATTGAATGTGCTGCGCAATATGGAAGTCATTCTCGAATCCAGTTCAATCATACGCGAACTGATTGAAAATGAGGAGATCAACCTCGTTGGAGCCATGTACAGTGTGGAAACGGGCAAAGTCTCCTTCCTCGATATAGATGCCCGTGAAATGATGGAATCCATGTTTTCCTTTCACGTTCAAGTCAGACACTAAAAATGGCAGCCGCAACATCACATCGCTTGCTTGGAACCCTGAGGCTTTATTTTTATTGTGAGTGAAATCATCGCCAGAAAAATCGGCGCGACACTCATCCCACGACCCGGCTATTTGCGGACAAGCAAAAACAAACACTCTTATCCCCATCAAGAAAACCCATGACAGAATAAGTGAAAGTTGGTGATATTTGATGACGATCCTCCGCAGCCCAGACTCGCGGGGGATTTTTTATCGGATCGCTTCTTCAATCAGGAGAGAGAAAAACCCGCCCAGGGTCCACCCGTGCGCGCGCGCCTGTTGCGGCACGATACTGGCGGGAGAAATTCCGGGAATGGTATTGGCTTCCAGAAAATGGAATGTATCGTCCACAAGGATATAATCGAATCGAACCACACCCCGGCATTGGAGGGCTTCGTACAAAAAACGGGATCGTTCCTGGCACTGCCGGGCCAATTCCGCAGAAAGATCGGCAGGTGTCACTTCCTGCGATTTGCCTTCGTATTTAGCGGCAAAATCAAAAAATTCCGTTTCCGGAATAATCTCGGTCACCGGTAACACCACTACTTCGCCGTTGACGCGCAATACGCCGTTGGAGAATTCACGTCCCGGCAAAAAACTTTCCACCACTACCTCCTTATCGAACCGGAAAGCCTCTTCGATGGCAGTCGGCAGCGCATCTGCGGACTTCACTTTCGTCACGCCAAAACTCGAGCCGTGCGTGTTGGGTTTTACGAACAAAGGCAAACCCAGCGACGCAAGTTTGTTGTGATCCGCCTTTTCACCGCGGTGCAACAAAACCGATTTTGCCATCGGCACCGTGCCGTACTGCGCCAGTTGCAATTTAGTGTTGTGCTTGTTCATCGTCAGGGCGCTCACGTAGCCGTTGCAACAAGTGTAAGGCACACCGAGCATTTCGAGGTAACCCTGCATTTTGCCGTCCTCGAGCGGCGTTCCGTGTAAAGCAGCAAACGCGCAATCGAACCGGATCTTTTCGCCGTTCAGGGAAAGCGAAAAATCGTTTTTGTCCATTTGAACTCCTGAGTCGGGTTCGCGCCAATCGGCTTTTTGAATATCAATCAGAAAAGGGCGGTAGCGGTCTTTGGGCAGGTGATCGCGCACAACCTGGCCGCTTTTGAGCGATATGACGCGCTCTTCGGAATCGCCGCCGGTTAGAATGGCTATATTTTTCATGGCGTGTTAATTTGTTGATTCGGTTATTCGTTGATTCGGTTATTCGTTGATTCGGTTATTCGTTGATTTGAGGCAGTGCAAAGATAGGAGCGAATTAAAGTTGCGTTAAGGGATTAAACGTATGCTTCTTTTATTCGTCTTTGGAAGGCAAGTAAAAGACGCTAAAAAACGATCAAGCGATAACCCAATAACCAAATCAACAATTAGCCAAATCAACAAAACAACCGATAATCATGATCAAATTACAGCATCTCCTGTGGCGCTTCGGTTTCGGTCCGCGCAGTAAAAGTTGGGATACCTGGAGCGCTTTGCCCGAATCGTCGTGGTGGCCCAAACTGCGCGACGAATCCCTGGCTGCTAAACCTGTTTACTTCGATGTGGCAGACAATGCCCTGAAGGGATTGTTCATGGGCATCGGCGAGATCGGTAAAATAGAGCGAAAAGACCTCGACAAAGCCGAAAGAAAAGAAATACGCGAAAAAAGCCGCGACGACCTGCGCAGTCTCAACCTCCTATGGCTCGAAGAAATGACCCATACCAGGGCACAACTGCGCGAAAAAATGGCGCTGTTCTGGCATGGCCACTTCGCCAGCCGCAACATCAATATTCTCTACCAACAGCAAATGTTGCACATCATCCGCGAAAACGCATTGGGCAACTTTGGCGACCTGTTGCGCGGAGTGTCCAAATCGGCGGCCATGCTGGCGTTCCTCAACAACCAGCAAAACAAAAAACAACACCCCAATGAAAATTTCGCCCGCGAGGTCATGGAACTTTTCACCCTGGGTCGCGGCCACTACACCGAAAATGACATCAAAGAAGCCGCGCGCGCCTTCACGGGTTGGGGCTTCCGGCTCAATGGCGACTTTGTATTCCGGAAATTCGACCACGACAACGGCTCAAAAACCATATTAGGTAAAACCGGCAAATTCGATGGCGACGACGTACTGAACATGCTCCTGGAGCAGCGCCAGACCGCCCGCCATATTGCCCGAAAAATGTATCAATATATAGTAAACGACGCCATTGTGCCAGAAGATCGCATCACCTGGCTGGGCGATCGCTTTTTCGACAGCGGATATCAGGTCATGCGCCTGCTCGAAGACATCGCCCGTTCCGACTGGTTTTATACCTCTGAAAACATGGGCAACAAAATAAAATCGCCCGTCGAACTCTGGGTAGGTGTCCGCCGCACCCTTTCGCTCGAACCCGACAACCCGGAGGTCCAGTTAGTGTTGCAAAAAGCCCTCGGGCAAATTCTCTTTTTCCCGCCGAATGTGGCCGGTTGGCCCGGCGGTAAAAACTGGATTGACAGCAGTTCGCTCATGCTGCGGCTTCGCATTCCGCAGTTGTTGTTTGCCCAAAGCGACCTCGATGTAAATACCAAAGACGACGACGACCAGCAAATGGGACAGGGAAAAGGAGCCGGAGGCAAACGCGGTTTTGCCGCGACGGTGGACTGGCAACCCCTGATGGATTTATTCAAAAAGACGCCTGAAAAAGAACTCATTCCCGCCATCGCCGGCTATCTCTGGACCGCGCCAACCGACAATTTGCCAGTCGAAATAGTGCGGCAACACTGCGACCGCAGCAAGCGGGAAACGTTCGTAAAAACAGCGATGATCCAACTGATGGCCACCCCGGAATATCAACTGTGTTAAAAGGGTCTATTTGGTGATTTGTGGATTTGGTTATTTGTGGCTAAAAGCCAGCCTTCACCAAATAACCAAATCCACAAATCACCAAATCACCAAATCACATAAACAAATTGCTATGCTCATACAACGCCGCGATTTCATCAAAACCGGTTCCTTAGCAACGGCATCGCTGTTGTTGCCGAAGTTTTTGAAAGCTTTTGAAACGCCGGGCAGTTTGCCACAGAAAGGCAAAACCCTCGTCGTATTGCAATTCAGCGGCGGCAACGACGGCCTCAATACCGTCGTGCCGGTTCGCAACGACATATATTACAAGGAGCGACCCCGCCTTGCCATCAAACGGGAAGAAGCCCTGCCACTGTCAACTGAAGCCGGTTTGAACCCCGCGCTCCCCGGCCTGAAATATCTGTACGACAGCGGAGACCTGGCGATTTTGAACAGCGTCGGCTATCCCAACCCCGATCGTTCGCACTTCCGCAGCATGGACATCTGGCACTCCGCCAGTCCTTCCAATGAATACTGGCAAACGGGCTGGCTGGGGCGCTACCTCGACGCACAATGCGCCGGAAGTGCCCCCGCCCACGGCTCTTGCAGCAGTAATGCGCTGGAGATTGACGACACGCTGAGCCTCGTCCTCAAGGGCAACCGGGTAAAAGGTCTGGCCATGCAGGATGCGCAAAAACTATACAACGCTGCGCGCAGCCCTTATTTCACCGCCTGGTCCAACGCACATGGCGCAGCGCAGGAAGACGACACACCGGTGGAATACCTCTATAAAACGATGGCAGAAACGCTGTCGAGCGCCGATTATTTGTATCAACAGATCAGAAAAAAACCTTCCGCCGCCGCATACCCGCTTACCGGTTTAGGCAAAAGCCTGAAAACGATCGCCTCGCTGATACTGGCCGACACGGGTACAGCCGTCTACTACGTCTCGCTGGGCAGTTTCGATACTCACATCAACCAGCAAGGGCAACAAAAACGCCTGTTCACGGAATTGAACGACGCACTCGCCGCTTTTACCAAAGACATGAAATCCAACGGCAAATGGAACGAGGTGCTGGTACTGACCTTTTCCGAATTCGGCCGCCGCGTATCACAAAATGCCTCCGGCGGCACCGACCACGGCACAGCCAACCAAATGTTTTTTATGAGCGGCGCCCTGAAAGAAAAGGGACTGCTGAATCCCCTACCCGACCTGACGGACTTAGACAACGGCGATTTGAAATTCAAAGTGGATTTCCGGCAGGTGTACGCCACGCTGCTGGAAAACTGGCTGGGCGCGGACCCGAAAGCGGTACTGAAAGAAAAGTTTGAAGTATTGACGTTTGTTTAATACCGGATCCGCTCTTTCACAACCCGCTTTGTTATTTTTTCATTGTCCATCTGAATTTCAACGATATAGACACCTTCGGGTTGCCAGGTAAGGTCAATCGAGTATTGGTCGGGTAGTTTTTTTTCGTAGATCAGCCGCCCTGTAATATCGCTCAGGCGCATCGTCCCTTCGGCAAGATCGCCTTTCAGTCTCGCATAGCCGGTGGTGGGATTGGGGTATATCTCTATTGCTCTGCCGCTTGCGGTTTCCACGCGCACGATGTCGGAGTAACTATATGTACCATCGTGATCCACTTGCTTGAGCCGGTAGTAGTTGGCACCTTTTACCGGTTGTGAATGAAGGAATGAATAATTGCTGGCGAGGGCCGTCGTACCACTGCCATACACTTTGCCTACCGGTTCGAAGGCGCTTCCGTCTTCGCTGTGTTCCACCAGAAAATGGTCGTTTTCTTTTTCGGAGGCCGTCTGCCAGTTCAGATACACTTCGCCGTTTGTTTCATTTCCTTTGAAAAACACCAACTCCACCGGTAATGCCGCACAAGCTGCTTCTACCTGCGCTACCGTGCTGCATCCGGTTGCATTGTTGTTGATGCTGGCCTGGCCCGGGCCGTCCAGATAGAGGCAAACGCCATCCGCTTCGCATTCCGGCAAGGATGGATTGCTCAGGATAGAGAGCGGGCCGGTGAGCATAAAATCACCCAGGCCGAACAATGAGGTCAGGGATGTACCCACGATACTCATCGCTCCATCTACGTCCGAGAGATTGGGGAAGGACATATCTGTCAGGGATGTATTACCCGATATTTCAAAGTTTTTCCCCACCAGACTCAGGTTGACGAATTCGTTCAAAGTTTGTAATTGAGGGCAGTCAATCACTTCAAAATCCCAACCCGGGCTCAACAAACCCACCGTTTCCAAACTCCCGAAGGCATTGATCGAGGCGAGTGAAGGGTGATTGTCCACCGTTAAATACTGGCCTATCGAAGTCAGATTGTTCATCGTATTCAGGGTGGTGAGTGAGGCATTGTCCTGAATATAAACATACTCGTTCACCGTTTGAAGGTTATCAAGCACGTTGCTCAAATCGGTCAGGTTGTCGTTTTCGATAATGACGAGACTTTCCAGTTCGGTCAGCACACCTCCGGCTGTCAATCCCTCCAGCGTTTGTAAATTGTTGTTGTTCTCAATTTTCAGGAGCGCTCCGGCATTTTGAAGTCCTTCCAACCCGTTCAGGTTGGTCAAAGCGTGATTCTCCTGAATGGTAAAATCTTGCAGCACTTCCGTCAGGTTTTCCAGTCCGTTCAGAGTAGTAAGATTTGGATTATACCAGATATAAATTTTATTGCTGCAGCCGGTGAGTTGGTTCAACGGCGTGAGGTCCGTTATGTCGGAAGCGCCGTTAAAAACCCCGATGTCGAGCCGGACATTCAGATAAGCGCAGCCGGGATAGTTGGTGGGGAAGGCATTGACTGCTGCCTGGTTGTTCAGGATCAAATAGGTGTTAGGGCATTGGGCGGAAGGCAGGAAGTAGATACAAAGGACGGACAGTGCCGTCAGAAAGCACTTTTTCATTACTGATGGGAGGAATTTGTTTTTGCGAATGGATGGGTAATGAGTATAGTCGTTTGAAAGTGGTTTGAATGGTTCGGGTTGTTTGAAATTGGTGGCAACCAGTCTTTCGTGATCATCGTTCAATACCACTTTGCGCTGCCTACAGTTTATATCCCGCGCTTTTGGCAGGACATACCAAATAAAAGAGGTGATGCGGAGTACAATGGGAAAACGGATTTGTTCGCGACTATTCTTTTATCATTCTTTTCACCGTTCGTTGGCTATCCGTCTGAATTTCAACGAAATAAATGCCGTTCGGAGCGCTGCTTAAGTCAAGCGGACAGTTTGTAGAAATGTTTTTCTCCAATATGACCATTCCGGATGCACTTCTCACCCTGACAACGCACTCGTCGGTGATTCCCTGGATGAATACGACATCGGCAAAAGGATTCGGAGCGATATTCACCGCATCGTCGCCGGCTGCGAACACTACCGCGATGTTGGAATATTCGGATGTGCCATCGAAGTCCACCTGTTTGAGGCGATAATAATGAGCGCCATTCGATGGCTGCACGTGTCTGAACTGGTAATTGTTCACGTCGGAGGAAGTGCCGTGGCCCGCCACTTTGTCCAGTTTTTGGAAATGGTTACCGTTGATGCTGTGTTCAACAATGAAATAGTCGTTGTTTTTTTCAGTGGCAGTTTGCCAGGTCAAAACCGCCGCCTCGTCCTCGTATTTTCCTTTGAAAAAAGTCAGTTCGACCGGCGCTGCCGCGCACGCTGCTTCCACCTGGTTTTCGTTGTTACAGCCCGGATCGTTGTTCGAGATAACGGCTTGCTGACCGGGAGGAGCCACGATATTGCAAATACCCTCGGCAGCACAATCGCTCAATACATTGTTATTGGAAATAGTTAGCGTACCTCCGACAGAGGCAAGGTTGTCGAAGTCCGTTATCGAAGTCAGATCGGGGTTGTTGGTAATAGAAAATTCCCCGCCCACTGTAGTCAGATTCACAAATGCATTCAGGGACATTAGATTGCCGTTGTTGGCAATCTCGAAATCCGTCCCGACGGATACAAGGCTGTTCAAGCCATTCAAAGTTGTCAGGTTCGGATTGGAGCCGATGGATAAAAACCGGCCGATGACATTCGGATTGTTGCCTACTGCGGTCAGGTTGTCCAAGCTGTTCAGGGCCGTGAGCGCATTGTTGTTACTGATCTGCAAAAAACGCCCGGTAAAAGCGACATTGTCCAGGCCTGCCAGACTGGCAAGTGCGGGATTCTGGGAAATAAGAAGCGAACCATTGATGTGACCAATGCCGCTTAAGGCGTTCAGATCATTTAAGACCGCGTTGCCGGTGATCGTCAGCGTACCGCCAATAAAAGGAAGGGCTTGCAGGCCGTTCAGTGTAACCAGGGCATCGCAGTTGTCAATCGTAAGCTCTACCCCGATATTGGAAAGATTGGACAATCCGCTCAGAGAGGTAAGAGATGGGTTATTGATGATAAAAAGGCTCTTCGTGATGGATTCGAGCTGGCTCAGCCCGTTCAGGTTGGTAATATTGTTTCCTGAAATGGTGATACTGACGCCCACTTCCGTACATCCCGGAAAGTTATTTGGAAAATTGTCAACCTGGGCTTGCGTACTGAGTGTGAGCGGAGCGCCGGGGCAGTCCTGGGCATAAACTCCAATACCTGACCGGAGAACGATCAAAAGAATAATGATTTTGCTTTTCATGGAAGGCGGAAATGGATTCAACTTGGTGAATACAGTTATTTTTTGATTATTTTTTGAACGAATTTTCTGTTTGGCGTCTGGATTTCAACGAAATAGATACCCTGAGGCTGGCTGGCGAGGTCAATCAGGTCGTTGCCGGCCACCGCTTGTTCGCGGATCAATTTTCCCATGGCATCGGTAATCCTGAAAATGGCGTCTTGTTCATACACGGTGATAAACAAAGCGCCGGTCGTGGGATTGGGATATACCCCCGGCGGTTCGTCGTGCTCCACCACAAAACTCAGGATATTGGAATATCCGGACGCGCCGTCGAAGTCCACTTGTTTCAGGCGGTAGTAATTGATACCCGGGGCTGGCAAATGATGCCGGTAAGTGTAGTCCTGCACGGTCGAAGTCGTTCCATGGCCCGCTACTTCGCCCAATTTGCGGAAATGGTGGATCCCATGCACACTGTGTTCGATCTCAAAGCGGGCATTGTTCTCTTCCGAAGCAGTTTGCCAGGTCAGTACAATACCGTCGTCATCGTGTTGTCCTCTGAAAAAAGTGAGTTCGACCGGGAAAGCGGCGCATGCCACCTCCACTTCCGCGACCGAACTACAGCCCGAAGCATTGTTGGTGATAACCACCGAACCCGAAGGATTTTCCAGGTAGCCGCAAATTCCCTCTGTCGCGCAATCGCTCAAAGCGGAATTAGAGGCGATGATGACATCTCCTCCAATGGTCGTCAGGTTGGCGAATTCATTCAGATCGGTGAGCACGTTGTTGTTCGTTATGGAAAAATCCCCTCCGATGGAAGCAAGGTTCGTAAAGCCGTTCATTCCGGTCAGGGAAGGATTATTGGCAATTTCAAAGTTACCCCCGACGCTGACCAGATTGTTGAGCGCATTGACGGAGGCCAACGCATTGTTGGATTCGATATTCAGGTACTGACCGATAGTGGTCACGCCGTTCAGTCCGTCGAGCGAAGTCAGGCTGTTGTTGTTGTTGATCTGAAGAAAATAAGCGATACTGCCGAGGCTGGACAGCGCGCTGATATCTGTCAGATCAGGGTTGAATGCAATGTACAGGTAGCTGCCTAAACTCGGAATGGGCCCCAACCCATTGAACGAAGTCAGGTTGTCGTTCTGAGCGATGTTGAGGTATCCGCCGATCGAAGCCAGGTTTTCCAGGCCGCTCAGGTCTGTCAGGGCGTCGTTGTTCTCGATCTTCAATTCCACATCAATGTCGGCGAGATTTGAAAGGCCGTTTAAAGATGTGAGCTGCGGGTTGCCAACGATGAAAATACTGTTATCCGTCCCCGTAATGCCGTTGAGGCCGTTCAGATTGGTGATGTTGGCGCCCGTAATCGTGATGGCAACAACCGGACGGGTGCATCCCGGAAAATCATTGGGGAAATTATCCACCTGCGCTTGCGAACTGAGTGTAAGTGGGGCTACAGGGCATTGTGCTTTTGCGATATACCCTGTCCAGATCAGTAATAGAAAGAACGTGCAGTGTTTGTTCATGTGAAAGGGGGAAATTTAAGTAAGCGGACAAAATAAATCGACATTGGACATTGGACGTTTTACCCTGACAACCAATCATTTGGTCAAATGTCCAATGTCAAAAATCCATTGTCCATGTACTTTTTAAAACCGGTTTTGAAATATAATTCAAACAAAAAAGCCTGATGGTTGTATAAAAACACCAAAAGGCAGGCCAAAAATACCGCAATTTCATTAAACCGCCGTTTGTACAGGAATTGTTGACGATCTCAAGCACTACTTTTGCCTCCAATCACTGCCAACCGCCCACTGCCACTGCCCACTGCTACTGCCCACTGCCACTGCTCACTGCTACTGCTCACTGCTACTGCCAACTGCTACTGACCTATGGGATTCCGCTCCGCTCTTATCCGCCCTTTTGCCAAAAGCATCGCCTGGTCCATTGACCGCTGGTCGGCTGATGCGGTGGCGTGTCAGGAGAAAATTTTTCAAAATTTAACCACGCGGGCTGCCGGTACCGCTTTCGGACGCGACTGCGATTTTGCCCGCATCCGCACGTATGACGACTTCAAAAAAGCCGTTCCCATCCGCGATTACGAGGATTTGAAACATTACGTGGAAAGGATCAAAAACGGCGAAAAAGACGTGTTGTGGCCGGGAAAACCGGCTTATTTTGCCAAAACTTCCGGCACCACTTCCGGTGTGAAATACATTCCGATGTCGAAAGAAAGCACTCCGCTGCACTTCGGCACAGCCCGCAACGCCTCGTTCAACTATTTTGCCCGCACGGGCAACGGGCGATGGCTCGACGGCAAAATGATCTTTCTTTCCGGCAGCCCCGAACTCGAGGAAGTGGGCGGCATCCCCACCGGACGGCTGAGCGGCATTTCCAACCACCTGGTGCCGGGTTGGTTGCGGACGAATCAATTGCCTTCCTGGAAAACGAACTGCATCGAAGACTGGGAAGAAAAACTTGAACGCATCGTGGATGAAACGGTGAATGCCGACATGCGCCTCATTTCCGGCATCCCTCCCTGGGTGCAGATGTACTACGAACGCCTGCTCGAACGCACGGGTAAAAGCAACGTAAAAGAGATTTTCCCCAATTATTCGCTCTTCGTGTATGGCGGCGTCAATTTCGAACCATACCGCGCCAAACTCGAAGCGCTGGTGGGCGGCCCGGTGGACAGCGTGGAGACCTACCCGGCGTCGGAGGGCTTTATCGCGTTTCAGGATGAGTTTCAAAAATCCGAAATCCGAAATCCGAAATCCGAAGTCAATCATGGTCTTTTGCTCAACGCCGACGCCGGTATGTTCTTCGAATTCGTACCCGCCGGCGAAATTTTCAATGAAAATCCGACGCGTATCTGGCTGAAAGATGTCGAAATCGGCGTGAACTACGCCCTCGTCCTCAACACCAACGCGGGGTTGTGGGGCTACAACATCGGCGATACGGTGCAGTTTGTGAGCAAAGATCCCTACCGCATCATCGTCACGGGGCGGGTCAAACACTTCATTTCGGCATTCGGCGAACACGTCATCGGCAAGGAAGTGGAAGAGGCGCTGCTGCCCATCGCCAACGCCGCAGGCGTACGCATCGTGGAATTCACTGTGGCGCCTCAGGTCAATCCGCCCGAAGGGGGACTGCCTTATCACGAGTGGTTCATCGAATTCGACAACCCACCCGCTGACCTCGCTGCTTTTGCCGCCGATGTGGATTTGCGGATGCGCACCCAAAATATTTATTATGATGACCTGATCGCCGGAAACATCCTTCGCCCGCTGAAAATCAGGGCCATGCGCCGCGACGCGTTCCGGGAATACATGAAAAGCCAGGGAAAACTGGGCGGGCAGAACAAAGTGCCAAGGTTGTCGAATGACAGGAAGATCGCGGAGGCGCTGATCGCCTTTAAATTTGCGTAAGTGCGGGGGTAGCATTGATTATCACGTCGTCAGGCAACAGAAAAACCGGCTTTTTTTCCGCATTTTTCAAATATGTCAGGTAGGGAGAAGCCGCACACTCATTTGTTCTAAATTCATTTGTCTCCTTATCAACTGGCCGTTCAATATTTTTTACCGGTCAGCCGGGAAATTTTTTTTACCAAGCAGGGGTAAAAGACTTTTTCGGAACACTTTAAAAACAACGACACATTGTCAGAACAGTGTGCGTCAAAGGAGTGACCGGAAAATCCTTCGCCAGAGTACGGCTGCAGTTGCCGAAAAGCAGGAACAGAGTAGGCAAAATCCACAAATTCGCTCAGTATCCATGAAATACATTTTGGCTCCTCTGTTCATAGCAGGTTGGTTTTTTCTATTTGCTTTCGAAGACTCGGCTATTTCGGCCACTGAAATGCTCATTCCTGCTCCCCACAGCCTGACACTCAGCTGGGAAAAGAGACCGCCTACGCCCAGCCAGCCTCCGGGATGTAAATTCTGCAAAGTGAAACTGACCGTCAACTCCGTTGCCGGCGCCAAACAATACGAATGGAACGTATCGGGCGATGCCGCCGCCGGTTTTTCGAGAACGACCACCAGCACTATGCTGACGCCCTTTTCAGCCGAGCCGGGCACACTGATCGTCCGCGTACGCGCTAAAAACGGGAACCAGGTCTCCGACTGGTACGAAAAAACATTCGATGTTCAGGTGCCCGCGGACTGTTGTATCAATTAAACCCACTGTTTTATAATGAAATCAATCATTCTACTGATTAATTGTTTTGTCTTTACGGGCATTGCCTTCGCTCAAAATGCCCCCGAACGAACGCCCGACGGCGGCGGCGAATATGTCACTGAGAACGCGCCTTGTATAACACCGGACGAAAGAAAACAAATTGAAGCCATGCTCGCCGCCAACATAAAGCAGTTGCGCAAAGACGGCCGCCTGCACGCAGTCATCGACCGCTCCATTGTCGCATTCGACTGGCCTCTGCAGGCCGCCGGGCCTCTGGGTTACAACAGTTATTACGCGATCAACAACTACGTGGATCAGAATACCGGCGGAGGCATCCAGGATTACAACTGCGGCACGCGTTCCTACGACGGGCACCAGGGGATAGACATCGACACCTGGCCTTTCCCCTGGAACATGGTTGCCAATAATTCGGTGGAAGTGATCGCTGCGGCAGACGGCACCATCATCGCCAAACAGGACGGCAACAACGACAACCACTGCTCCTGTTCGGGCAACTGGAACGCCGTGTACGTCCAGCACGCCGACGGTTCCATCGCCTGGTACGGCCACATGAAAAAAAACTCGCTGACCTCAAAATCGGTGGGAGAGACCGTCACTACGGGCGAGTACCTCGGTGTGGTGGCCAGCTCCGGTTGCTCCACCCAACCGCACCTGCACTTTGAAGTGTATGAAGCCCTGCCCTACCAGTTCAACAACCTCATCGAACCATTCGAAGGCAGTTGCAACGCGATGAATGCGCAGTCCTGGTGGGCGGCACAAAAACCTTATCGCGAACCCACGCTCAACGCCAACCTGACCCACGATGCAGTGCCGGTACACGGCTGCCCGGCCGGCAATGAAATTCCCCATTTCTCGAACGCTTTCGATGCAGGCGCGACGGCCTATTTCGCGGCTTACTACCACGATCAGCTGGTCAACCACGTATCCAATCTCGTCATCCGCAAGCCGGACGGCACCGTATGGAATTCCTGGAACCACACTTCCCCGAATACCTACACCAAATCATGGTGGTACTGGATCTGGACACTGCCCGCCAACGGGCCCAACGGCACCTGGAAATGGGAAGTCACCTACCAGGGACAGACGCATATCCACAACTTCACGGTGTCGGGCGCCGCTCCGGTGGAACTGACCCGTTTTGAAGCGCGTCGAACCGGCGACGGTCAGGTACTACTCATCTGGGAAACGGATTCCGAAAAGGACAATGATTATTTTGCGATCGAACGCAGCGGCAACGGGAGCGATTTTGCAACAATCGGAAAGGCGCCCGGCAAAGGCACTTCACAGGATAAGCAGCAATATCGCTACACGGACAGCGATCCCTTGCCGGGTATCAATTATTACCGCCTGCGCCAGGTGGACTTCGACGGCAAAACGGAATACTCGAACGTAGTGAATGTGCACATGGAAAAAAAATACTTTTCCATTGCCCCCAATCCTGCTTCCGGTGTCGTCCGCATTCTGGGCAATACGGAGGCTATCGAATCCGTAGCAGTTATGGATGCGCGGGGGCAAATACTGCGGCGAACCGGTGCTGCTGTCCCTGTCATTGATCTTTCCGGTTATCCGGCCGGCATCTATGTTATTGAGATCACAAGCCCTGCGGGAAAAGAGAGGGTTAAAGTAGTAAAAAAATGAAAACGAAAACCTTGTCCATGAAAACAGTAAACTCTCTAAATACACCTCCTTTTTTGCAAAAAATAACAGGCATAGTTCATCTCATCCTTAAAAACATCCCCTTTGCTGTGGTTGCTGTATTCTTTCTGTGGGGATGCGGGAATGCCGGCACTTTCTACAATCGATCAATACAAGGAACCCTACTCATTCCCAGGGACTCCAATTCGTTCTTAATCAGGATAAATGATACAACGTGTATATATCCTTTAAATGCGATTGCGGACACTTCTATCAGTGCAGGTGAGATAGTTGATGTACTATATAATGCCGGCAGCGTTGATTTTCACAAGCCTCCCAAGGATACGATACTGATTGGCTCAAAGAAAGAATGGTTGTATAAAACGGAAATAAAAATAAGGAAAAAGATGTACAACGATTTGAATTTTGTTTTAGGCTGGTTGCAAATGGCTATCTCACTTTTTGTCATTTGTATCACCTTCTCGGTTTGGATCATATTTCACTCAAAAAATCATCAAAATGAAAATCTGCAGGAGTTTATCGACCGTCTCAGAAAGGACAGGGGGATTGTTTATATTAACCTTGCGTTGTTTTTTTGGGCGGCTATTGGGCTGATCCAGATTTATGCTCCCAATAGCGGCACAAAGGAAATAATGGTCAGAATATTCTCTATTTCGAACAACCTGCTTTTCGTCCTTTCTTTTCCTCATTTCAATCACAGCGTAAGTCATTTTAAACGAAATAAGTGGTTATATGACATGGTTGCAGTGCTTTTATCTATCGTTACTGTGATCATTTTTTATAAGCTTATGACTGGTGATGCAACAAGCGCCCTGGCCCTGAAAAATTTTGATATTCTTTATTCTGTGTTTGTTCTGGCAACATTTGGGTATATTTTGCACCGTTCGTTTTCAGTCCGGAAATTTAAGTTTATCTCGAAGTTGGCGGTAATATTAGTGCTCGGCGCTATATTGGCTCAAATATCACCGCATATAGCGGGGATGTCCGTTGTTTTGGGCAACTTTCAGCAAATTAACTATTATACGACATTCGTCATGATAACGACAATGCTGGTGGCCCTTATGTTCAGTTGGTATAATGAGCAACGAGAGGACGCCATAAATGAAAGTTATGTTGATCTTCAGGCTTTTATACTGGATGATTCGAACAGCAATAAGAGTAAAAATACCTTTTTGTCGAATGTAAACTCAAAGGGAGAGATCGAGCTTGTTCTGAACGCGTTGTTCACCGTAATACATGATCAGAATAGCAAAAACGAACTGGTTATTATCAGAAGCAATTTTATCCAGGTAAAAAAAGACTTTCATTTGAACAAAATAAACTATGCGGAATATATGAGTTACCGAAGTAAATATTGCGGGGCCTTACAAGAAATTATTAACAAAAAATACCCGTTATCAGACTAATGCCGCCGGAGAACAACCATTTTTGTATACCGCTGATTGTTATTTCTGGCTTCTTTTTGGGGGCGCTGTTCCTGCCTCTAAGTCTCACTCCCAATCCCGATTTTGTCAAAAAAGAAGCCGCCATCAAACAGCAGATCAGGGAGCATCGCCCCGACAGCGCTGTTGTGCTTGCCAATGCCCTGTTGAGCGAACTCCGGCTTCAAACGCCGGCGCCCGGATTTAAAATAGCCCGGATACTTTACCTGCGCGGCCATGCCCAACGCGACCGCCGGCAGTGGGGTGCCGCGCTGACTGACTTCCGCGAAGCGGCCATGCTTGTCGAGCGCATTCCTGCTCCCGCGACGGATACTTTGCTGGCCGACATTTACCTGCACGCGGGACTTACATACGGACAAATACCCCTGTTCGACAGCTCGGAATGGTACCAGCGCCGGTCGCTCGGCATGCGCGCCCGCTTGTATGGCGCCGAAAGCCCTGAAGTTGCCGCAGCGCTCAACAATCTGGCCGGACTGTACGCCGGCAGGTCAGCTGTTGACAGTTCTACGGCTATTCGTCTGCGCGCGCTCCGTATCGCCGAAAAACATCCCGGCCAAACCAATCTCTGCCTGCGCATTTGCAACAACCTGGCTTTGTTGTACCAGGGCGCGGAAGATTATGAAAAAGCGCGTCTCTACTACGAGCGGGCGGAAGGCTATGCCCACGAATCGGGCGCGCCGGAAATACAGGCGGTGGTGGACGATAATTTTTCCGTTTTTCTCAGTCAGTTCAGGCAATACGCCGCCGCCGCTGTATACGCCCGCCGCGCCGATGCATATTACCGGACCGTCCGCGACACACCCCGTCTGTTCGACCATTTTCGTCCGCGGGCGGCATACTTCAGAAATTGCGGAAATACCGATTCCGCTATGATATCTAACCATTTGCAGTTGACGGCCTTGCAACGCCAAAAACCCGTTAACCAAACGCTGCTGGCCCACACCTGGGCCGAACGGGCCGACGACTATTGGGCATTGCAACAGTACGACCGCTGTTATGAGGCCTGGGAACAAGCCATAACCATCGAACGCGGTATTTTCGGGGAACAATTTTCGATGCTTCGCATCGGTTATCGCAGGCAGGGACTTTGTCAGAAAGCATTGGGCAATCCCGATCAGGCGTTGGCCCTTTTCCACAAATCCTTGCTGTCGAACAACTTCGGGCAGAAAAACATCGCCGCGCTCGTGCAACCGATGGAAGCTTGTCGCACTTTCCTGGAAGCGGGAAAGCTGTGTTCCGAGCAAAACCGCCTGCACGAAAGTCTGGCATTTTTCCAACTCGCCGACAGCGCCTTACAGCTACAGCGCCGGAGGCTCAGCGACCCGACGTCGAAGGAAAAATTTGCCACCATGGCGCGCGACATTTGCGAGAATGGCCTCGAAGCCTGCTGGCGACTGTATCAGCAAGGGCGCGATACGGCATTCGCAAGGGCAGCCCTGCGCTTTATGGAACACACCAGAAGCCTGGAACTGCTGGAGGCGACCCGCCGGCTCGAAGCCGGTGTGCAGGCGGGCATTGATCCCCAATGGCTGATGCTGGAGGATTCGCTCCAACGCGAGATCAGCGCGCTTGCGCAGGTTGATTTTCCTTTGGATGCACCTCCGCAGTATCGCGATGCCGCCAATCGCCGCCTGTTCGAACTGAAAGCCCGTTACGAACAACTTCTGGATGATTTTAAAAACACCTACAAGCATTACCATGACCTTCAATTCGGACAGGCGACGGTAGAAGCAGATGTATTGGTTGCTTATTGTCAGCGTTCGCAACGGACCATTCTGAATTATTTTCAGGGAAAAACAAAGCTTTACATCCTTACCGTTCATCCCGGAGGCACGACATTCCATGCCCGGGATATTTCCTCGTCCCAAATGGATGAAACCGTGCGCCATTTCCGGATGAGTATTTCCCGTTCGCCCGCCGAGGTATCTGAAAGCGAGTTGATGGCCCATACGGAGACCTATCTCCAAACCGGTGTGCAACTGCACCGCTGGCTGCTCGACCCGGTCAGGGATCTGCTCCTGCCTGAAGGCCGGGTGGTAGTGATCGCCGACGGGAGCATCGGTTACCTGCCTTTTGAGACCTTGCTCGATTCGATGCCAGTGCCGGAAAAAAGGCTGCGCTACCACGTTTTTCCCTATTCCATGCGCCGGTACTCTTTTTCGTATTGTTTCTCCGCCACCTTGTTGCGTCAAATGGAGGATCGGAACGTGCACCCTTCGCAAGGTTTTTTAGGAGTGGAGCCCTTTCAAACCAACGGAAAGCGAGGCCACACTTTTAGACTGCCGTTGTTGTTCCACGGGCCGGAACCGGGAGAGGTGGACGCACTCGCGCAAAAACTCGGCGGCATTAAATTGCTCGGTGAAGAAGCCGGAAAAGAGCAGTTCCTGCGCGTATGCGGATCCTATCGTATACTTCATATCGCCACACACGGATTCGCCGACCAGGCCGATACGCGCCGTTCGTGGTTGATGCTGCTTTCGGTCCGAGGTGAAATGCTGCGTTTGTGGGAAATTTATGCCTTAAGACTCCAGGCCGAGATGGTCGTGTTGAGCGCCTGCGAATCCGGCCTGGGGCCACTGCATCAAACCGAAGGCGTGCTTTCACTGGGGCGCGGTTTCGCCTATGCGGGCGCCAAAAGCATCGTAGCAACCTTATGGCAGGTGCCGGCCAAGCAATCAAGCGAACTCATGCGGGATTTCTACGACGGATTGCTGGATGGGAAGGAAAAGGACCGGGCTTTACAGCATGCGCAAAAGCAGTTCCTGCAAACGCATAAATTGATGGATGCGCATCCTTATTACTGGGCGGGATATACCGTGACAGGAGCTGTGCGAAATTTATTTTGAGTCGAACAACTTTTTGTTTTTCAGCAACTTGTCATGTGCGGGATGCTCATTATCTCTGCTGATCTTTTCATAAAGCACTGTAAAATCGCGGGTATGCTGTTCAGGCAGGGCAAAATAACAAAGCAGGAGGTTCCATTCTCCACCCTCCTTGAAGGGGGCGGGAATACTTTCTAAAACTCTGATAGCAGCCTCTAAATCGCGGTTCTGCAGGTACAACGCGCCGAGCAATTGTTTTCTTCGATTGGAACGCCCTGTGTCGGTTTGGAGCAGGCGCTGGGCAAGGGAAATGGCTTGTTCGAGGTTTTTCTGTTGGTAAGCCGATTCGATATCCCGCAATTGTTGATTCACGGAGGCGTCTTCGCGTGAGGCATCGTTGCGTTTTTCAAATTCGTCGAAAGAAGGAGGGTCGGATAGTTCGAGCGCCAAAGCAAATCGGGGAAGCGGAGACAGACCGGATGGCGCTCCGTTCCGTTGCTTTGGTTCCGATGTGCCGGCCTGGGGAGCCGGCAAAACAGGCGCCTGCCCGGATGAAGTATCGGATGCCACCGGAGCGGCGGAAGGAGCGGCTTTTATGGTATCCTGCGGGGGAGAAACGTTGCGCATTACCCACCAAACTACACATGTCAGAACGAGCACAGCGATCAGACCGGTCAGCAGGTAGCGCTCCCGTGTTTTTTTCTCCTTTTTCCACCGCTCCATTTGTTGTTCTAATTGTTGGTCGCCAAGGGTTTCCATCACCAGTTTTTCCGCTTTCTGAAACCGGAGTTCCACTTTTAGTTCTGGATTTCGGAGCAGCTCGGCCTCAAAATCTTCCCGTTCCTGCGGCGTCATCAGACCGCGGACATATTTTTCTGCCTGTTGTAAATATTCGTGTTGCATGGATTGTATGCGGATTGGGCAAATCGTGCGTGGATCAGAGATAAGGGTCGAGCGCGTCCATCAATTCGGGGTGTTGTTCCAGATACAGCCGCAGTTTTTTCCGGCAAATGTCCATGTCTTTGTTGGCGCGTTTTTCGGAGGGCAGTACCAGTGCGTCGCGGATCTCGCGCATGGAAAAGTACAGATTGTACAATCCAAGTAGCGCGCGGCATTTTTCCATCATGTTTGTAATCAGATCATTCAACAAAAGGCTGCCCTCTTTGCGCAGCAGCCATTTTTCCACATTTTCATCGGAGGGGTGGTGCATCACCGGTTCCAGACCGGGTTCGGGGCGCATTTTTCGCTTGCGGTTGGCCCAGAGGCCCCGGGCGATACCGACCATAAAACTGCTCAGGGCGGATCTTTCCGACCGGTTCGGCGCGGTGGCGCTTCTGAACTCGCCTGCTCCGATCTTTTTTTCTGTCACAATAAATGTGTCGTGCCAGAGATCGTCGGCATCCTGGGAACTGCCAGAGTCGGACAACGCAACGCTGCGCACCTTGTAGCGCAGGCTGCCATTGGTATAAATGTACTTCAGTGCCTTTTCCCGCTCTCCCGGTGAAGATTGTATCATGCCGGCAATCTCTTCATCCGTGTAGTTCTTTTTCCAAAACCCCATGACATCATAGATAAGTGTTGCGAGCGGCCAAGATACCCCACGCCATCGGAGATTTTTGAAAAAACGGAAACGACCTCTGCTTCACCCCCGCAGCAATCGCCCGCAAAAAACCTCGCTGTTGGACCGGATGCGATAGAAGTAAACACCGATGCCAGGTATATCTGCTGCCCGAAGCACCAGCGAATGGCGACCCGCGCCAGTTTCCGTTTTTTGCTCAAAGACTTTATTTCCCGAAACATCGAATACCTCCAGGTGTACGTATCCGGGTTTTGGCAACAGCAAACCGAAGGTTGTCTCGCTGTCGAACGGATTGGGCCGGGGTGGGAAAAAGGCCGTGTTGCCTTCCCGCCTGGCGCTAAATCCGAAGGCAAGTAAGTGGCGTTGTTCCGTACTCCCATCGTTGAATACGTATGCTTCGCATTGGAATTTCTGTGCTGCTATTGACAATGCTTCCGAGAGCGAGCCAAGCTGCAAGGCTTTGATTTTTAAGGTAAAAAGCACTTCGTTTTGGATGAATGGCCTTCCTTTCGGATGGAACCACAAAGTGCGGACTTCATTTTTCAATATCGAAAAATCTTCTTCCGGCAGTCCTTCCACTGCTTCGATGCGTGCCAAAGCGGGGTCAACGGATAATGCCGCTTGCCAACCGCTCAGATGGGCGGCTTCGGCCAGGCGGATGGGTACGGAGACCGTTTCTCCGGCCGCCAGCAGGCGGTCTTCGGCGCTGAGAAGAATAGATGCGCGGTCGTCCACACCGTCGCCACTGAAAGAAGCCGACAGGTTGGTATCGCCCATTTTAACGGCTACAAAATCGAGGCCGCTGAGGGTAGTGTCGGCGTTTAAGTTGGTAAGGGTGATGAGGTAGGTGTCCTTCACGGCGCTGAGCAAGTTCGACGGGTCGGCTACGGGCCGGACGAGGCGCCACGACTGCACTGCCGGAAAAGTATCGTAAAGCCCGAGGATCAGTTTTCGGGTTTCCACCACGTCGAAGGTTGTCACCGAATTGCTGGCGTTCACGTCGGCGGCGAGGCGTTGGTAGGCATTCTGGAAAGGCTGGATGTTCAGGATGTGTTTGCTGGTTTGCAGCAGGTCGAAGGTGCTGACCCCGTTGAGCGGGTCGTCGTTGCGGCGGGCGCGTATGACGAACTGATAATCCGTATTTAAGGGAAGGCCGGTGAAGGTTTCGCTGTAACAGGAATCCGTCGTGTTCTTTTGTATTGGCACAGCGGGCGGTGGCGCGATCAATTCAGCCCTGATCGTATAGTTGTTCATTTTCAGGCTGTCGGCAGTGCGCACGCATCCCTGCAATCCCACACTGACAGCACAACCGCAGATGTTGTCGTTGTCCTGCACCTCCAGGCTGCTGAAACACTTGTTCGACAGATTATTTTCGTCTTTGACCCAAATCTCGACCGCGTGCGGCCCCGCGTCGCATCCGTCGAATGTCAGGCTGGTTTGGGCGGGGAAGCCCATGCCGTCGCCCGTTTTCCGGATGCCAAAAACGAGTTCGCTGACGGGGGTGCAATTGTCCGAGACGTTGATGATAAAATTATCCACGTCGAAGGTGGTGGTGCATCCCGGCGTTACGTTTTGCGTTATACTATTGATACAGAGTATGTTAGGCGCCTGGCAGTCTTTGATCGTGAACAGGTAAGTGCAATTGCCGATGTTGGCGCAATTGTCTGTCGCCCGCCACGATATTTTATGGGTGCCCACCGGAAAAGATCCGGTGACCGTGTCCTGCGTGGAATTGATCTCCGTACTGCCGTCGTTGAAGAGGTCAATTTTGTAGGAATAATTGATGATGGGATTGCCGAAACACGCGGTGACGGCTTTTTCTGCCATAAAGACGTTACCCTCTGTGCAGCTGCCCTGGTTGAAGCAGAAGTTTTTGTCGGCGCAGTCGGTGATCCAGGATATCTGGGCGGAAAGGTTCAATTGGATCAGAAGGAGGATGAGCGTAAAAAAACGATTCATGGGAAATGCATTTTTGTTGTGCTACCTGCTTTTCGGTAGGGTTACTACAAAAATGATTCCCAAAAGCGCTTACTTATCAAAAATGCAGGATAAATCAACCTTCCACCGTTGCCCGGTTCTGCGTTCGTTCCGCTACATCGCGCTCTGTCTGCGGGGTCACCGTTTTGGGGAAAGTGAGGATAAAAGTGCTCCCTTTGCCCGGCTCGCTTTTTACGTCCACCAGCCCTTTGTGGGCGGTCATGATGGCCTTCACATAACTCAGCCCGAGACCGAATCCTTTGACATCGTGGATGTTACCCGTGTGCACGCGGTAAAATTTGTCGAAGATGTGTTTGCGCGCATCCTTGCTGATTCCAATACCTTTATCGGTCACGCTGATCTCCACACCCATTGGCACGTCGCGGGTGCCGATAGTGATGTCGGGTTGTTCCGGGCTGTATTTATTGGCGTTATCGAGCAGGTTGTGAATGATGCTGGCGATGTGCGTCGCATCGCCTTCGATGACCGGTCTTTTTGCCTGCAGATCAGTGCGCAGTGTACCGTCGCGTTTTTCCACCTGGAGACTGAAATTGTCCACGGCCTGCTGGATCACTTCGTGCAGGTTGAGTTCGTCGAGGCTGAGTTGGAAGTCTTTCTTGTCAATCATGGCCATTTGCAGCACCCGTTCCACCTGGCTGTTCATGCGGCGGTTTTCCTGTCGGATGATGTCCACAAAACGTTTGATCTTGTCAGGATGACTCATGATCATCGGGCTGCCGATGCTGTCGGCGGCGAGGCTGATGGTGGCGATGGGCGTTTTAAATTCGTGGGTCATATTGTTGATGAAGTCGTTCTTCATCTCCGACAATTTTTTCTGCCGGAAAATGACCTGGATTGTGTACCAAAAGCAGAACAGAATTATGCCGGTGAACACGACGGAAAGCACCAGCGTCGGTAGCACGGACGCCAGCACGAGGCGGGTGCGGTTGGGGAAATACAGCGACAGATAGCCCGGCGATTCCATGTCCTGTGTAAAGAGGGCGACTTTATACGGCGAGTTGTAGAGCGTGGGCGCGCCGCCGTGCGTAATCTGCGGGCCGCTGTCCTCTACCACAAAGTGGTCATTTACAATGACATAACTGTTGCGGGCTTTGGAATAAACACCGTATTGATACTCTGCCTGAATGCCCCGGCTGCCGATTTCATCCTGGATGGATTGGGCGAGCACGTCGAGCGGGACGCGCTCGGCCAGTGGCTTGGAGTCGAGCAGTTGCGTCACCTTCATGTATTCCCACATCGTCACGTTGTCTTCAAACGTACCGCCTTCGCCCACCGGATTGGGGAGCGTGTCGGCATTGCCCAGCGCCTGAGCGGCATATCCATTCTGGAGCAATTGAGCGGTGCGCTGCACGTTGCCCGTTTCGCCCCTCGACTGATTCATGGCCTCCAGCACCGACACCGTTTCGAGATATTGCAATTTGCCCGCCACCTTGTTGAGGGCGGAAAATACGTTTTTGTCAAACTGTTCTTCGTTGAGCCGGATGTTCCAGTCAATCCAGTATATCTGCAGACCGATGATCCCCAAAAGGGCAGCGGTCATCAGGCCAATGATCAGGCGTATGCGTCGGGCGTTCATGTGTGCGTTTGATATTGGGATATTGGGGTATTAGGAAATTAGGATATTGGGATATTTTTTTGAGTGTATCTGTGTGAATTTGCGCTATAAAATCTGCGGGGAAAAATTCCATGCAACCTTTAAACCACAAATTTCGGAAAAATAACGCTTGTAAGGGGTAAAAGTATGCGACGGGGTTGTGTTCGTACGCTTTTTTAACCTCGGCTTAACGCCAACGCCGAACAATTTATTTACACCGCTTTTCTTCTCTGCTTTTCTACCTTCGCGGGTATAAAACGCACCACATGGCAACACCCAAACTCAAAATCCTCACCCTCGATGGCGGCGGCATCCGCGGCATCATCCCCTGTGCGATACTGACTGAATTGGAACGGCTGCTCGGCAGACCGGTTTCTCAAATGTTCGATCTGATAGCAGGTACTTCCACCGGCGGCATCATTGGCTGCGGCCTGAACGTGCCGCACCCGGAACAGCCCGGCAAACCCAAATACAGTGCAGCCGCATTAGGCGAATTGTATGAAAAGAACGGCGAGCAGATTTTCAAAAAACGGGGCGGTGTATTCTCCGGGATGAACAAACTGTTCGACGAATCCTTCACCCACGAAGGGCTGGAAGCGCTGCTGCTGGATTATTTTGGCGACACGGAATTGCGCCAGACTTTCACCGAACTGCTCATCACTTCTTACGACATCGAGCGGCGCAAACCGTTTTATTTCCTGTCGCGATTGGCAAAAACCAACCCTGCGGAAGAGAATTTCCTGCTCCGCGACATCGCCCGCTCTACCTCGGCGGCGCCCACCTATTTCGAACCGAATCCGCTCTCCTGGACCGACGGCTCCATCCTGGCTTTGGTGGATGGCGGCGTGTTTGCCAACAATCCTTCCATGCTTGCCTACACGGAGGCCATCGAGTTGTTGCGGGCGCGAAAACAAGCGGGCGAAGGCCCCGCACCTGGTCCTGCAGCGGAGCAGGAACTGGAGGCGTTTTCAGCATCGGTCAGCGCGGAGGAGTCCGATGTGTTTATGTTCTCGATCGGCACGGGGCGGGTGGTCAAACCCTACCGTTATGACGACGCCAAATCGTGGGGTATGACCCAATGGCTGCGACCCATCATTGATATCCTGATGCAGGGTGTGTCTGAAACCGTTGATTATCAAATGAATTATGTGCTGCCACCGGGCCCCGATGGCTCGAAACACTACATCCGGATCAATCCGGTCATTCCCGACGAACACGCCGAAATGTCGGACGTGTCGGATAAAAATATCCAGGGACTGAAGGCCATCGCCCAAAAAGCGGTGGAGGAAAACCGGGCGTTGATAGAAGAGGCGTGCAAGATGTTGGGATGATGTCCGGACAGGGCACTTTCATTACTTTCGCCCCATGCCGGTCGCTTCCAGTATCATCCGTTACACTCCCGGTCTTGCCTTCGCAGGACTGACGGTTTTTCTGGGGTACTTTCTCCGGCGCAGCGATTTTGTGCCGTTCATCACTGCCTACGGAGCGTTTTTCGGGCTTTACTTCTGGTTGATCTTTTTCAAAAAAAACATGAATGCGGCGGAATTGCGCTGGTACGTCGCGTTGGGCATCGCATTGCGGGCACTGCTGCTGTTCAGCATTCCGAACCTCTCCGACGATTTTTACCGCTTTTTGTGGGACGGACATCTGACGGTTGCGGGCATTCATCCGTTCACACACCCGCCGGTTTATTTTATTGAAAATCACCTTCTTCCGGAGGGCGTTTTGCCTGAATTATTCTCCAAACTCAATTCGCCCGAATATTTCACCGTCTATCCGCCGGTGTGCCAGGCTGTGTTTGCGCTGGCAGCGTGGCTGGGTCAGGACAGTATTTGGGCGGGGGTCGTCCTTATAAAGTTGTTCTTATTGGTGTGCGAGGTGGGAACGATATGGGGATTGGGGATTGGGGATTGGGGATTGCGGATTGTGGATTACGGATTTACTGATAACGACATCAAAAAGAGCGTACCTAATTCGCAATCCGCAATCCCCAATCCGCAATTGTTATACGCCCTGAATCCCCTCATCATTCTGGAGATCACGGGCAATTGTCACTTCGAAGGGGCGATGATATGCTTCCTGGTGGCAGGTTTGCGGGCTCTGGGAAACAAAAAGATAGAATGGGGGGCGCTGTGGTGGGCTTTGGCGACGGCTTCCAAGTTATTGCCCTTGTTGTTTTTACCGGTGGTATGGCGTTGGCTGGGGTGGCGCAAAGGCGCGGTTTTTATCGCAGTATTCGCCGGATTTTGCGTGGTTTTACTTGCGCCGTTGTGGAGCGTCGTGCCGAACATCCTTTCGAGCCTGGATTTGTATTTCCGGCAGTTTCAGTTCAACGCCAGCGTGTATTACCTGTTGCGCGGTTTCGGTTTTTGGGTAAAAGGTTACGACATCGGGGAATCGCTGGGGCCGCTGTTGGGGATGGCGGTATTGATTGGAGTGTTGGCGATTGCGTCGAAAACGAAACCTTCCAGGTGGTGGCAATCCGAAAGGGCGGGAATCCCTTTCGCCTCTGCGATCCTTTTCGCCCTTTTTCTCCACCTCAGCTTTTCAGCCACAGTACACCCCTGGTACATCACGGTGCCTTTTGCCATTGGCTTACTGACCCATTGGCGTTTTCCGGTGATATGGACGGGCGTCGCAGCATTGTCTTATAGTCATTATGCTGGCGGTTCGTTTCAGGAAAATTTTTGGTTGATTGCCCTGGAATACAGCGTGTTGTGGTTATATATTCTTTGGGAGACAAGCCCAATCACCCCGCGCAGGCGCACCTCGTAAGTCGTCATTCCTTCCCGCTGTCCCCCACAAAATAATCCTCCTTGTTTTTGAATAAGAGATTGAAACTCGTCATACTGCCGTAGCAGCGGGTGATGTATTGTTGCAGGTTCACCTTGTCTTCGTCGTCGAGTTTTTTGTGCGCGTTGATGTTTTGTTCGAGCACCCGCAGTCGGTCGCGCATCATCACGATCTTGTGGAAAAACGTTTCGATGGGTATTTCTTTGGGTTGAACGCCTTCAGCCGAGAGGATCATTTTGCCATTTTTCCAGCGGTCGCCGAGCGGCACTTTTTCGAGGCTCACGCCCGACCAGGCGCGCAGAATACGCACGAGTGATTCTTCCGCGTCGGTGAACGTGACCGGTTCTTCTTCAGGGATGTGTTCCACAACCTGCCAGCCAGAATAGTCTTTTCCGACCATTTTGAGACCGAATTGGATAAAACAAACTTCGTAAGCCGCCACGTGCAGGCGCACTACTACGCCGTCGCCGAAAGCCGGGTGTTTGACCCGCGAACCGATGCCGAGCAAATTGTCCATTGTTGAAGTTGTTGATTTGTTGATTTGTTGATTTGTTGATGCGGTGATCGGTTATTGGATGATTCCGATCGTTCCCCTTTAACCTGGGCTACGGCAGGTAAACCGTCCACCGTCTACCGTCTACCGTCCACCGTCTGCCATATCAGCCGCATGGTCACCCAAACCATAAAAGCCGAGATGGCGGCCGCAAACCAAGGTACCTGGATGTCCTGTTCCAGATCGAGGGTGGACACCTCCTTACCATAGAGATACTGTCCGACCACCTGTAAAGCGTTGTTGAAAAAATGCGCCAGGGCTGGCACCCAAAAGTTCTGCGTTTTCCAATACAACCAGCCGAGGAGCAAGCCAAGCAACAGGCGGGGCAAAAAACCATCGAACTGGAAGTGGAAAAAACTAAAAACCGCTGCTGATACGGCCAATGCTACCCATGGATTGGCGATGCGCCGCATGAGTTGTTGCTGTACCACACCGCGAAAAACGATCTCTTCGCCGATGGCGGGCAGAAGGGCTATGACGACAAGATTGGCCATGAGTTCGCCGGGGTTTTCCATTCGAAGCAAGCCCCTGAGCATGGCTTCGGTTTGCTCTTCAGCCATTTGAAAGGGTTCGGGAAATGGAACCAACTGGTTGATGTTCAGGGCAAACAATACGAGTGGCAGGGACACTGCCATCAACAGTACCGCCAGGGCAGCAATGTTCAACGGAGGCAGTCGGCGTATGCGGAGGTAATCGCGCCAGTCGGGGCCTGCGCCGGTAATGCTGCGATAGAACAACCAGACAGTGAGAAAACCCGCCACCAGGAAGGTGAAAAAGTGTCCCAGCCCCAGCTCCAGTCTTGCCTGCCAGCGGTCCGCTTCCGGCGAATCGGCTGTGAGCGTCGGCGCTATGTCCCAACCCGCGGCGTAGGCGATCATCTGATACACGCCGGCGCAAAAGATGCAAAGCAACACCTGGGTCGCCAGCACCATCCGCACGCGGAGGCCCGGCTGGCGGTAGGCAGGCGGGTTTTCCGGGATATGATGTTCGGGGAGGTTTTCGTCCATGCGCGGTTGCTTTTGCGCAAAGGTAAGATTTGTCATAACAAGCGGGTGCAACTTCCAAAGTCACCTCTGCTGGCGCCAGCAGGAGTATAGCGGACTTGCACCGCCGAGTTAGCGTCCGTGCCGGGCATACAAAACGAACGGGAATGTCCTCGATGGGCACTCCCGTTCGTATTACTGCTACTGCCACTGCCTACTGCTACTGCTACTGCCACTGCTACTGCCACTGCCACTGCTACTTCGCCCCCTTCAAATACTCCTCCACCAACTGCTTATAATACGGCTTCAGCGCCGGGCTTACGGTGCGGAACTGCTCGATCTCGGCCTGGCGTTTTTTCAGGTATTCTTCGAGCGCCGGCGGCATTTTGGCCGGCTGTTGCTTGGCGGTTTCGGCTTGGCGTTGTTCGTCCTGTTCGCGTTCGCGCTCGGCTTTTTCGTGTTCGAGCAGGCGGGTCAGGATCTCCTGCTGGCGGCGCATGGTCTCGTTGTTGAGGCGTTTGTTCACAAGATCAATTTCCGACTTGTTCATTTCTTCCATCAGTTCGTCGAGCGCCTTATCGCCTTTGCCCTGCTCCATTTTTTGTTTTTGCAATTCGCGCAGGGCATTGCGCAGGGCGGCTTGTTTGGCCGCCATTTTGGCGAATTCCTCGCTGGAGCCGGGTTGGCCCTGTTGTCCGGGCCCTTGCTGGCCGGGCTGTCCCTTACCTTGTTTTTCCAAGCGTTCCTTGAGGTCTTTCATGATCTTGTTGAGGTCTTCCTGGCCCTTGCTCATTTTGTCCTTCGGCTCGTTGCCCTTGCCCTGGCCTTTGCCGCTGCCTGGTTTTTGGCATGCCTGGCTACCGGGCATCATCTGGCTCATTTGCTGTTGCATCTGCTCCATGACTTCGGAGAGCATGAGGGCGAGGTCGTTGAGGCTTTTCATGCTGCGCTGCTGGTGTTCGGTGGCCGTGTTGACGCGGCGTTCTTCGAGTTCGTCGAGGCTGTTGTTGATGGAAGATTTGATCTCCGCGACTTTGTCGTTGATGATGCCTTCCATCTGGAAGTTGCGGCTGGCCAGCGCCTGCAAACTGTCCTCGACGAGTTTGAAGTCGTCCTTGATCTTGAATTGCTGCTGCGCCAGTTCGACATAGCGCGGCGTATTGACGGTTGCGCCCGTCACGTCTTTCAGCGTCTGCTCCTGGTTGAACGACAAGCCCACCAGGTTTTCGAGCAACTGGCGCAGGGCTTTCATATCTTCCTCCATTTGCTCCATTTCGCCCGCCTGACTGTTCTGCTTCATCTTATTGGCCATTTCCTTCATCTTGTTGGCGGCGGATTTCTGCTTTTTGCTCGCGCTCTTTTTCTGCTTTTGGTTGATATCCTTTTTCGCGTCCTGCATGTCCTTTTTCGCGTCTTTCATCTCCTCCTTGTTGTCCTCGATGTTCTCCGGCCGCTTGAGTTCCTCGTTCTTTTGGAGCAACTCTTCCATTTTTTTCTCCAGGTCTTCGAATTTCTTATTCAGGTCCTGCTGTTCTTTTTCGAGTTGCTCGTCGGATTTTTGTTGCTCATCGCTTTTTTCGGCGTTCTCTGTGTCTTTGGCAAGTTCTTCTTGCTCTTTTGCCAATTCCTCCAATTGTTCAATTTGCTGATTGAGCAGGTTCTCCACTTCGAGTTGTTTGTAGAGTTCTTTCAACCGTTCGAGGTCTTTGGAAATGTCCTCGCTGTTCATCTGCATTTCTTCCATTTTCTCCAGCATCTCTTCTTTGTTCATTTCCTGCAGGAGTTTTTGGATGTCCTCCATGAGTTGTTTCATCTCCTCGGACATCGTTTCCTCAAACATTTCTTCTAATTTTTCCTGCTTTTGCTGCTGTTCTTCGTTCTGTTGGTTGAATTCCTGCTGCTGTTCCTTGTTTTGGTCAAAATTCTGCTTGGCATCCTCGATCTGTTTTTCCAGTTGCTTCTGACGGTCGAGCAGTTTTTCCATTTCCTTACGGGTCTGCCAATCCAACTCTTTCTTTTGCAGCACTTTATCGCGGAGTTTTTTCAATTCCTCCTGAATTTTCAGGCTTTCTTTCAACGCTTTTTCCAGGTCTTTTTTGATTTCCTGGCTGTTGTCGGCCTGCTGCTGACGGAATTCTTCAAGCGTGGGCATCCGGTACTGCATGAGTCCGGTGCGGGCGCTTTTAGAGCCGTTCACACCGTCGTTGTCGAATACCTCGAAGTAGTAGGTCACTTCGTCGCCGGGTTCGAGGTTGAGGTTGCGGATGTCCCAGTTGTATTCGTATTGTACTTGTTTACCCCCCGAAGACTTGTCGGAGGCAGGTTTTTCGATTTTCACCGTGTTCATCGGCATTTGGCCGCCCTTCGCTTTTTTGATCTGGTAATTGAAGGTCAGGTTTAGCAGGCCGTAATCGTCGGAAGCGTCGCCGGCGAAAAAGGACATTTTCAGGTTGGCGCTGTCCTTGAATTCTTCCACTGAAATCTGCGGGTGCAAATCGGAAATGACTGAAATGGTATAGGCCACCGAGTCCGCGCCTGAAAGCAGGGCGTTGCTGAGGAACACTTTATAAGTCTCATCTTTCATGGCCCGGCGGTTGAACTGGAACAATTCATCGTCGAAGCGCTTGGCTTCGGCGCCGGGTTCGTTGCCGAAGCGCAGGGCGAGGTGGTCGGTGTGCTGGGCATTGAACACCCAGCCGATGGTAGTGCCCTGCGGCACCACGAGATCGCCGACGTTGGAAAGTTCTTCCGAAGCGCGTCCGATATAAGCCGGGAAATTGAGTTTTGTATTGAAAGACAGGATGTTGGGCTTTTTCAGAACTTCCACTGTGTAGTTGCGACTCTCGATGCCGCCCGAAAAAAGTTTAAATTCCGTGTCTTTCTGGATGTTGGCAAATTTGTAGGAAAACTCGTTGGCCGCGTCTTTTGTCAGGCGATATTGCACATTGCCGAGGTTGATGAACACCTCGTTGGGCAGGGCGGAACCTTCCACTTTCACTTTTAACAGGAAATCGGAAAACTGCACGGCTTTCAGACTGTCGGCATTGACGAGGAACTTGAACGGGGCGGGTTTTTCGAACTCCATCGAACTGTTCCACAAGCGCTTGGAACCTTCGCGCAGGATGTTGGGCGCACCCAAAAAGAGGAACAGCAGCAGCAGCACCGGCGGCAGTGCGTAGCGCAGGTATTTGCGGTTTTTACCCAGGTCAATAGCCGCCTGAAAAGGCACGAGTTTGATCTCCTCACTTTTCTGGTTGATGCTCGCATTGATGAGTTCGGCGTAAATGGCGTTGTTGCTTTGCTGCTTCAACTGCAGAATATTCAGCAACTTATCCTTCACATCGGTGAAGTGCTGACCAATGATCTGTGCCGCCTGTTCGTGGCTGATGACCTTTCCCAAATGAAAATAGTGCATCAGCGGCAGGGCAACCCACTTCCACAGGGCAGCGCCGCTCAACGCCGCAAAACCCCACAACATGGCTGTGCGCACTCCCGTGCTGAAGTAGAAATAGTACTCCGCCACGTTGAGGAGGATGAACAGACCCAATATTGCTCCTACGGTGTACAGCGCGCCGCGCAGCAACTGGTTAATGTAGAACTTGCGGATGAAAGCATCCAACTTTTCAATGAGGAGACTATAATTATCTTTCAGCATACCGTTACAGGGGAATGGATTTGCCGGGGAGCGATACAAAAAAGTTTTTCGAAAAACTTTTTTGTATCGCTCCCCGGCAAATCCATTTACAATTTAAAACGTGAGGTATTGATTAATGAATCTGTTATCCAATGACTGACGGGGAACTTCAAAGGTTGTTTGCCGAGGGCAAAATAAACGGCTTTTTGGACGAAAAGTTGGGATTTAACGGTTTTTAACCGGGAAATGACATTTTATGCCCTTTTTGGACAATGATCAGTCGAATGTCGTTTGTCACTACTGCCGGTACTTCTCCTCAAACCGCCGGTTCAGGAATTTCTGCTTGTTGTCGAGATTGATCTCCCGCCCCTGGATAAATGCCGCCGTTACGGTGCAGGTACGCATATCCAACGCATCGCCTTCGCTGATGAAAAGCGTGGCGTCTTTGCCCGTTTCGAGCGAACCGCAGGTGTTGTCAATCTGTAGGATTTTAGCGGTATTCAGCGTCAGCGCGCTCACTGCCGCTTCTTTCGGCAGGCCGAAGCCGACAGCCTGACCGGCCTGGAACGCCAGGTTGCGCTGCCGCCAGGCGCCCGTCTCGCTGAAAGCGAACAGGACGCCTTTTTCATGCAGTTGCGCTGCCGTTTTGAACGGCTGATCCACGTCTTCGTCCTCGCGGGTGGGTAGGCGTTGGGTGCGGCCGAGGATGACCGGCACGTCGTGTATTTTCAAAAAATCGGCCACGAGCCAGGCATCGTTGGCGCCTGCCAATACCACGCGCAGACCGTAGTTTTCAGCAAAAAGCACGGCTTCCTGGATGGTACGGGCGTTGTCGGTGTGGACGTACAGGTTTTGTTTTTTGTCCCACAAGCCGCGCATGGCCTCGAATTTCAGGTTTTTCACTTTTGGCGCGGTGGCCTGGGCATAGGCGCGGGCTTCGTCGAAGAACTGGCGGATGGCCAGCACGTCTTTGTCGTATTGCTCGTTGCGCCGCGGCTCCTGCGGTTCGCCGAAGCCGAAGCCGCCCCGGGTTTGCGGGTTGGGCCAGTTGAGGTGGATGCCGTCGTCGGTGCGGTAGGCGGCATCTTCCCAATTCCAGGCGTCGAGTTGCACGACCGAGGAAGTGCCCGAGATCGTGCCACCCGTTGGCGTTACCTGCGCGAGCAAAACGCCGTTGGAACGCACGGTAGGCGTCACTTCCGAGTCGGTGTTATAGGCCACGATGCTGCGGGTATTGGGATTCATGGCTCCGACTTCGGCGAAATCCTGCGTGGGCCGGGCGGCGTCTATTTCGACGAGTCCGAGCCGCGAGTCGGGCGCGATGAAACCCGGGTAGACGTGTTTGCCTGCCGCGTCGTAAATCTTGCCGTATTTCGAGCGGTCAATGCGGATGGTGGTCGCGTCGGCTACAATGGTCAGTTTGCCGTTCTCGAAGCCGATGGCGCTGTTCTGGATCACCGAGCCGTTGCCGAGATGGGCGGTGGCGCCAAGGATGAGAATAGGTTGTTTTTGGGGAGGCGCAGGGGTGGGCACCTGGGCAATGAGGCCAAGAGGGGCGAGAAGAGAGAGGAAAATTAGTTTGTAGACCTTTATCATTGACTATGAATATTTTATCTTGAAAATCATTTGATGGCGCACGTCAGCAACTTTTCCCCCTCTATCCACCCTTCCAGCATATCCCCGATCTTTACCGGCCCCACACCCGCCGGCGTCCCGGTGAAAATATAGTCGCCTTTGTGCAGCGTGAAGTAACGGGAAATGTGGCAGATCAACGTATCGAAACTAAAAATCAAATCGCGGGTGTGGCCGTCCTGCACAACCTGGCCGTTCTTTTTCAGTTGAAAATGAATGTCTTGCGGGTTTTTCAATTCTTCCAGCGGTACGAATCGGCTGATGGGCGCCGAGCGGTCGAAGCCCTTGGCAATTTCCCAGGGATGGCCTTTCGATTTGAGCCGGTCCTGCACATCACGGGCGGTAAAGTCAATGCCGAAGGCCACGGCGTCGTAGTAGCGCGCGGCGAATTCGGGCTGCACGGAGCGGCCGTTTTTGCACACGCGCAGCACAATCTCGCCCTCGTAGTGCAGGTCTTGCGTGAAATCAGGGTAATAGAATGGTTTGTTGTTCACCAGCAGTGCCGTCGGCGGTTTCATAAAAATGAGCGGTTCCGATGGCACAGGGTTGTTGAGTTCTTTGGCGTGGTCGGCGTAGTTGCGACCGATGCAGAAGATTTTCATGGTGTTGGTTTTTTAAACACATAGGCACATAGAGCACATAAATCTTTTTGAAAAATTACATGTCCTGTGTGCCTGTGATTTTTAAACACATAGGCACATAGAGCACATAAATCTTTTTGAAAAATTACATGTCCTGTGTGCCTGTGATTTTTAAACACATAGGCACATAGAGCACATAAATCTTTTTGAAAAATTACATGTCCTGTGTGCCTGT
>JABAQQ010000017.1:151668-217027 GCA_019187225.1 Saprospiraceae bacterium
ACATAGGCACATAGAGCACATAAATCTTTTTGAAAAATTACATGTCCTGTGTGCCTGTGATTTTTAAACACATAGGCACATAGAGCACATAAATCTTTTTGAAAAATTACATGTCCTGTGTGCCTGTATTTGACCTTCTCAATCATCGGGCAGCGAACGGAAAATCTCGGTTACAAATGTTTTTTGCCCCTCCTTAAAAAGGTTTTGGCAGAAGAAATTAAGCAATATGCCTTTGGGTTTTTCCAAGAGGCGAAGGTAAGTCATCAATTGGGCTTCGTGAACGGGGAGAAGATAATCTACTGTTTTGAGTTCGAGTACAATGAGATTTTCTACAAGCATATCGTAACGCAATGCTGCATTCAGTTCATTGGATTTGTACCGAATCGGTACAAGTTGTTGCCGCGAAACATGAAGTCCTGCTTGTTTCAACTCCCATTCGAGGCAGTTCTCATATACAGATTCAAGAAGTCCGGGCCCAAGATGTTTATGTACTTCTATGGCTGCACCCATGATTCTATAGGATAAATCATTAATTTGTTTTTTAGTTATGTTTATCATATTGAAAATACATAATTTACAAATTTAAAGCAGGTAAAATTTCTATGTGCTCTATGTGCCTATGTATTTCATCTCTATAATAGTAAAGAACATTGGGAAGTCAAAGGGCTTATTTCTATGTGCTCTATGTGCCTATGTGTTTCATCTTTAAATCTACATACTTTTCAGATTGTCCTCCGGGTTGCGATCCACCAGCAAAGAAAATGGATCCACCCCGGCTTCTTTGGGTTTTTCGTCGGTGACGAAAGTAAAGGTATTGTCGCGCTGTGTGATCTTCACGCGCTGGCGGTACAGCGTTTTGCCGTATTTCTTGCCTTCGACGGGTTTGGCGAAAGCGCCGATCTCGATGTAGTCGCTGACCGGGACTTCGGTCTCCTTGCCGAGTTCGTCGGCTTTGAGTTTGCGGCATTCTACCTGGATGGTCACCTCCCATTTACCGTTGCCTAAGTCTTTAACAGATGCTTCCCTGCAACGGTTTTCAAACAAAGTGATGTCCTCAAACAGGTCTTTCACCACATAATCCAGCGAATCGGGCGCCTGCGCGTAAAATTCGTCGATGGCGTCGAGGCTGACCGGGTAAGGTGGCGGAGCGTAGCGGAATTTTTCTAAAAATGCCCGCAAGGCTGCGTTCACCTTGTCTTCTCCGATCATTTCCTTGAGGTAATACATGGCGCCGCTGCCTTTGTTGTAGTGGATATAGCCTTGGCCTTCGCATTTGGCCAATGGCAATTCTTTTTGCGACTCGCGTCCGCGTCCGCGCAGGTAGCGGTCCATTTCGTAGCGCAGGAATTTGCGCATCTGGTCGCGGCCATATTCGTGCTCCATCACCATGAGGGCGCTCCATTGGGCGAAGGTTTCCACCAGCATTTCGCTGCCCTGCATCATTGCGCCGCACTCCTGGTGGCCCCAGTACTGGTGCCCGATCTCGTGCGCGGCGACGTAGAACATCATATCAATGTCGGCGTCGGGGTCTTTAAAGTCCTGGATAAAGCCGACGCCTTCGGAATAGGGCATGGTGCCGGGGAATGACTGCGCGAAGTCGGCGAAACGCGGGAATTCGATGATGCGGCACTGCTTGTGGTAGTAAGGCCCGAAGTTTTTGGTGAAATAATCGAGCGATTTCTCCATGGCCGAAAGCATACGCTCCACGTTGAAACTGTGGTCTTTGTGGTAATAGACTTCCAGTTTGACGCCGTTCCAGTCGCGGCGTGCCACTTCGTAGCGGGCGCTGAGGAAAGAGTAAAAGTTGAAAGAGGCGTGGTCGAGTTTGTATTGGAAACAGCGGCGGCCGTTTTCCTCCCACTCGCGCACGAGCGAGCCGGGGCCGATGGCGATCTGGTCGGGCGCCGTGCGGATGACGGTTTCCACGTTGACCCAGTCGCTGTTGAGGCCGATGTAGGCGTCCATGCGGTGGAGAGTATCCCGGCGGTCGAGTGCCGGACGGCGGCTTTTTTCGGGCAGCCCGTAGTGTTGGCGGCGGTTTTTGTCCGACATTTCCGAACTTTCCTGGTAGCCGAAAATGGGCATGATGTCCGTGTTGTCGAAAAAAGTCCCGTTTTGGGTGATGCGGCTCCAGGTCACTTCATTTTCAAAACCTTTCGGCTCGAAACGGACGTTGAATTCCAGCAAAACCGAATCGCCGGGCTGAAGCGCCGGCTCGAAACGGTACATCCGCCATTGCAGCGTCGAGTCGTTGAGCAGCATGGTCAAACGCTCGTTTTTCAGATCGAACCTGCCGTATTGCGGCACATTGACGAACAGCGTATCGATCGGTTTTTGATAGATATTCCGCGCCAGGAATCTGCCCGTCATGCGCATGGTGCGCGTTTCAGGATATAATTCGAAGTCGTATTTCGCGTCGTACACGCGGGGTTGCAGGCGGCCTTCGTATTGTTTGTATTTGATCTCGTAGTCGAATTGGTAGCGCTCCCGTTTGCCGCTGTTGACGTATTTGTTCAGTACCTGGGTGTTGTAAAACGTCCAGCCTGCCACACCAACCCAGGCGACTAAGGCGCCGAGGCCGAAAACGCGGTATTGGGGCCATTCGAGGCGGGCGAGTTTCAGGCGTTTTTTCCACCAGGTTTCTTTGCCGCGCGGCCAGAGCAGGATGGCGGCCAAAGCGAGCAGGGTACTGAACAGGAGCCAGTAGGTATTGAACCAGAACAAACCTTTTCCATATGGTTGGTAACCGTAAAAATCCGAAAGTGTGTAATCGGGCCTGCTGCCAAACTGAACCATATTGCTCTCGATTTTTGCAGCGTCCCAACCGAAACTGTTGGCAATGATCAGCACAATGGCGATGAAAAAACCGAGGTACATATTCGGAGAAAGTGCCTGCACCAGGAATGCCAGTGCGAGGGTAAATGCGAAGCCGAACATGTCCATCACCAGTAATTCACGCACGTAAATCCAGGGCTCGTGACGGTCGTAACCCAGGATCTTTTGGGCGACGATGGCCGCTGCAATGACGAGCAGTTGCAGCACGAACATCACGCCCAGCACGGCAGCGTATTTGCCGAGCCAGGCCGTCCAGTTTTTGGTAGGCAGGGCGTCCACGATCTCTTCCATGCGGCTGTTGCGCTCTTTCCAGATGACGGCGCCGCTGAAATACACCATGATGATGATGGTGAACAGGTAAAATGACCCCCGGATATAATTGACCATGGTGTACGTCACAGGCAGTTCGTGGGTGCCATAGCCTTCGTTGGCATAAAAAAGATTGGGCACACAGTTGAGCAAACCCAGCAGCGCCAGCAGGATAAATGCCGTGCTGCGGATGATGCCCCACCACTCGGTTTTTGTCTGGCTCCATAGTTGGCTGAGCGTTGTACCGATCCCCTTTCCAGGCGCCACTTTCGGCAACGCGCCCAGGATGCGGAGTCCGATGGCATCGCCGTCGTCGGCGGTTTGTTTCTGACGCTTTCTGCCGCCTTTTTTTTCTGAAAAATCGAACAAACGGTAACCGAGATACAACACCAGCATACCGACTGCCGTCCACAAAACCCGGTTGAGCAGCAGGTCGCCGGCCAGGCCCATTGCCTGCGTGTTCTTTTCCTCCACCGTCCAGTATTTGGTGGCGATGCCGAAAGCGCCAAAGCCGAAGGGGTCGAGCAGGGCGGCCAATTTTTCATTTTCCACGTCGCGCAGCAGGTTGCCTGCCACAATGTAGCCCACCAGCAGGGCCGTCGCCGCTACAAATGAGTATAAAGTGGAGCGGGTATTGATGGCCACTGCGTACAGAATGCCACCGACAAAAAGGGTGTTCGGAATGGCGAATACCAGCATCCCCATGAGATGCCCCTGCAACTCGAAAGGTCCGAAGCGGTTGGGCTCCAGCCAATCGAATATGGGATTGAGCGCAACGCCCACCCACATGCCGAGTGAAACGCCGATCATGGGGATAAGCGACATCAGGGCGCCGCCCCAGAAATGACCGAAATAGTAGGCCGCTTTGCCGACGGGTTTGGAAAAAATGATCTGGCTCGTTTGCCGCTCGAAGTCGCGGATGGCAGCAGTATTGAGGAAAGCCGTCGTCAGCAACATGCAGATCAGCGAGAAGGCCGCATACCAGTTTTGCGCGACGAAAGGGGCATTTTTCCAGATATTGCCAAAACTGCCGCCGATGCTGACCTGGTCGGAAATGGTGCCGAAGAAACTCAACAGCCCGATGAGGAGCATGAAGATCCAGGGCATGGGGGAGCGAAGCCAGGAACGAAGTTCGAATAGAAAGAATGTCATGAAACGATAAACGTTATACCTGAATGATTCGATTTTTTGATTAAGCCCGATTAATTCGATTGAGAGCCAACGCTTTGGCGAGACTTCCTGTTCAAAACCATTTTGTAACAGATGTAAAAAAACAGGTTTTCATGGTTATTAAAGATATCTACTGCTTAAAAATTTTACCACTCTGAACTACAGCCCCATCTTTCCCTTTCAATTCCCAAAAATACACCCCCGTCGCCAATCCTTCCACCGCTATTTCGGTGCAGGTGGCTTCATTTACTAACCTTTCCGCGTGTACCACCCGCCCGAAGGCATCGCGGAGCCTCCATTGTGCCCCGACAGGTAAGGGACGGTTTACGATAACTTTGAGATAAGACACAGCGGGATTGGGGAATACGGACACCGGCGGGAGCGGCGTGGGCGGCGGGTTGCCGGCACTGACTGTGGCGGTGCAGGGCACACCGGGGTTGTCCATTGGGCCGAGGCGATAATTAGGAAAAGAAGGAATGGAAGCTCCTGTAGGCGTAGGAAAAATAAAGCTGTGCTGTGTGACGTTACAGGAAAGCCCTAGTTCGTCGGGATTATTAATGACATGATAATATTTTGCGTCTATCGTACTAATATAAATTTTGCAATCAGGTGCTAACTGACATTGTCCAAATAGGGTCCCAACTGGGTCTTTAAATCCATCCCATTCAGCCACCGTTATTTGCGAGGCACTTATATTATCACTCCACAGATCAAATTGATAAATTCTCAATTCTGCGCTTACATATAAAAAACGGCCATTAGGAGAGACAGCGCATCCATTTGCAACGGACGGCCAATTTCCGTAATCTACATGGATGGTGTCAAAATTGCTGAAAAAACCATTTAATCGATTAAAATTATATACCATAACGGCTCCACTGGGAATACTTCTAAATAGTTGGTTTCCATCAGGAGAAAAAACCATCTGTATTCCACCGGATGCGTTAGGAGGTGGAGATGTACCGATTGTTTGAGTTAATGTATCAACAATACCTTTGTTTGTAAATAAGAAAAAATAGAATGTGCTGCCATCATCTTTTGGTGTGATAAGCCACCAATCCTTACCATTCGCGTGTTTTACGGCTGTCATTTCACCATATGCCAAATAGCTACTCATTATTTCTACATTCTTCTCAACCACCGTCCCCACTCCACTATTAGCATTCATGTCAACAATAGAATAAAACAGTTTATCTGTTTTTACACCAAAAGGGTTATTTGTATAAATGATTCTTTTATGAAACAAGTAAAATAGTTTATTTGAATCCGGAACAGGCAAAATAATTGTGCTTTGATAACCGGCGGTATATCCATCATTTTCCTGATCGCATTTTATCTGGTGTACTTCACCCGGATTAATTGTTTCTCCATTTTCAATTATTTCATCATCACTGCCAGCTATATCACACCCGTTCGTATAAAACATCAGTTTGCCAGCAGTGTCACAAATACTTGAATTGCATACAAACATATTTAATTCCCGATAATTGTAATATACTTTTGGAGGATTGAAGTTAAAATCAATTGTGGAACCACCTTTTGTTGTGTCGGCAAGACTGTTATTGTCTCCTGTTATCCACACATAATCGTGCTTTTGAGCAGCAAGAATTTGTACTAATAACAGACTGATGAGGAAAGTTGTCACGTTTTTCATGACATAAAGTAAAAGGGATACCTTGTACTAAAAATTAGCACGAGGTATCCCAAGTGAAACAATAAAAGTTAATGGCTGATAATAAGTTTGCCGGAAGCAGCAGTCCCGGGTACTTCTGGAAGCCTATACCAATAAGCACCCTCGGGCAACCCTTCCAAAGAAAGTTGGAAATTTCTCTGGTTGACGGGTAAGACAGTTGCCTTCACAAGTTGGCCAAGCGTATTGTAGAGTAAAAAAAGATTTTCAGTCGAGTTTGCGATGTTATATTCAATTACAACCTGATTGGCAGCCGGGTTGGGATAGACCCGAAGGTATCCGGATTTTAATTGCAAGCCCGGCTGCGCCCTTTCAAAACTGCAAATCGTCTCATCGTCATAAACCACCGGATTTTCATTCACTAATGTCAGCAATGCTCTTGCCCGCAGCACGGCCTCGCCGTCGGAGAGCGGGCAGAGATTGGCGATAGTTCTGAGCGTATTATAATTCCCCTCCGCAAAAGTATAGATACCTTGCGCAACCGTGCGAAGCAGTATGTCATTGACTGTTTTTTCATGCACGGTGTAAACCGGTGAAAGGGCTGGCAGGTTGCCGTTTTGCGTCAGCAGGCTGGCAGCAGCGGATGCACGGGATGTAGCGATGTTATTCAATAAAGTCCCTTTCGCTGTCGCCGCCTGTTGGATCATTTGCCTGATAGTATCGCGCTGGGCAGCAAAACCGGCGCTGTCCTGTTGGCTGATACCCGGTGCATTTAGTTCCTGTTCAACTGCTGCCAAATCTTCGAGCCCTTCGGCGATATTTTCCTCATAAGACTGGAAAGTATTGCGGTCGGTCGTACTTACTGCAAACAATTGACGTATGCCGGTTTGGAGATTGGCGTAAGCCGCAAGGCCGTTCGATTGCGCAGCGAGTAAAAAGAGTATGTTCATAACCTTCACATTTTCAGGATTTTACCGCTCTGAATCACCAAGCCCTCTTTGCCTTTCAACTCCCAAAAATACACCCCTGCTGCCAATCCTTCTACGGTTATCTCCGTGCAGGTGACTTCGTTCACCAGTCTTTCTGTGCGCGCCACCCGCCCGTAGGCATCGTAAAGCGTCCATTGCGCTCCCGCAGGAAGGGGCCGGTTCACGATGATTTTGAGATACGACGAAGCCGGATTGGGGAAGACCGACAGCGGCGGGAGCGGCGTGGGCGGCGGGTTGCCGGCACTGACTGTGGCGGTGCAAGGCACGCCGGGATTGTCTATCGGGCCGAGGCGGTAGTTGGGGAAAGAAGGCATGGAAGCGCCGCTGGGGGTGGGCAGCGGTAGCCCGCGTTGTTCAGCATTACAGGCCATACCTGGTTCGTCGGGATTGTGGATGACATGATAGAAACGGGTATCGCCTGCCTGGCCATAAATTTTACAATCAGGCCCCAGTTGCAGTTGCCAGAATAATGGCGCAATGGGATTGGCATAGCCGTCCCATTCTGCCACAACAGTTTGAGAGGCGCTTATATCTGAAGCCCACAAGTCCACTTGATACAGAAACTTACGACAACCAAGATATAAAAAACGTCCACTCGGTGATACAGCGCAACCAATTTCGCCTACAAACTGATTTCCATAGTCATAATGAATTGTGTCAAATTGTGTGAAGACTCCGCTTTCCCGATTAAAAGAATATACCATAATTGGATCAAAACGATTGGTTCGATAAAGTTTACTCCCGTCCGGAGAAAAAACCATCTGACCTGTTGCTTCTCCGTCAGGATTTGGCCATATACCAATGGTCTGTATAAATGTATCAACAATCCCTTGATTAGTAAATTTTAGGATATAAAAAGTTGCGCTATTTCTACGGGGTGTGATTAACCACCAATCTTGCCCATTTGCGCACTTGACACTTACAATCTCGCCATGCGCTAAAGTATCTAATATTAAGTTTTCATTTTTTTTCGTCACCTTTCCCATTGAGTTATTTAAATTCATATCAATTACCGAATACATTAGTTTATCGTTGATTACATCAAACGGATTGGAATAAATAGTAAAACTCTTGTGAAAAAGAAAATATACACCCATCGAATCTGGCAATGGCAAAATGAGCGAGTTTTGCGGGCCTCCAGCGTAACCATCATCATAGTCTTCACACCACAAAGTATGCGAGCTTCCGGGGTTGATATTATCACCGTTTTCTAAAACATCATCGTATGCGCCTGCTATGACACACCCATTTGTATAAAATAACAATTTGCCGGCAGTGTCACAAATGCTGGTATTGGTAGTGAACAGATTATGTTCACGATAATTATAGTAAACATCTACAGGATTTTGATTAAAATTAATGGTCATACCACCATGTGTAGTAGTCTTCATAGTATTCCCATCCCCTGCAACCCATACATAATCATGCTTTTGGGCGACAAGAACTTCTGACAAAAAAAAACAAACGAAGGAAAGCAGCACCGTTTTCATAGTACAACATAAGGAATGGATTGCCTGTGTCAATATCGGCACAGGCAATCCGAAATGAAGAAAGAAATTTAACGGCTAATTATAACATTACCCGAAGCGATACCATTTAAGCCAGGAAGTATATACCAGTAAGTTCCTTCCGATAACCCAACCAAGGAAAGTTGGATATTTCCCTCATTGTCAGGTAAGACAATTGTCTTGACTATTTGACCTAACGTATTGAAGAGCAGGAAAAGATTATCGGACGAATTTGTAATGTTGTATTCAATTGTAACCTGATTAGTCGCCGGGTTGGGGTATATCCTGATGTGATCCGATTTTGTCGTCAAACCTGGTCGGCCTCTTTCTGTACTACAGATCGTTTCATCGTCATAAGTTACCGGGTTTTCATTCACCAATGTCAGCAATGCTCTCGCCCGCAGCACCGCTTCGCCGTCGGAGAGCGGACAAAGGTTGGCGATAGTTCTGAGCGTATTGTAATCCCCTTCTGCAAAAGCGTATGTGCCTTGCGCGACCGTGCGCAACAGTATGTCATTGACCGTTTTTTCATGTACGGTATAAACTGGCGTAAGGGCAGGCAGGTTGCTATTTTGTGTCAGCAGGCTGGCGGCAGCGGATGTACGGGCAGTAACTATATTGTTCAACAGGGTTTCTTTCGCTGATGCCGCTTGCTGGATTGTCTGCCTGATAGTATCGCGCTGGGCGGCAAAACCGGCGCTGTCCTGTTGACTGATACCCGGAGCATTGAGTTGTTGTTCTACTGCTGCCAAATCCCCGAGTCCTTCGGAGATATCTTGCTCATAAGACTGGAAAGTATTGCGGTTGGTCGTACTGACTGCAAACAATTGGCGGATGCCGGTTTGGAGATTGGCGTAGGCCGCAATGCCGTTCGATTGAGCGGCGGTCACAAAAGCAGCGACGTCGCTGTTGCCGGGGTAAGGATTGCCTTCTTCCAGTATCCGTTCATAAAAGCGGCGCTGCGCCAGCCAGTTGACTGCTGCCTGGTATTCATCGCCAATTAATTCATTGCGTACGATTTTTATATCCAAAGGTTGTTCATAAATAACGGGCGGTGCAGTAATACAATTGCCATTTTCATTGCTACATTGGTAAGATGCAGATGTTTCATTATCATCTTCAAACCATGCAAGTGGGAACCATGTATAAGGTGAAAAATCAGAATTTTCAATTTCGTCAACAATGTATTTTGAGGCATCTGGAGCATTTGAACCTCCTTGGGCACCTAAATTACTGAAACTCCCTTCCCACGTATTGCCTCTATGCACCTGAGAGCCGGTGATAGCATCTATTCCATACAACAGCCCGGTCCCGTTATCTTTCATGGTATTCCCGGCGATATCGGCCTTCGCTTTGCCTACCAGCACGCCTTCGAAGCGCAGTCCCTCGTCGGTGCTTTCGGTCAGATTGCAGTGGACAAGTGCGCGGCTGGCGTGTATGGCGTATATGCCGGTATTGTCGCCGGCCACTCCGGTAATAGCGTTGCATTTCAGGGTATTGCGGTCGCCGCCTTCGATATGTATGCCGAAGCGGTTGGCCTGACTGTTGTTCAGGTTGATGGTATTGTTGGCAAAAGTGCCGTTATCATTGACACCTGCGCTGATGGCTGCAGCACCGTCGAGCATCGTTATCGTATTAAAAGTGTAATAATCATCCGACGGAGGAGACGTCCCTATATTCGTATTTCCGCTTACACCGCCGCCGATGCTGATTCCTATACCGTTGGGGTCTTCGTTCATCGTGATTATGTTGCCACCTACCGAGCCCGAACCGGGCCCTGACGAAAGAAGCGTGGAGATTCCACGACTTTTTGCTTTGATAGTATTGCTGAGGAGTAATGCCGTACCGCCAGTGGTAATGATACCGTTTGTCACACCGTCCATCGTAGTTGAACCGACCTGCGACGAAGACCCAAGTGTCTCTACCCCGGTATGACAATTGCTGAATATGACATCTTTTGTACCTTCCTTTGCAACCAGGATATATCCTTCACTGGCATAAACTCCTTTACCGGTTTGTACAAACGCATTTACATATCCATCGTATCCTGTACCCTTGGTTACTTTTGTTATGTCATCAAATCTGGAGTCAAAAACTGTCATATTGGTATTTTTGGAAATGATACCATATTTCAGATTGAAAAAATGATTGGGCTCACCCGATGAAGGGTCTGAATCTATTACAAGCCCATTTGTAATGTCGTTGACATATACGCCTGCAAAACCTTTTTCCAGCGGCGCCGGCGACTGACCGGAGTATGCCGGTTTCAAACCACCGACGGTAGTGCCGTATTGATTGCTCAAGAGGGTAATATTGTAGCTCCCCGTGCCCGAAGGGGCGGTTGTGACGGCAAAGTTATTATTGAGAAATTTGGTATTCAACGCTTTAACAAATGCGCCTTTTTGCGCACTGACTGCAATATTTGCATCCCGTATCGTACTCATATTATCGATACTCAAAGCAGAGCCGCTGCGCACCTCAGATAAGTAATATTTTTTTGTTAAATGTGTGAACGGCCCCTTTTTCCTGGCAAACGGTGTCTTTTCAGGTGTGAGGATTAGTAATTTGAAAACCAGGCTGCATCCCTTCGCTGTGGCTATATTATGTTAATCCTGTTCACTCCTGTAAATCCTGTCAAAGAACACATCCTCCAGGCTCGCCTCCGCCGCCTCGAAACCGTCGCCCGGATTGTCGTCGCTCAAAATGTGAATGATCGGCCTGCCCGCCACCAATTTGCTCGAAATAACCCGGTAGCGGTGCTGGTAGTCGTCAATTTCGGATTTGTTGATCGCTTTTTCCCACACTTTTCCTTCCAGGGCCTGCAAGGCTGCGTCGGGTGAGCCGGCATACAGCACCCTTCCGAGGTTGATGATGGCCATGTTGGAGCAGAGTTCGGTTACGTCTTCCACGATGTGGGTGCTGAGGATCACGATCACGTTTTCGCCTATTTCGGAGAGCAGGTTGTAAAAGCGGTTGCGCTCGCCGGGGTCGAGACCGGCGGTGGGCTCGTCCACGATGATGAGTTTCGGGTCGCCGAGCAATGCCTGTGCGATGCCGAAGCGCTGGCGCATGCCGCCGGAGTAGGAGGCGACCGATTTTTTGCGGTGCTCCCAGAGGTTGACGCGCTGGAGCAAGGCGTTGACCACTTCCTTGCGGCTGTTGCCGGGGATGCCTTTCAGCACGGCGAGGTGATCGAGCATCTCGAAGGCAGAAATACGCGGATACACGCCGAATTCCTGGGGGAGATAGCCAAGCGTTCGGCGCACAGCGTCCTTGTCTTTCAGCACATCTATGTCGCCCAGTGTCGCCGTACCGCTGTCGGCGTCCTGGAGGGTAGCGATGGTGCGCATGAGGGTGCTTTTGCCGGCGCCGTTGGGGCCGAGCAGGCCGTACATGCCGGTAGGGATGTCGAGCGATACGTCGTGCAGGGCGCGCACGCCGTTGGGGTATGTTTTGTTCAGATTGCGGATGGTGAGTTGCATGATTTCAGGTGAAAAGTGAGACGGTCTTATTTGTCAGACGGGTTTTTCTTTCCGTTTAAGAGCATTTCGATGGTTTTTTGGAGGCGGGTTTGGCGGGTTTCGGTTTTTTTGGCTTCATTGATCCATTGGACGTATTCTTTACGATGGGTGTAGGATAGTTTGTCGTACCGCGCTTTTGCACCGGGGTTCTTGTCGAAAAGAGCGGCCAGGTCTTCAGGCAATTCGACCACCCGTTCTTCCGTGTCCCGCTGGACGGTGACCCACACTTTGTCGCCGGCACTTTTGCCGATTTGCTTGCGAATGTCTTTACGCACAAGCAGGAAGTGGCAATGATGCCCCATTTTGGCAAGGCTGCCCCGGTATGGCACGCCATCGTAAGTGACTTTCACCTTCACCTGACCCCGGGTGCCGTAAAGTTTTTCCACATCGTAGGGGAAGTTGATGGAAAGCGCCTCCGTGCCTTCCACGGCGTCGAGTACGGCTTCGAATTCAAGTATCTCATCCATTACCAGCCTTTTTTGAACCACAAATAAATCTCATTCCACTAATATTTCATCTACAAATACCCAGCACTTTTTCCCGGCGGCGGAATGCCATTTCGGATTTTTGAGCAGATTCTCAACGGTCACTTTTAAATAGCGTGTTTTTACGGGCATGGGAGCCGTTTCACTGAGGATGCCCGCTTTGTTTTCCTGCATCGCCGCAGGCGCGGGATAGCGGGCGCGGATGCAGGGCTTCCAGTTCTTGCCATCGCCGGATGTCCAGACCTGGAGCCCGTGCGGCGCAAAGATCCAGGAACCGTTGTTTTCAGCGTAGTGAACGCTTAGCCTCTGGAAATCAATCGTTTCGCCAAAATCCAACACGGCGGTCAGATGCTCGCCTTCAAAGCCGAGAAAGTTCTTGTCCGTATGCGTTTCGCCGATCTTGCCGTCTGTGAGCGAGTTGGCGCCTAAACCGGGATATTTGGGCGAGGGTGGTACTAGTAGCGTCGCGCTTTGGGGCGTCCATTTTCTTTTGACAAAAGACGCCTGCACGATGGAGCTGTTTTCCCAGCCTTCTTTGGCGGCGATGGCCCGTAAAGTGGTGGATTGGTCGAACACCAGCGGCTCTCCTTTGTAACGGCTCGACTGCGTGGTAGGCGAAGCCTGGTCGAGCGTGTAAAAAAGACTGACGGTTTTAAAAGGAAAATCAAGCGCGACGTGCACCGTGTCTTCAAAAATATTGCGGGCAAAAAGGATTTTCGGCGGGCGGAGTTGAAGCGGGGCGGCAGTAGAATCGGCGGGCGCGCCGGCGTCCATTCGCAGGTTGGGCAGTTGCGTCCGGAGGCGCTCCAGGGCGACAGGAGTGATGCCGCTGTTCCATACGTAAAGCGAACGGAGTGCGGGCAGTTTAACCAGCGTTTCGACGGCTTCGTCGCCAATGGATGTGTTGCTAAGGTTCAGATATTCAAGAAATGGGAGTACGGTCAGGTTTTGTAAACCTTCGTTCGTGACGGCAGTGCCCGACAGATTCAACCGGGTCAGGTGCGGTAGATCTTTTAGTATCGCCAGCATTGGGTCGCTGGTATTGGAATGGCTCAGATCAAGATGAATGATCTGTTTCCCGTTTTTTTTCAATAATTCCATCCCGACGGCATCGAGGTCTTTTTTCCCGGCGGCAGAAACGGCAAGCCAGGGCAGGTTTTCACCCAACGGCATGACCGAGATTCGGTTCTGACGCAGCGCATCGAGGGCACCGGGGGCGGCGGGGTCGGCTTGTACAGGCGGAAATGAAACACCCGCCTTCGCGGCAGAAGCGCCGTTGCCATCTTGTAATTGAGCGGCGGGCATGGAGAAGTCAGCTCCTTCCGCAATCCATCGTTTCAGCACCTCAATTTCGTCCGGCGTGAGTTGCCGTTTTCCCTTTGGCGGCATGTGGTCGTCGTCGTGGCCCGGAAGCAGGATGCGACGCATGAGTTCGCTGGAATCGGGTAAACCGGCGACGATGACCGGGCCGTGTTTGCCGCCGAGGAGGATGTGTTCCGGAGTGTTGAGCAACAGACCGCCTTTTTTCTTCCCGGGATTGTGGCAGGAGACGCATTTCTGCTGCAGGATGGGATGGACGATGGCTTCGTATGCGGTGGTGTTTTCCGGCACTCCTGTCGCAAGCATTTCATTTTCAGTTTTTTGAAACAAATACCCTTCACCATGGGTGAGCGAGCCGCCGAAATGCCCTGTTGCCGAAACCATTCCGACCGCGGTTGCCAATGCCGGCAGATACCACCGTGAACGTCGCAGCAGCCAGGTCGTAATGGCCAGCGCAGCCGATGCAATACCCAACCATTGGTGGCGCGTCAATATGGCTTCTTCGTAGCCTCCCGACCGGGCAAGCAGCCAGCCGCTCGAAGCGGCAACGATGGCTGCCAGCGCCCCCAGGCCGACTGTCAAATCCAAAGCCGGGCGGTACACGTATGTTTTTTTCCAAACGCCATACAGCGCAAGCGCTCCTGCCAGCAGCAGAAAACCGATGGGGAGGTGCAGGAAGATGAGGTGCAGGCGACCGAAAAATGCGGGGAAAGCGATCATGGCTGCCGATGCGTTGAGTCCGAACCGGATGACGCCGGCGCTTGCTGTGTGCGCAATCTCAGCTGCAATGCCTGGATGGCGGCGTTCTGTTCGTTCATGGACCAAATATTGAATTTGGCAGCGCTGTAGAGGAACAACCAAAAAAAGATTAAAGCGCCGGAGAGGACAAATATCCATAGCCAGGGATGATCCGGCCGGTAAGCGGCGAGCCGGATCACGACGAACACGCATACGGCGATGTTGGCAATCGCCATGTTGTGCGACATGAGCGAGTAGACGTGCCAGGATTCGATGTGCCGGAAATTCAGGGGTGAATATTCCCGTACCAGGATATATTTCTCAGAAATCGACATTTTTTTATCCGGTTGGGTATCATCATCAAAATCATACTGTACTTTTTCCAGTCCTCCTTCCAACCAAGCGTTCATCTTTTTGAAAATACCCCCTTTTTGAAATTTTCTGTACATCTTTCTTCCTAAAGGCGTGAGTACAAAACCGAGCACATAACCCGCCGCCAGCAAAACGGTGGCGCCTCCCGCTTTCAGGTTCTGGGCAAAATTGAGGTAATCCTGCACCGTGTCGTTGTTTTTATCCAAAATGAGCAGGGAAAGGATAATAAATGCCCCCGGCAGGGCGTAGGCAAAAAAATCAAAAGCGGAGTTGATGAGTTTTTCCATGAATTCCAGACTTTGCACAAACGTAAAAAGAATAAATCATGCAGGGAAAAATCTTCCGCAGCGCTCTCCTGATCGCGGGCGCCGTTTCACTTCTCGCCGCTTATTCTCTTCAACCGGTGCAGGAGCCGCCGGAGGGGACGACCTACCTCGAACCTTCTGCCCAACGCAGCGGCGATCCTGCGGCGGGTTATCAATACCTGCTTTACGGCGATTTCGTCAGCAGCGGTATTCCACTCAAAGTGTACAAGCGGGCATCCGGCGCCGGCAGCCCCGACGATCTCGGACGCACGGGCGATGCCGCGGGCATTCCTTTCCGCTTCAATGTGGTCACCACTGCCAACGGCGCAAAGGTCGTCGCTCCCACCTGCCTCACCTGCCACGCCGAACGCCTTCATGGGCAGGTTGTCGTCGGCCTCGGCAACAATACGTACGACTATACCAACGACGCTTCGGCTAATTTCAGGACGGCAGACATGGCCGTGCGGTTCGCGTTTGGGGAAAATTCGCCCGAATGGGCCGCTTACTTCCCCGCCAGCCGCGCTACCAAAGCCATCGGGCCCTACATCCGCACCCAAACGCGCGGGCCCAACCCGGCGGACAAAATTTTTGCGGCGCTTTCGGCCCACCGCTCTTCCACCGACCTGAACTGGCTCCAGGCGCCGCAATTCGACATCCCAACCGAAACCGTGCCCACCGATGTGCCTGCCTGGTGGCTGATGAAAAAGAAAAACGCACTGTATTACAACGGTTTGGGCCGTGGCGATTTTGCACGGCTCGCCTCCGCTTCGGGTATGCTGACCATGGCCGACAGCGCCGAAACGCGAAAAATTGACGAACACATGCCCGATCTCATGGCCTGGATCCGCACCATCGAACCGCCCAAGTACCCGTATCCAATTGACCAGGAACTTGCCGCGGCGGGAAAAAAGATTTTTGAGAAGACCTGTTACAAATGTCACGGCACATACGGCGATTCGGCCTCGTACCCCAACCTGCTCGTCAGCCTGGAAAAAGCGGGCACAGACCCCTTGCTCTCGCAGACCTATAAAACCCATCCGGAATACCATACCTGGTACAACAACAGCTGGTACGGCCAGGGACCCAACAAAGGCCAACTCCTGCCCAACGAAGGTTACGTCGCCCCGCCCCTCGACGGCATCTGGGCCACAGCGCCCTACCTGCACAACGCTTCCGTGCCGACGCTCGAAGACCTGCTCAACAGCCCGCAGCGACCCATCTACTGGAAACGCATTTTTGAAAACACGGAAGCCCATTACGACAAAGACAAAGTGGGGTGGAAATACACCATAGAAACCTCCAAAACCGGCGTAGACACTTACGATACTACCCTGCCCGGTTATGGCAACGGCGGGCACCGGTTTGGCGACAGATTGACGGCAGAAGAGCGGAGGGCCGTGGTGGAGTATTTGAAAACGTTGTAAAAATTATCCCAAATAAAGAAATCACCAAATACATTTGTCTCAATAGTAACTTTTCAACATAGCAATCACTCAAAATCAATTTTTTATGGTAAGAATCGCCATGCTCGGCGCAGGCTTTATCGGCCGCTTTTACGCCGACTCACTGCACGGCCTGCGCAGCCGCGACCGCATCACTTCCGTTTATTCCCGCACAGAAGCATCCGCCCGCAAGTTTGCCGAAGATTACGATGTGCCTTTCTGGACGACCGACATGGAAGCCGCCATCAAACGCAAGGATGTGGACATCGTTTGTATCTCGTTGCCCAATAACCTGCACCTGCCCGCCGTACTGGCTTGCGCCAAGTACAAAAAAGCAGTGATGACCACCAAACCCCTCGGACGCAACGCCAAAGAAGGGCTGCAAATGCTCAAAGCCGTGGAAAAAGCCGGCATTTTCGCCGGTTACCTCGAAGATCTGTGTTATACACCCAAGTTTTTAAAAGCCCTGCAAACGGTTCGCAGCGGCGCGTTGGGCAAGATACTCTGGGCGCGGTCGCGCGAGACACACCCCGGCCCGCATTCCGACTGGTTTTGGGACAAAAGCCAGTCAGGTGGAGGCGCTATCCTCGACTTAGCCTGCCACTGCGTGGAAATCGCACGCAACTACATTGGAAAGGACGTGCGACCGGTGGAAGTGATGTGCTGGGCCGATACGCAGGTGAAACCCATTGATGCCGAAGACCACGCCATCGGGCTGGTGCGCTACGCCAGCGGCGCTATCGGGCAGTTCGAGGTGTCGTGGACGTTCCGGGGCGGGCTCGATCTGCGCGACGAAGTAATGGGGTCCGAAGGCACGATCTGGATCAACAATTTCCTGCGCACTGGTTTCGAGATGTTCCTGTCGGGTCAGGGCGCCGGTTATGTCGCCGAAAAAGCAGAGACTTCGAGCGGATGGATATTTCCCGTCGGCGATGAAATACATGAACTGGGTTACAATGCCATGTTCACCGATATGTTCGACGCGATGGAGCAGGGGCGTGAGCCTGCCGAGACATTCTACGACGGATATGTGGTCAATGCTATTCTCGACGCAGCGTATAAGTCGGCCCAAACGCGCCGCTGGGAACCGGTCAAATTGGAGGTCTGGCGCGGCAAAGAAGAGACTGAAGTCATTTCGGCATTCAAGGAATACGACAAAGACCACTGGTTCCTGACCGAGGAACTGACCCACGACGGCAGTCACGTCTTAGTATTGAAAGAGAAAAAATCCGGAAAATTAGTGCGGCGGTTGTTGTAACAGTGAGCCGGCTGGCGCGAGCCCGGCTGGCGCGAGTCTCCGACTCGTGCCACTTATCCTGACGTCTCCGACGTGATTCTTTTTAGCCAGCATAAAAATTATTCGGGGATTTAAAAGGTTGCGTTGGAAACGCAAAGATAGTTGACACGAGTCGGAGACTCGCGCCAGCCGGGGACTCGCGCCAGCCGGGGCCGCAGCAGGTTTCTCCCTAAACTCGTTAATTTCTTTCAGTTTTTTATCGCATGATCTGACAATAAGGTTGTGAAGGTTCAAGACGATGAGTGTTGCAAAAAAGTCTTGGTAAATCGCTTCGGGTTTGTGCCCTGTGAAAATCTCCAGTTGCAGTTTGTTTTTGAATTTTTCAATTTGTGTTTCACAGCCCCAACGTTTGCCGTAGAGTTCTTTAAAGCAACTGTGCTGGTATTTTTTCTTATCCAACAAACTGCTCACCAGGATTTCAACCTCACCGCTTTCAAGTTCTATCCTGAGCAGGCGCACTTTCGCCCGGCTGTTTTTATCTACTTCATACCCTTGTTTTTTCAACGATTGAAGGGCCACATCCGTAATGGGGAAATATTCAATTGCCTGTTTCTGGCCCGAGTTAAAAAAACGCTGCACCGTACCATTAAAGGTTGTCATTGAACGCATCAAAAATGGAACTCCCGCCCTTATATGCTTGTATATCAGTTCAAAACTTATGAAATTGCGATCATAAATCAACAAGTCTTGTGCGCCAGACTCCTTTAAAAACAAAGTGGCAAAATGAGGCTCCCCGACTTTGTGCGGCCCAAGCCACGAAGCACAACAATAACCGTTCAACAAGTCAACCTGAAAACCTGCGCGCCCCATCACCACAAGCCCGTGTTGGTTGCCAGTTCCACCAAACTCCGCCAATACTTCATCATCGTCAAACAGGTAAAGGGTTGTCCCGTCAACTCCTTTGAGGTAAAAGCCCTTCCATCTACGCAAATCCTGTCGTGACTCACCATATACCAAATCGATCAAGTGCTTTGCCCATGCCCGAAAAAAATCACTCTTTACCCGATATCTCGCTTGAGAAAACGCGCTCTTTGTGCACGGCCACTCTGTTCGTTCCAAATAAAACTCATCCAGTTCAAGGCTCAAACTGCGTTTGCAGTTTGACAGCAAGAACAGGCACAACCGCTCAAATGTCAATATCCGCTTTCGAGTAAAATCAGCAGACCGGCTCAAATACTTTTGTCGGTTTGCTAAACCTTCTGCCAAAAAGGACTTCATTCCTGACAAAATCTCCAATACTTTTGTTCTCATCGCCGGGGGAGTTGGTGAGTTACTTGTTTTTAGCAACTCAAATTTACTCCCATTCTCCCGGCTTTTTCCCTTAAGTTAACGGCATTGGACGCGCGCCAGCCGGGCTAACATCTGCGTTCATCTGCGTAAAAAATCTGCGCAATCTGCGGGAAAATATATTGATCTGCGGGAGGTGGCTCCTGATAAACGTCTGCGCGCATTCAGGGCTTCACCGGCTCCAGATATATCTCCGTCTCATACACCGGCACTTCCGTCACCGCCTCGATGTCAATGCTCACGTTGATATTGTCCACCCAGTTGTCGCTTTTGAGCGCGAAAAAATAAGTGCCTGCGAGGGGAGAATAGCGGCGCTGCACATCCACGCTGACGCCGCTTTGCTGCATGAAAGCCGTGTATTCTTTATATTCCGAGAATTTTGTCCAGTTATCGTAATCCACGATGGCGTATTCCACATCTTCGCCGGAGGTGGAGACGGTCAGGTCGAGCGCGGCGCCGAGGGCGAAAGCGGCGAGCGCGGTTTCGGGCTGGAGGCCCATGATCTTTGCGGCGCCGCCCTGAAGTGCGGTTTTAAGTTTTTCAGCATCGCGGCGTCGCGCTTCCTGCGTGGCCTGGCCGACAGAGATGCGGTATGCCCAGCGCACGGTATTGGGCGGCAGGGTGAACTGATACACATTGACAGGCTTTTTGGTGTAAAACTTGCTCGCCGCCACCGTCACCTGCCCGCCAAGGGAGACGACATCGGGTTTTTTCCCAACCTCGATGGCGCGTTTGCGCACGGCGTAGTTCGGGTTCCCCCAGATGTCCCACCCGACACGGGTGTTCAGGCGGGCCGTTTCGGCGTTCGCAGGCGTGCGGTGCAGGGTGAAGCGGCACACCTTCTTACTCAGGCCCTTTTCTTCAAAACGAAGCAGATAGACGCCGGTTTTTTCAATAAAAATAGTTTTATCCAAAGCCGTGTCCAGTTCGTATGCACGGAATACATAATGGTCGGGAAAGTAAATGAACTCTACCGTTTTAATGGATTTGCTTGTCAGTTCCTGCACCTTCAGTTGCACCTGGTCGCCTTCGGCGAAGGCATAGACGAACTCGCTTTTGCCGTCGAGTTGGAAGGTTTGGTCGGCAACGGGAATGGGGGGATTTTGTGAAAAAAGGAAAAGTGGAGCAAAGACAAAGAAAAAGTTGAGGAGGTGCATAACGTCTGTTTTAAACTTTAACGCATCGGTTGCTTCGTCAATTTTTATTCCATTGGAAAGTTCCGGCACTTTCTTCGCATCTTCAATATCAGGATATATTCCGGTGGCAATTTTTTTAGGAGTACGGCGAAATGACATGAACTTCGCATTGTCGTGAGACAGATTTGTGTGAACTTTGCCTTTCTAACCATATACTATGGCCCAGCCCACACCGTCCACTGCCCACCGTCTGCCATCTACCATATATTTCCACTCCAAACCCCAACCCTCCTTCAACAAAAACTTCGACCTGCTCATCCGCCACCTGCACGAGATGAAAGCAGCGGGCTACGAGACTTATATCTGTTCCGAAAATCCCAAGCAGTTCGACCGGCTGGCGGCGATCTTTAAAGAACTCAAGGCGGATGTCGCGTTTTTACCCGTCGAAATACCGATCCACGAGGGCTTTATTGATGAAGACCTGAAGATCGAGGTGCTGACCGACCACCAGATCTTCCAGCGCTATCACCAGTATAAGATCCGGCAGGGTTACACCAAAGACCAGGCGCTGAATTACAGGCTGTTGCGCGAACTGGCGCCAGGCGACTACGTGACGCACATTGACCACGGCATCGGCAAATTCGCCGGCCTTCAAAAGATCGAGATCGGCGGCCAGGTGCAGGAAGCCGTGCGGCTCAATTACAAAAACAATGACATCCTCTACGTCAGTATCCATTCGCTGCACAAGATATCGAAGTACATCGGTCAGGAGGGCACGGCGCCGCAACTCAGCAAGATCGGTTCCGACGCCTGGAAACAACTCAAAGCACGCACCAAGCGCAAGATCAAGGACATCGCGGCGGAACTCATCAAACTCTACGCCGCCCGCCGCGCCGCCAAAGGCCACGCGTTCCCGCCCGACGGCTACCTGCAAACCGAATTGGAAGCCAGTTTTATCTACGAAGACACGCCCGACCAGTACAAATCCACGCAGGACGTAAAGGCCGACATGGAAAAAGAATACCCCATGGACCGCCTCATCTGCGGCGACGTGGGTTTCGGCAAAACCGAGGTCGCTATCCGCGCCGCTTTCAAAGCCGTGACCGACGGCAAACAGGTGGCCGTGCTGGTGCCTACGACCATCCTCGCCTTGCAGCACTGGAAAACGTTCAACGAACGCCTCGCAGAATTCCCCGTCACGGTGGATTACCTCAACCGCTTCCGCAGCACTAAGGAGAAAAAAGACATTCTGGACAAACTGAAAAAAGGCCGGATCGACATCATCATCGGCACACATGCCCTGCTCGGCAAAGAAGTAGCATTCAAAGACTTAGGCCTGTTGGTAGTGGACGAGGAGCAAAAATTCGGCGTCGCTTCCAAGGAAAAACTCCGCGCCCTGAAAGTCAACGTGGACACGCTTACGCTGACCGCCACGCCCATCCCGCGCACCCTGCAATTCTCGCTCATGGCCGCCCGCGACCTCTCGGTCATCCGCACGCCGCCGCCCAACCGCCAGCCCATTCACACGGAGATCCGCGTGTTCGATGAAGACCTGATCCGCGAGACGATCCTCGCCGAGGTCAACCGCAGCGGCCAGGTGTTTTTCGTGCACAACCGCGTGAACGACCTGCCCAAGATCGTCGAAATGCTCCAGCGCCTCTGCCCCGAAACCGAAGTAGCCATGGCGCACGGTCAGATGGACGCCGAGCACCTCGAAAAAGTGCTGGTGGATTTTATTGACCGCAAATTCGATGTGCTGGCCTGTACCAACATCATCGAAACCGGCCTCGACATCCCCAACGCCAATACCATCATCATCAACCGCGCCGATATGTTCGGCCTGAGCGACCTGCACCAACTGCGGGGCCGCGTGGGTCGCAGCAACCAAAAAGCGTATTGCTACCTCTTCGCCCCTCCCATGAGCGTACTCACCCAGGAGGCGCGCAAACGCCTGCGCACCATCGAAGAATTCAGCGAACTCGGCTCGGGTTTCGCCGTCGCCATGCGCGACCTCGATATCCGGGGCGCAGGCAATTTGCTCGGTGGCGAGCAGTCGGGCTTCATCGCCGACATCGGTTTCGAGACCTACCAGAAAATCCTCGACGAAGCCATCCAGGAGTTGAAAGAGACCGATTTTAAGGATATTTTCAAAGAAGAGATCGCTCAAAAGGGCTCCTACGTCCGCGACGTGACCATCGAAACGGACGTGGAAATGCTCATCCCCGACGAGTACGTCTCCAACACGCAGGAACGCCTCAACCTTTACACCGAACTCAATACCATTGAAAATGAAGAGGGCATCGCCGCGTTCGCCAAACGACTCGAGGACCGTTTCGGCAAACTGCCCCACCAGGTCAATGCCCTCTTCGACGGTCTGCGCCTCCAATGGCTCTGCAAAAAACTCGGCTTCGAACGGCTTATCCTCAAGGGCGGCAAACTGCGCTGTTACTTTCTCGGCGACCCGCAATCTTCGTTTTTCGAGACCGATACTTTTAATAAGATCGTGCAGTTTGTGGGCACGCACGGCCGCATCATGGGTATTTCGCTGAAACAGACGAACAAAGAACTGATCATGGTGCAGGATGAGGTAAGGAGCCTGAAGGCGGTGAAGGGGGTGTTGGAACAGGTGGTGGGGGCAACGACAAAATAAATCATGAAAGCGTGACCACAATTTTTCCTCTGACATTTCCCCGTTCCAATCGCGCATGGGCCGATGGCATATTTTCAAAGGAAAATTGTTCCGCGATGTGCGTTTTCAATCTGCCCGACCCCAGCAGATGAGCAATGGAAGCCATGTCGTCGCCATTGGAATGCACCAGAATATGCGACAATTTCACACCTTTGGCCACCGCTTTTTGTTGGTCTGCTTCCGGTATAGCGGGCGAGGGGATGGTGATGATCGCTCCTCCTTTTCGCACTACCTCGATTGAATGAGTCAAGGTACTACCCTGGACGGCATCCAGTACAAAATCTATGTCCCCGGCGAGTTTTTCAAACTGCTGTGTGGCATAGTCGTAGCATTCATCGGCTCCCAACTTCCGGACAAAATCAGCATTGGCTTGCGAAGCAGTGCCGATCACAGTAGCGCCCAGGTGTTTTGCGATCTGAACGGCGAAATGCCCTACGCCGCCTGAGGCCCCATGGATGAGTACCCTGTCGCCTGGTTTCACGTTGCCAGCCCTGAGCACTTGCCAGGCAGTGAGCGCGGCCATAGAAGCGCCTGCAGCCTCCGGGTGTGAAATATTGCCGGGTTTCAGGGCCAAATGACTTTCAGGAGCGACCACATATTCGGCATAGACCCGTCCGTGGCCGATAAAATTGACCATCCCAAAAACCTCGTCTCCGGCTTTGAGGCGCTTTACGCCTTCTCCCGTTGCGGTCACCGTTCCGGAAATATCCCATCCCAAAACCACAGGACGTTCGGCCCCGAAAACCCAGGACAACACTCCCGCGTAAGCCCTCGCCTTTACATCAACAGGGTTGATACTGATGGCCTTCACCTGCACCAATACTTCGCCGGCTTTGACGACGGGCATCGGCAGTTCTGTCATTTTCAGGTTGTCTGTGCCGCCGGGCTCATTCAAAAGAAACACTTTCATAGCTTAAACTTTTTTGATGATTGAATTTTTGGCAAAACTACTTTCATTAGTATCTTCGCAGCAAGTATGTACTTTTTTGTATCTTACATACCAAAAAGGTATTATTGCTGGTTATCAATTGAATAAAATTGCCAGAATGACAAAAAAAAATTCAAACGCTCCGACTTGTTCAGTTGATTATGCTTTCAGACGCATCGGCGGGAAATACAAAGGCAGGATATTATGGCACCTGCACCTGAGCGGTATTCTGCGCTATGGCGAGCTGCGAAGGACCCTGCCGGACATCACCCCCAAAATGCTCACGCAAACGCTGCGGGAGTTGGAGGAGGACAATCTGATTTGCCGGAAACTTTATCACGAAGTTCCTCCGAGGGTCGAATACACGCTCTCGGAAATCGGGGCTGAGCTGATACCCTTCATCAATCACCTGCGCGAATGGGGAGAAAAACAAATCCAGAAAATAAAAAGCAACAAAATTTATGGTGACAAAAAACGGATTCACCCTGATGACCATTGACGAATTCGAGCAGTGGATCGCATCGCGGCAGGTAGCCCGCACGGTGCTATTTTTACAGGAACACCACACCTTTGCGCCGGCTTATGCCAATTTCAGGAACAACAACCATTTTTCACTGCTGGTCGGCATGCGCAATTACCACGTCAACTTCAACGGATGGGCCGACATCGGACAGCATTTCACCACCTTTCCCGATGGCATGATCGCCACAGGGCGCAGTCTCGAACTATCGCCTGCCTGTATCAAAGGCCGCAACGCCAACGCGCTTTGCATTGAAAATATCGGCAATTTTGACAAAGGGAAAGATGAAATGACAGCCGCCCAGCGAGAGACCATTGTGCGCTCTGCCGCCGCCATCGCCCGCCGGTTCAGCATCCCGCTCCATACCGACAGGATCGTGTACCATCACTGGTTTGATCTCAATACCGGCGCGCGCACCAATGGCAACAGCGGCGTGGTGAAAACCTGCCCCGGTACCGGCTTTTTTGGCGGCAATAAGGTGCCGGATGCACAAAAAAACTTCCTCCCGCTGGTGATGCAGGCCGCGGGCGGCAACTTCGGACAGCAATTGGCCGGCGTGTTGAAATTCGGCTACGTCACGGCGCAAGCCCTGAATGTCCGAACCGGTCCGGGAACAAAATTCAAAAAAGTGAACACCGCGACATTGGGCGCCGTTCTGCGGATTTATGGAATGCAAAATGGCTGGTATAAAATTTCAAAAAAACACGAAGAATGGGTAGCCGGCAATTACGTGAAAGATGTGATCCGGGCAACGGTGACGGATACGGATGAATTGAACGTCCGTTCAGGCCCCGGCGTCAACTTTACGATCGTCGGCATTTACCTGCGGGGGGAAGAGTTGTTTATCCACGAGACGAGCGGCAACTGGGCAAAAATCGGCCCGGATGAAAGGTGGGTTTCGAAGAAGTTTTTGCAAACATTTGCGCCCTGATTTGAACGATGACACCGCTGATCCTTTTACACGGCGCGCTTGGCAGCGCCGCACAATTCGATTCATTGCGCGCCCATTTGCCGCCTGAACGCGCAATCTATGCCCTGAATTTTCCCGGCCACGGCGGGTTGCCGGCTGGCGAACCATTTTCCATGGCGCTTTTTTCCGACGCCGTTTTGCACTTTTTTGAAAAAGAAAACATGGCACCAGCAGACATTTTCGGATACAGCATGGGCGGCTACGTGGCCTTGTATCTGGCCTGGAAGCACCCCAATCGGGTAAGACGGATCTTTACGCTCGGCACCAAACTCCACTGGTCACCTGAAATAGCGGCGGGCATGAGCCAAATGTTCGACCCGGAAAAAATTGAGGTCAAGGTGCCGCAATTTGCCGAAATACTGGCTAAAACACATGCTCCATTGGATTGGAAGGAGGTCTGCCGCAACACTTCGGCATTTCTCCATGCGTTGGGCAATGGCCACGGACTTCCGGCGGAGGCGTTCAGCCAAATAACCTGCCCGGTCACGATTGGTCTCGGCGAACTCGACAACGTGGTAACGCCGGAAGAAAGCCGCGCCGCGGCAGAAGCCCTGCCGAACGGCCGTTTTGAAATTTTCACTGCCTGCAAACATCCCATCGAACAGGTGAATGTTGTATTTTTGGCGGAGCGATTGCAGGATTTTTTCGCTGAAGTGTAACCCTGTTGGCCGCCGCGTTGTCTCGTGGAACAACAAAACATGAAAGCAGGCCGGTGGCCCGAGTCCGCCGCAACGATATGTCCGCAACCTTATCAGACGAAACCCTTGTTCAGCAGGCCCGGGCGGGGCGCCAGAGCGCGTTTGCGATGCTGGTAAAACGGTATGAGCAATACGCTTTTACGCTGGCATTGCGTTTTGTCAAAAACCGGGAGGATGCGCACGAAGTGGCTCAGGACAGCTTTCTGCGGGCATTTCGCTATCTGCCCGATTTCAGGGGCGACGCGAAGTTCACGACGTGGTTGTACAAGATCGTTTATTCGACCTCTTTAAATTTTTTAAGAAAACAAAACCCTGAAATTCAATCGCTCGACGACGAAAACCGCCCGGTACGCCTCAAAGACGAAGGCACGCCGGACGTGTCGGCGAATCTGGAACGGCACGACCGCAATGTATCCCTGCAAAAGGCGATTGCTATGCTGTCGGCCGACGACGCGGGTATCATTACGCTGTTTTACCTGTACGAACATAGCCTCGAAGAGATCTGTGAGATCATGGACCTCACGATGACCAACGCGAAAACCAAACTTTGCCGCGCCCGGCAGCGTTTGAAAGTGATATTGGAAGAAAAATTTGTTGAGGAAATAAGGGTTTGAGCGTTTGAAAGTTTGATAGTTCGATGGTTCGATGGTTTGAAAGTTGCGCGGCGACGCCTCGCTCAAAACCGTCAGTTCCCTCGAAGCGTCAAACCCTCGAACCATCAAACCATCAAACCATTTTGAAATGGAAAATAATTTCATGCTCACCGACGACCTCTTGTGGGACTACGCCGACGGTTTTTTAGCGGCGGACGAGAAAACCCGCGTGGAGGTTTACCTGCGGCAACATCCCGAATGGCAGGAAAGGCTGGACGCCATAATGGCCGAAAAACGCGCTTTTCATGCCTTGCCGTTAGAAAAGCCCAAACCGGGATTTTCCGACCGGGTGATGGCGGCATGGGCTGCGGAGACGCACGCCAATTTTGTCGCCACCTCGAAAGGCAAAGACTGGATCGTATATCTTATTTCGGCAGTATTGGGGCTGTTTATTTGTGCCGCCGTCGTTGTGGCCGGGATGCAATCGGCGCCGGCACAGTTGCCTGTGGAATTGCCAGAAGTTCCCGCTTACAATTGGGGCAAAGTATTCGACAATCAAATATTGCAATTCGGTCTTTTTTTCGTCCTGGCTTTGATCACCCTGAAGTTTGTGGAAAAATACCTGGAACAGCGGAAAATGCTGGAAAAGCTGAATGCGCATAGATAAAACCCGGCACTAAAATAGAAATGCCCACCGCGAAGGCGCAGAGGATTATCTTTGCGCCTTCGCGGCATTTATAATTATATGGAAAAAGATAAAAAGAAACCGCTTTTCATCCACCAGCCGGAATACCCGGGCGGGCCGAAGGCGCTGACAAAGTTTATTTACGAACAACTTCGCTACCCCAGGGAAGCTGTTGAAATGGGAGTGGAAGGCACAGTGGTTGTGGATTACGACATTGACTACCAGGGAAATGTGACAGCGACCAGGGTACTGCAAGGCATTGGTCACGGCTGCGACGAAGAAGCCTGCCGCGTGGTGCGTTTATTGAAATTCGATGTACCGAAAAACCGGGGCCTGCGGGTGTTGTTCCACAAAAAAGCGCGGATACAATTTAAAAAGCCGGTACAACAACCCGCAGCGGCGGCTCCGGTACAAATGCAGGTAACTTATACGGTAACGCCTTCGCAGCCAGTTGACAATCCTGAGGATAAAAAAGGAGAGAAGTACAGTTATACCATTCAGTTTTAAAGCGTTACGCCAAATCTTCAAATACTTTTTCCACCGATACCCGGATGCCGGTGTTTGGTATGGGTTTTCCGCGTTCGAGTTCATAATCGGAGACAACTACTTCCTGCTCTTTCGCAGCCGTTTCGTGCAGTTCCATAAGCGAAGAATTTTGAACAAAAGTGATGAATTGAATCAGTTTTTCAAAATTCAATCTCATAACATCCCGCGTCGGGCATGACGGCATCGCGCATTTTTCCATCCAGGTCTTTGTCAATCCCCGGCACCGGTACAGCGTAGTGGTTGGCGATGGAGTGCATGGTATCCAGGCGGAAAAGATTTTTATTCGGGTCAAGAAAAATGGTATCCTGGCTGTCCGCATTCAGGCATGGCTGGCAGCGGTCGAAGAACTCCGGAAAAGCATTGGCATTCAGCAAATCGCGCACCCGCACGATGCAGTTTTTGAACTGATAATCGAATTGCGCGGAGTTGTCGAGCCGGTCGAACAGGGTGATCTGATCGGCGCGACTGCCCATCAGGATACAATTCTGAAACCGGGCTTTCAGGGGATAGGAAACGAAATTAGTGCAGAATTCGTCGAGACAAAGGGCATTGCCCATGCGGATTGCCTCACCGTCCACACCGTAACTCGCTGCCGTACAGTAGGTAAAGTTGTATTCGCCGCCGTATTCGATTTGAATGGAATAGCCGGTATTGCCCCAGAAAAGACAGTTTTCAGCGTCAATTTTGGCGTGAACTCCGATCAGGCCGCTGCTTGCGGTATTGTATATCTGCGTGTTGCGCAGCGTCAGGTCGGCCGCCGAATCCACCCGGATGCCGATGATCGAGTTGCGTACAATGCAGTGCTCGATGCGGTGGCCGGTGGTGCCGGCCTGCAGCCAGATGCCGGTCCATTGTCCGGGTTCCCCGTCAAATTCCGGCTCCAGCCGGTCGCTTTCAAAAATGACGGGATTTTCCAGCGTGCCTTCCACAATGAGACGCCCCGTGCCGAAAAAAGCCAGGAAACCGTCATTGTAGCGGTATACGGCGGTGTCCGTCACTTCTTTGGCCAGCCCGCCGTGTACGTACACCCGCGCCCCGGCCGGAATGCGCACCGTACAATCGTCAATGCCCAGCACGCCGTAGATCACATAAGGCCGCGGGTCGTCCCAAACCCATTCGCCACCGTCGCAGCCCAAGCCCACGACGCCGCCCGCCCCGAAGCGGGAAGGCAGATATACGGCGTTTTGCCCCCAGGCTTCCAGCACGACGGCCTGCGTATTACCGTTCGTTTCAAATATCACGTTTTCAGCAAGCACGAACGGGCTGGCGCCCGGCGGCTCGTCGGGATTGATGGTCACTTCGGCGAATACATACAGACTGTCTTCCGGCGCTACCTCGATATTCGAATGACTGTCGCCCGGCAGACCGTCCACGTTCAGATTGAACTTCGAAGCGGCACCTTGTTCTAAGTATATTTTTGAAATACGGATGCTTTCCTTGTGCCGGTTGTAAACCTTCAGTATCCTCGTAGCCGAACCAATTTCGGTAAAAGTGGTATCGAACCGTAAAGTATCGGTGCTGAACTCGAGCTTGTCAGCCGGGTCGGCCGTGAATTTTTCTTTCTGGCAAAAAGTAAGCAGCAGTGGCAGTGGCAGTAGCAGTAGCAGTGGCAGTGGCAGTGGCAGTGGCAGTGGCAGTTTTACCCGCCGAAGCCGGGGCGAAGGAGGGAGCAGTAGCAGTGGGCGGAGGTGCATATTTTCACAATATCGTTTGAATAAGGGCGGCAAAAGTAGGAAGGAGGTTGCATGAATGCGCCATTCAATATCTTAATGTCAGGCAACCGAAGGGCAGCGTCCGGCATACAGCGACTTGTTTGGCACCAGACGAAAAACGTTAATTTTTTAACAGCGCCGTTTTTATGCGGCCATACCGGTTTTTCAGGATCACAATCGGAAACCTCCGGACCGGACATTCGGATTCAGGTTCCGGCATTGACCGCCCCCCCAAACATCATTCTGAAAAGCCAACACCTGTGCATCGCTGATAAGACGCGGCGGCAACTTTTCCTGTGCTTTTCCAAATATGATATGGAGGCCTTTTTATCCGTATTTGTGTTTTCATATTTTCAACATCCCGCAAACTCCTTGTTTGCAAAACTTTAACGTCAGATTTTTAACCGTTTTTAACTTTCTCTTAACGGTCGTCGTTACTTTTGCAACGCCTTTCACGGGAACGGTTTTGAGGAGGATAGGGCCAATTGCTAAAACATGACAACGCGGGCTAATAGGGACAAAATGAGAGAAAAACAAACAATTGACGTGCTGATTCCGGCCTGGAACGAAGAAAAAAACCTCCCGTTGGTATTGGCGGATATTCCGAAAGCGTGGGTGAGACAAGTGATCGTGTGCGATAATGGCTCTACTGACGGTACCGCGAACGCGGCAAAAGCAGCGGGAGCGATGGTGGTCAGCCAACCGGAACGCGGTTACGGCAATGCCTGCCTCGCCGGGATGCGTTACCTGCAAACCCAGCCTTCGTCCGAACAACCCGAAATAGTAGTGTTTTTGGATGGTGATTATTCGGATTATCCCGACGAACTGCCAAAAGTGGTGGCTCCGATTTTGAACGACGAAAAAGACATGGTGATCGGATCGCGGCTGTTGGGAAACATGGAGCCGGACGCCATGACCGTTCCGCAGCGTTTCGGCAACTGGTTGGCGCCACTGCTTATCCGCTGGTTCTACGGTTACCGGTTCAGCGACCTGGGACCGTTCCGGGCCATCAGATGGGACAAGTTGCAAGCGCTCCGGATGCGCGACCGCAATTTTGGCTGGACGGTGGAAATGCAGGTAAAAGCCGCCAAACACCGGCTCCGCTGTGCTGAAGTGCCGGTGCGATACCGCAAAAGAGCGGCCGGGAAAAGCAAAGTATCGGGGACGGTGCGTGGAACAATTCTGGCGGGATGGAAGATTGTAATGACCATCTTTAAATATCTGTAATCTTCATTCAAAAAATCAATAATCCCCCCATAAGATCAATAAGCAAAACTTCCTACCTACACACAACTCACTCTAACTCAATATGTACGGTCTTCATTCCCTTTTTGAAGCATTCAAGTATCAAGCCTTCGTTGATTTCGGCTATCTGATGCTGCTCATTTATTCTCTTGCCATGAGCGGCGTGACGATTTACGCCCTGCTGCAGTTCCATTTGTTGTATCTCTACAAGAAATACCACAAGGAAAACCCGAAGATTCAATACAAACAGTATGGCCCGAACGACGAGAATGTCCCGTTCGTGACCGTTCAACTACCGATGTACAACGAAATGTACGTCGCCGAGCGTATCATTGATTATGTGGCCGCACAGGAGTACCCGAAAGACAAATTTGAAATCCAGGTGCTCGACGATTCCACCGACGAAACGGTAAATATCGTAGCCGCAAAAGTGGCCGAATACAAGGCCAAAGGATTCAACATCGAACACATCCACCGCGTCAACCGCCAGGGCTATAAAGCCGGCGCGTTGCAGGAGGCCATGCCAAAAGTAAAAGGCGATTTTATCGCTATTTTCGACGCCGATTTTACCCCGCGCCCCGATTTTCTGCGCACCACCATTGCTTACTTTGAAGATCCCAAAGTGGGCATTGTACAAACGCGCTGGGAACACATCAACGCAGATCACAGCATGTTGACCAAATTGCAGGCCCTGCAACTCAATGTCCACTTCACCGTGGAACAGGCAGGCCGCTCTTACGGCAACCTGCTGCTCCAGTTCAACGGCACGGCAGGCGTGTGGCGCAAAAACGTCATCAACGAAGCCGGCGGCTGGCAAAGCGACACCCTCACGGAAGACCTCGATCTGAGCTTCCGCGCCCAGATCATGGGTTATAAAATCCAGTATTTGGAAAAACTCGGCAGCCCGGCCGAATTGCCGGAGGACATGAACGCGCTCAAAGGCCAGCAATTCCGCTGGAACAAAGGTGGCGCTCAGAACGTCCGCAAACTGCTGAAACTCGTTTGGAATACCAACAAACTCAGCGGCATCCAGAAAATGCACGCCATCAGCCAGTTGCTCGCCTACGGCGTGTTCCTGTGGGTGTTCATCGCCGCCGTCAGCAGCATTCCCCTGGCATTCGCCTTCGAGCAATTGGGCATTTCGACGCACTTCCTGTCGTTCTCGGTGCTGGGTTTGTTCTCGGTAGCGGCCATTTCCTACACGGCCAACATCACCGCCGCGATCAACCGCACCGCGCCGCCGACTTTCTGGGAAAAGGTTCGTTTCTTCGGCTTGTTCATTTCGTTCATGCCGATCTCGCTGGGCCTTTCGCTCTACAACGCCGTAGCCGTTATCGAAGGTCTGCGCGGTAAGGTTTCTGCCTTCGTGCGCACGCCCAAATATGGCGCCACCGACCAGCAGCAAGTCGTTACCCAAAAAGCCGCCTACAAAGCGAAGAAAATCTCCTGGGTCACGATCGCAGAAGGCGTTATGGCCCTGGTGTTCGCAGCAGCAGTCGTCGTAGGTCTGGTGACCGACAACACCGCTTTCGTGCTGTTTCACTCGATGCTGTCGTTCGGTTTCGCGACGATCTGCTATTATTCCATCAAACACCTCCGGTTCAGGTAATTTTTCAATCCGGAGTGTATACGAGAGGCTGTTTCACAAGTCGGTGATTTGTTTATTTGGTGATTTGTTTATTTGGAAAGCCCCGGTTATGAGGGTGTAACGCGATAACCAAATCCTCAAATAAACGAATAAACAGACTTACGAAACAGCCTTTTTGTTTTTCCCGCAAATAATAGAGAGTTTGTATTTTTGACAGACATTTAGCGCCTGTTTCATAAAAAATACAAATCATGCTCTCTTCCCGTCGCAGATTCATTCGCCAATCCTCCGCTGCCCTCGTCGGCGCAGGCATCGCAACTTCACTTCCCCTGGACGTAATTGCCAACATGTCGCGCCGCGTTTCTGCCAACGACAAGATCAATTTCGGCCTCATCGGCTGCAAAGGCATGGGTTGGTCCAATATGAAAGCCCAACTGACCAGCGTGCCCGAAGCGCAGTGCATCGCCCTTGCCGACGTGGACCAAAGCGTACTCGACGAGCGGGCCGGGAATGTGGAAGAACTCCGCGGTAAACGCCCGCAATTGTTCAAAGATTACCGCAAAATGCTGGAGATGAAAGACCTCGATGCGGTCATCATCGCCACGCCCGATCACTGGCATTGCCTGACCTTTTGCGATTCCCTTTCCGCCGGAAAACACGTCTATTGCGAAAAACCGCTCGCCAACTCCATCGAAGAGTGCAACGTGATGTTGCGCGCGGCAAAGCGCTATGGAAAAATTGTGCAGATCGGCCAGTGGCAGCGCAGCGGCGCCCACTACCAACAGGCTTACAATTACCTGAAATCCGGCAAATTAGGCAATATCCGCCTCGTGAAATGCTGGGCCTATCAAGGCTGGATGGAGCCGGTGCCGGTGAAACCCGACGGCACACCTCCCGCTGGCGTAGACTACGATATGTGGCTGGGCCCCGCGCCCAAACGCCCTTTCAACCCCAACCGCTTTCACTTCAATTTCCGCTGGTTCTGGGACTACGCCGGCGGCCTGATGACCGACTGGGGCGTGCATGAAATTGACATCGCGCTGTATTTCATGGGCGCCAAAGCGCCCAAATCCGTAATGGCCTCCGGCGGCAAACTGGCCTACCCCGACGACGCATCGGAGACGCCCGATACCCTGCAGGCCGTGTTCGAATACGACAACTTCAACATGCTGTGGGAACATGCCACCGGCATAGACAACGGCAATTACGGCAAAACGGAAGGTATCGCCTTCATCGGCAACTATGGCACGATGGTCGTTAATCGTGGGGGCTGGGAAGTGATACCCGAAACAAAAAAGAACGACGATGGGGTGCTGGTATACGAGATCGAAGACTTACCCGACCAGCGCAGGCCCAACGAAGCCAACTACGTCGCCGACCACGCCAAAAACTTCGTCGCGGCCATGCAGGCCAACGACGCATCCATCCTGAATTGCGGCATCGAAACGGGCGCTGTCGCCGCCATCAATGCGCACATGGGCAACGTAGCGTTCAAAACCGGCAGAAAAGTTTATTGGGATGCCGCGAAGGGCGAGTTCAGGAACGACAAAGAAGCGAATGCAATGATTAAAGCGCATTATCAGAACGGGTGGAAACTTCCTGCGGTGTAGCTTCTTTTCACCCAAAAATTTCACCCGAAACAATGATGAAAAAGACTGCCCTATTCTGGCTTTATTTTCAGGGGTTTTGCCTTCCGGCTTATGCCCAGTTGGAAAACAAAGGTTGGTGGACCCGCGACCTTTTTACTTTTGAATACTACCGCACTCCGGGTGATGCGGGAAAAACACCGGAACGGAAATATAAAAGATTCGCTACACAACCCGAGATCGGTTACACACTCGGCAAACGCTGGATGGTAGGGATCGTCGGTCAGTATGATTACAGAAGCGACAAGTACCACGTACCGGCCGATACGCCGGCATACGTGGGGTCAACCAAAAGTTTTTATGGAGCGGGGCCGCTAGTCAGATACTATTTGCCGCTGGGCGCGAGGGTCTCGCTGATGCCCGAATTTTATATGTTCTACTCGCATCAGGTCGCGACTGAAATTTATTCCGATTTCGGGAATCTAAAAAAAACCAGGCGGCCGCTCGATACGTACGGAATGGGGCTCTTTCCCTCCCTCGTGTGTTTTTTGACAAGAGATCTGGCGCTCTCGCTCACGGTGGCGTCCGTCAATTATTACACCAGCAAGGATGGGACATCCCTGTCCATCAATATCAACCCCCAGCAATGGCTGTTGGGAGTGGAGTATTATTTTGAGAAGTAACGACTTATGACACCCTCTTTCTACTCCTCCACCAACTCAAAATCCGTCCGCCTGTTCTTCCGGCGTCCGTCTTCGCTGCCGTTGTCGGCCACCGGTTTGTCCGGGCCGTTGCCGATGACGGTGAAGCGGTTGCGCGGCATTCCGTATTCTTTTACGAGATAGTCCACCACTGACTGGGCGCGTTTTTTTGACAAAGCGATGTTGGAAGCGGCGCTGCCCACGTTGTCGGTGTTGCCTTCCACGCGAATGCGGCTGTTGGCGAAAGCTTTGGCGATCGGCACCATTTCGTTGTCAACGATATACTTCGCGTTTTCGTCCAACTGGAACTCGCCGGTACGGAACGAAATACTCACCCGCTTGGTGGCGACGGCTTCTTTGCCCCTCGCTTCGCTTTCTGAAATGCTGGCAAAGGATTTTTGCCCTTCGGCGGCGTGTTCGTTGCCGCTCAGGGTGGAGCGTTCCGCCAGGCCGGAGAAGGCAGTTTTAGACCAGGTAGGCACCACATCGCTGCTTTTCAGCACACCTACGTTGCGGTATTCTTTCGTCATCCGGCTGTACAGTTCTTCGCCGGTCACGCCTTTGTAATTGGCGCGGTTGAGGCCAAAAAAATTGAGGTTGTCGCCGTGGGTGCACAAGCGCACATTATCGATCGCTTTCAAAGCGTCGTCCTTGGTGAAGCCGTCGAACGCGTCGGCGAGTATCTGGGCGGCTTCCTGCTTCGCGGCGGAATTGCGGTTGATCTCGGCGGCGCCTTTCATCCAACCTTCATAGAGTTGTTGAACGCGTTCGCGATTGGCTTCCACCCATTTACGCTTGGCGATGAACACGTCGGCGATGATGTTGGAAGCGTTGCGGGTGCTTTGCAGGACGCGGGCGCCGGGCACTTTTTGCACGCACTCTTCATCGAAGGGCGACCACACGACGGCGGCATCCACGTTGTTGGCTTTGAACGCGTCGGCGGCTTCGACGGGCGATGGAACACCCACGACTTTTACGTCATTGACGGTCATGCCGGCCGCGCTGAGCAGCCAGATGAGAAAGGAGTGCGAGGGCGACATCTCGGCTACGGCAATTTGTTTGCCGCGCAGGTCACCTACCGAGCCGATGCCCCGGCGCACCACAATAGCGTCGCCGCCGCGCGACCAGTCAGCCTGGAACACCACGACGGGGTCGTAGGCCGCCAGGCCGGGCATTTCGGTTGGCAGCGCATCTACGGTCGCCCAAAGCAAATGCACTTCGTCGTTTTTCCACGCATTGCGGCTGGCGGTGGGGTCGTCGAGTATCTTGAAATCCACCTTGAAACCGTTTTCCTGATAGAAACGGCTGTCGGTGTTGGGTTTGAAACCTTTGTTCCAGTACTGACCACCCGCGTAGCCACCCCAGGTCACTACGCCCACCCCGATGGTGTTTTCATCGGGAACACCGCCTGCAACATCGCCGCCGCCTTGTTCGGTTTTGGCTTTTTCCTGGAGTTGTTTGCCGGTTTCGGTGTTTTGCAAAAAGTACCGCCCTATAAAAAAGAGGCCTCCCACGATGAGGAGGGTTATGAGGAATTTGGAAAAGGAAGTGAGTCGAGCCATGAGTTGGTTGTTAGTTATTGGTTATTGGTTATTGGTTGCTGGTTATTGGTTGCTGGTTGCTGGTTGCTGGTTATTGGTTGCTGGTTGCTGGTTATTGGTTGCTGGTTGTTGGTTAGTTTTGCAGGATAAAATTTTATGTTATGAAAGTTCAATCATTTACTGAATTGGATGTTTACAAGGAGTGTAGGCAATTGCGAAAAAGCATTTCTGAACTGACAAAAACGGATTTTCCAACAGACGAAAAATTTAAATTGGTAGACCAAATTATCCGCTCATCGCGTCGGGTGTCGGCTTGTATCGCGGAGGGATATGGCCGGCATTATTTCAAAGAGAACATCCGGTTTTGTCGAATTTCAAAAGGTTCGCTTGCTGAAACCCTCGAACATCTTATCACAGCTTTCGACGAAGGTTACATTGACGCTGAAAAACTCAAAGATTACAAATCCAAAATCGACACATGTGCCCGCCTGCTGAATGGCTACATCCGATATCTCGTAAAAGCCAAGCCTCCCAAAGACGAAGACACCCCCGACCCGCATTAACCAACAACCAGGAACCAACAACCAGGAACCAACAACCAGGAACCAAATTACTGTTCAAAAAATGAGTCGTACTGGTTGCCGCCGCGCTCGGCCTTGCTGGGAATCTGAACGGGCGCGTTGAGGTCGAGCACGTCGGCCGGGCTGTTGGCTTTGGCGACGATTTTATTTTTCTCGCCGCCGAGCAGCATCGAAACACCTTCTTTTTCCCATTTTTCGAGCATGGCCAGACCTTCTTCTTCGAACACGCCGTTTTGAAGGTCAATGGAGTCCATGAAGTTTTTGGACATATCCATAAAACGCTCCATTTCGCCGACTTTCTGGCCCACATCTTCGGCCATCGCTTCCAGTGCCATATCGTACATGTATTTTTTGTCCGAATTGCCGCTCAGAATGGCCTGCGCCGAGCGAATGGCCGAATGGCTGGCTTTGATGGCCTTGTACTCCTGCTCTTTCACCACCACCTGGTCGGAAAGGTCTTCGAGCATGATCTCGGAGTTTTCGTACATTTTGGTCAATACCCGGTAGAGCACTTCCATGCGCTTGTACAGGTCTTCGAGTTTGACATTCGAGTCCTGCAAACGCCCGGCTTTGCGCGCCTGCAACACCATAATGGCCTCCTTACCGGTTTCTTTGGCTTTGCCGGCAAGGCTGAGGTTGTTCTGAATGTTGCGCTGGTTTTGCTTGATCATCTCATTCAGTTTATACATCTGCCCTTTGAGGCTGCTGATCTGGCTGTTCATTTTGCTCAGACTGTCCTTCAGGTCTTCGATGTAACTTTTCAGGATGCCGATGGGGTCAATTTGCACGAATATACCGGTTATCCAACGCATTACCGACTTGTACATGTACCAGATCAGGTTGCGCATCTTGGGATCGAGCACGACGTAGACGATGGCCGCCAACGCAGCGAGCAATCCGGCCAGGTACAGGGTATTGGACGCCAGCGTAATGAGCGTAGGCAAGGCTTTGTAGAGTAAAAATCCGCCGCCGAGAAGGACAGCAGCCATAAAAATGCCGCCGGTAAGACCTTCGGGGCGTTCCCAGAAACTTTTGGGTTTGATCGGTTGCAAGTCAGTCATATCGAGTTGTTGAATCGTTGTTATTGTTGAGATGGTAGAGGGTGGAAGGTAGAGGGTAGAAGGATGGCAGCTTGGGCTGTTTTACCCTCTACCTTCTACCTATTGAAAAGACTGGTAAAAAACGTCCGGACACTGCTGCGGAAACGGCTGTTGGTGATATACAAAATTACGAACGCCAGGGGCAACAACCAATACAGGCCGATGGTCAGTTTCAGGAGGAAATAAATGAGCCACAATGCCAGCAAGCCGGCAAAAAAGGCAATGATCGGATTTTTAATTAAATCGTTCATAGTCAGGCTGTGGTTTGTGAATTGGTGAATTGGTGAATTGGTGAATTGGTGAATTGCGTATTCGATTAATTGAAAAGGTGGGGTTGAAATTGCACCCTCCACCGTCTACCGTCTACCGTCCACCGTCTACCGTCCACCGTCATTTAAGATACTGCTGAATTTTGTTGATGTCTTCCTGTAGTTGTCCGGTGACGGAGGTGAAAGTCGCTTCGAAATCGGCTTTGGTATTCTCGATCTTTACGGTGCTATCGCTGATCTCCCTGCGGATTTGTTCGCTTCGTTGGCGGTGTTCTTCGATTTGAAGGGTCAATTGTTTGATTTGCTCGGCCTTGTTCTGGATCATGGCTTCGAGATTTTTCACTTCTTCCTCGCGATTGCCGATGAGGCGTGCGCGCTGTTGCGCGTGGGCTTCATTGAACTTGGCCTGTTCATTGGCCAGCACGTTGAGGTAGAATTTGGCGGATTCGACCAATTTGGCAGGCGTCACGCCCATCGTCTGTGCCATCGCGTAGGCCGAATGGAAGCGTGTCGGTTCGTCCATAGGCATTTTGGCAAGATTCTTCAATGCCTGGCGGAATTCAAAATAGTCGAAGCCTTCCTGGTTGTTTTTTTCCAGCGCCGCAGCGAGAATTTCCACAAACTTGTCGCTGATCGAACCTGAGGTGGCAGATTCGGCCTTCTGCCGGGGGGGAGGGGCAGTCATTTCAGCGGGATGCTGGGCGGATGCAGGCGTTTGGTTGGTGTTTTGTTCTTTGCCGCTTTCTTCTTCGACGATAAAAACGGACTTGAATTTTTTTAAAATATCGCTCATTGAACGGCAGACTATTTGTTCCCGCCTTCGTATTGACTTCGGCGGGTGAAACGGTGGACGGTGCATTGTTGCTCCGATGCATTGTGTTGTCCCCGGATTGTTGGCCAAAAATGAAGGGTGGAATGACTCGCTTCCTAAAATCGTCGGCGACAATCCGGGAATTTGCGACAAAGAAAGGCAAAATGAACGATAAAATGTCAAGAGGTTTCAGGTGAGAAGCTTACGGGGAATGGAAAGATCGGGGTTTTAAAAGTTACACACGAAGTTGGGGAATCGTTTTTCCTTTGCCCTCCGATTCCTGCATTGCTTCAACGGCATGGGAACACAACCTGCACGTCCCAATCCGCTGGCGGCCTGGCGGCGGTTGAAAATGACCTCAATGACCACCCCGCCTTCGGTAAAACTTCGGCGGGTAAAAATGACCACAATGACGATCATTACGCCATGACATTCGATGTAACCATCCCCGTCCTCAACGAAGAAGAGACCCTCGCCCGGCAGGTACGCATATTGTACGATTTTCTTCAACAGAATTTTCCCACTCCGGGTCAATGGCGCATCGTCATTGCCGACAACGGCAGCACCGACAATACCCGTCACATCGCTGCCGCCTTGTGCGACGAATTTCCGGAAATACAATTGGTAAAGGTTCCTGAAAAAGGCGTAGGGTTGGCACTCAAAACTTCGTGGTCGCAAAGCCGGGCCGACATCGTCGGCTATATGGACCTGGATCTGGCCACCGATCTGAAACATTTTATCCAGGCCTACAACGCTTTGGCCACAGAAGGCTTCGATCTGGTGTACGGCACACGCCTGCACAAAAAATCACGCGTTGCCGGTCGTACGCTGAAACGGGAGATCACTTCCCGCGTGTTCAATTTTATCGTAAAAGCATACCTCGGCACACATTTCTCCGACGGTATGTGTGGCTTCAAATGGCTGCGCCGCAAGCACCTGCCTGCACTCATGGACGGCGGGGCCGTTTCCAATGGCTGGTTCTTCAGCACCGAATTACTTGCCATCGCCGAATGGAAAGGTCTGAAAATGTGTGAATTACCTGTGCATTGGACGGACGATACCACCGGCAGCAAGGTGAATATTCCGCGGCTGGCAAAGCAGTATCTGCTGGCGATGCAGGTATTGAGAAAAAGAAAGCCTCTGCCGAATTGATGTCAGTATGGAGAGACTCCGTTACAACATATATTTATACCTCGGCCCAATCGGCACAAAACCTTCCTTTTCGTAAAAATGCAGCGTTTTTTCGTACTCATCGCCCGGTGTGGTCACTTCGAGACGCTGCCAGCCGCGTTGATCGGCGAGATCTTTTGCAGCGTCGAGCAGGATTTTTCCCACGCCTTCCGAACGGTAAGGCGGCACGACATACAGTTCGTTGATCACACCGATGCGGCCGCCGGCATACAGCGCCAGTGACTCTACCAGTGTCAGCACGCCGACGGCTTCCCCATCGCCGTTGAAAGCGAGCAGGGTCGAATGAAGCGAATCTTCTTCCAGTTCGACAAACATATCGGCAATCTCGCCGGCGGTGAGGGTATGCCCTACTTCCTGGAATAAACTGGCGAGCAGTTCGGCCACAACAGCCGTATGGGAATCATCGGCGGCAACAAGATGGATCATTTTCAGAAGGGTAAAGGGTTACTGAAAAGTGAGAGGCAAGGTCGTTTCGGCATTTTCCCGTTTTACTTTCACGGTGGTGGAATCTCCTTTTTTGAATGCGGCCAGCGCTTTCATGTAATCCTGAATGGTTTTTACCTGAAAATCGCCCAAAGCAGTGATGATATCGCCTTTTTTCACGCCGGCCTTTGCTGCGGGGCGGCCGTCGGTCACGCCGTCCACGTGCACGCCTTCTCCTTCCCAGGTGTAGTCGGGCATAATGCCAAGCGTTACTTTAAAGCGAGGCGTGTCTTCCAGCTTGGCTTTTGTTTCCTGAAAAGTCAGTTTCGGCGTTTTATCGAGCGCTTCGATCGTGCGGATGGCAAACTCGAGCACCTGCTTCTGACCCAAAAAATTGACTTTTTCCACGTCGTCGCTGGGCTTATGGTAGTCGGTGTGCTGGCCGGTAAATACAAACAGGACGGGAATGTTTTTCAGGTAAAAGGAAGTGTGATCGCTGGGGCCGATGCCCGCGCTGTCGAGTTTTACAGAAAGATCACCTTTTACATTTTGCACCGTCGGAACAAAATCCGGCGCCGTACCGACGCCGCCTACCATCAGGCGTTTTTCGGCATTGAGCCGTCCGATCATGTCCATATTGAGCATGAAACTGACCTTAGAGAGGTCAATCGTAGGTTTTTCGGTGAATTTTTTAGAGCCGACGAGGCCGAGTTCTTCCCCTGAAAAGCACAGGAACAGGAAGTTGTGTTGCTCTTTTACACCGTTGCGGGCGAAATACCGGGCGAGTTCGACTACCCCTGCCGTGCCGCTGGCATTGTCGTCGGCTCCGTTGTGGATCTTACCCGATGGATTGACCTCCAGAGAGTTGTGGTCGAGGCCAAGGCCGAGGTGGTCGTAGTGTGCGCCGATCACAATGGTGTGTTCGGCCCCGTTGTCGAGGTAAGCCGCAACATTTTGACTGCTCACTGACGGTGCATTTTCAGCGACACCGCCGTGAGGGTCGCCCGATTTTTTAAAAGTAAAACCGTACAGGTAAGTGCCATTATCGCCTTTAGGCGTCAGGCCGATCTTTTTGAATTGTTTGGCGAGATAGTTAGCCGCCTTGCGCTCTTCTTCGGTACCGGTTCCACGCCCTTTCAGTTTGTCGGAGGCGAGGTAGGAAACGTGTTTTTTCAGTTTTTTCTCTGAAACATCCTGGGCAAGCATGGAGTGGGTCGCGAACAAAAGCGCCGCGATGGAAAGGGCTAATGACTTCATAGAAATAATTTTGGCGGCGAAGGTAAGCGGTCGGAGCGGGGATAGCGGCCATGTTTTGGTCAAAAAATATGTCACATGCTTCCATTTTCATTCCCAAGTCTTAAAAAATTCGCTTTTCAGATTTTTTGTTGGCGCAAAGGGCGTCTTACCGCCGGAAATTCTGGAAGCCGGGATATTCCAAAAATGAAAACCAAAACAACTGGGTTTTGACGGTTCCGTATGTTCAGTCAAATAATCCCGGGCAAACGCTTCATAAAATATAGTTCTGTTTTCCCCGCCCAAAAATCCCTGTTTAAAGAACTATCTTTGCCGCGTTTTTTAACAGCAAATAAATCATGGTAAAAATTCTCGCCAACGACGGCATTCATCCTGATGGCCGCTTGCTGCTCGAAGAGGCCAATTATATTGTGGACGAAGAAAAGATTCCGCAGGAAGAGCTGACTGAACGCATTGCCGATTACGACGTGCTCATTGTGCGCAGCGCCACGAAGGTGAGCAAAGCTGTGATTGACGCCGGCAAAAATCTCAAAGTCATCGCGCGCGGTGGCGTCGGCCTCGATAACATTGACGTTGAATACGCCCAAAGCAAAGGCATCCAGGTGTACAACACGCCGATGGCGTCATCGCGGGCAGTGGCCGAACTGGCCACCGGCCACATGTTTGCCCTCTCCCGGATGCTCCATCGCAGCAACCGCGAATTGCCGGCCGGCGGCGATTTTAAAAAGTTGAAAAAGGCTTACGAAACGGGATTTCAGATCAAGGGCAAAACCCTCGGCATTGTCGGCTTCGGACGCATCGGTCAGGAACTGGCCAAGATCGCCCTGGGCATCGGCATGTCCGTACGCACCCACGACCCCTACGTACAGGAGGCTGAAGTTGGCATCCAACTCAATGATTTTGAAGACCTTAAATTCTGCGTAAAAATCCGCACCGAATCGCTGGACAAGATCCTGCGCGAGTCGGACTTCATCAGTTTCCATATCCCAGGCTCCGGTAAAGCCACCATCACCGCCGATGAATTGGCCAAAATGAAAAACGGCGTTTTCCTCATCAATACCGCCCGCGGCGGGGTCATTGACGAAGAAGCGCTGCTCGCCGCACTCGACAGCGGAAAAGTGGCAGGCATCGGCCTCGACGTATATGAAAACGAGCCGACGCCCCGCGAAGCGCTGCTCAAACACCCAAACGTATCGTGCACACCGCACATCGGCGCCAGCACTGTAGAAGCACAGTCGTATATCGGCATGGAACTGGCGGATAAGATCATCGCTTTTTTCGGGGACGATAAATAAAAAGGTTAACGGGTTAAGGGGTTGCGGGTTAACGGGTGTGGGTTAACGGACGAAACTGGTTAACCCGAAACCCGCAAACCAGCGAACCCGTTAACCTTTAAAAACCCACCATTCTTTTTCTGGCAATGCGGCTTCCAGCACCAGAGGCTCGTGCCGGACAGGATGGGAAAATTCCATGCGCCAGCTGTGCAGGCCGATGGAAGCATCGGGTAAAGCCTCCGGTGCGCCGTATTTCAAATCGCCCGCGATCGAACAACCCGTCGCGGCAAGTTGCGCCCGGATCTGGTGGGGGCGTCCGGTGAGCGGAAACACCCTGATCAGCCAGTATGGGCCCGCCTGCCCCACCGTTTCAAACCGGGTAACACTCTCTTTGGCTCCTTCGACGGGACGGGAATAAGCCTTCACTATATTCTTTTTCTCGTCTTTCCATAAAAAATGCCGCAGTTCGCCGGAGCGTTGCGGCGGTTCTTTCAACACCAGTGCGAGATAAGTTTTGACCACCTGCTTTTCCCGGAACATGCCTGTCAGACGACTCAACGCCTTATCGGTGCGGGCAAACAGAACCGCGCCGCTCACCGGGCGGTCGAGCCTGTGCGCCGGATGCAGAAATACGGCGCCGGGTTTCGCGTATTTTTCTTTCAGATAGGCCTTGCCCCAATCAGTCAGTGTCGCGTCGCCCGTGCGGTCACCCTGAACCAGCCAGCCCGCAGGTTTGTTAAGCCCCAGCAGATGATTGTCTTCGTAAATAACTAAGTCATTAAGCGTCATCCAAGTCATTGTATCATTACAAGTCATAAAAGTAGGTAAATGACAGATGGCACTGACGACAAATGACTTCAATTGCTTTTTTAATGACCACTCTTTCCCTCGGCTTTTCTCCCTGCCCCAACGACACCTTTATTTTCGACGCGATGCTGCGTGGCAAAGTGGACACCGAAGGGCTTGCATTTGAGGTGTTTATGGAAGACGTGGAGGCGCTCAACCGGCGCGCTTTTGCAGGCGGGATCGCCGTGACCAAGCTCAGTTACCACGCCTTTGCATACCTCACCGACCGCTATGCCCTGCTCGACGCAGGCAGCGCCTTAGGCAATAACTGCGGTCCCCTGCTCGTCGCCCGCCAACCCATGACCAATGCCGGAATCGAATCGGCACGAATCGCCATTCCCGGAAAAATGACGACAGCCAATTTCCTGCTGAGCCTCGCCTACCCGCATGCCCGCGACAAACAGGAGACGCTTTTTTCAGAAATTGAAGATGCTGTGCTGGAGGGCAAAGCCGGCGCGGGATTGATCATTCACGAAAACCGTTTCACCTACGAACAAAGGGGTTTGGTGAAATTGCTCGATCTGGGTGAATTCTGGGAGACGACTACCGGCCTGCCAATCCCATTGGGCGGCATCGTGGTGCGGCGGGATCTGCCCCTCGAAATCCAGCAAAAATTAAACCGCGTGATGCGCCGCAGCGTGGAATACGCCTTTGCCAACCCGGCCGACGTGATGCCTTTTGTGCGCCAACACGCCCAGGCGATGGACGATGCCGTGATGCAGGCGCATATTGACCTGTATGTAACCCGATATACGGCGGATTTGGGCCAAAAAGGACGGGAAGCGGTGCGGGAGATGTTCCGGATTGCGCGGGAAAAAGAAGTGATTCCGGATTACAAAGAAAATTTTTTCATAAATTAAAACTTGCTACCATTTCTGGCACAGTTTTCGTATGTGTTAAAATGTGTGTAAGTATTGTTTTTAGAATTGAAGAAATTCGGGGGACGCGAAAAGTCGCGTCCCTTTTTTTATGCCCCAACACCCCAAAAAACATACAAAAAATTAAGGTCACCGGGGCACTTCCCCAATGACCTTAATTGACATTGGACGTTGGACATTTGACCTTGACAACCAATCATTTGGTCAAACGTCCAATGTCAAAAAATCCAATGTCCGGCTGCTTAATGACGCCTGATGTCATTTTACATCCCCAGTTTCTTTTTCACCAGCGCCGCCACGTCGTCGGCTTCCGCGGCGAACAGGAATGCACCCGAACTGGTATCGAAGATCATCAGGTAATTATTTTCAGTGGCAACGGCCTTAACGGCTGCCTCGACTTTATCGAGGATCGGTTTCAGCAATTCTTCCCGCTTAGCCGCGACCGCTTGTTGGGCCTGCTGCTCGTACTTCTGAATATCTTCCTGTTGCTTTTGCAATTCGGCCTGGCGGGTTTGCGCCTGCACAGGCGTGAGCAGACCGGCATTGTATTCCTCTTCCAGTTTTTTGTAGGCCTCCTGGAAGGCATCGGTCATCTTTTTATCAATCGCCTGGAGCGAATCGCCGAAGACTTTCAGTTTTTCATTGGCCGATTTGGTTTCCGGCATGGATTCCAGCAAGTTGCCGAGGTTCATGTGGCCGTATTTTGGCGGCGCTTGAGCAGAAAGAGTGACTACTCCCATGAGCAGTGCCAATGCCAAATAAATAGGTGTTTTGCGAAACATCGTGTGTAGAGAAGTGTTTTTTTGAAAAAAGTAAACGAAAAACGGCGGCAAAAGTAACAAATAACGGCAGACGGTGGACGGTAGACGGTGGACGGTGGAATTTTTTTATTGAACGGAATGCGTGTCAAAGAAACCCGGACCCTGAAATCCACGTCATAACGGCTATAAACCGTCTGCCGTCTGCCGTCTGCCGCCCGCCGTGTGAAAGTTAAAGTTCCGTTAAGCCGAAAGACGCGGGCAGGACGAATCAGTTTCACAAAACGTTTCTGCTGCGTATCTTTGTCAATTCAGATTGATGGTCAAAAAATGACGAAATAACGTCACCATGACGATTAACGACTTCGTTCCCATGCACTTAAAACAGTTTTTCGCATCGCTCCTTTTCTTTTTCGCCTGTGTCGCGGCCCATGCCCAGCAGGAAACCACGACGGCGCCGGAAAAGCCCAAACCCTTGCTCATCCAGTTTTCCGGGATGCTGCTCACCGACGACCGCGGCCAACTGCGCCCGGTGCCGTACGCGACCGTGTATTTGCCCAATAAGAACCGGGGCACCTACTCCGACTACCGGGGCTTTTTTACCATTGTGGTAGAAAAGGGCGACAAGGTGCGGTTCAATTGCATCGGTCTCGAATCGGTCACCATCACCGTGCCGGATACGCTCACGCAGGATCAATACTCCATCGTCCAACTGATGACGGAAGACACCATCAACCTGCCCGAAACGGTCATTTTCCCCTGGCCATCGAAGGAACACTTCAAGATCGAGTTCCTGAAAATGGACGTAACGCCCGAACTCCAGCGCCGCGCCACCGAAAATCTGGCCAACGAATACCTCGCCGAAGCCCGCAAAAACCCCGACATGGTGCCGCACAGCGGCAGGGAAAGTGCCAATTTTTACCTGCGGCAGCAAGCCCGCGAGTACGTTTATATCGGCCAGGTACCGCCAATGAATATTTTCAGCCCGCTGGCGTGGGGACAGTTTTTCAAGGCGTGGAAAGAGGGAAAGTTTAAGAAACAAACGAAGAAAGAATAGCGTAAACAAATCACCGCCTTATGAGATAGTCAATGTTTTTTAAGGCCAATGTTTTTTAATAGATTTCCCAACAGGCAGCCTTCGCCGAATCCTCGCGTCTGAATACCGTTTCAACGGCTTTTCGTACCTTTGCGTCAAGACCTGAAACGGGTATTCTTTTAACATTATTCCTCTTCGATGAGCGACCAGATTAAACACGAATGCGGCATCGCGATAGTGCGCTTGCTCAAACCGCTCGATTATTACCACAAAAAATACGGCACCGCTTTCTACGGCCTGCAAAAACTACAGCTCCTGATGCTCAAGATGCGCAACCGCGGTCAGGACGGCGCAGGCCTCGCCACCATCAAACTCAACCCCGAACCGGGCACCCGCTACATCAGCCGCAAACGCTCCAACGCTGCCAATTACCTCGAAGACCTTTTTCAGATGGTGTGGGCGCGCCTCAACGCCGTCACTCCCGAACAACGCAACGACCCCGCCTGGCTGAGGGCCAACATGCCCTATATGGGCGAAGTGCTCATGGGCCACCTGCGCTACGGCACCCACGGCGACAACAGCATCGAGCAGGTGCACCCTTTCCACCGCCAGAACAACTGGATCAACCGCAATCTCCTGCTCGCCGGCAACTTCAACATGACCAACGTGGACGAATTGTTCCGGGAACTCGTCGAACTCGGCCAGTATCCAAAGGAAAAAAGCGATACCGTAACGGTGCTGGAAAAAATCGGCCACTTTCTCGACGACGAAGTGCAGCGCCTCCACACCTGGTACAAACCCGACGGCTATTCCAACCAGGACATCAACCACCTGATCTTCGATAATCTGGATATCCAGCGGCTGCTGCGCCGCGCCACGAAAAAATTCGACGGCGGCTACGTGCTCGGCGGACTGCTCGGCCATGGCGACGCATTCCTCATCCGCGATCCCAACGGCATTCGGCCCGCCTACTGGTACCAGGACGATGAAATTGTGGTAGGCGCCAGTGAGCGACCGGCCATCCAGTCGGTGTTCAATGTGCGTTACAGGGATGTGAAAGAACTCAAACCCGGTCACGCACTGATCCTGAAATACCACGGCAAAGTGGAAGAACTGCCGTTCAGCGAGCCGCGCGAAAAACACGCCTGCTCGTTCGAACGCATCTATTTCAGCCGGGGTAACGACCGCGAGATTTACCTGGAACGCAAAAAACTCGGCGAGCAACTCGCCCGCCCCGTGCTCGAAGCGGTCAATTTCGACATCAAAAACACCGTTTTTTCCTACATACCGAATACGGCGGAAGCCGCCTTCTACGGCCTGATGGAAGGCGTGGAAAAAGAGCTGAATCGGTGGAAACAGGAGCAGATTTTGAAGTTAACCGGTAAAAAAATGACGCCGGAAAATCTTGCCGGGATACTCGATGTGCACCCGCGTTTTGAAAAACTCGTCCACAAAGACGAAAAACAACGCACTTTCATCGCCGACACCAAAGCCCGCACGAGCATGGTGGGCTACGTCTACGACGTCACATACGGCCTCGTTCACGACGACAAGGATACGCTCGTGTTGCTCGACGACTCCATTGTGCGGGGCACCACCCTGCGCGACAGCATCGTGAGCATCACTGCCCGCCTGCGCCCGAAACGCATCATCATCCTTTCCAGCGCTCCCCAGATCCGCTTCCCCGACTGCTACGGCATCGACATGAGCAAAATGAAAGACTTCGCAGCCTTCAACGCCCTCGTCGAATTGCTCAAAGAAAACGGCCGCGAACACCTGCTGAAAGAAACCTACGACCGCTGCAAAGCCTCCGAACACCTGCCGGTGGAAATGGTGAAAAACGAAGCCGTTGCACTGTACGATCTCTTCGAATACTGCCAGATCAGTAAAAAGATCGCCGAGATCGTGACGCCAAAAAACATCAAACCCGAAGTGCAGGTGATGTTCCAGACCCTCGAAGGGCTTCATAACGCCTGCCCCGGCAACTCCGGCGACTGGTATTTTTCGGGCCGCTACCCCACCCCCGGCGGCAACCGCGTGGCGAACCGGGCGTTTATGAATTTTGTGGAAAATGTGGATGCTCGGGCGTATTAAACAATAAAGTCAGGTCGCCCACACGAATGATTCCGCCTTCGTCATTTTCATCAAATCAGCCATTTCCTGCGACCACGTTTTTCAGTGGTTTGTTTGGGACGAGGGTCACGCGGTTTGAGGTGCAAAAATAAATATTGTTAATAATATTGAAAATCAAATATTTGTAAATTATCCCCTTACCTTTGTGCCGGCAAGTTGCCATATCACAATTTCAATTTTTTTAAATGTACAGTGGAACCGTTAAGTTCTTCAACGAATCCAAGGGATTTGGTTTTGTTGTTGACACCGCCTCGAATGAGGAAATCTTTGTTCACGTATCAGGTCTGATAGACAATATCCGTGAAGGCGACAAAGTCACGTTCAATACCGAGCGCGGCAGAAAAGGAATGAATGCAGTTGACGTCAAGATCGCTTAAGCGCCTCGCGACGTTTGTTTCATAAAATTCTTGACCTCCGGTGGGCAACCATCGGGGGTTTTTTATTGCCAACTTCCCTACTTTCGCCCCGCCTTTCCAACTAAAACCCTTTCAAATCACGACCTTCTTCCATGCAACTCGACAGTTTTGAAGTCATTGGCGGTCAGCCGCTTAAAGGAGATTTACACCCACAGGGCGCCAAAAACGAAGCCCTGCAGATCATCAGCGCTGTGCTGCTCACCGACGACCCGGTTACCATATCCAACGTGCCCGACATCCTCGACGTGAACAAACTCATCGAACTGCTCGGCGGCCTCGGTGTCACGGTAGAAAGGCTCGCGCCCGACACCTACCGCTTTTGTGCCGGCACAGTGGACATCAACTACCTGCGCTCCGAAGCCTTTATGAAAGATGCCGGGCGGCTACGCGGTTCGGTCATGCTCATCGGCCCCCTGCTCGCACGCTTCGGGCGCGCCACCCTGCCCAAACCCGGCGGCGACAAGATCGGACGGCGGCGCCTCGACACACACTTTCTTGGCTTTCAGCAACTGGGCGCAGAATTCAAATACGACGACGACAAGGATATCTACTACGTGGAGCAGCCGAAAAACGGCTTGCAGGGAACATACATACACATGGACGAGATATCGGTGACCGGCACAGCCAATGTCGTGATGGCAGCAGTTCTTTCCAAAGGCAAAACGACGATTTATAACGCGGCTTGCGAGCCGTACGTCCAGCAACTTTGCCGGATGCTTCAACGCATGGGCGCAAAGGTCGAAGGCCTGGGTTCCAACCTCCTGCACATCGAAGGCGTGGAACACCTCGGCGGCACGGAACACCGTTGCCTGCCCGATATGATCGAAATAGGCTCATTCATCGGGCTTGCCGCCATGACGCAGGGCGACATTACCATCAAAAACGCCGGCGTCGAACACCTCGGCATTATTCCTTCCACTTTTGAAAAATTAGGGATTCAGATCGAACAAAAAGGCGATGACCTGCACATTCCGCCACAGGAGCATTACGAAATCCACACCTTTATTGACGGTTCCATCCTCACGATTTACGACGCGCCCTGGCCGGGTTTCACACCCGACCTGATGTCCATCGTGTTGGTGACGGCCACGCAGGCGCGGGGCAGCGTGCTGGTGCACCAGAAAATGTTCGAAAGCCGCCTTTTTTTCGTAGACAAACTCATTGACATGGGCGCGCAGATCATCCTTTGCGATCCACACCGCGCCACGGTGATCGGCCTCGACCGCCGCTATCCCCTGCGCGGCATCGAAATGACCTCGCCCGATATCCGGGCAGGGCAAGCGCTGCTCATTGCGGCGTTGTCGGCCAAAGGCAAAAGCATCATCCACAACGTGCACCAGATTGACCGGGGGTATCAACACATTGACAAAAGACTGAACGCAATCGGAGCAAAAATCACACGGGTATAAGTGCCCGGATCATCACCTCCGCCTTCACCAGACATTCTTCGTATTCCTGTTCCGGCACGGAATCGAACACGATCGCGCCGCCTACCTGCGCCGAGACGTAGCCGTCGGCGGCGTTGTACAAAATGCTGCGGATCACAACGTTGAAATCGAAATCTCCGTTCGGATCAAAGTAGCCGACTGCGCCGGAGTAGAGGCCGCGGCGGGTATGTTCATACTGTTCGATCAACTCCATTGCCATCACCTTCGGCGCGCCGGTCATGCTGCCGGGAGGGAAGGCATCGCGGAGGGTGTTGAGGGAATTGGAGTCGTTCAGGTCATTGGGGTCATTTTTTAATATTCCGGTGACGGTAGAGATCATCTGATGTACCGTCTCGAAGGTGTAAATGCCGAACAATTCCTCTACCCGTACCGAGCCGGGAATACAATTGCGCGCCAGGTCGTTGCGCACCAGATCCACGATCATCACATTTTCGGCGCGGTCTTTTTCGCTGGCAGCGAGTTCCTGCCGGATTTTGTCATCTTCACCAGGGGAATTGCCGCGTTTTCTCGTCCCTTTTATCGGCTGAGAAATCACCTTTTGACCTTCTTTTTTTAAAAAACGCTCCGGGCTGGCAGAGAGTAAATAACGGTCGCGCCAACGCATAAAAGTCGAAAACGGCGCTTTGCCGATGGCATTGAGTCTTTCAAAAACCGTCACCGGGTCGAGCCCGGCATTTTCGGCAAAAAACTCCTGGCACAGGTTCATCTCGTACAAATCGCCCCCGGCAATGTGCTGCCGGATCGCTTCGACTTTCTGTAAATAGTCTCCTTTGGCAATGCGCGGCCGGAGTTCCATTTTTTCATTTGGGCTTTTTGGTTCTTTAGAACCCGCGGGCTTTACTGCCTTTATTTCTTCAAAAATCTCTTCCGGAACCCGACCAACCGTCTGAATTTCAATTCGATCGTTTTTTATTCCTACTACCGTCTCCGGCTGAAAAAAACCTATATCCGGCAGCCCGATGCCGTCGAAATGCCGGGAAGCAAGCTGCTCCAACTCGTTTTTTAAGTCGTAGCCGAAAAAGCCGAACAGCCAATCGCCTTTTTTGTCATGCTGAAAGAACCTCAACCGTTCAAAGGCATGCCCCGTGTTCGTTTCCAAAACGGAAACCGCCCCGGCGGCAACGAGGCATTCCCAACCCGGTAGCGCGGCATTCAGGCCGCCCCGGTCGAGGGCATTCATGCCCGAAACCTCTTCATATCCGGCCAAAAATGGCCGTGGCCGGGGCGGCGTAAACGCCGCGCTACCGACCCTGTTACTGTCTAAATAAATCGCCAGTTCATGCCCCACCGCCCAGTGGAGTAGTTGTTTTTTCCAAAAAGCGGGGTTGCCGAGCGGGAAAACAGCAGTTTGTCGCATCCATGTATAGCGGAAGTCCGTTCCGCCTGCGTTTATGTTTGCGGAACGGACTTCCGCAGTACCAGTCCCGCAGGCCAGTCCAGTTGAGCCGCTTCTTCCGGCGACACCTTCCAGATCAAAGCCTTCATTTTCAACAAAATATCTTCCGCTTCGCTTTGGCGGATGCCAATTTCCAGCAGGCCGCGATCGCCATATTCTTCTTTGAAAATGTCGAGGCCGATTTTTTTCACTGCGTTCATCACATCGGGCATCAGGGCGTAGTCGAAATCGAGCGCGAAGGTATCTTTCACGATCTTTTCCACGATGGTCGCGTTGCGCAGGGCTTCTGCAGTGGCCTCGCGGTAGGCGTTGATCAGTCCTGACGTGCCGAGCAGGGTGCCGCCGAAATAACGCACCACGACCACGACCACTTCCGTCAGACCGAAGGCATCAATTTGCCCCAGGATCGGCCGTCCGGCTGTGCCGCTGGGTTCGCCGTCGTCGTTGGCGCGGAAGCGGTTGCCGTCGGGGCCCAGCCGCCAGGCGAAGCAGTGGTGCCGCGCTTTGAAATGCTCCTTCCGCAGCGCCTCCACATGAGCCATTGCCTCTTCCTCGCTGTGCACCGGCCATGCGTAGGCGATGAATTTGCTGCCCCGGTCTTTGAACTCGCCAGTAGCGGGGGCGGAGAGGGTGAGGTAGTGGTCGGTCATCTTTTTATAGGGGAATGTATTTTCGGCGGGTCAGAGGGGGCGTTTTTCCGGGGAAAACGCCCCCTCTGACCCGCCGAAAATACATTTACAATTTCTGTTGAGTGCTGTAACTTCATAAGTTTACAGGTATCCGATGCACGGGCGGCAAAGGTAACATGAATGGTAAAAGGTTGACGTTTGGCTGAATACGGCGAGGAGGATAGTATCTCAAGTCATTTGGTCTTTACCTCCACTTTTTCAATACATTTGCTACCTCGCAACCAGCCGAACGAAACATGAGCGCGCCGCTGAAAATCTTTATCATTTACGCCAGGGAGGACGAATCTTTCAAAAACAGCCTGCTGACGGCCTTTATTCCTCTGCACCGGGCGGGGAAAGTTGAAGTTTTCCACGACGCTCTAATCAAACCCGGCGACCGTTGGGAGGATGTCATTTTGGAAAACCTGCGCACGGCGCATATCATCCTACCCTTGGTGAGCAACGATTTTTTCGCCTCAGAATTTATCCATGAAGTGGAATTCAAAAAAGCCGTGGACCGCTACAATAAGGGCGAAACGACCATTATTCCTATCATTTTAATCAAGCCATTATGCTTGACCCGAAACTAGCCTCTGCCTATTACCACAGAGGCGTTGCGAATGAAAAATTAGGTTATTATTCAGAGGCCGGATGGGATTACAAAAAAACTCTTAGCATTGATCCGAATAATGAAGATGCCAATTATTTTTGTCATCAAATCACCCACAACATGAACGCCATGCTCGAACATCGCAAAGGCAGCATCGTCGCATACCTCGCCGAAACGCAAGACGAGGCGGTCATCCTTCAAGTCGAAAACCTGCTAAAACCCGCAATGGACATCTGGGACGAATTGACTGAGAGTCAAAAGGTAGCGATTCGCTTGGGGTACGGCAGTTGAAGAAAAACAAAAAGGCTGATTATCAAGAGTTTATTATCAACTACGGCCAAGCACGTAGCCAACCCTGAAACCTTATAACCCTGGAACCCTCCAACCCCTCAAAACCAGAAACCTTTAACACACGCTTCATCCCCCATGCGCGAATCCTTCCTCCACTTCCTGTGGCGCTGGCGGCGCTTCGACGCGCAAACGCTTCGCACCACCGACGGCCAATCCCTCGAAATCCTGCATCCCGGTGAATGGAACGGTCACGCCGGCCCCGATTTTTTCAACGCCCGCGTCCGCATCGGCGACACCATTTGGGCGGGCAACGTGGAGATGCACCTCCGCGCTTCCGAATGGATGCTGCACCGGCACTCCACCGACGCGGCCTACAACAACGTGGTGCTGCACGTCGTGCTGGAAGAAGACCAGCCGGTCGCACGCGCTTCGGGCGAGCGGATACCCTGCTTAGAACTGAAGGGCCGTATTCCGCCGAAGATACTGGAAAATTACCAGCGCCTCGAACACGAGCGCGCCTGGATACCCTGCCGGCAATTCTTTAAAGACATCCCCGGCATTGTCCGGCTCAACTGGCTCGACCGGCTGCTGGTGGAGCGGTTGGAACAAAAAACTGCCGCTGTCGCCGAGATACTCGCCGCGACGGGAAACCACTGGGAAGAAGCATTTTACCGCCTGCTGGCGCGCAATTTCGGCCTGAAAGTCAACGCCGAACCCTTCGAGACGCTGGCGCGATCGCTGCCTTTGCTGATACTGGCGAAGCACAAAAACGACGTGAAGCAGACAGAAGCGCTCCTCTTCGGGCAGGCCGGCATGTTGGACGGAGCTTTCAAAGACGAATGGCCGAAAGCATTGGCGCAGGAATACAGGTTTTTGAAACACAAGTATGACCTCATGCCAATGGCATTCTCGCAGTGGAAGTTTCTGCGGTTGCGACCCGCCAATTTTCCCACTGTCCGGTTGGCCCAATTCGTCGCTTTGGTGCATCAATCGGCGCATTTGTTTTCCAAAATACTGGAGGCAAAAAACCTGCGCGAACTCGAAAACCTGTTCGATGTACAACCGGGCGAATACTGGCTCACCCATTTTCAGTTCGACAAACCTTCGGTGCGGCGACCGAAAAATACCGGTCGCGACTTCGTACATCTTTTGATCATCAATACCATCGCGCCGTTTCTTTTTCATTACGGAAAAATGCGGGAGCTGGAGGCGTTTCAAAAACGCGCTTTGTCGTTGCTCGAAGAACTGCCACCCGAAGCAAACGCCATCGTAGACGGCTGGGCTGAACTGGGCGTACAGGCCCGCCATGCTTATCAAACACAGGCCTTGATTCACCTGAAAACGCGGTACTGCGATGCGAAACGATGCCTGGAATGCGCAATGGGAAATGCAATTCTCAAATAACCCCTACCGGTTCGTTTAAAATCAGCAGAGGCTTTGACATAAGTCATCGCCGCGCAATTGCATTGCCTCCACCTTTGCACTGAACAAATTCAACATCAGTGCAAGCCATGAAAAAAATATTAGTTCCCATTGATTTTTCCCAGAATTCTAAAAATGCGCTGCGATTTGCCGCTGAGATCGCGGTAAAAAACAGCGCTTCATTGGAGTTGCTCCATGCCAATGTGGCGGCCATTTATTCGGTGCCGCTTTCAGAATACGCTTCAGCAACGGTATATGCGGAGGATCGGAATTATGACGAGTCCGCGAGCCGCCTGCTGGAGAGGACAAAACATGAATTATTTGAAAACCCGGCTTTTGCAAAACTGAAGGTGGATACGCGGGTAGAAGAGGGCTATTTGCATTCCTGTATCCGCAACGTGGCTCAGGAAGACGAAGTGGATCTGGTGGTAATGGGTACGAAAGGCGCAGCAGGTGTCAATGAATTTCTCGTGGGTTCCAATACTGAAAAAGTCATCCGCACGGCTCCTTGCCCAGTGCTGGCAGTGCCGGAAAATACCGAAAAATTCACCATTAAAACCGTATTGCTGCCGTCCACGCTGAAAGACGATCAGAAAGGCATTTTCAACTATCTGGCCGAATGGCAAAAAGTATTCGGCTTCAATGTCAAGGTTTTATATCTCAACAATCCGTCCGGTTTCCCGACCGACGGTTCGGCGGAAGCAGCAAAGAACCGCCTGGCAGAAGCAGCAGGGCTGACAAAATTGGAAGTGATCATGGCCATGGGTTCATTCTTTGAGGATTCGACGATCCTTTCCGTGGCAGATCAATACGACGTGGATATGATCGCGATGGCTACGCATCAGCGCCATGGATTGTCCCACGTATTTTTCGGGAGTATAACGGAAGATACGGTCAATCATTCCAACATACCGGTACTGGCGGTTCCGATAGCGTGGAAAAAAAGTTAATCTCATGAAAAGACGGGAGAAGAGGTGGTAGATTGTTTCATATCAAACAGGCATTCCGGTTGTCCATCCTCCTTGGGGCAACCGGTTTTTTTTTGAAGAAGTAGTCACAATCCGTCCAGAATTACGCCGCAGGCCCACCTGATATCTTCTTCCGAAATAATGAGCGGCGGCGCGATACGCAAGCTCCGGTCGTTGAACAAAAACCAGTCGGTAATAACGCCGCAGGAGATACAATGTTGAATGACCTGCTGCACCTTCCCTGCATCGCCCAGGTCCACCGCCAACCACAGCCCTGCACTTCGCACCTCGCGAATAGCCGGATGCACCAGGAGTTCCCGGAAAAGGGCCTCTTTCGCAGGTACCTGCGCCAGCAAATCTCCCTCCAGCAATATTTCCAGCGTTGCCAATCCCGCGGCCGCGCATACCGGATGCCCACCGAAAGTGGTAATATGACCCAGCACTGGGTCATGCGCCAGCGTTTGCATCACTTCGCGTCGGGCGATAAATGCGCCGAGCGGCATACCACCGCCGAAGCCTTTGGCGAGCAGCAGTATATCGGGTACAATGGCGTATTTTTCAAATGCAAAAAGGCTACCCGTCCGTCCCATGCCCGCCTGAATTTCATCCAGGATCAGCAAAGTGCCCGTCTCGTCGCAGCGGCAGCGCAAAGCCTGGAGCCAGCCGGGGTTAGGCCGAATGAGGCCCGCCTCTCCCTGCACCGTTTCGACAATGACGGCTGCGGTGTGGCGGCCAACCCTATCAAAATCCGCTTCGCGATTGAAGTCAATAAACCGGATGCCGGGCAGTAAAGGCTGAAAAGCAAGGGTGAAATCGGTCGGCCACATCAGGCTGGCGGCGCCTTGCGTGCTGCCGTGGTAAGCATATCGGCAAGCGACGATATCAGGCCGTCCCGTATAGCGTTTAGCTAATTTCATCGCGCCTTCAGTAGCCTCTGTTCCGGAATTGACGAAGTACACCGAATCGAGACCGGGCAGGTTCTCCGCAAGCAGACGGGCGAGTTTTACCTGCGGCGACAACACGAACTCCCCGTACACGAGGGTATGCCAATACGAATCAAGTTGCTGCTGCACAGCCGCCTGTACGCGAGGATGGCGATGACCCAGCACACTCGGACCGATTCCGGCGATCAAATCTAAGTATTTTTTCCCGACGTTGTCAAAAAGCCAGCAGCCTTCGCCGCGCTCGATCTCGAGACCCAGCGGCGCGGGCGAGGTTTGGGCGATGTGGCGGAGGAAGAGTTGGCGCAGCATAATCTTTAGGAGACTTTAAATTCTATACCATTGAAGATCAGGATAATCAATCATGACAATCTCGCTAATCGTGAGAATCCGGGTATAACGTTGAAACCCTGCAACCCCGCAAGCAAATTTACATCAACATGCCGGCAATCGTCGCTGTCATAAAACATGCTGCCGAGCCGCCGATGAGCGCCCAATAGCCGAGTTCAGTGAGCGTTCTGCGCTGGCTGGGGGCAAGCGTACCGATACCACCGATTTGAATGCCGATGGATGCAAAGTTGGAAAAACCGCAAAGGGCATACAAAGCGATGATGACAGATTTAGGGTCAAGCTGCATCACCCCCTGGATTTTACCCAGTTCGCCGTATGCCACGAATTCATTGATCATCGTTTTCATACCCAACAATTGGCCAATCGCGGTGCAATCCTGCCAGGGAGTCCCGAGCAACCATGCCAGTGGAGCAAATACCTGACCAAGCAGATAGGTAAAAGTCAGGCCCTCGAAGCGTCCGTCGGTGGCTGCCTTGATCTGAGCGTTGAGTCCCGTCCACTCCCCGATACTATACTGTAAAATCCAGTTGAGCATATATACCAGCGCGGTGAAAACGATGAGCATGGCGCCCACATTGACAGCGAGCTTGAGGCCATCGGATGTGCCGGTAGCAATGGCATCGAGCAAATTATCCCCCACATGTGTGTCGGCCTGCTGGAGTTTTTCGATATCTTGTTTTTCCGTCTCCGGCAATAACATTTTGGAACAGACAATGGCCGCAGGAGCGGACATAATGGACGCAGCCAACAGGTGCCGGGCAAAATAAAGTTGTTGTTGCGGATCATCCCCTCCAAGAAAACCGACGTAAGCTGCAAAGACCCCTCCGGCAATGGTCGCCATGCCGCCAGTCATCAGGCAGAGCACTTCGGAGCGGGACATATTGGCGAGATAAGGCCTGATAATAAGAGGCGCCTCCGTCTGTCCTATAAACACATTGGCAGCAGAGGCAAGACTTTCAGGACCGCTCAGACCCATGCTGCGCGTAAGCACCCACGCAATGCCATACACGACCTTTTGCAAAATACCGAAATAGAACAATACCGCCGACAAAGCAGAATAAAACATCACCGTCGGTAGTACCCGAAAAGCGAAAATGTAGCCGAATCCTTTTTGGCCCGTGGCCAAATCACCGAAAAGAAACTGCGCGCCGTTTTCAGACCACGCAATAACGAAGGTGAATAACTTGGCAACCTGATCGAAGCCCCAACTCACACCCGGCACTTTGAGTACCAGAAGAGCGAAAACGAATTGGAGCGCTATGCCTGAACCCACGAGCCGCCAGTTGATGGCGCGGCGGTTGCGACTGAACAAGTAACAAACGCTGATAAGAAATGCCATGCCCAGCAGTCCGCGCAATACATTGTGAAAAATATCCATGCAGTTGAAAAGCAGGTTTTTGAACGATTGGTTTGAATTCGCCGAAATGTACGCTTACAGTTCGGTTTGCAAAAATTTCGGGCACGAAAGCCTAATTTCGCCGCCGAATATGAAACCATACATCATCGGCATCAGCGGCGGCTCGGGCAGTGGAAAAACGAGTTTTATCCGCCGCCTGCGGGCTTCTTTTTCGGAAGACGAACTCTGTATCCTTTCGCAGGACGACTATTACCTGCCGCGCGAGCAACAGCACCGCGACCACAACGACGAGTTGAATTTCGACTTGCCCAAATCATTCGATAAAAAGAGATTCCGGAAAGATATCGAACAACTCATGGCCGGCGAGGCGGTCACGATACGGGAATATACGTTCAACAACCCGAATGCGCAACCCCGGACGCTGACATTCCGCCCCGCGCCCATTCTGGTCATCGAAGGGTTGTTCGTTTTTCATTTTAAAAAAATCGCGCCGATGCTCGATCTGAAAGTGTTTATCAACGCGAAAGAAAACCTCAAAATCATCCGCCGCATCATGCGCGACCAGGTGGAACGCGGCTATCCGCTCGACGACGTGTTGTACAAATACCAGCACCACGTGCTGCCCTCGTTCGAGCGCTTCATCCAACCCTACAAAGAAGAAGCGGACATAGTGGTGAATAACAACCGCGATTTCGAGCGCGGGCTCGAAGTGCTGACAGGTTTTTTGAAATCAAAACTGAAAGACGTAGTTTTGTAGCAAAATCGGTTATAATGGGAACACCAACCGCATCAGAACAGGAAGCTTTTGTCGTCCGCCCGAACAAACGCTACACAGCGCGGGATTTTGAAAACCTGCCGCCGGGGCCGCCCTATTACGAGCTCATCAACAACAGCCTCGTGATGGAACCTTCGCCGGAAATCCCGCATCAGCGCGCCTCTATCAGCCTCGCCACTAAAATTTTTAATTTTGTTGAAGAGCACTCCCTCGGCCTTGTGCTCGAAGCCCCGATGGACGTGGAACTGGACGAAGACAACGTGTTTCAACCCGATATTCTTTTTATTTCGAACGAACGGCTGGGCATTATTCAGGATGGCCGCAAGATCAAAGGCGCACCCGACCTCGTGGTAGATATCCTTTCGTCCAACAAAAAATACGACCAGGAGGAGAAAAAATACGTCTATGAACTCCACGACGTGCGAGAATTCTGGCTCGTGGATACCAAAAAGAAAACTGTCGAAGTGTTTGAAAACCAGCGAAAAGAGTTTGTCTTGGTACAAAAAGCATGGTTAGGCGACACGGTGCGCTCCAAGTTACTTGCCGGTTTTGAAATCGCAGCCGATTACCTTTTTCGGGAAATTTCGAAGCCGTGACTCCCACATATAATTTTGTTACAAAACCATTAGTCATGGGTACTCCAACGACATCAGAACAGGAAGCTTTTGTTGTCCGCCCGAACAAACGTTATACAGCGCGGGATTTTGAAAACCTGCCGCCGGGGCCGCCTTATTACGAGCTCATCAACAACAGCCTCGTGATGGAACCTTCGCCGGAAATCCCGCATCAGCGCGCCTCTTTGAGTCTCGTCAAAAAGATGGACGATTTCGTCGAGCAACACTCCCTCGGCCTTGTGCTCGAAGCCCCGATGGACGTAGAACTGGACGAAGACAACGTCTTTCAACCCGATATTCTTTTTATTTCGAACGAACGGCTGGGCATTATTCAGGATGGCCGCAAGATCAAAGGCGCACCCGACCTCGTGGTGGAAATTCTTTCCTCCAACAAAAAATACGACCAGGAAGAGAAAAAATACCTCTATGAACTCCACGACGTGCGAGAGTTCTGGCTCGTGGATACCAAAAAGAAAATCGTCGAAGTGTTTGAAAACCAGCGAAAAGAGTTTGTCTTGGTACAAAAAGCGTGGTTAGGCGACACGGTACGTTCCAAGTTACTCGCAGGTTTTGAAATCGCCGCTGATTACCTTTTTCGGGAAATTCCCAAGCCCTGAGTCTTGCCAATTGGATTCTTTACCATGACAAAACGTTATCCGTGGACATTTTCCACCGAAGCAAAACGGAAGACGAAATATTGGTCATGGAGCGGCTTTTCCCGATGGACTTCCGGGCTTACGAATTTGAACGGCGAGAGTTGTTGAGGAAATGAATGAATTCGGGTTATTCCGCGAATTTTTCCAGTCCCGGTGAAGAAACTCTTCCGGGCTCGCGTGTTTTTTTAAAACTCATGTCAAAGCACCTTCCTCCCACCCGTCTTTATACCCCTGCTTTTCTCCTGCTTTGTGTTTCGCATGCGCTGTTCTCGGCCAGTTTCAACATGATGATACCGGAATTGCCCGCCTACCTCGACGAAATGGGCGGCGGCGCGCACAAAGGACTTATCATCGGCCTTTTTACCATCACTGCTGGTGTGTCGCGACCGTTCAGCGGCAAATTGGCCGATACGGTGGGACGGATACCGGTGATGTACGTCGGTACGTTCGCGTGCGTGGTGTGCAGTATGTTGTATCCACCGCTTGCGTTTGTAAGCGGCTTTCTGGCACTGCGGTTTTTTCACGGTTTTTCCACCGGCTTCAAGCCGACGGGAACATCGGCTTATGTGGCCGATATTGTGCCACCAGGGCGGCTTGGCGAAGCGATGGGATTGCTCGGCATCTGTTACAGTTTGGGCGCTTCGGCGTCGCCGCCGCTGGGCAGTTGGATGGTCAAATACTTCGACGGCGACCACGCTCCCATGTTTTACACATCGGCAGTGCTGGCTGTGGTCTCTATGGCCATATTGATGAACCTGAAAGAAACGCTGCGCGAAAAACAGCCCTTTCGCCTTGAATTACTGAAAGTTACGCGCAACGACGTATTCGACCCGCTGGCGATTCCGGCAGCCATCGTCATGATTCTGTGTTATTTCAGTTACGGCGTCATCCTGACGCTCGTTCCCGATCTGAGCGACCATGCAGGCCTGGAAAACCGGGGTACTTTTTTCAGCGTTTTTACCCTGGCGAGCATCTCTACCCGATTATTCGCAGGAAAAATATCCGACCGTCTCGGCCGCGTGCCGGTGATGAAAGTCTCGGCCATCCTCATCGGTATTTCCATGCTGGCATTTGCAAAAGCCGGTTCACCCGCAATGATCTATGTCGCTGCGACGCTGTTTGGGTTGGGTTTGGGCATCTTCGCCCCCGCGATCAATGCATGGACGATAGACCTGGGCAATCCGGAGCGCAAAGGTCGCGCGATTGCGACCATGTACATCGCACTCGAGATCGCCATCGGCTCCGGTGCATTTTTGTCGGGATGGTATTACGCAAATGTACAGGCGCGAATGCCCGCCATGTTTTATTTTGCCGCCGCAATGAGTTTTGCCGGGTGGATTTATCTGATGACGGAAGGTAGAAGACGGAGGGTGGAGGGTGAAAGATAGAGGATAGAGAGCGTCAAACCCCACCAACCGCCAAAAAACCGAATCGTCCATTCAACAATGAAAAATATCAACCGCAGCCTCCTTATTGCCATTTTGGCTTGTCTTTCCATGGGGCTTTTTGCCAAATCGCCGCAGTTTTTTGGAAGTCAATCCTGGATAACAGGCGTTTTCGCATTGGCAACCCTGGGACTGAGCGCCTGGGGATTCTGGTTGGGATGGCATGGAGCGAAAGAACGCAATGCCGCCTGGGCCTGGCTCGCTCCAGCCGTCAACGCGCTGATCTTTATCTTTTTTAGCGTTTTTTTGATACTACTATTGAAAACATTGGAGCGTTTGAATGAACCCCTCTGGTAATTTGATCGCGCCTCCTGAAATACTCCTCATACGTTTGGGCTCTTACCACATCCTTGACTTGGTACCGTCCACCATCTACCATCTACCGTCTACCGTCCACCGTCTACCGTCTACCGTCTACCGTCTACCGTCCACCGTCTACCGTCCACCGTCTACCGTCCACCGTCTACCGTCCACCGTCTACCGTCTACCGTCCACCGTCTACCGTCTACCGTCCACCGTCTACCGTCTACCGTCCACCGTCTACCGTCCACCGTCTACCGTCCACCGTCTACCGTCCACCGTCCACCGCAATCTCCATTTTCGCCTTCCACTCCTTCTCCGGCTCCAATGTGACGAGCCCCTTGCCATTATTGAATGCATCCACGTTGCAGCTCATGGGTTCGAGGGCGATACTTTCGCGGTGGGGCGGCGTAAAGACCTGGAAAAAAGGGAATTGACGGGCATTGGCCTTCACCGCAATGCTGCGTCCGTCGGCTTCGAGCGTCATATTGTACAAGCCGGAACCCTTTTTACTGACAAAACAATTGTCGAGAAAAGTATCACCCACGCGTTTTTTTCGCTGAAAATCAGGAAATTCAGAGCGGTCACCGGTAGGTATCATGCGGTCGGTGATGGCGATTTTTTCACAAGCGGGGAGTTGCATCGCATGATCGTTGGCAGTATTCGTCAGCCGGAAATAGGGATGCCAGCCGAAGCCGATGGGAATGGGGTCGCGGTGCAGGTTGAGACAGGCAACTTCGAGGGTGAACTTTCCGCTGTCGTATATCGTGAATTCCACTTCAAGCGAAAACGGAAAAGGATAATACGGTCGCTGGCCTTCGTAGACATAGCTGCAGAGAATGCTCGCGTGGTCTTTGGCGAGAAAGATGTATTCCACTTCGAAAGCCTCGTCGCGCACGAAACCGTGTATGGCGTTTTCAGTGGCGGCATTGTTCAGGGGGAATTCGTATGTTTTGCCGAGCCACTCGTAGCGTCCCCGGTTGAGGCGGTTGGGGAAAGGAAAGAGGAGCGCGCTTTTGCCCCATTTAGCGGCTCTGAGTTCGTCCGGCGTTTCATAGCCATCGAGTATACTTTTTCCCGAAAAACGGATGTCGAGCACGTTGGCGCCGCATTCAGGTATGATGCTGAAGGAGTTCCCGTTCGACGGGTTGAACAGGTCGTAGCGGGTGTAATGGCCGAAAGCTGATTTTTGCGATTCGTACATAAGTGAAATAGCTAAGGTTGAATGCCCGCCCTCGTCCTGACTACAGCGGGTAAAAGGGTAAAGTTTTTTTTGATTGGCAAATGTGAAAAAACAAAAATTACTTTACGCCAAAAAATCATCCACACCATGAAAGCGACCATCATCGGCGGCGGCATCATCGGCCTGAGCGCAGCTTATTACCTGAACGAAAGCGGTTGGGACGTGACCGTACTCGAGCGCGGCGACCTGATGGACAACTGTTCTTTCGGCAACATGGGGTATCTCTCTCCTTCGCACTTTGTTCCGCTGGCTGCCCCTGGCATCGTCAGTCAGGGAATTTTGTGGATGTTCCGGCAAAAAAGCCCGTTCTACGTGCGCCCTTCCCTGCGGTGGGATTTGATGGACTGGGGTCTGAAATTCCTGCGCGCTTCGACCCGCCGGCATGTAGAACGCAGCGCCCGGCCACTCGTGGATTTGTTGTTGTTGTCCAAAAACCTGACCGCCGCCTGGCAGCAAAGCAGCCTGATGAATTTTGAATACACGGAGAACGGCTGCATCATGTATTACCAAACCCTTAAAAAAGAAAAAGAAGAAGTCGAGAACGCCCGCGTTGCCGCCGACTTGGGGCTGAAAGCCGAAGTGCTTGACCGCGAACAAATCCGGGCGCTCGAACCCGATCTCCGGCCCGATGTGCGCGGCGGGGTGTGGTTCAAAGACGACGCGCATCTGCACCCAAATACCCTGATGCAGCAACTCCCCGGATTGCTCGAACAGCGCGGCGTGAAAATTTTAAAAAACGCGGAAGTTGTTGGTTTCCAAAAAGAAAAAGGAAAGATACTATCAATTGAACTCGATACATCCAATCCGAAATCCGCAATCCACAATCCGCAATCCCCCGACCTGGTCGTCCTCGCCACCGGATCCTGGTCGCCGCAAATCGCCCGGCTCGCCGGCGAATACCTCCCCCTCATGCCCGGTAAAGGCTATTCGATGACCTTTGATACACCCCGCCAACTGTTGCGCTATCCCTGCATCCTGCTGGAAGCCAAAGTCGCCCTTACCCCCTGGGCGAGGCGCCTGCGCATTGGCAGCACCATGGAAATCGGACCCGTCAACGACCGCATCCTGTTCCCAAGAGTGCAAGGCATTCTGGAAGCCGTGCCGAAGTTCCTGCCTGGCTTCAACGACGACCCTGCCTTCCGCGAACTTGCGGACTTTGAAAAACTGAAAAAACAAATGCGGGAAAAAATATGGTTCGGCTTCCGCCCCGTTTCAGCCGACGGAATGCCCTATATCGGCTTTGCAAAAAAGACAGACAACCTGTTCATCGCCACCGGGCATGCCATGCTCGGCCTGAGTCTGGGCGCCGGGACGGGAAAGTTGGTGGCGGAAATGGCAAACGGGAAGCCGACGAGTGTGAGCGTCGAAGCGTTCGATCCGAAAAGATATTGAATTCAGTGGCAGTGGGCAGTGGCAGTGGCAGTGGCAGTAGCAGTGGCAGTGGCAGTGGCAGTGGCAGTAGCAGTGGGCAGTGGCAGTGGGCAGTGGGCAGTAGCAGTGGGCAGTGGCAGTGGGCAGTGGCAGTGGCAGTAGCAGTGGCAGTGGCAGTGGCAGTAGC
>JABAQQ010000026.1 GCA_019187225.1 Saprospiraceae bacterium
GGTCAGTTTGCGAAAGGCTACAACGCCATCGCGGTGGATCGCGCGCTGCTGAACACCACGGGTGTGATGTACTACAAACTCGAAACGGCGACCGACGCGGCGACGAAGAAGATGATCCAGACGAAGTAAATGAATAGTCACTAAGGGTCATGGAGGGTCATTTTTAGGAGGGCTAAACCTTTTTAAAAATGACCCTTAATGACTTCTGATATTGCAATTGAAGGAATAGACCATGCGCCCTGTCCGGATTCCCGGACGGGGCGCATGGTTTTTGGGAAGGCTATATTGAAAAGAGGCATCTTACTTTCTAAAAAATCTAAAATTGATCAATAAACGTTATTTTTGCTACGAAAAACTGAAAAAAGCATATAAATCGAGTGTAAATATCATGAAAAGTATTTCCCTGCCTTCTTTGTTTGTTCTCACTGCCACCGGAATTTCCGGTCAAAGTATCGGATCGTTTACTTCGATACAACCCATGGCGCCAACAGAAGTTTTTCAATTCCCGTCGTCGCACGCGATTCAAAAACTCATCCAGGTCGGCGATCCGGCAGGTAACATCGGGCCCCTGCCCGACCTTCCTGATTACACCGCTTTTGTGCCGAACAACGGCAGTAGTATGGAAGGGCAACTTTTGCTCAACCACGAAATTGATGAAGGGGAAGGGAAAGTTACCATGTTCGATCTTTTGCTCGATGCCGGCACGCAGCTCTGGGCGCTCAGCAATTCCCATTCTATTGACTTCACAGGAGTAGGCGGCACTTCCAGGAATTGCTCCGGCATACTAACACCCTGGGGTACGGCCATTGTTGGCGAAGAAGAAATTTCTGAGGACGACGATAACGACGATGGATACTGGGATTGGGGATGGCTGGTCGAGATAGACCCCAATACCCGAACAGTGGTTGACAAATTATGGGCCGCGGGCAATTGTTTGCACGAAACCGCAGCCATCGCCAGCGATCAGCGAACCTTTTATGCCGGTTCTGATCACTTCGGCACCGGCTATCTGTATAAGTTTGTTGCCAATACGCCCGGCGATATGAGTTCGGGGCTGTTGTACGCCCTCGAGCGCGACGGCCCTAACGCGTCGACAGGCCAGTGGATACCGATACCCAATACGACACAAGACGAGCGAAACACGACTACCGCTGCGGCTATTGCAGCAGGGGCAACCAACTTCATCGGGATCGAAGGTGTGAAGATCGGACCCAATGGCCAGGTGTATTTTGCGTGCCAGGGCCCGGGCGCTATTTACAAGTTCACGGATAACGGCTCCACCATCTCAAATCTGCAGCTATGGGTTGGGCCGTCTAATGTAAGCTATAATATCAATTATGGATTCGGCAATCAATCTGTTCAATGGGGATCTGGCTGCGACAATATTGAATTTGACAACGAAGGTAACCTTTGGGTGCTCCAGGATGGCGGCAACAATCACATATGGATGGTGAAACCGAATCATACTCCCGGCAATCCGAAAGTGGAGCTTTTCGGGATTTCCCCCATCGGAGCCGAGCCGACGGGTATTTCGTTTACACCCGATGGCAAATATCTCTTTATGTCGTTTCTGGAAGCATCCAGCAGCAATAACGAAACCGTGGTTGATGCGGCGGGCAATCAATTTACGTATAACCGGGGTACAGTCTTCGTCGTAGCGCGGGCCGAACATCTGGGAGCGCCGCTTCCGCTCGAACTGACATGGTTCAACGTTGAAACCGACCGCTCGGAGATAACGTTGCATTGGAAAGCCTCCAATGCAACCGGCTTCGATAACTTTGACATCGAGCGCAGTGCCGACGGAATAAAATTCCAGAAAATTGGCCAGGTAAAAGCCCCTGCGGCTGCTTTTGCGGCGCATCAATTTTTATTTCCGGATAAAGACGCAACTGCAGGGTGTTATTATTATCGCCTGAAAATGAACGATTTGAATGGCAAATATTCTTACTCGGCCATAAAGAATGCATGCCTGAATGGAGTGGAGCCGGGTATGGATGTTTCGGAAAGTCTCCTGAGCGCGGGTCAGTCCGTCAGCCTGCAACTATTTGACTGGCCTGCCAGCCAGCAAATAGAAATTACAGTGTCCGATGCTGGCGGGAAAGTGCTCGACCGGCAGACCCGCGAATCCTGTTCAACCCGCTGTACCGCGGACCTACCTTTTCAATTTCAACAGCCGGGGGTTTATTTGGTGCAATGCACCAACGGTTTTTCGACAGTTACGAAAAAGGTAGTGGTGCGCTGACTGGGAGAGGAGAGAAAGCATTGGCCACCGTGTCATTCTTAGCGCAGCAAAGAACCTGGTTACGTAATGGTCAAAAAAAATGCACCGGGACAAACCCGGCGCATTTTTTTCCAAACATTCAACATTCTCAAAAATCATTCCTGTACCACAAACTTCATGGCTCTTACCCCGCCGTCGGACACGATTTCCAACGAATACATACCGGAAGGCAAAGAACCCACGTCGAGCTTTTGAGCGAACTGACCGGCATTCACGGTGCCGAAGTCGCCTTCGAGTACCAGGCGCCCCGTTAGATCGCGGATGCCATAGCGCAGGTTTTCTGCCTCGGTCAAATCGAAGCGGACGAACAGGTCAGCCACTGTCGGATTCGGCGCGAGTTGCAGATCGTTGAGTTTGCCGTCCAACTCATTGGTGCGCACAAGTTCTTCCAAAGGATACGTATCGCCGTCCGTTTCGGCCACCCAGACCTGGAATTCCGGCTGACCGCCGGTTAAAAAGCCGGAAGCGAATACCGTGATCGCCTGACCGTCCAGGTTGCTCAGGTCGGCTTTGTACGTTTTCACGATGGCAGTATTGTCGTTCGACGGAGTGATCTGGATCGTATAGTTCGACGGCGGCACGCTGATGTAATCGGCGTATTCACCAAAATCCACATTGTCGAAAAGCACGGGGCCACCCGGCAGTTGCACATCTACTTCCGGCGCGTCGGGCGAGCCGTGGAAAAGCGCGGCTTCCACATTGGCGCTGTTGAAGGCGCGGGAGCGGCCATTTTCATTGACAAACAAGCCGAAACCCGGGTTGCCGCCCAATACGCCGGCTGCCATGATGATGTAGGTTTTGCCGGTCTCCAACTCGACGGGCAGATTGTAAATCGCATCGCCCGACGAGGTGCTGTTGCCCGGCGCGACGTTCAGGGTGAAGGGCACCCGCGCAGGCAGAAATCCGATGCCTGTGGCCTGATGGAACTGGAAATTATCGAGCACCCGGGTGGTATCCAGATAAACATCCACCGTCGGGCTGGGGGAGTTGTGGATCACCTGCGCACGGGCGAATGCCGGCAGCGGCAGCGTGAAGCCGTTGGGCAAGGCCAGCCACAAATCAAATTCCGGGTCACCTCCAAGGATACCCGAAGCGAACACGACGCCAACCACACCGCCGAGCGTAGAAAAGTCGCCGCCCCAGGTGCCTGCCAGGATATTCGGATCGGCAGCAGCAGAAACATCGAACAGGTAAACATCGGGATCGAGACCCAGGTAGTCGGTAAATTCGCCATAAGCCAGGTCACCAACTGCCGTCGCGCCGCCGGTCAGCGGCAAAGTCACATCCACATTGGGTGCGCCCGGTGCGCCGTGGTGGATCGCCAGTTCCAGTTTGGTGTCGTCCAATGCGCGTTCGCGGCCCATATCATGGACGATCAGATCGAAACCTGGCGACCCGCCTAAGATACCGCTGGCTACCACAATGTATGTTTTGCGGTTTTCCAATGTCACCGGGAAGGTCGCAAGTACGTCTGCGGACGATTGGCTGCTACCGGGGGCGATGCCAATTGGTATCTGCACCTCCGCATTGGCATAGAAGAATGGCGTCGCTTCGCGGAAGTCAAAGTCGTCCAGTATTTTGTCGGCGCCGGCATAGATGTCTACCGTCGGTTCGGGCGAATTGTGGATGATCTGTACCCGCGCGACAGGCGTATTCGGCAATTCCACCACCGTACCGTCGGGGAAAACGGCAAACAATCCGTAGTTCAGCGTGTCGTTGCCCAAAATTCCGCTCGTAAAAATACGGGCCGGTTTGTTGGAAAACAGTGCCGGATCGAGGTAATGCGTGCCAAATAAGTCCGTAAAGTTTGCCAGCGTCACATCGAGGTAATAATCGCCGTTTGCCAGATCCTGATAAGGCGTAAACGCGCCGAAATCCACGTTGTCGAACAGCGTTCCGATCAGGCGCTCATTCACATCGAGGCTTTGCACCAGGGGGGTAAACAGGCCCTGGAAGACGCTGATCGAAGTGAATCCCGGCGCTGCCGTCTCGCGGGCATTGGCGTCCGCGAACAGGTTGAACGGCTTGTCCGTGCTGCCCACCACGCCGGCGGCCATGACAGTGTAGCGTTTGCCGGTCTCAAAACTCACCGGGAACGTTGCGAAGGCGTCCGCTGCCGAGGTACTGTTGGGCAGGGCAATGCCTACCGCGATGTCGCGGTCAGCCGGAACGTCCACGAAAGGCGTAGCCGTACGGAATTTGAAGTCGTCGAGCAAAAGCGTATTGCCCGCGTACACGTCCACGGTCGGATCGGGGGAGTTGTGCACGATTTGCACCCGCGATGTCGGCGTCTGTTGCAGTTCGAGTACTGTGCCGTTGGGCAGCGCTGCGAACAGTCCGAATGCGGGCGTTCCGCCCAAAATACCGCTGGCAAAAACATAAGCGGCATTTCCGGCCAAAGCGATCAAATCGGCGCGATAGGAGGCCACCACGTTGGGGCTCCCGCTTGCTCGTACCGCTAAATCGTATTTTTCGGCATTCAGATTCAAATACGGCGTGAATTCGCCGTAAGCCAGGTTTTGAACCACATTGTTTGCTGCGAACACGGCGTCTACATCTACGGCGGGCGCGCCGGGCGAGCCGTGCAGCACCGCTACGTCCACCTGACCGGAATTAGAAGCCGTTTCGCGTGCTTCTGCGTTGAGGATCAGGGTGAAAGGATTCACCGGATCGAGCAAGATGCCTGAAGCAGTTGCGATGTAAGTTTTGCCGTCTTCAAATTGAACGGGGAAGGCCGCGAGCGCATCCGCTACGGAAGTGCTGTTGCCGGGCGCTATCGCAATGGAAAGCGGCACATCGGCCTGGACATCCAGAAACGGCGTGGCCTGCCGGAAGGAGAAATCATCGAGCAGCAAACCGCCATTCACATACACATCCACCGTCGGCGAAGGACTGTTGTGGATGATCTGCAGGCGTGCTTGCGGCGGCGCGCCCACTTCAGTGAACTCCACCACCGTGCCATCAGCCAGTGCCGCGAATAAACCGAAACCGGGAGCGCCGTTCAGGATACCGCTCGCAAATACGCGGGCCGAGTTGCCTGCCAGCACACCCAGGTCAGCCTGGTAATATCCAACGGTCGTATTGGTGCCGGAGGCTTTCACCTGCAGGGTGTAAACGCCCGGATCAAGGGCGAGATAAGGGGTAAATGCTCCGTAAGCGAGGTTGGTAGCAATACTCCCGCCGCCTACCACTACAATATCCACTGCCGGCGCGCCGGGCGAACCGTGCAACGCGGCAAATTCCACTTTTGTCGGGTCGAGCGCTGCTTCGCGGGCTTCATCGGCAAAGAGCGTGAAGGGCGTATCCATGTCCGAAGGAATACCGGAAGCAAAAACGGCGTAGGTTTTACCCGTTTCAAAAGAAACCGGGAAGGGAAACTGTACATCCGCCGACGAAGTGCTGCCGTTGCCCGCCACACCGATGGTATAAGTCCGGTCTGCCGGAAGCGTCACATAAGCGGTGGCGGTGCGGAAGGCGAAGTCGTCGAGCAGCAGGGTGCTGCCTGCGTAAACGTCCACGTTCGGGTCGGGAGCGTTGTGGATGACCTGCACCCGCGCTGTGGGCGTCACCGGCAGCGGCAGTACCGTGCCATCGGCCAAAGCGGCAAAAAGACCAAATTCAGGAATGCCGCCGATCAATCCGCTGGCAAATACCGTCGCCGCTTGTCCGCTCAGACTGCTCAGGTCGGCGCGGTACGACACCAACACGTCCGGAGCACCGCTTCCGCGAATGGCGAAGTCGTACTTGTTCGCCCCGAGGCCGAGATAAGGCGAATATTGGCCATAAGCCAGGTTTTGAACCACGTTACTGGCGTCAAACACCGCATCCACGTCCACGGCCGGGGCATTGGTAGCGCCGTGGAAAATGGCTATATCCACGCCGAAGGGGAGTTGGGCTGCTTCCCTGCCGCTCTCGTTGACAAACAGGTTGAGGGGTGTTGTCGGGTCGTTCAGGATTCCGGCAGCCGTCACAACGTAAATTTTACCCACTTCAAACATTGCCGGGAAGGATGCAAAAGCATCGGCAGCCGAAGTGCTGTTCGCGGGTGCGATACCGATGTTGACGGGCACGTCGCCCGGCACATCGAGGAACGCAGTGGCGTTGCGGAATTCCAGGTCGTCGGCCAGCAAAATATTGTCGGCGTATATGTCTACCGTCGCCGAAGGACTGTTGTGGATGATCTGGATCCGGCCGTTCGCCGAGGCTGGCAGAAATTCAATCACCGTGCCATCTGGGAATGCTGCGAATAAGCCGAATGCCGGTGTTCCGTTCACAATACCGCTGGCAAAAACGCGGGCTGCCCGGCCATCCAATCCGTTCAAATCGGCGCGAAAGGTACCCACCACATCACTTGTGCCGGCCACTTTCACCTGCAACAGATAAACACCGGGATCAACGCCGAGGTAGGGCGCAAATTCGCCATAGGCGAGATCGCTGATGAGCGTGGGGCCATTGTACAAAGCCACATCAACCGCCGGCGCGCCGGGCGAACCGTGCAGGGTAGCGAATTCGATTTTGGCCGGATCGAGCGCCGCCTCGCGGGCTTCGTCCGCCAGGAGCGTAAACGGCGTGCCGCCGTTGAAAACGATGCCGTTGGCAAAAACCGCATAGGTTTTACCTGTTTCAAAATTAACCGTTGTATTAAAAATGGCGTTCGCGGGCGAGGTACTGTTGGCCGGCGCGACACCGACGTTGAAATCAATATCAGCGGGAACATCAATAAAAGGCGTGGCAGTACGGAAAGCGAAATCTTCGAGTAATTTCGTATTGCCGGCATACACGTCCACCGTCGGGTCGGGCGAGTTGTGGATGATCTGAACGCGGGCTGTCGGCGTGGCGGTAAATTCCAGCACTGTGCCGTCGTCGAGCACGGCGAACAAACCGAACGCGGGCGAGCCGTTCAGAATGCCGCTTGCGAACACATAAGCCGACTTACCGTCGAGGCCGCTCAGGTCGGCGCGGAAAGAGGCCACCACGTCCGGCGAGCCGTTGACGCGAATGGCCAGGTCGTATTTTTGAGGTGCGAGGTTCTGGTACGGCGTGAATTCGCCATATGCCAGGTTTTCTATCAGATTGTCTGCGATGAATACGGCATCCACGTCCACTGCGGGTGCGCCGGGCGAACCGTGCAGCACGGCTGCGCTGACAAAACCGGCTGTGCCGCTTTCCTGCGCGTTCGGATCAACCACAAGGGTAAACGGAGTGGCGCCATTGCCGACAATACCGGAGGCAAATACGGCGTAGGTTTTACCCGTATCGAAGCTGACCGGGAAAGTCGCGATGGCGTCGGCAGCCGAGTTGCTGTTGTCGGGCGCCACGCCGACGGAGAAAGTCCGGTCGGCAGGAACGTCGAGGAAGGGCGTTGCTGTGCGGAAAGCGAAGTTGTCGAGCAAACGCACCTGGCCTGCGTACACATCTACCGTCGGGTTGGGCGCGTTGTGTACGACCTGCCAGCGGGTAAAGGGTGTGAGCGTCAGCTCGGCCACTGTGCCGTCGGGATAAACGGCAAAAAGCGCGAAATCGGGTGCGCTGCTGACAAAGCCGCTGGCAAAAATCGTTGCGGCTTTGCCTTTCACCGGCGTGAGGTCAACGCGGAAGGTTTCCACTTCGTTTTGTGTCCCCGCTAACCGGAGTTTCAGGTCGTTTTTTCCCGGCAAAACGCTCAGATATTCGTTTGCGAAACTGCCATAAGCGAGGTCGCCTGCAAAAGCATTTTTTTCAAAAATCACATCAATATCCACATCGGGTGCGTCGGGGCTGCCGTGATAAAAAGTCAGGTCCGTTTTGGCCGTGTCGCCCGCTTGTTCGCGGGCATTGGCATTGATGACCAGTCGCAAAGGTGTGTTTGGGTCGCCGGGAATGCCCTCTGCGACCGCCACATAAGTGCCGCCGTTGACCAGCGTCAACGGGAAATTGGCCAAAGTATCGCCTACTTCGAGGCTGTTGTCCAAAGCCACGCCGATATTGCTCAAACCGACGGGCATGTAAACGAACGGCGATGCGGTGCGGTAGGCAAAATCGTCGAGCAGCAGGTCGCCGTTGGCATAAACGTCTACTGCCTGATCGGGCGAGTTGTGGATGACCTGAACCCGCGCAACGGGCGAAAGCGGCAGTTCCAGAACTTGTCCGCCGGGCAAGGCCGCCCAAAGTCCGAAGCCGGGCGTCCCATTCAACAGGCCGCTGGCAAAAACGCGCACGGCGCCGCCTGCCAGAGCGCTCAGGTCGGCTTTGTAGGTGCCGACGATGGCGGTTTGACCTGCCGGTTTTACATCCAGATAGTACAAGCCGGGATCGAGTTCCAAATATGGCGTGAATTGTCCGTATGCGAGATTCGACACGATCTTGTCGCCAGCCCGTACCACCACATCCACCGCGGGGGCGTCGGGAGCACCATGAAGGACGTTGACGGCTACTTTAGCTGGATCGGCTGCACCTTCGCGGGCGTTCTCGTCAACCGACAGGGTGAAGGGTGTTGCCGGGTTGCCCTCGATACCCGAAGCCGTGACGGCGTAGGTTTTGCCGTTTTCGAGGGTAAGATTGGCAGTGAAAAATGCCTGCGCTGCCGAACTGCTGTTTCCAGGGGCTACTGCAACCGCCAGCGGGATGCCTGCCGGGAGACTGGTGAACGACCTTGCCGTGCGGAAGGCGAAGTTGTCGTACGTCAGAATGCCGTTCACATACACGTCTACCGTTGGGTCGGGTGCGTTGTGGATGACTTGCAGACGCGCGAATTGTGCCTGGGCTGCAATAGCCGAAAGCAGCAGCGCGAAAAGTGTAGTGATTAAATGTTTCATGCTGTAAGTGGAGATTGGTTTGTAAAATAGTTTTGGTTTGTAATTGGGGGAGTTAACAGAAGGAGGTGGGGTGTGTTTAAGTTTTAATAAGCGAAAGTTAAACAAAAGCGGGGGTGTGCCTAAAACTGGCATTTCGACAGGAGCCATGCCTTCTCGGCGGTTCGTTCGGTCGCCTCGATCTCTTCCCTCAGTTTTTTCATCGCTTTGTTGTCGCCCTGCCGGATTTCCAGCAGGCGGCGGGTAAAACGCACTAAATTCAGGTTCAGGTCCTGGTGGTAACCCAGGTCTTTCTGGCGACGAAGGTAAGCGGCGAAGCTGGTGAGCAGCGAGTCGAGCGCCTTGTATTCACCCAATTCGAAGTAGCTGCGCAGCAGCATCCGGCGTGCGTCGAGCAGGTTGAGGCGGTCTTCCAGTTCGATTTGCTGGAGCAGAGGCATCGCGTTGGCAAAGTCTTGTTGCTGAAAGTAAAGAAAAGCGAGGTTGTAGCGGTAGAGCGCCTCGCGTTCGCTCGGATGGAGAGCGGTCTTGTATTGTTCGAAGAAATGGCGTACCCAGTCGTGTTCGCCCAGCGCCGTGCCGATCCGGATGATGTTTTTATAGGTAAAACCCGACAACCAGCCATTTTCCGTCAACAGGTTTTTGGCCAGCCCCGAACGGTACAACTCGAAGGCTTCGCGGATAAAAGTCTTTTGGCCGCTGTTCATCCGCCGGATGCAGTAATTGATGCCCAGCAGAAAAATGCCCCGCAATTCAGGTGCTGAAAACTGCGCATCGCCGGAGGTCAGTACTCGTTTCCAGGCGTCGAAGTGGGCGATATTTTCCGGCTCGTGGAAAGCGCGACAGAGGTGGTAATACACCGAAACCGGAGGATGCTCCGCGAGCCGGTTCCCGTTTTCGGCGAGTTGCAATACCGCTTCCAGCAGGGCGGCATCGTAAGGTTGTGCCCCTATGGCCGTATGGGTGAGGGCGGAACAGGCGTGTCGCAGCATTTCCGACAAATAAAAAACCGTCAGGTGCTTGTGCAGGGGCTGAAGGTCGAGGTCGGCGGAGCGTTCGCGGGGGGCGAGCGCTTCGAGCCGCTCCTGGTGGAGGTCGTATAGGTCGAAATGCCAGCGCGCGTCGGGTACCTGAACGCTGTTCAACTGGCTATCGGCACGGCTCCATTCGTAGGCGAACATTTCATCCAGGTTCCGACGCCGCAGCGCGCGACAGAGGTAGTAGTTCCGGTCGGCGGGTACAGATTCCATTTCGACGAGCGCGAGATAGCGGCGTGCGATATCGAGCAGGTACGACATGGCATGCCGCAGGGCGCGGTTGTCGTACGCTTTGCCGGGGAAGGCGGCAGCGAAGAGGCGTTCCTGGCTGAGGGCTTTGGAAAGGGATTCGCGCGACTCCATTCCCATCAACAACCTCCCCGCTGCGTACTCGCACAAGCGCGCTACTTCTTCGCGCCGGTTGAAGGCATCACAGCGGACGAGTTGGCAAAGTGCTCTGAGGTCTTTGGCGCTGAGGCGGCGCAGCGTGTAGAGCAGGAAAGATTCGGTCATAATTGGCAATTATTCGGCGAAGCCAGACGCTTGCGGCACTATAAAAAAGAAATTGTGTTCGGCAAAAATATTTATTTAAACATTGTAAATCAAGTATTTAATATAATTTTTTTTCGGCAAACATCAAAAAATGTGCATTGTGCAAGCGAAAAGCCGCCTCTACTTTTGAGCCAATTAAAACAGTAATCTTATGAAACATTTGCTCCTGCTTTGCCTGCTTATCTCCTCTCTTTCGGCTTTCGGCCAATCTTATTGGCAAGAATTGAAAGCGCCTGATGGCGGCGCGCCCGTCAAAATCACGCAGACGACCAACGGCTGGGTGTATGCCGAATTTTACGACCACGCTTTGTTTTGCTCGCAGGACAATGGCTTGCACTGGCAGCAGATATTCTGGCCACCGGGCAGCGATCCGGACACGACGCTTTTAAGGATTACGGTGGGGCAGGCCGGGACCTTGTTCAAAAATTTGCTGGTCTGGCCTTATGAGCACCATATTTACAAATCAACCGACAACGGGAATAGCTGGCAACTTCTTTCAGTGTCATTGCTGTTGCGTGGAATTTGCGAAAATTCAGAAGGTGTGTTGTTTGCTATAGAAGATTCTATTCCGGTTGGCGGAAATAATTCGAAGGTTGTTCGCTCTTTCGATGGTGGCGTCACATGGGAACAAGTGTACACGATTCCGGAATATGTTTCTTTCCTCGAGGATTTCGTAGAAATAGATGAATATGACAATTTGACGGTTACAACTTTGAGCGGGAGTCCCAACAACACATTTTATTCAACAGACGACGGTCAGACATGGCATGAACAGGTAACTGATTATTTTGAGCCTTTTCTCATCACATCCACCGGTGCAACTCTTTTTATCGGCTACAATACGTATGACTTTTACAGAAAAGCATCCGACATTTCACCAGAACAATTAATCATGCTCGATTCGGTGCCCCAGTTCATTTCCGACCTGATGCTTTTCCCTGACGGTACCATTTATGCAACCACCTCACAATATTATTACAGATCCACTGACGACGGGATCTCCTGGGAAAAGATGGGTTCTCACAACGGCTTTTCATCGTACCCCCTGAAAAGTCCGTTGCAGAATGGGACGGTACTGGCTGCTAACTCGAATTTTATTGGCCGTTCGGGCGATTTGGGCGCGACATGGACGTTTTCGACCTTCGATATTCAGCGGGGAGTAACGCATGATTTTTACACTCATAGCGACCAGGAATGGTTGGCCTGGACTGCCGGCGGGCTTTGGCATACTGCTGATGGCGGGCAAAACTGGACATTGAGGAAAGGCGCCACTAAAAAGAATAACGATAATCGCGATGACACCGTGGTGGCAGATTCGGCTGGCAATGTGTGGTTTGTGATGGATGAGTCGCTCTTTTTCACCCCCGACCGTGGACAAACTTTGCTCGATATAACACCACCCGATAGTCTTTTCAAGGTGCAAAAGGCTTTAGGATTGAACAAACAAACGAACACGCTTTTTGCCAGAACGCGCAGCGGGACGGCGCGTTCGACAGACAATGGCGCAACGTGGCAGACCGTTGCAAACAGTTTTTATCTGCGAAAAATGGAGGCACACCCCTCAGGCGTATTGTTCGCCATTCTCGACAGCGTTGTCTGGCATGCGTTGGGTGGTAATTATAGTGTTTTCCCTTTTCTTCACCGCTCTTACGATGACGGACAAACCTGGGAAAAGTTGAGCGGACAATATTGTAAAGATTTTACTTTCATGCCTCAAGGTGATATTTTCGCTATTGTGGATTCGGAAATCAGCCGCTCTTCCAATCTCGGCATTTCCTGGACTGGACTCAATCGCACGGCGGAGTTCCTGTTTGCTAACTTCGGCGGTCAATTGTTCGCACAGACGACCAGCAGCCTCAGCATGTCAGTGGACAATGGCATCAATTGGCAAACGCTCCCCCTGCCAGCACCTTTGGCTGATGCGGGCACTGGAAATTCCTTGATCCTGTATAGTACTTTGGACGAGCAAAGCCGAATGTACCTTTCCGGATGGGAATATGGCGACCCAGGTGGTACCGGTCATCTCTTTCGCTCCGCCAACTCCACCCTTTCCGGCACTTCCCTAACCGGCACGGTTTTTAAAGACGCTGACGGCGACTGCGCCACCAACGATCCTGAAAGCCTGCTCGGCGGCTGGATTGTGCGCGCCGACGGCGACGATACCTGGTATGCCAATACCGACTCGACCGGGCGTTATACTATGTTCCTCGACACGGGCGCTTATTTTCTAAGCGTAAAACCCTCGCTCGACTTGTTGTGGGAAAGCTGCGCCGACAGCCTGCCCGTGCAACTGCCTGATCTGCTGGATACCACGGAGCAGGACGTGCCGGTGCGCGCCATTGCCGACTGCCCTTATATGACGGTGCAGGTGGCCGCCCCCTGGCTCGAACGCTGCTTTGAAAATTATGTCTTCGTATATTACTGCAACGAGGGTACCGACCCGGCCGATTCTGTCTGGGTGGACGTCACGCTCGATCCGTACCTGATCTTTACCGATACCCTTATGAATTACGAGGCGTTGGGCAACAACACGTTTCGCTTCCAACTCGGCGGGGTAGGAGAGGGCCATTGTGGTAATTTTCAATTCTCCGTCTATGTGAATTGCGACAGCACCATCCTGGGACAAACGTTGTGCATATCGGCGCACATCTACCCGGATTCGCTGTGCGTGGTGCCTCCCGGCTGGTCCGGTGCGGAAATACAGGTAGCGGTGCGCTGCGAGCAGGATACTGCCGTTGTGTTCGATGTGACCAACACCGGCCCCTTACCAACGCAGGGTTTGCACTATTTTGTGATCGAGGACGATGTGGTGCTGATGCAGGGCGATGAAGTGTACCAACCGGACGAAACACGCACATTCACTTTACCCGCCAACGGCAGTTTCCGGCGCTTCGAGTCGGAGCAGGAGCCGGGCCATCCCTTCTCGATGCAGGTGGCGGCCTGGACCGAAGGTTGCGGCGGTTTCAACATGCCCGGATTCCCGAACTTGTATTTTCTCAACAACGGCATCCCTTCTCAGGATGTTTATTGCGGGGAAATCGTCGGCGCTTTCGACCCCAACGACAAACAGGGTTTCCCCCTGGGCTACGGCGCCGAACGCCTGGTGCCGCCGAATACCGACATCGAATACCTCGTGCGTTTTCAAAACACCGGAACGGCGCCCGCGCACAACGTCATCGTTCGCGACACGCTTTCCACTTTTCTCGATCCCGCTTCGCTGCGCATGGGTACGGCTTCGCACCCATTCACATGGTCGCTCGGCGGTCAAGGCATCCTGATCGTGACTTTCCCGGACATTAACCTGCCCGACAGCAACGCTAACGAAGCGGCCTCACACGGTTTTTTCAGTTTCAAAATATCTCAGAAACCCGATTTGCCCGACGGTACGGACATCCGGAACACAGCCTCGATCTACTTCGATTTCAACAGCCCGATCCATACGAACGAAACATTGCACCGCATCGGACGGGATTTTATCACGGTGGACATAGAGAAAATACCCGACCCGCCCGCCCTGCAGATCCGCGTTTTTCCGAATCCCCTCACCGAAACAGCCGTGCTTCAATTCCAGGGGCTTTCTGACGGTGAATATCGCTTTCTTTTGACGGATATTGCGGGTCGTGTCGTCCGCGACACGGGATTCGACGGCAAGGCGCTCACCTTCCGGCGCGAAGGGCTGGAAAGCGGCGTTTATTTTTTCCAGGTTATTGATGCTGAAGGGAAACAGGTGGGGAATGGCAAGTTATTGCTGCGATGATTCATGTGCTTTTTTTGCTTCCTTTCGGGGCGCAGTCAGCAGGTCAGGAGCCCATTAACTTATGCAGAGCCTCCAGATTAGCATCCTCTTCAAAAATTGCTTTTTTTTACGGGAGAGTGAATTATGATTTGACCATTAATAAATTCGGCTTTCACATCTTCGGTAATCCACTCGTGAAATTCTTGTCTCCGTCACTTTTCATCTGCGAGGGCGTTCTGAATTTTTTCCAGTTGCAACACTGCATCGGGACGCTCCAGAATTTGTTCAGCCAGGTCGCGAATTACCATGTTATATGTGTTTTGGGCAAATTTACTAAAATTTAACGGCAATAATAGCGAAAATAAACAAAGAGACACTGCCGAATAAGTCAGATTTCGACAGGATTAACAGAGTTAACAGGGCTTATTTTATTGAAAATCAAAAATTTAATCCTGTTCATCCTGCTAACCCTGTCGAAAATCAACTTAAGAACAGCGTCTCTTTTTTATTATTCCGAATTACAAATTTATTGCTTCGCAAACGTCCCTTCCACGCGACCGGCAGCCGCTGTCAGCGCCAGGCGGAAAATGCCGGCGGGCAAGTCCGCCACGTCGAGCAGGAAGTTGCTGCCGTCCGCTACGGTGTTCGTGCGCACCAAGCGACCGTCGGCGTGATAAATTTGAACCGTCGCTTCGCCGATGGCACTGCCGCTTTGCAGTTGAGCGGTCACGTTCAGCCAGTTGGATGCCGGATTGGGCGAAAGAACCAGTTTGGCGTCGCTGTTGGGATCCACTACCGGCGTCATGCAATCCACGGTGCCGAGATGGAAGTCATCGGCACAATCCGGGTGCAGGTGGTCTTTCACCGCAAATTCATAATCCGTCGTGCCGTCGCCGTTGAAGGGGCCGAGGATGATCGGTTGCGGGTAGTTGTACGGGAAGTTGCCGTAGTTGTTGCCGTTGCCCACGATGTCGAAGCCTTCGTTGCCGCCGTTGTTGTGTTGGAAACTGACTAAGGCGAAGAACTGGCCGCACAGGCAAGGCGTCTTCACAACGTGCAGGTCATAAATGTGACAGGGATCCTGGTCGAGGCAGTCGGGCACTTCGAATTCTTTCGTTTTGCAGCAGGTGACCGAACCACCGGACGTCGGGAAGCACACTTTCACCACGTCGTTGGCGCCGCCGTTCCAGGGGAAGTCGGCGATGTAGAGCGGCAGCGAATCCAGGTTGAAGAGACCGAGGAAATCGCCGTTGGCCCACACGCCGAACTGGTCGCCGGGAGGGTTGTCCACGTCGAAGTTGATCCAGACTTCGTAGGTGTCGTTGCCGGTGCAGTCGCCCGTTTCCACCGTCAGGTTGGTGACCTCGCAATCGCCGCCGCCCTGGTCGAGGCAATCCGGTACCGCGAATTCTTCTATGGCGCAGCAAAGGATCGGGCACGAAGGATTGTTATTGCCGTTGAAGCAAACCTTCACCACATCATTGGCGCCGCCGTTCCAGGGGAAATCGGCGATGTAGAGCGGCAGCGAGTCCGCGCTGAAGAAGCCGAGGAAATCGCCGTTGGCCCATACGCCAAACTCGTCGGTGGGCGGGTTGACCACATCGAAATTGATCCATACTTCGTACGTATCATCGCTGGTGCAGTCGCCCGTTTCTACGGTCAGGTTGGTGATCTCGCAATCGCCGCCGCCCTGGTCGAGGCAGTCGGGTACCTGGAACGGCTGCAGTTTGCAGCAGAACGGCTGTCCCGGAGGGTTGTCGTTGTCGAAAATGCACACTTTCACGTGATCCACGGGGCCTCCATCCCAGGGGAAATCCTGGATCGTGAGGGGCAGGTCGCCGAGGTTGAATGTGTCGAGAATTTCATTGTTGGCCCACAGGACGAATTCATCGGACGGCGGATTGTCCACGTCAAAGTTGATCGTCACCGTGTAGGTGCTGTCGCCGGTGCAATCGCCCGTTTCGATCGTCAGATCGGAGATGTGGCATGGGTAGCCGCCCTGGTCGAGGCAATCCGGTACTGCGAATTCTTTGGTATTGCAGCAAGCGACGGCGCCCTGGTTGGTGAAGCATACTTTTACCACGTCGTTGTAGCCGCCGTTCCAGGGGAAATCGTTGATCTGCAGCGGCAGTGAGTCGAGGCTAAACGTGTCATAGAATACACCGTTGATCCACAGGCCATACGTATTGCCGGGCGGATTGTCCACGTCGAAATTGATCCACACCTGGTAGGTGCTGTCGCCGGTGCAGTCGCCCGTTTCCACCGTTAGGTGGTAAATTTCGCAAGGCCCGCCCTGATCGAGGCAGTCGGGCACTTCAAATTCCTTCGTACGGCAGCAGGTGCCCGGCGCATTGGGATCGTTGGCATTGACAAAACAGACTTTAACCAAATCGTTCTGGCCGCCGTTCCAGGGAAAATCCTCGATCTGCAGCGGCAGCGAGTCGAGATGGAAGGTGCCGAGGAACTGGCCGTTGGCCCACACGCCGAAAATGTCGCCGGGAGGATTGTCCACCGAGAAATTGACCCACACCTGGTAGGTGCTGTCGCCGGTGCAGTCGCCCGTTTCCACCGTCAGGTTGTAAATTTCGCAAGGTCCGCCCTGATCGAGGCAGTCGGGCACTTCAAACTCCTTCGTGCGGCAGCAGGTGCCCGGCGCATTGGGATCGTTGGCATTGACAAAACAGACCTTGACGAAGTCGTTGTAGCCGCCGTTCCAGGGGAAATCCTCGATCTGTAGCGGCAGCGAGTCGAGATGGAAGGTGCCGAGGAACTGGCCGTTGGCCCACACGCCGAAGGTATCGCCGGGCGGGTTGGCGACGGAGAAATTGACCCATACCAGGTAGGTGCTGTCGCCGGTGCAGTCGCCCGTTTCCACCGTCAGGTTGTAAATTTCGCAGGGTTGAGGCAGGCAGTCGGGCACTTCGAATTCAAGCGTTTTGCAGCAAGCGATGGCGCCGTTGGGCGTGATAAAGCACACTTTGACCAAGTCGTTCTGGCCGCCGTTCCAGGGGAATTCGGGGATGTACAACGGCAGCGAATCGAGGTTGAAGGTGCCGAGGAATTCGCCGTTGGCCCACACGCCGAAGTGGTCGGCGAGCGGGTTGTTGACGCTGAAATTGAGCCATACTTCGTAGCTGTCGTCGCCATGGCAATCGCCCGTTTGCACCGCAAGGTTGGTGATCTCGCAGGGGTCGTTGCTGCCGCAGCAGGTCGGCGCCTGAAATTCGACGATGCTGCAACAGTTCGGGTTATCGTTGATGCAGATTTTCAGAACGCCAACGCCGTTGTTGGTGCAGGGGAAGGCCGGAATCTGGAGCGGCAATTCATTGAGCGGGAAATGGCCCAGGTAAACGCCATTGCCGGTCCACAGATCGAAGAAGTCGTTGCCCGGATTGTTTACCTCAAAATTGAGGGTCAGGCTGTACGATTGTCCGCCGGGATTGCAATCGCCCGGGTCTACCACCACATTCGAAATGGCGCAGGTGTCGCCCGTCAGGCAACCCGGCACATGAAATGCTTTGTCGAGACAGCAGGGCGACATCGCTGTCGAATCGAGTATGCAGACAGTTACCGTATCCGTATTGCCGCCGTTCCACGGAAAGCTGTCTATGGTCAGCGGGAAGAGCGTGTCGAGCGGGAACACGCCGAGCGACACGCCGTTGGCCCAAACGGTGAACTTGCCGTCGCCGGGATTGCTGGCCTGGAAGTTCAGTTTTACCTTGTAGGTGCTGTCCGAAGTGCAGGCGCCGGTTTGCACCGTGATGTCCGTCACTTCACAGGGGCCGTACGGCAGGCAAGCGGGCGAGAGGAATTGCAATTCTTTGCAACAGGGGATGGCTGTGCCGGTGCAGATCTTGATGTAACTGAAAATGCCATCGTTCCAGGGAAAATCAGGGATATAAAGGGGTAAAGAATCGAAGCCGAACGTGCCGAGGTCGTGTCCGTTGGCCCAGACCTGGAAGGAATCCACCGCTGAGGTATCGTTCACCGTGAATTTCACCCACACGCCAAAGGTGCTGTCGGAAGAACAGGAGTCCGTTTCTACCACCAGGTCTTTGATGCCGCAGGGGTGGACCGGCAGGCAATCGGGCACCTCGAACTCTGCAATTTTACAACAAAGTATCTGCGGAGGCAGCGTATCCACGTTGATATCGAGGGCGCAGACCTTTACGAAGTCCGTCGCTCCGCCGTTCCAGGGAAAGCTGTCGATAGTAACCGGCAGGGAATCGAGCGAGTAGAAACCCAGGAAATCGTCGTTGGCCCACAAGCCGAATTCGTCAACCGGCGAGGTTCCGGCAACGCCAAAATCAACCTCGACTCTGTACGTGCTGTCAGAGGTACACTCGCCCCTGGTCACGGTAAGATTGGAAATGATACAAGGCGTCTGGTTGCAGTCGGGAGCGTCGAAGGTGATGATTTCGCAGCAGTCGGGGTTGTCGTTGATACAAACTTTCAGTTGATCGGTCGGGTCGCCACTCCAGGGGAAAACAGGAATTTTGAGCGGCAACTGATTGAGGGGATAGATACCGAGGTAGGTTCCGTTGCCGGCCCATACTTCGAAGAAGTCGTTGCCCGGGTTGATGACCTGGAAATTCAATTTCAGCGAGTAGGTCAGGCTGCCGGGATTGCAGTCTCCTACGTCTACTGTCAGGTCATAAATGTCGCAGACAGCGCTTTGCGGACAAGCCGGGATCTGCACTGTTACGTCGTCCTGGCAATCCTGGTAAACGGCATCCGTGACGACGAATTCTTTGATCGTCGGTATGGCGCCTGCCGTGAAGGGGCCAAGCGTGAGGGGCACCGAATCATAGGGGAAAGTGCCGTAGTTGACGCCATTGCCTTTGACAGTGAACTGGTTGGTGGTGCCGTTGTGCTCGAAGTCGAGTATCACGTAATACTGGCAGGTATTCGTCGGGGTAGCACCGGCCGTGGCGGTAAGGTCGAAGATGCTACACTGATTCTGCGCCCCCAGCGAACCGGCGAGCAACAGCAGCATCGGTAAAAAGGATAAAAAACGCATGGGATGAAAGAGTTTGGTGAGAAAATGGATGAAAACCGATTTCAGAGGGATTAGCGAAAGATACGGGCTAAACGTCATTTGCTTCTCAATATTCCTTCGTTTTTGACGATTTTTTATGGAGAAAATTGCAAAAATGGCGACATATCAGTATTTTGATGTCTATCTATGAAAAACGTTGTCAGTTGGTAGGGAGGGCATGAACGCTCCCGGGTGTTCTGGAAATGACTGCAAAGATTAACCAAAAAGGTCTAAAATTTTGGGTAAAAAAATGATCAGCCCCACTGCGCATGCTCCTGCCGCGATCATCAGAACCGCCGCTGCCGCCACGTCTTTCGCCTTGCCTGCCAAGGGGTGAAAGTCCGGCGAGACCAGGTCGGTCAGGTATTCCAGCGCCGTGTTGATCGCTTCGAGGGCAAAAACCAGCGCAATGCAGATCACCACCGCCACCCATTCCATGCGGGATATCCGGAAATAAAATCCTGCCAGTGTCACAGCCACCGCCACGACCAGATGTATCCGGGCGTTCGGCTGGCTTCGCAGCAGATCGGCCAGGCCCTGAAACGCGAAGCGAAAACTATTGGCGCGTCTTCGAAGACTCATCGGGTGAAACGGGTTTGAACAAAGTTGGATCCTGTTGTTTCCGGTTTTGAGCGGGAGAATCCACCGGGTAAGAAAGGGGAGGGGAGAGGTTGTTCAGATGTGCTTTTTCGCCCATTTCATTTTTAAAAAAACAAATGGCGGCACTGCAACCGAGGCACACGAACATCAACCGCGATTTATTGATGACCAGGAAAAAAAGTCCCAATAACAAAAAGCCCATCGCTACGAATACGGCGTGTTCAGCCCACCATTGAAAAGCCGGCAGCTTCGGAGGAAAAATGCAGGCCAGCGACCCGGCCAACAACACTACGGTCAGCCCTTGTCGTACCCGCCGGTTGTCGAAAATGCTAACATCCATGGACGGGCAAAGGTACAACCAAACATGTTGAAAATTTCTGCATTGCTTTCGGCTTGCTTTTTGTGAAGAGGCGTTTTACCTTTGCGTCCGCTTAAAAGGAGAGATGTCCGAGTGGTTTAAGGAGCGCGCCTGGAAAGTGCGTATACGTCACAAGCGTATCCGGGGTTCGAATCCCCGTCTCTCCGCTTCACCCGCCGAAGCCCTTTAGGGCGAAGGCGGGTAATCCACCCGTTTCACCATCTGAATCTGCCGCAAGCACAGAGTTCGGCGGTGTTTCAGGGCGAAGGCGGGTAATCCACCCGTTTCACCATCTGAATCTGCCGCAAGCACAGAGTTCGGCGGTGTTTCAGGGGCGAAGGCGGGATAATCACACGCTTTAACCATATTGCCATGCATGAAAACAATGCCTCCGATGCCCCCGGAGAAAACCCTAAGTTCTTTTATGTTTACATCCTTCTTTGCGGTGACGGCGACCATTACACCGGTTGCACGTGCAATTTGAAGGAACGAATCAACCGGCATCAGAAAGGTTGGGTGGAAGTCACGAAAGAACGCAGGCCGGTCAAATTGATCTGGTGTTGCGCATTTCCTGAGAGAGAAAGAGCTTTTGAGTTTGAGCAGTATTTGAAATCGGGTTCCGGAAGGGCGTTTGCGAGGAAACATCTGTGTCCGGCGACGGTTTGAATTGATATAAAAGAGATGCCCGCTTTCGCTGTGAAACGGGAGAATAATAAAACGACCCGCCTTCGCCGTAAACGGCTACGGCGGGTAAAGGAGAGGTGGCAGAGCGGTTGAATGCACCTGATTCGAAATCAGACGTACCTGCGAGGGTACCGGGGGTTCGAATCCCTCCCTCTCCGCACAAAGCCCGGCTACACCAGCCGGGCTTTTTTTGCCTTATTCAGAACATCACTCCCGCAACAAATTCACCGCCCCCTTCACCACCACCTCGCCGTCCGCGGCATCCACCCGGAGGATGTAGTAGTAAGTACCGGCCAGAAGTGTTTTTCCCGAAGCGGTTCCGCCGTCCCATTTTTCGTAGCCGCCGGGCCGGAACACGACCTCTCCCCAGCGGTTCAGTATGACGAGGCTCGATTTGCTGCCAATCTGCACACAGTTTGCCGTATCGAAAACCTCCAGCGGGTCGAATTCGTCGTTGAGCCCGTCGCCGTTGGGGGTGATGACAGTGGGTATCTCCGCCTGCGCTTTTGTCAGGCAGGAAGGCAGGATACGGATAAAAACAGGCGCCGTGTCGCAGTAGGCCGGACATTCGTTGTGGCACAAAATATACTGCATGGAGTCGTATCCCACCGCGTGGATATCCGGGACGGCGATTTCGATGCCGGTCGCTCCGCTGAGGGTGGCAAGCGCCTGGCTTGGTTGCGTCAATACCTGGATAGAAACGCCTCCGCCCGGCGGAGTATCGTCATTGTCCATCACCGGTACCGTAACGGATTCGCCGGCGGTGACCACCGCGCTGTCGGCTTCGGCAGCAAAAGGCGGAATGGTTTTGAACGAGAGTTTCAGCGCAATATACATGCTGTCGCAACCGGCGTCATGGAATAAAGTATCCCGGTACAGACCGGCCTGAGATAGTATCTGTCCATTAAAATCATACATTTCATTGGGACACAGCACAACATCCAGCGACTGGCTGGCAGCATCCGGGTAGAAAGACAATGATACATTGACCACCGTATCGCAATCTCCCCCGACGCCGGGTATCGTTACTTCTCCATCCAGGTTGTTTTTATCGAACACCTCACCGCCAATCTGGATAGAGCCACCGGGGCACAGTTTTTCCACCCGGCTCAGCGTCACCACCGCGGAAGGATTGACGGTTTGCACTGCGGTACCCGTGCATCCGTTGGCGCCGGTCACGGTGACGTTATAAGTGCCGGCTGCACTGACCGTTATACCGGGTGTGTTCTGACCGCCCGACCATTGATATGCCTGGGATAAACCATTGACAGTCAATGTGACAGTGCCACTGCCGCAATCCAGTCCACCGGGAGGATCCATGCTAATCACGGGCACAGGCGGGGTTATATCCTGTATGACGGCAATGGATTCCGCATTGGAGCAGCCGTTGGGCAGGGTGACGGTGACCGTGTAATTGCCGGGCGCTCCGACGATTGCCGTTGCTCCGGTTCCTAAGCCGTTCGACCAAAGGTAAGTTCCGCCGCCGGTCGCCGACAGGGTGATGGTCGGATGGTTGCAGTCGAGGGTGTTGGAAGGCGCTGCTGTCAGGGTCACGACCGGCACCTGGGCGTTCTGGGTGATGGCGACGCTTGTCTGGGCCGTGCAGCCGTTGACCGGATCGGTGACCGTGACCGTATAGACACCGGGAGAATTTACGATTACGGTATTGGATGTTCCCAGATTCCCGGACCACTGGTAGGCGCCGCCTCCGCCCGCCGTCAGGGTGATGGAAACGACGGTGCAGGTCAGTTCGGTTGCCGTCGGCGTGATATCCGCGACAGGCAGATTGATGTTCTGCGTGACAATTTGGGTGGCCACGGACGTGCAGCCGTTACCGCCTGTGACCGTGACCTGGTAGGTTCCGGGAGTGCTCACATTCACTGTCGCCGTGTTACCGGGGCCGTTCGACCATTGGTAGGTGCCGCCGCCGATGGCGGTGAGTTGTACCGAGGTGTTGATGCAGGTCAAATGGGCGGCAGCCGGTATGGCGCTGATATTGGCGGTAGGCGTCGAGTTGTCTGTCCCAACGGTCACCGTACTTGCCGCCGAGCAACCATTGGCGTCGGTGATGGTGACGAGATACTGACCTGGGGGCAGGTTGTTGCGGTCTTCGGGTTCGTTGGGGCCGGGGAGGTCGGCCCAGTTGAAAGTGAATGGTGCTGCGCCGGCAGGGTGTAGGTTGATACTGCCATTGGATTGATTGCAGGTGGAGAGTGTGGTGGTTGCAGTAAGAGCAGGCAATTGGTTAACAGTGATTTGTACAGAATCTGTGGCGGTGCAACCGTTGTTATCCGTCACCGTGACGGAATACCAACCGGGAGCATTTACCGATATGGTTGAATTGGTTTCGCTGTTATTCCAATGGAATATATCGCCCGGTCCTGCATCCAGCAACAAAGAAGAACCGGCACAGGCAACAATATCAGGACCGAGGTTTACGGTGAAGTTGCAGGGCAGGATTACAGGCATGCAATCGGCAAATACTGAAGTATTGTTGAAAGCATCGGTTGCGGTTGCCGTTACCATATCTCCCGGATTTAAAGCGGCAAGATATGGCGCTGCCAACTTCCATTGCCCGGTCGGATCGGCTATGGCAGAGCCCAGAAATACCCTGCCCTGACATACCATCGGCCCACAGTTGGAGGTGTCGTTGATGAATACTTCAATATAGTCGCCGGGAGAGGAAGTACCCGTTATTTGTGCAGCGCCGGCAACGTTGATCTGGGGAGAAGGATTGTAATTATTAGCATTTTCAAAATGGATAACAGGCCAATATCCTTCGTTGCAATAAATTTTGTTTTGCGAATATTTATTTTGGAAACTGGCGATACCCTGGATCGCCCATAGACTATAATTTGAAATTGTGTTGTGCTCAATTATATTGTTATTGCTCCCCCATTGAAGGTCTACTCCGCTCGCAATACCCACCTGGGTCTTATCATAACTTTCGCCAAAAGTATTGTAACGTATCCGGTTGTTTTTGTTTCCCGCTTTAAATCCGATACCGACGTTTGTGCCCACAAAATAATTTCCTTTGTTTTCTGCTCCTATGATATAATTGCTGGTGTTGTCCCAAAAAAACAAAAAAGTGTTATAAAAGCCAGGCGTCATGTTCGTCTTTCTGAATTCTATTCCATAAATTTCGCATGAATCGGCTCCGTTGATGATGCCTGCGCTGCCGTCAGGGCAATCAACTATAATTTTTCCCGCCATCGGATAATTGCCGGGTTGGGTGGTGCCATCCAATACTGTTTTCGGGTCGGAAAACCCCGGCAGCGATGATGTTAAAGCAATTAAATGCGGCCCGGCTCCCGGAATATTAAAGCGGATCGTATCCGGCCCCGGGCGTGTATTGGCGCATTGGATGGCCGCGCGCAAAGAACCGGGACCGTCGTCGTTCACGTTCGTGACAGTTGTTGTGCATGGCTCCCCCGCCGTCACAAACCAATACTCCTGACACCCGGCCGCACTGCCCAACTCATTATATGCCGTAACGTACACATAGACGGTATCGTTTATTGGTAAAGGTTGCACAGGTTGGTAGGTCGTCGTATTACCTACATCCACGTTGTTCAGCAGGTCGGAGCCGCCGGGAGTGGTAGAAAGGGTGAGGCGGTAGCCATCGGGACAGCCATTGGCAGGGTTCCATGAAATGGAGGTGTCGATAGGTACATTCACACTGCCTTGCACAGGATGAGTTTGAAGTACACAATCCGGGATATCCAAGAAAAGATGTTTAATAGAGCCGTAAAAATCTACATACCAGCCTTCATTTTCGCTTACAAAAACAAAACGACCTGGTTGAAATGTTGTATTGTATGAAATGGATGTGAAACTATTCCCCCCATCAGTAGTTTTTAATAAACCAGTAATTCCGCTTATCCATCCTACCTGGTTGTTCAGAAAAAACAAATAATCGTAACAGGAATTGCCGTTATAGTTTGTCCAACTGTCTCCGCCGTCCGTTGTTTTGAAGTAATCGTCGCAACCAGCGGTCACGAATCCATTTAAGCTATCGGTGAAAAAAATACCTTCGATCCTTTCGCTCGAATTGATATTTTGTTGGTTCCATAACGCACCACCATCAATTGTTTTGAAAATCCGTGCCTCTGTTGTGTTCGAATTGCTGCCTACTGCCCATCCTGTTTCAGAATTTAGAAAGAAAAGCCCCCATAAAACTGAATCTGTATCGAATACCTTAAACCAAGTTACGCCCCCATCGATTGTCTTAAAAATTCCTTTTGTATATGTAACAAGCCATCCTAGGGTCGAGTCAATAAAAAAGATATCCATAACAGGCGTAAGTGTTCCGATACTGCTAATTTGCCAGCTTTCACCGCCATCCGTTGTCCGAAATACGTTTCCCCGAGTGTTACCAATCCATCCATTGTTTGTTCCTCGAAAATGTATTGATACAAGCCGATGGACGGTATTGGGGGCAGTAGGTAATAGATAAGTTTCATTATTCCACGACTCCCCTCCGTCTGTGGTTTTTAACAAAAGGCCATTGTAAATACCAATCGGTATTGTATCTCCTACTACAAACCCTGTCAGAGAATCAATAAAGTGAATATCAGAATACCTGTAGGTTGACTTTGGAGACTGTTCTTCCCAACACTGTGCTCCTACTTCCCCACAAAAAAACAAAAAAATAAGTGATAAAATGACCTTCCAACGGTTTAAATAGTCGTGCGGTCCAAAAGTTAAGTGAGGTTGATCCCTGTAGTTCATTAGACAAAGTTCTTTTTTGCTTCCCCCTTGCTTTTGACGGCCGGGACTGAATAACTGAAAGAATAAGTATCGTTAAGATTAATATTCTTTTAGCGTAAGAGTCTTCAAATATCAGGCTTTTTTATGATCTCAGAATTTCACTCCCGCAACAAATTCACCGCCCCCTTCACCACCACCTCGCCGTCCGCGGCATCCACCCGGAGGATGTAGTAGTAAGTACCGGCCAGAAGTGTTTTTCCCGAAGCGGTTCCGCCGTCCCATTTTTCGTAGCCGCCGGGCCGGAACACGACCTCTCCCCAGCGGTTCAGTATGACGAGGCTCGATTTGCTGCCAATCTGCACACAGTTTGCAGTGTCGAAAACCTCCAGCGGGTCGAATTCGTCGTTGAGCCCGTCCCCGTTGGGTGTGATGACAGTGGGTATCTCCGCCTGCGCTTTTGTCAGGCAGGAGGGTAAGATCCGGATGAATAGCGGCGCCGTGTCGCAAAAAGCCGGGCATTCAGTGTGGCACAAAATATAGTGCATGGAGTCGTATCCCACCGCGTGGATATCCGGCACGGAGATTTCGATGTCCGTTGTCCCGCTCAGGGAAGCAACTGCCTGGTCCGGTTGCGTCAGTATCTGGAGGGCGACTCCTCCGCCTGGCGGGAGGTCGTCGTTGTCCATGACCGGCACGGTAAGCGATTCGCCGGCGGTGACCACCGCGCTATCGGCTTCGGCAGCGAAAGGCGGCACGTTTTTGAAAGCGAGTTTCAGGGTGAAATAAATACTGTCGCAACCGGCTTGGTTGAAAAAGGTATCCCTGTAAAGACCTGGTTGGGACAGCAATTGTCCGTCGAAATCGTACATCTCCCCGGGGCATAGTGTGACATCCAGCGATTGGCCGGCAGCGGAGTAGTAGAAGGATACGGTTACATTGAACACCGTATCGCAGTCGCCGCCAACGCCCGGCACGATCACCTCTCCCGACGGGTTGTTTTTATCGAATACTTCGCCGCCGATCTGGATGGAGCCGCCGGGGCAGAGTTTTTCCGTCAGTTGTACCGTCACAACGGCAGAAGCGTTGACGGTTTGCGATGTGATTCCGGTGCAGCCGTTGGCGCTGGTCACGGTGACGCTGTAAGTGCCTGCCGTGCCGACGGTTATGCCGGGCGTATTTTGGCCGTCCGACCATTGATAGGAATTGTAGAAACCATTGACTGTCAGCGTGACAGTACTGCCGCCGCAATCCAGCCCGCCGGGAGGATCCATGCTGATCGCGGGCGTGGGCGGGGTAATATCCTGCATGACTTCAATGGATTCCGCATTGGAGCAGCCGTTGGGCAGGGTGACGGTGACCGTGTAATTGCCGGGCGCTCCGACGATTGCCGTTGCTCCGGTTCCCAAGCCGTTCGACCAAAGGTAAGTTCCGCCGCCGGTCGCCGTCAGGGTGATGGTCGGATGGTTGCAGTCGAGGGTGTTGGAAGGCGCTGCTGTCAGGGTCACGACCGGAACCTGGGCGTTCTGGGTGATGGCAACGCTTGTCTGGGCCGTGCAGCCGTTGACCGGATCAGTGACCGTGACCGTATAGACGGCGGGAGAATTTACGATTACAGTATTGGATGTCCCCAGATTCCCGGACCACTGGTAGGCGCCGCCTCCGCCCGCCGTCAGGGTGATGGAAACGACGGTGCAGGTCAGTTCGGTTGCCGTCGGTGAGATATCCGCGACAGGCAGATTGATGTTCTGCGTGACAATTTTGGTGGCCACTGCGGTGCAGCCATTGCCGCCGGTGACGGTGACGGTGTAGGTTCCGGGGGCAGTCACATTTACGGTGGCAGCGGTACCGAGGCCGTTCGACCATTGGTAGGAGAGGCCGCCGGTAGCGGTGAGTTGGATGGAGGTGAGGGTGCAGGTGAGTTGGGCCGTTGCCGGCGGCAGGATATTAGCGGCCGGCGGGGTAATGTCCTGCGTCACGTTTTGGGTGGCGGTGGCGGTGCAGCCATTGCCGCCGGTAACGGTGACGGTGTAGGTTTCGGGGGTTGTCACGTTCACGGTGGCAGCGGTACCGAGGCCGTTCGACCATTGGTAGGAGGGGCCGCCGGTGGCAGTGAGTTGGATGGAGGTGAAGGTGCAGGTGAGTTGGGCCGCTGCCGGTGAAGCGCTAACGTTGGCGGGGGGAGTTGTGACGTTGGAGCCTATGGTCGCTGTGCTGGTGGCAGCGCAGCCGTTGGCGTCGGTGACCGTGACGGAATACTGACCTGCGGAGAGGTTGTTGCGGTCTTCGGGGTCGTTGGTGCCGGGCAGGTCGGCCCAGTCGAAGGTGAAGGGTGCGGCGCCGGTGGGCATAAGGTTGATGCTGCCGAGGGATGGGTTGCAGCCGGCGGGGGTGGTATTGACCATGATCATTGGCGGTCCCTGGTTAGAGACGGTCTGGCTATCGGTACCCGTACAGCCGTTGGCATCCGTCACCGTCACGGAATAGGCTCCCGGAAGATTAACGGTAATGGAATACCCGGTTTGGCCGTTCGACCATTGGGGATTTTGCGGGTAAGTGCCGGAAACGCTCAGGGTTGGGGAGCCTCCGCACAAAGCGGTAGGACCGTTAATATCTGGCTGCGGTGATGGAGTGTTCGGCCCGACATTCCATGTGGCCGTGCCGGTGCATCCGATAGCGTCGGTTACAGTGACCGTGTAAATACCAGGTGTATTGACCGTAGTGCTTTGCCCGCTTGTATTATTGGACCACTGCGGCAGCTGCGGATAGGTGCCGGATACCGTCAAGGTAGCCGATCCATCGCAGAGCGTCAGCGGGCCGGTGATAACCGGCGCCGGAATGTTCGTACAATTCACCTGAAGCCGGATGGCGCGACTGTATAACGTCAAATCCAGCAGGGCCATGTTGGTCACCTGTACCCGCCATTCGCCCGCATGAAATGCCTGTAAGTTATTTATTGTCAGGTTATTATTTCCGATTATGTCAAATTGAAACACCCCGTCTTTATACCAATAATAAACGTTCGTGCCGATATTTTCATCAAAATCGAGGCTGATATCAAGGTCTTGACCCGTATCGAGCATGATCAGCGTGTCGTGAAAAACGGAATCCTGGGGAGCATACGGAAAATTCAGGCTGCCTGAGAAATAGGGTGGATCGAGGGGCAGCAGATCGTCAAATGTCAGTGCATTGTTTTGAAGAAGCAATCCCTTGGGAAGTCCGAATGTAAATATATATCCGGAAGAAGTGTAAAAAAGAGTGTCGTGAGGACTATTGTCAGCCGTACCCAGCGGGATAGCGCCAAGTGGTATGGCATCTATTTTATTGTTTTGAAGCCATAGCAACTGCAAGTGGGACATTTGGGAAAGGTCTGGAAGGGGGCCGTTAAATTGACTGTTATTGAGGGTCATTACTACCATTTCTTTAAGCGAACCCAATGCATTGGGCAAAGGGCCGCTCATCTTTGTTTCATCCAGCAACAGGTAATTCATTCTCACTAATTTGTCAATATCCGGGGGGATATTTCCTTCAACCCCCGTTGCAGCCAACGACAATACTTTTAAACTGGTGCAATTTGTCAAACCCGTTGGAATGGTACCTGAAATATTCGGATTGTTCCGGATATAAAACATTTCCAGATTCTTCAGATTACCAACAGTGGAAGGCAGCGGGCCGCCCAGATTATTGTTCTGTAAATCAACCGATTCCAAGGTGCTGAGCGCGCCAAATGAATCGGGGATGAGGCCGTTGAGGTTATTATCTTGCAGGAAAAGACCACTCACACATCCATGAGTAAGTCCTACCCCAAACCAGGTGTTCATCGGCTGGTTCAGGTCCCATTTGTTTATCCAGGAGGTAGGGCCGCCTGTGGAATTGTAAAACTTCACCAGTTCGAGGGAGTCGCTCAGCCGGTTGCAGGGGCTGCTTCCCGTCGTCACAAACCAAAATTCCTGACACCCGCTTGCATTTCCCGCGCCGTTGTAGGGCACAACGCGCGCAAAGACCGTATCGCCCGCCGGCAGCGGTTGCGCAGGCTGGTAAAAAGTATCCTGTACTGCGATATGGTCTAGTATATCCGATCCGCCCGGTGCTGTGCCGAGCGAGAGGTGGTAGCCTTCCACACATACGCCTGTTCCCGGCCAACGGATGAGGGTAGTGGTATCGATGTTCACCGAGGCGTGTGCGGGTTCTGTCAAGTTAGGGGTACAGCCCGGGGCGATTTTACCCCGCGCGAGCCGGAAACCATAGTCTTTGACGCGGGTAGTGGCATTGGGGCCGCTCCGGTACGCGACCCGCGCTCCCTGTGTGATAAACCACGATCCTCCGCGGTATACCCTGTTCGGGCCCATGTCGGGGCCGGTCGGCACACAGGTTGGGCTGACGGCGTAGTAGCCGGGATCGTACACGTCCCAGGTCCATTCCCATACGTTGCCGCTCATGTCGAACAGATCCAGTTCATTGCCCAATTTTGTGCCGACGGGATGCGTTTTATCATCTGAATTGAAATCAACCCATGCCACATTCCCCATGAAATCGCTGCCTGCATAAAGATAGCCCTGGCTTTGCGTTCCGCCGCGTGCCGTGTATTCCCATTCGGCCTCGGTGGGCAACCGGTAGCCGTTTGCAGCGGTGTTCCAGTGGACTGAGCCGCCGTTGGGCAGGCTCCATATGCCGCCGTTTTTACCGTACACCAGGGTAAAATTGCTGTCGGAGTAATAGCACGGCGAGAGCCCTTCCTGCTCGCTCAGGCGATTACAATACACAACGGCGTCGTACCAACTCACCTTCTCGATGGGGCAGGCGCCGCCGCAGGCAGGGAATTCGGGTGTGCCTGTTGGATTGATATCGCTCATCAGGGCCTGCCACTCCATTTGCGTCACCTCGTATTTGCCTATTTCAAAGCCGGGCAGCGTGACCGGATGGGCCGGATCTTCATCTTGTTCGCAATAGAGTATTTGCTCCGGCGTACAGCCCATCGTGAACGTGCCGCCCGCGACGGGCACCATTTCAGGGGTGAAAGGAGAATTCCCCGCCGTCACAAACCAGTACTCCTGACACCCGATCGCATCCCCCAGCCCATTGTACGGCACAATGCGCACATAGATGGTATCGCCTGCCGGGAGCGGCTGCGCTGGCTGGTAAAAAGTGTCCTGCACCGTTTGGTTGTTCAAAAGGTCGGCGCCGCCGGGGGTGGTGGAGAGGGTGAGGCGGTAGCCATCGAGGCAGCCGGGGGTAGGGGGCCAAGAGATTGTAGGAGTTGTAACGATATTTATACTATTAGGTAAAGGAGAATGGAGTGGTACGCACGATACAAGGCCATTTTTTAGTTTAATTATCCAAATATCCCAATAGTCTCCTCCATGGTGGCCATAAACATTACCATCGTTTGACTGTGTATAACCAATTGTAATAAATCCATAGTCATTAGTAATGTCGATGTCCCGTGATAAATCAAAATCACTTCCACCGAGTGTTTTCTGCCATTGCATTAAGCCAGAAGAGTCGAGCATAACTAACCAGTAATCATGTTGCCCATAGTTATATGACACATCTCCATCATTAGAGCCTGATACGCCAATTATCACATATTTATTGTCTATGGTTTGTTCTACAGCTGTAGCATAGTCAGCAGAGGAACCGCCTAACATATTTTGCCATTCTATTTCTCCAACATTATTTAACTTCACTACCCAAAGATCATTCATACCATGATTATTTGACGCATCTCCGTCATTGGACGATGCAGTTCCTACAACAATAAATCCATCATCTTCTGTTTGTTTAATATCATAGGCTGAGTCGGTTTGACTTCCTCCCAATGCTTTTTGCCATTGAATATTTCCATTGGAATCAATTTTGACTACCCAAAAATCAAACATGCCGTGATTTCCTGATACATCACCATCATTGGAAGTAGTTCCGCCAGTAACTACATAGCCACCATCTGTGGTTTGTAAGATTGCTTCACATCTATCAGTACCGCTTCCTCCTAATGCTTTTTGCCATATTGTGTTGCCAATAGAATCAAGTCTAACTACCCAAAAATCTTCTCCTCCATGATTCCCAGATATGTTCCCATCTATTGACTCAGTAGTGCCTGCTACTATAAACCCGCCATCATTTGCTTGTTTTATATCACTTACAGATTCGGAGTCACTTCCTCCTAATGTTTTTTTCCATTGAATATCTCCATTAGAATCAAGTTTGATTATCCAAAAATCAGAAATGCCATGGTTGCCTGATACATCACCATCGTTAGATTGGGTTGTACCTGCTATTACATAACCATCATCCATTGTTTGTTGAATAGAATATGGTTGATCAGCAGAACTACCTCCAAATGCTTTTTGCCATTGTATTGCTCCATCAACACTTAGTTTTACTATCCAAAAATCAAAACCCCCATGATAATTTGATACTGATATGTCGCCACCAACACCTAACATTTCCCCTGCAACGATAAATCCACCATCAATAGTTTGTTGAATATCACGGGCTGTTTCATAATCTGATGAACCTAAACACTTCTGCCACTCAATACACGGCGGCACCGTATCCATCCCCCCACCGCCGCCGCTGCCCATCACCGCTACCGTCGCGCTCCCGCTACACCCACCCCCATCTGTCACCACCACAGCATACATCCCTGCCTGCGGCGCCGTAAAACTCACCGAGGAGCCTTGCGCAAACGGCCCGCCCGTCACGGTCGCCGTAACGCCCGGATTGCCCTGCAGCGTCATCATCACACCCGCATAATTACTCCCATTCACCTGTGGCAAGCCGCCCGACACCTGAAAAGTGCCTGATAATCCGTTGGTTGTAATATTCGTTACCTGTATCGGCGGCTGGATATTGACCGCAACCGTATCGGCGGCGGAGCAGCCGTTTTGGGTCACGGTGACGCTGTAGGAACCACTGGTGCCGGCTTGTATGGTTTGAGTAGTCGCGCCGGTACTCCAGGCGTAGGTACTGCCGGGGTTGCCGGCGTCGAGGGTGACAGCAGGGCTACCACATATCACCGGGCCATTGGTGAGGTTGACGAGCGGGGCGGGTGTGACCGTGACGTTTTTGCAGGTTGGCGCGCTTGCGCCGCAAGCGTTTTGGGCGGTGACACAAACGGGACCGGAGGTATTGCCCCATTGGACCGTAATATTTTTGGTGCCTTGTCCGCTGACGACGGTCGCGTCTGCGGGGACGGTCCATTGATAGGAGGTGGCGCCGGTGACGTTTCCGGTGCTGTATGCCTGGGTGGCGCCGCCGCAAGTCGTTACAGGACCGGTGACGGACGCGGGTGCATTGGGGCCGGGTTGGGCCGGAATTGTGAGGTTGTATTCGCAAAAGGGAAACCATATTACGTCCGGCAAGCTAAGGGCCAAGGTAACCGATACGAAAAGTGTGACCGGTTGACCCAACGGGACTCCGGATAAAAGGTATTGCACCGGATACGTCCCGTCACAAGGCCCATTCTGCACAATCGCCAAACCGGTGCAGTCCGAAAAATCGGGATAGCCGTTGATTTCGTAAGTCCTTCCGTCGCAGGCGCAGATCCACTGAAAATTTGGCGGATCCATGTAATTACAATTCGGGTTGCCCGGATTGTAAATAAACTCACACGACGACGTAAGCGAACCCGCATCAGGCGTCACGGTGCTCCAATACCAGGGATCGGAGGTCAACGGTTCTGCCGAGCGAATGGTGAATGCGACATCGTAAGTCTGGTTGGCGGTATTGCAAAAGTAATTCTGAACGGTCAGGATCAGGTCGGAAGGGCAGGGCTGTGCGTGGGCATTCCGGAAGCCAAATGACCAGAAAAACAAAGAAAATATCGAAGTACGGTAGAGAAAGCGCATGATTATTCACTGGTTTTGAATGTGATCCTTTCCATTTGATCGGTGACAAAAGTATCTTTTTTAACAAAAGTGTACTACGGCGTCCGGAAAAGGTTTTCCACCTCCACTCCTTTAACGGCCGCTTTTGGCCCGGCATTCACGAGGGGGTTAGATTGAAAGCGCGACTCTTCTTTGTCTCTCAAATCCATCTCCATCGAAACCAATGCCTGTACAAACCCCATCATCTCCCCTCCCACCGTCTGTACTGCTTCCAACTCCACTGCCAGGGAAAGCGTCGTATCCGTCTGCCGGATAGCGCGTATCCAGCCTTTGGCGCGGGCGCCCGCAGCGATCAGCAGGCTGTCGTTCCGGAACACGTCTTCCTGCACTGTGAAAAAAATGCGCTGGCCGGGTGTGGCCCCCGGGCGGGGAAGTCCGGCGAGGCGAAGCGAAACGAGCGGTGCGCAAGCGGTGTCGAAAGTCGCAAGCGGCGCTTCGACCTGGGGCTGCGCGTCGAGCGCAATACCCCAGGCGAAGGCAATCATGAAAAGAAAAAGGCGGGAGCAGGGAAAATGCTTCATAGTGTGATCAGAGGTTGATTTGGATGTTGTTCATGACGGTAGCGGTGATGGTCTGACCGGGCTCTACGGCAGTGCTTTCGTTGGGAAACGTGCCGCGATACGTTTGTTCGGCGCCGTTGAGGGCCACCTGCTGGCCGTCTACAGCCTGGGCGTAGAGCACTTCGAGGGTGATCTCTTCGGGGTTGTTGTAGGTGGCGCGGGCGATGGATTTTACGCGGCCCACAGCCAGCGCGCCGGTAGCGATGACGGTTTTTCCGTCCACTACTACGTTCATCCGAACGCGAAAGAGCAAGGTTTTGCCCACAGTCACCTGGTCGGAGGCGATTTTTTCGGTCGTTTCGAGGATGACCAAAGTTCCGGCGGGCAGGGTTTTATTGCCTTTGGATGAGGGCAGCGGTGCGCTGGCGAAAGCGGAGGCAGCGAAAGCGAGCAGGAAGAGGCAGGAGATGACGGAAGTTTTCATAAAAATCTCTTTTGATGTGAGCGGATGTTTCAAAATTTGCTTTTGTTTTGTCCCTGAGTGGAAGCGACCGCCCGCAGGTACCCATCCCCGAACAGAAAAATTTTTGAAAGAGGGGATGGGTTTGAAACCGGCGGGTACTCCGGCGCTCCGGTTTCCACTTATGACAAACCGCCAAAAGGCATTTATATACGACCTTTCACCATGAAAATGAATTATTCCGTCGCGTTGGTTTTTACCTTGTTTCTTGCAGGCTTGCCAGCGGGCAACCGGGCGGCCATGTTGCGCATGAGCGCGTCTGCGCAAAGGGGAGAAGGAGAAGTATTGTTGAAAAAAGGCGCCGAAGTGACCCTGATTCTGGAGGAGCCGGTTTCCTCCACCATGCCGCAGTCGGGCGGGGTGATCGGGTTGGGGGTGTATCTCGACGTGAAAGTGGACGATTACGTGGTGATCAATGCGGGGCGATATGCAGCGGGTAAAGCGTCGGCGCGCCGTTCCGGTTTTTTTGGCCGGCCCGGCAAAGTCTCTTTGCAGGCGCTCAATGTGCAGACGGTGGATGGCCAGACCATTCCCCTGGAAAGTCTGCCCCTTGCCGCGACCGGAAGCGACCGCTATGCGCTGGCCATCGTGGGCAGTATCGTTTTGCCGGCCGTCGGCGTGATCCTGGGTCCGGCCAATCCCTGGGCCTGGTGGCTGACAGCCGGTATCGGTTTCGGTTTCCTCGTAAAGGGGAAAGAGGTGGAAATACCGGTGCACACCAAATTCAGGGCTTTCGTAAAACGCGATGTATGGATAAAAGTAAGCAATAATTAAATCATGCGTAAGATTCTGTTTATCATAATTTTATTGGGGTTTTTGCTGCCCATTGGCATTTTGCGGGCACAGGTCGTGCAGGTGGAATGGGACAGCCTTTATGCCGGCAAGTATTCCGAAAGCATCCATAGCGTTATCCGGCTGAAAGATGGCCGTCTGGCTGCCGTAGGGGAAGCCTACGTTCGGGGGCAGGGCAGCCAGGGGTTGTTCATGCTTTTCGACCCCTTCACCGGCAAGCGCCTGGCGCCGCCCAAATTGTTCGGCGGTTTTCTCGAAGACGTATTTCTGGATGTGGCGGAAGCGAAAGACGGCAATATTTACCTCGTGGGTGAGACCAATTTCACTAAAAAACAGGCGGGGAAAGGCTGGCTCGTCCGGCTCGACGAAAACGGCGAAGAGTTGTCGAATGTTCCTTTTGACAAATACGGCGTAACCCGCATCGAAAAAATCGTGTGGACTAAAAGCGGCAAAGGCCTGCTGGCGGCCAAAAGCGGCAGCCCGGATTACGAAGGGAGTTTGCTGGTGTTCCCGGTCGAAGGGAAGCGCATAGAAACGCCGGTGGCAGTAGGAGAGGGGGTCGTGCAGGATCTGGTGGCAATGGTACGGGACATGAAAAGGGGCGTTTGGCTGTGCGGCAATGCCCGCAAGTCCGACATTGGCCGCGAAGGCGATATCTGGGCGGTTCAACTCGACGACAAGGGCGGTCGCTTAGGATGTTGCGCCCCCGTTAAAGGGCACGATTTTAAACAGTTGCACGGCGCTTCGTCCACTTACGACGGCGGTTTGTTGCTGGCAGGGGAGATATGGAAAACTTCCGCAGGCGACAACGACGTGTGGATGATGGAAATCGGCGCCGGCGACATCGGGAAAGATACGGTGGTGTTTGGCAACGTCGGAGTGGAAGAATATGCATCGGTGCCTGTGGCTACGCCCGGCGGGCGCAAGTGGCTGATCGTGCACCGCAAATCGGGCGCTTCCGTACAGGTATACGACGGCGATCTGGGTAAAAAAAGCGTGTTCCCGCTGCCGAAGGAATCCAATTTCCGCGTGGCGCGCCTCTTTCAACTCCGGCCTAATTTGTACGTGCTGGCCGGTACCAGTTATGACCCCCTGCGCAAGGGCGACGCTGTGCGGCTTATCTGCCTGAGAGACGACGAGGTTCTGCCCGGCAAGGGCAAACCTGCCATGGCGTATGGTGATGTCGGTTTTTCCGAAACGGACGGCGACGGCGACAACCGCCTCGGCGCCGGAGAACACGGTTACGTTTCATTTTTGCTCAAAAACACCGGCAATGCTCCCATTACCTCCGGAATTGTCAACGTGACGGTGGAAAATCCGGTCAATGGCCTTGTGCTCAAACACAATCGCCAGGAGTTCAATTATATCGCCGCATTGGGCAGCGAATCTATCTCCATCGGGGTCCGGGGCGACAAGAATATCGCTGCCGGCGTGGCGACGCTGCGCATCCGGGTGGAAGTGAGCGGATTGGCGCCGCTCGATTTTACGGCGCCCGTTCCCTGCGGGAAAGTTGCGGGCAGCAAAACCACGGTGATCTACAACAAGCCCAACGCCAACCGGCAGGGCAATTCCAAATCGAACGAATACGAAACGGGCGATCCCAATTTTCCGGTCGAATTGCGCGTCATCTCGCCCAACGGCGATTTGAAAACCCTCGACGGAAAAACACTCCGGAATGGCGCCGTCGTGCGCGACCTGCCCAAAAACCGCCAGGAACTGAGCGCGCCGAGCCGGGAAGTGGACCTCTTCGTATATACCTATACCTGTATGGTGCCCCTGGAAGATGGTCGCAATGTCATCTATTTCGAATTCGACGATGGCCGCAGCGACTCCATCGTTGTGTTGTTCAACAAGGAAAAAAGGCCCAATCTCCACCTGCTGACCATCGGCGTACCGGACTCTGTCCTGCGTTTCCCTTCCAAGGACGCGCAGGATTTTGCCCGACTGATGCAGGAACAAGCCGGGAACGGCTTGTTTGAACGCATCTACGTGGATGCGCTGTACACCCCCGAAAAAACGACCCGCGACGCCATCGAAGGCGCGTTCAACGACCTGGTGAACCGCTACCTTTTTGAACAAAAGATCAAAAGCTACGACTACCTCGTCATTTTTATTTCCAGCCACGGCATGCGGCGCGACGACGGGCGTTTCTGCCTGCTGCCGACCGGATATGATGCCAACCGAAAGATCGCCACTACGGTGGATTACCGCGACCTGATCGAAAAATACCTGAACCTGATCCGCTGCAAAAAGATACTGTTTCTGGATGCCTGCCAAAGCGGCTCCGCCAAAACGCCGCCCGACCCCTACCTGAGCGAAGCCGTCCAACTGGCCAATTCTGTCGCGGAAGCGACGGTGACTTTTACTTCCTGCTCGCCCAACGAGCTGTCCTACGAATTGCCGAAAGAAGAGAACGGCGCCTTTACCGAGGGCATCATTGAAGCCTTCGGCGGATCACCGGTAGAGATGCCGGAAGGGCAGTTACTAAAAGCCGATACCAAATCGTACGACAAATTCGGCGCTCCCAAAGACGGCCCCGATGGCCTCATCTCGCTCGAAGAACTGGAGGATTTCCTGGCGGAGCGCGTACCGTATGTGGTAAAAAGCAAACAGGGATATTCCCAGCATCCGGTTGTGAACGGCATTCAATCGGTTGAATATTTGCCCATTTTCAAACTAAAATGAAAAAACAATGCGAAAGATCACTTATTGCCATTTCCTCGCCGGTTTCCTGTTGTGTGCGCTGGGCACGTCGGCCCAGCAAACGCCGCTGAGCATTTTCTACCGCTCCAACTGGCAGATGATCAATCCCGCCGCCATTGACCGCGGGCTTTACCTGAGCCGGCACCACAATACCTGGATGGTCAATTCCGCTTTCCGGCAACAGTGGATCGGCCTGGAAGGCGCTCCCCGGACTTATTTCGTATCCTTCGAATATTGCCCGGAAACGGGTTCCACCCGCGCCGGCCATCGCATTGGCGGGACGGTGCTGCGCGACCAGACCGACGCGCTGTCGAACACCTCCCTGCACGCCAACTATTCCTTTTTCTTTCCCTTGCCCTACAAAAGAGGGCATATCATTCACTTAGGATTCACTCCCGGCATCGTCAGTTCCAATCTGGACCTGGAAAAACTGCGGCTGCGGGATCAAAACGACCCGGTGCCGTATTTGTACGAGAACCGGTTGTTTTTCGATTTCGCTTTCGGCGCCATGTACCGGGTGCGGCAGGAGTTTTATCTGGGCTTGTCCGTGCCGCAATTTGTCAACATCAAACTGAATCAATTCGACCTCGATTCCGCTCGTGTTTTTCGCAAGCCGCACGTTTACCTGCACATCGGCGGTTTTATTCAGGCCGGCGAATGGGACTATGGCGACAAACTGCCCGACCAGCGCGAGTGGGTGATAGAACCCTCTGCCTGGGTCAGGTACGCGCCACGAGGCATATACAGTACTCTGATCTCCGGCTTTCCGCTTAGTCTGGACGCCAGCGTGCGCGTTTACCGCAAAAGGGCTTTGTGGGCGGGCATCGGCTACGGCACCAACGGAATGGCCAGCGTCGAGTTCGGCCTCAGCCATATGATGAGTAAGGAAAACAAAATCCAGGCCGGTATCGCCTACAGCGTACCGGCAGCCAAAAAGTATCTGAACCTGGGGCACAGCATCGAATTGACAGCCTCTTACTGGTGGTGGTAAAGGTGGCGTCTCAAACCTTCCTCCTTCGGCGGGCGAAGTAAATCATTGTGCAACAAAGTATTATGGCGATTCCGCCCGATACCAGCCATGTTTTTATCCCCTCTTCGAAAATGGCCCGGTTGTCGCCGACAGAGACGAAACCGGCCCAGTAATAGGGGTGCGCCTCCAGTCCGGCGGCGCGATCGAGATAGGCACGTTGGGCATGCGCCAAGGCGCTTGATTTGGAATTTCCTGCCTTTAAATGCTGCAAAAATGTTTTTATGATGAACGGACTTTTGGAGTCGGTCACATCCCACAAAGAGGCCGTCAGTGCCCTTGCGCCTGCGATTTGAAAGGCGCGCGATATGCTCATCAACCCCTCCCCCCGGTACAATTTGCCCGCTGCTGTCTGGCAGGCGCTGAGGATAACGAGGTCGGCGGACAACGCGAGGTTGTAAATTTCGGCGACATACAAAGCGTTCTCCACGCTGTCGGGATATTGGGTGAACGCCACACAGGAGCGGTCAGGCGTCCGGTCGTTCAACAGGCCGTGCGTGGATAGCAACAGAATGCGGTATTGCCCTGCAACTTTTGTAAAACGCTCTTCCGTAGCCTCATCACCGCTCCAATTCGCTCCCTCGAGCAATTTGGCGGCGGCAACCGCTTCTTCAACATTGTATTTCAAAGGTCTTAAACCCAGGCTATTGCGTTTAAAATCCGGCGCGACCGCCAGCAGGTCGGATTCCGGTGGGCGCGGGGCGTGCTGTTGCAGGGTATTCCACATACCGGCCGATTGCAGGTATTGAATGTCGTATTCCCGGCACAGATACGGATGTTGTTTGAAGCGGTGCGCCGGAGCTGTAGCAGGCCGGGTCAACAAAGCATCGAAAGGAACGTACCACAACAAGCCGTCAGGAACCACCAGCAGTTCCTGGCTCAGCCAGGGTTTCGCCGGGCCTGCAAGGGTTCGGAACAAGTCCGCGCCAATGCTGACGAAATCTTCATAATCAGACGCTTGTTGCCCAAGATCGGGCTCCGAACGGCACAGCTGGAAAAACCGCTTGATCTGATCGTTCAAAGTATCGGAAAGCGGGATACGGAGCGTCCGGAACAAATCGCGCCGCAACACGAACAATACCAAGCACGTGTCGCCCCAGTGATAGACCAGCATGGTTTGTCCGGGCGACAGCGTTTGTTGAAGTCTTTCAAGGGAAAACGTGTCCGAAACCCGCCCCGAACCGGCCCCGGTGCCCAGTTGAATGCGAAGCAATTGCCTTTCCGATTCCGCGCGGCGAATGGAGTCGTCCAGCGCTGCGATCGAAGGCGTGTCGTACTGGCCGGGTAAAAGTCCGTTGGTCAGGTCGAAACGGCGTTTTTGAAAATACTCGAGGCGGTAACTGCTCTGCCGTTCGGCGGCAAACAATCCGGGCTCATGCATCATTAAGTTTTGCAACTCCCAACTTCCGGTCAATTGTTGCAAAAAATGGCTTTTCGACGCTTCCGATGTCGCGAATGCCTGCCGTTCGTCGCCCAAAGCGAGCTGCGCTTCTACGGCCAGGTCGTATGCCGCGAAAAATTCCTGCTTCAATTCGGTCCCGGCGTCCTGTCCCCGTAATCTTGATTGCAGGGACTCGAACAAGCGGATGGCAATTTGCGCGTACTGCAAGGAGCGGCGCCAGTCGTCCTGCCTGCCCGAAGCCTGCGCCATGACATTCCACGTTTCGCTCATCGCGGTGTTGACGCTGACGGCTTCCCGGGGGTAGGGCGTCCATCCTGTTTCATCGGCTTTCAAACCGAGCGTTTCGGCGGCTTTTTGGTAAAAATAAAGCGCTTTTTCTGTGTTTTTTTGCTGAAAATGCCATTCCCCCCATTGAAAATACAGCGCGAAGGCGAAGGGCGGAGCGACGTGATGCACAGATTGCTGGGCCTGTTGCAGGCAAATAGCCGCCGAATCCGCCTGCTCCCCTTTCATATAACATTCGCTCAGTTTGATCCGGCATGCCAAACGGCCTGTATGCCCGCCGGGTATCGCTTTGAAAATCGCGAGCGCCGTTCGCAGAAAAAAATTCGCCGGATACAACTCTCCCTGGTCGAGGTAGCATGTCCCGAGGTTTTGATACACCCCAGCCAGTGCCGGCCAGGGAATATTGTCGTACCCTGCCTGCGGATAGGAATTCTGCGCTTCCCTGAACCAGCGCAGCGCGGTCGGCAGATCGTTCCGGTAGCGCGCCGCCAACCCCAGGCCGTTAAAAATACTTCCCCGCGCCAAAGGGTCGCCGGGGAAACAACTCAGGGCAGCGTTCAGATACATTTCCGCCAGGGCATAATCTCCCAGATCCAGCAGGCCCAGACCCAGATTGTGCAGGCAATCGCCTTTTACCCGAAGTGGCGTGGAGAAGTCCTGGTCGCACAGGGCCGCCGCCTTGCGCCAGGTAGCGACTGCCAGGTCAGTCCGTCCTTGCCGGGAGTAAGTGGAAGCCAGTACATTGAGCACAGGGGCCCGGTCGCCGGGCGATACGGAGGTGGAAAGCGCCTGCGCGCCACCGGCGCGTTGGAGGAGTGCGATGGCCGTGTCGTAACGCTGTTGTTCGCTGTAAAAAGATGCCAGGTTGAACAAACCCTCCACGACTTGCGGCGCTTCCGGAGGATAATATTGCGCGGCAACGGACAACGCGGACTGCAGGTATTGCTCTGCCTGCGGCAAGCGCCCTTCCGACCAATAACACTGCGCCAGGCTGTTGTACACGGTTCCGATGTCGGCGTGCCCTTGCGGGTGCAGTTTTTTCAAGATGCGCAAACTGTTTCGGAACATGGATGCCGCCTCGGTAATACGCCCCGACTCCAGCAGGCAATTGCCGAGATGCAGGTAACTGCTGGCCGTTTCTTCATGCAGCCGGCCGCGGACTTGCAGTCGCAGCGTCAATGCTTTCCGGTGGGCGGCGATGGCTTCGTCCGTGCGGCCCAGTTGCCGCAACGCGCGGCCATGGATGGACCAGGCCCGCGCCTGCAAAACCGGGCGGATGTGCAGCGGGCGTTCCGACAGAAGGCGCCCGCAACTGTCCGCAACGGCCGTCCATTGTTTCGCTTCCAGCATGCGCTGCCAGGCGTCGAGCCGCTGTTCGGCAGCGACATCACCGCGATGTTGCGCAGGCAGCAATGCGACGACCATACAGCCCAGCATGACTCCAAAAAGTGATTTCATAAAGCCGGCATGAAAATAAAGGAGTTCATACATTTATACCGCATTAATAAGCGAAATGAAAATATAACTTACTGAAAATGAGATTAATAGTTGAACGAAACCTTAATATCCCTAATAATCTTTACCTTCCTGATTTATTTTCTGCACAAAACGGGTACCCTTTCCACTCAATTTCCACTCACTAATGAAAGTCGTCCAACTCAATCCGACTGAATCCGCCGGTTCCATTCTCAGTACCGATCCCCGGCAGCGCAATCAAGCCTTCAAAGCGCTCTACATGAGTCCCATTGTGGCTGGAAAGGTGCGCGAATGGGCAAAAATCTATAATCTGAGCGGCAAAACGCCGGACGATGTGGTGCAGGAGGGCGTCATTTTGCTGGACGAACTCGCGCGCAATGGCCGTTTTCGCGGAGAGAGCAAAGCGGAAACCTTTCTGCTGGGCATCTGCAAAAACCTGATCCGCGACAGCGCCAAAAAAGTGCGTCGCGTGGTGTTCAAAGAATCGCTCAGCGACGCCGACCTGAGTTCGGAGGACAGCATCGCCGACCACATGGTCCTGGAGGAACTGGAAGACGCCGGCCAACGGCGCGACCGGGCCCTGCAGGAAGCCCTCGGCCAACTCACGGACAAATGCCGCGACGCCCTGAAACTATACTATTTCGAAAACAAAAGCATGGCCGATGTGGCCGCTTCGCGCGGACTGGCCAACCCCGATCAGGCCAAAAAAGCGGTGTTCCGCTGCCGCGAATCGCTGCGCGAACTCATCCACCACAATCCCTATCTGCACAACATCTTAAATCCGAAGTCATGAACATCTCCGATACGAATTTTGAACGCATAGAAGCATATCTCTTCGACCGGCTCTCACCGGAAGATAAACAGGCCTTCGAACGCGAAATGCGGGAAAACCCCGAACTGGCCCGTGCCGTGGAAGTGCACCAAATGGAGCACGAAGCGATGGAACTGCTGCTCCGGCAGGAGATGCAGGACAACCTCGCCTCCTGGAAGCAGGAAAAAGAAACCCTGGCCGCCGATACGGGAACGGGCGCCAAAAAGATCTCCATGGGCTTCAACCGCCGCCTCTTGTTCCGCTTGGCAGCGGCAGCCAGCGTCTTGCTGGTCATCGGTTTCTTTTCCCGGCAGTTTTTTTCCGGCACGGACAACGCCGGACTGGCCTCAGCCTATTTTGAAGACAGTGCTGCCGGTGTGCGCGCCGGCGACAGCGGCGACATGCCGGCGGAACTGGCGCCTATGCTCGAACGTATGGCGGAAAAAGACTACCGCGGGGCGCTGGCTGCAGCGCCTGCCTCGCCGGATGTCAATATCCGGGAAAAAACGGCCCTGCTCGAGGGAGAATGCTACTTTTATCTTCAGGATTTCCCGAATGCCATCGCTGCTTTTACTGCCTTGCTCGACACCGCTCCCTCACCTGCCGTTCAGGAAAAGGCCCAATGGCTGCTCCTGCTGACTTACGTAGCCGGAGGAAAACACCCGCAGGAAAGGGACGGTTTGTTCGACCGGATATTAAAGGATGAAGGGCATGGGTACTGGAAGCAGGTGAAGGAGTTGAAGGGGAAGGTGAAATAATAGTTGGTGTATGATTTTTACCCGGCTTGCGCGAGTCTCCGACTCGTGTAAACTATTATCGCGTTTCCAACGCGACCTTTTCACGAAACTAAATTTTCACCCTGCTGGCGCGAGTCTCCGACTCGTGCAGGTTATTATCGCGTTTCCAACGCGACCTTTCTGAGGTAGTGAATAGCGAGACTCGCGCCAGCCGGATGACGTCTCGCCTTGTTTTTGAAATGCCATCCGCTCCTGCGTCGAGGATGAAACCTCAAAAACCGGCTTCTCAAATCCGAAATTGCTGATTGTTCGACCTTAAATCTCAACATATGAAATCAATTGCTACCATCTTCGGCTCATGCTACCGGATATTTTTCCCGCAGATTTTACGCAGATTAGTTCTCGCGGATTTCACACAGAAAATTCTGCGTAAAATCTGCGCAATTTTCTGTGTAAAATCTGTGCGAAATGAAAATGTCAGGCAGTATGCTTTCGGCTTGCTTTTTCTCCTGATTTCCAGCCCTTTGTTCGCCCAGGCGCCCCAGGCCATCAACTACCAGGCCGTTGCCCGCGACAACCAGGGCAACCCCATTCCTTCCAAGCCGGTCGCTATCCAGATCAGCATCCTCGACGGCTCCGTCAACGGCAATACCGTGTACGCCGAGACGCACCAGAAAACGACCAACCAGTTCGGTCTGTTTACACTGGCCATCGGGCAAGGCTCGGTGCAAAGCGGCTCCTTCGGCGCGATCGACTGGGCCGGCGGGGACAAATTCCTGAAAGTGAACATCGACAATACCCTGCAAGGCACGACGCAACTGCTCAGCGTGCCCTATGCTTTGTATGCTGCCAAAGCCAAAGAAGGCCAGACTCTCTCCGTCAACGGCAACCAACTGAGTATCAGCGAGGGGAATACGGTGGCTTTGCCTGCTTCGGGTGGGGGCGACAACTGGGGCAACCAGACGGTGCAAACCAGCGGAAATGCACTGAGCGGTAACGGCACAGTTGGCAACCCGCTGACATTGGCGCAACAAGGTGCGACGAATGGACAAGTATTAAAATGGAATGGAACGGCCTGGGTACCGGCGCCTGACCTGAGTACTTCGGTCGCAGCCGGAACAGGTATTTCCGTCAGCCAGAATGGGGCAACTTTTACAGTAACCAATACGGCGCCCGACCAGCCGGTTTCCCTTACCGGTATGGGTGCGACTACAGTTACGGGCGCCCACCCCAATTTCACCGTGACAACACCGGTCCCGGCAGACAATTCTCCGACCAATGAAATCCAGACACTCAGCCTGAGCAACAACACACTCAGTCTATCCAACGGCGGCGGCTCGGTGGATTTGCCCGCGGCGCCCCCGGATTACACCGCTGGAACCGGAATAAACATCACGGGTACTACCGTCACGAATACCGGCGATACCAACTCTTCTGACGACATCACAACGACCTCGCAGGCAGGCGGAGACCTCAGTGGGACTTTCTCCAACTTGCAAATTGGGCCGAACACGATCGGCACCAACGAAATAAGCAACGGTTCTATCCAGGCAGCCGATCTGGCTGCCGGCGTGATACCGGTCACACTGCCGCCGAGCGGGACGGCCGGAGGCGACTTGAGCGGTGCCTATCCGAATCCGACGGTAGCTAAGATACAGGGAAAACCTGTGGCGGCTACCGCGCCGGTGGATGGGCAGGTGTTGCGGTATAATGGAACGACACAACAATGGGAGCCGGTAACGCAAAGTAATGGTGGATCGGGGTGGAGTTTGACGGGGAATAGCGGGACGGATACAGCAGTGAATTTTATTGGGACTACAGATGATATGCCGATTTCGTTTCGGGTGAATGGAGAGGAACGAATGAAACTGTGGGGGGATGGAAGGTTGGAGTTATTCGGTAAGGATGCCTTTAATACTATTGTTGGGAACAGTGCAGGCAATGAAAATATGACTGGAGTTTCAAATTGTTTTTTTGGGGCAAATTCAGGGTTCTCAAATATCGATGGTTATCAAAACAATTTTTTTGGAGCTTATTCGGGATACTCAATTACGACAGGGCTAGCCAATAATTTTTTTGGAGCAGGAGCTGGTTATTCTAATACAACAGCATCACATAATTGTTTTTTTGGAAATAGTGCAGGTTCTTCAAACACAACGGGGGAAAGAAATAACTTTTTTGGAGGCAGTGCTGGATTGTCTAATAATACAGGTAATCGAAATAATTTTTTTGGTAATAGTTCTGGGCAGAATAGTACAGTAGGGTCAGATAATAATTTTTTTGGAACCAGTGCTGGATTGGCTAATATTTCGGGTGATGATAATAATTACTTTGGGACTGGCGCAGGACTTGCAAACACAGTTGGAAATGGAAATTGTTTTTTTGGGAGAGACGCTGGCAGAGGAAACAAGGCAAGCTATAATTGTTTCTTTGGGTATAAATCGGGCCATGTCAATTCTACAGGTAGTTATAATTGTTTTTTGGGTGCTAACGCAGGTGATTCTAATACCTCGGGGAGTCGGAATGTGGCCATAGGTACTCAAGCACTTTATTCTAATGCTACAGTTTATAGTTTAGTTGCCATAGGGGATAGCGCACTTTTTGAAAACGTAATTGGGACAGGTAATACTGCGCTTGGCTCAAATACTCTTCATGCTAATAATTTTGGTTATGGAAATACTGCAACTGGTTATTATGCCTTATATTCCAATACAGCAGGTTTCGATAACAGCGCGAATGGAGCGCTTGCTTTATATTTAAACACTACCGGTCAAGATAATTCTGCTTTTGGAAATAAATCCTTGTACGCCAACACTTCAGGGAATGACAACTGTGCTTTTGGAAGCGACGCATTAAGTAAAAATAACACGGGGCGCGACAATTCTGCTTACGGAAGTAATTCTTTAAACCAAAATACCACAGGGAACTGGAATAGTGCTGTAGGAGCAAATGCACTTTACTCAAATGAAATTGGGAGCCACAATACTGCAATAGGCAATGGAACACTTTATTCCAATACGACAGGAACAAGCAATGTAGCCATTGGTACTCAAGCGCTCTATGATAATACTACAGCCAGTAATTTGGTAGCCATAGGCGATAGCGCGCTCTATCAAAACACAAACGGTCAATTTAATACAGCCGTGGGTTCAAAAGCGCTTTATTCTAATAATGGCTGGCAAAACACTGCTATTGGTTTTAACGCATTGCAAGCCAATACAACGGGAGGATTGAATACAGCTACAGGTAGTGCAGCTCTTGGGAAAAATACTATTGGGATGGCCAATACAGCAGTTGGAAACTTCGCGCTATATGAAAATTTTTCTGGAGGTTTAAATACGGCATTAGGATTGCAATCATTGAACAAGAATAAAGGAAGTTATAATACTGCAGCAGGAGCCACAGCTTTGGAAGAAAATATTACTGGAGAAAAAAACACTGGAGTTGGTCATCGAGCAATTATTAGCAATACTACCGGGAGTGAAAACACTGCTATCGGAAATGAAGTTCTTTTTTATAATACCTTGGGCAATAAGAATACAGCAATTGGAGCCAATGCATTGGTATATAATTCAACAGGTGAAATTAACACGGCTGTAGGATACAACTCTGGTCATATTTCTGCTTTTTCAAACCTTTCTAATTTTACTGTGCTTGGAAGCAATGCAGTGGTTACGGCCTCCAATACTATTGCCATTGGCAACACCTCTATCACCAGCATCAAGGGTCAAGTAGGCTTCACCACTTTTTCCGATGCCCGCATTAAAACCGATATTTCGGAAAATGTGGCCGGTTGGGCATTTATACAAAGACTCCGCCCAGTTTCCTACCGCTACGATATACATCATCAAAACGAACTCATGGGGATTGTGGACACTACCGTATGGGATGGAAAATACGACATCGAAAAAATGACTTTCACCGGCTTCATCGCCCAGGAAGTCGAACAAGCCGCCCGCGAACTCGGCTTCGATTTCTCCGGGGTGGATGCGCCTGATAATGAGAAAGACTTGTATGGGCTGCGTTATGCGGAGTTCACCGTGCCGTTGGTGAAAGCGATGCAGGAGCAGCAAACGATCATCGAAGCGCAGCAGGAGCAATTGAAGGCTTTGCAGGAGCAGTTGGCGAGCCTGGCGGCGGAGGTGAAGGCGTTGAAAGGGGAGAAGAAAAAGGTTGATTAGGGTTGATAATGGTTTATAAGAGTTGATTGTCCGCTCAAAAATCGCGAAACAATGCGACTGATTGCCACCGGTACGAGCGGATGGATTTTTACAGCATGACAAAAAACGATGACTCCTATGCGATGTTTTACCTTTTTTCTTTGGCTATTCTCTACGGCTGCCCACGCCCAGCAAATCGTCAACCCCGCCGGGCAATTCCTGTCGTCGGCAACGATGAGCGTGGAATACTCCGTCGGAGAGCCAGCCATCGAGACCTTGTCCGGCGGGCAGGAGGCGGTCACACAGGGGTTTATTCAACCTGACTACGACCTCGTGTGCATAGCGATCAGCCATGATCTGGAGCAAACCATCTGTAAGGGCGACACCTTTTATTTCAACGGCTTGCCACTTCCAATTTCGGGTATATACCAGGACACATTCGCAAGTCAGTTCGGCTGCGACAGCATTGTGATACTCTTCTTGTCGGTACAGGAGACACAGGGATTTGCGGCAGTGGACGACGCGGCGGAACTCATCCTGCCGGGCAACGCGCAAATAGTGGCCCCCTTGGGCAACGATGCGCTGCCGGGCGGTTTGTCGCCTGCCATCATCTCTTTTTCGCCTGCTTCGCAGGGGCAAGTCAGCCCCATCGATTCTGTGACCTTTACCTATACCCTGCAAAACGGGGCCTTCACGGGGCTGGACTCTTTCACCTACATCGTCTGCCTGAAAGAATGTCTGCAAACGCTCTGCGACGAAGCGACTGTCTATATCGCTGTGCGCCGCGACCTGACCGACGACATCCTGAAACTCATCCCCAATGCCATCACGCCCAATGGCGATGGTCTGAACGATGACTTCGATCCCTTGTCAATTCTTTGGGACAACGGCCTTTTTTATCCGGAAGACCAGGTCGAACTTATTATCCTGAACCGCTGGGGCGAGGTGGTATTTCATGCGCAGCCGTATCAACCCTGGGAGGGTGAGGGAAAAAACGGCCAGTCACTTCCTGTGGCTACTTATTACTACAATCTTCGACTGCACGGTTTTTCCGGTACAGAGGAGTTAAAAGGGCCGGTACAATTGCTAAAGTAAATTTGGGTACCAACGATAACAGATGTCCACTAATAGCAACATTCACACTTTACTTTAAACATCTGTTATCATGAAAAAACTAAGCGTTTATTTATTGCTTTCCGGATTGCTTTGGGTTGGATGCCGCAAAGATGAACCGGAACCCGAGCTCGAGTTTCTCACTCCTGAAGAAGACGAATTTCTTGCCAGCCAACCCGATGCGACAGGGTTTAACGATTTCACGGTCATTTTGCCGAACGGCCTCACTGTTGCAGAGTTTCTGGCACAAACGGACTCGCTCAACATGGCAAGTGAGGACAGGGGAGACCCTTATGACAATCTGGGACCCCAGGATGCGCGGAATCGCCTGATCCTCCATTTTGCACAATTGGCTTGCCGCCTGGTGGACAGAGATCAGTTCAAATACCCTGATAATGATCCCCCCCTGTATGGACTCGCGTATTCTTCTGGAAGCAGAGACCATACGGTCCGTCAAAAGCCACCGGCCGACAATTGCACGGAACAGATTTACGGTCTGGATTGCTCGGGTCTGATCTATCAACTGTTCCAGAATGCCGGGATAGATATCGGTTTGCCAACCTGGGCAGACCAACAACGCGATCCTTCCTTCCTGGAACCCCGTATCAAGTCGCAGATCCCGTCACTTGACAAAGTGAAAGTCGAGGAACTGGGCCAGATCGGTCAGGACAAATTTGAAACCGGCGATATCATTTACTGGATACGGGAAGGAGAAAAGGCCGCTTTTCACATCGGTATGGTGCTTCGTTGCCAGGATGGCAGACTGGCAATTTACCAATCCAATGGCGTACCCAATGAATGTGAGAAAAACCGGGGAATCAAACGCGGGCCCAGGATCATGGAACTGGGCTCCATTCAAACATTCTTTCATCCGCAAAAGACAAGCTACGGGATCGTCAGGATCAACGCGGAGATTTCCGGGAAATGGGACTTTCACTTTCGGTGTTCCGGCCAATCCAACGACTTCATCGTTCATCCGCTGGATTTTCCGACGGACAATAAAAATACTTTCACCCTCGAACGCGACTTTGAGGACAACGACGGTTCGCCCAACCACGCGATCTTTGGCTTTGAATACGACAATACGACCAACGTTCTTTCCTGTTCCATGACCATTACCGACGGCTGGATACCGGGTTGCGAGCGGAAAGATCGCTTTTCGGTGAAGCTCGAACGCGACGATACCGGTTATATCGCCTGCGAAAACGAATACTTCCAAGGCTGCTGGGGGTGTATCGAGGAAGTTAAACTGGTCAATAAGGAGTGATGCCACTCTTTTTTATCTGTAGAATCGTCTATCCGATCAAGGCTGTTCCATATTCAAGTCCGGAATCCGGACGCTCATTTTTCCCGGACCTTTCATGTTTTGATAACATGTGAGGTCCGGGCATTTTTTAAGCACTTTCCCGAATCCTGAAACACGGAACTTAAACTTTCTTTTCCGGAGTTGATTCATCGACGCTTTACATGAAATTGGTTATCAGTCAATTGAAACCCTTTTCAAAAATTTTTTCACTTTTTTTCTTTTACATGGGTACCCGGTGAACCCTCTTTCCACTCATGGACAAATGCGCATCCAAACAGCGCATCCATCGAAAGGAAAAAAATCATTCACCGTAAAAAAAGTACCCATCATGTTCAAACAACTTTTCTTCCGCTCCTGCTTCGCTGCCGCTTCCATTTTCGCCGGCTCCAATCTTTTCGCCACTGCTTCCATCCAACCGCCCGTGGCTTTCGCGATGGACCAACTCGTCACCCTGACTGCCGGCACGGTCGTCAACGTAACGCTCAACGAGCCCATCATCGCCGAAGAAATATCAGTCGGCAACGCGCTCGACTTCATGGTGCGCTCCAACGTGACCGTCAACGGTAAGGTCGTCATCGCAGCCGGCGCCCACGCAACCGGCTGGGTTAAAAGCGTGAAAAAAGCCTGCGACGGCAAGTGCTCCGAAATCACGATTACCGTCGAAAACGCCATGGCCGTAGACGGCCAGATGGTTAACCTGCGCAGCATCCCCCACATCGTGAAAGCCCCCTGCTGCGACGGCACCGCCAAAGCCGACATCGGCTCCAACCTCAGCGCCCGTGTACTCAACGACATCAAGATCAACGCATGAATGATTGCGGATTTCGGATTGCGGATTGAGGCGAACTTCCACCCTCTACCCTCCACCGTCTACCCTCCACCATCCACCTTTTCAACAATAAAACATCATGAAAAATATCCTTTTTGCTTTCGCCATGCTGCTTGCAGCCATCTCCAGCGCCCAAGACAACACCGAAGATCCCGAGCCCTTCACCAACAAAGGTTTGTTCAACGGCAAATGCACGCTTCCTTCCGGCACCCTGGTCATTCTGGAAACCACTGAAAAGATCTTCTCAGACCAGGTGACCGTAGGCAAAACCATCCAGTTCCGCGTCCGCACCAACGTCATCGCCGAAAAAGAAGTGGTGATCCGCACGGGCGCCCTCGCCCTCGGTCGTGTGAAATCCATCGAACCCTCGACCTACAACAATCCCGAAGAGATCCGCATCGAACTTCAGTACGTGCAAGCCGTGGACGGCCAGATGGTGCCGCTGAGCGGTCAGGAAGAAAGCCTGCGCGGACAGTTTACCGGTCTGGGCACGGCAGTGGAATCAGGGACAAGCCTGACGGCGTATGTGATGAATGAAATTAAAATAAAGGCCGATTGAAAACGAAATTTGGGTTTGACGTGACCCCGGAGCGTTTGACGGCGCTTCGGGGTTTTTTGGCATGGAGAACATGTTAACCCGGCTCCAATAAAAAATCGAGGTAGTTTTCCCGGTTGATACAGGTGAATGCGGCTTCGGGGTAATGTTCGGACCATGATTTGGGGGCAGCAGTCGTTTTAGAGGAGAACTTGAATTCGAAGCCGGCCAATTGGCCCATGCCTTCTTCCACATAATCCAGTTCAGCGCCGGTGTAGGTGCGCCAGAAATATGGTTTCAATAAAGCGCCTGTGTAGGCGTTGCGCTTGCGGCGTTCTGCTACCAGAAAATTTTCCCAAAGCGCGCCGGTGTCAATGCGGCGGTCGAGCGGGTTGAAGTTGTCGATCAGGGCATTGCGGATACCGAGGTCGTAGAAAAAGATTTTATCCTTTTTTACGATCTCTTTCCGCAAATTTCGGCTGTACCCAGTAAGCCTGAACACGACAAATGCCTTTTCGAGCAAGTCGATGTAAGTGGATACCGTGTCCTTGCTCATTTGCAGGTTGTTGCCCAATTCGTTGAGCGAGACCTCGGAGCCGGCTTGAAAGGCCAGTAAACGCAGGAGTCGCTGTAGTTTGTCGGAATGTTTGATAGAAGCCACCTCCAAAATATCCTTGTACAAGTATGCGGACGTCAACTCCGTCAGGTGCCGGATTTTGTCGGCTTGATTGGTCATCGTCAGCACTTCCGGGTAAGCGCCATACAAGAGCAACGATTCCAGCCGGTCGTTTAACTCGAAGCGGTTGTAAAGTTGATGCAGTTCTGAAAGGGAAATAGGGAATAAAGTGTAAGTCCAGGTACGCCCGGTAAGCGGTTCCCGGGTGCGGTTGGCAAGTTCGAACGACGACGAGCCCGTAGCCACGATTTTTAATCCCGGCAACTCATCGTGAAGGATTTTAAGGTTGATTCCGATCTCCGGTATACGTTGGGCTTCGTCGATAAAAAGCAGGTCGTATCCCTCAACGAGGCCGCGCATTTTGAGCAGATCGCGGCTCGACAGGATGTCGATATACTTGGACTGATCGGCATTGATTTCAAGGTGCCGGGCAGGTAAATCGGCCAGGATACTGCGGATCAGCGTGGTTTTTCCTACCTGACGCGGGCCGAAGAGCAGGATGATCTTGTTGGAGTGCAACAGTTTTTCGCGGATGTCGGTAGCCTGGATACGTGGAATCATATTTGAGTCATTAGCCAAATTTGCGCAAAATTAGCAGGTATATTAGCCAGATTTGCGTAAATTTAGCAAATTAACGATCAATTAACCGTTTACCCGAAGTATATATTTCGCTTCGGGTTTTTATTTTTGCCATAGAATCAACATTTTTAGAACTATTTTTTGGCTCATGTTCCTAAAATGCTGAACATCGTATCTAACTTTCTGAAAGTTCTCAGCGCGTTGGGAATATGAGCCTATTTTTTCAATAACCATTACTTGTGTACTTTTTCCCGTGCTCATCAACCCGTATAATTTTATCTGAAGCCAATATCCAGCCATGCCCGCTTTTACCTATTCCCGCACATCGTTCCTGAAAATCTGTGTGTTTGTTTCCCTGTTCAACGCTACCAGTCTTTGGGGAAATATCCATCCAGAACCGGCACTACGATCCTTTAAATGTAAAATCATAAACCCTGCATCTTTTAACTTGAAGGATAAGCTCAGCGCGTATACGATTTTCCAACTGGATATCCAGGCGCTGAACGACAGTATCCGGGCGGCGCAGGAAGAGGCTCTGATAGAACTTTCAGTAGGGCGTCATCATTGGATACTGGCGCTGCGGCCTAATGATATCCTGGCTCCGGGTTACAACCTTGTCATAGAAGAAAATGGCATTTTTAATACGATAAACCGGCCCAGGCCGAATGCCTATTTGGGTTACGAAATACAGGACGGTGGCAAAGCGGGCTTAGTAGTCAATGCCAATTTCATGGAAGGATTTGTGATTCAACAAAATAGCATGTATTACATCGAGCCGCTGACTCATTTTTACAAGGATGCGCCTGTCTATTATTTTGTTGTTCATACAGGGCACTATGAGTTGAACGAAGATTTAGAGAATTCAACAAAGAACGATATAGTCTCAGGCCACGTCGCGTCGGGCGCAGCCTGCGGGTCGCTCGACCTGGAAATAGCGATCGCATCCGACAAGTCGATGTTTACCAAATACGGATCGGTGCTTGCGGTGGAGAACCACAACATTGCTGTCCTGAACAATGCACAGGCTCTATTCTCCGGCGTATTTACACAGGATATTAACTTTGAGATAGTCACTCAATATGTGGTGGTTGGCAGCGATCCATGGGGTGTTCCCAACGATATGAACGATTATTTATCGAAGTTCAAAACTTGGGCGAACAGCGGCAATTTGGGCGTACCCTACGACTTGGCCGGTCTCTGGACGAATATGAACGCCCTTGCGCCGGCCGGTACCGGTAGTCTGGGTTACCTCGGTTCGTTATGTACCACCAATAAGTACCACCTCGTGAAAGACAACAGCAACGACCCATCGATGCTGCGGTACAATTTGACTCAGGCAATCGGTTACAATCTGGGTGCTTTCTACGACGCGAATTGTCCGCCCGACAACTACCTCATGTGCCCCTCGGTCAGTTCGCCTCCAAACACCTGGTCGCCAGGCTCCATCAGTGCTATAAATGCCTTCGTAGCCGGAAAGATCGGCGTTGGTTGCTTGAGCGGAATGCCTGCTGTCGGGATAAACAATCTATCGGCCAACGGATTAAGTGGAACATTCACCCTTGCAGGCGGCCAGCCCCAAATCGACGGCTCCAATTATACTTCCGTCAGCATGACCCTGCAGAGCAATCCCGGCGTGACATCTGCGCTGATGACTGCGCCATTTACGCACGGAGAGACGGTGAGTTTTACTTGCCCGCAGGCGGGGGACTACGACCTTGTGGTCACAGATAACAATGGGTGCGGCGAAACTAAGATTGTGGCAGTATTTACGCCCCCTTGCCTCACATGGCAAAAAGCCTTAGGCGGCTCCTCCAACGACGGCGCCGAATCCGTGCTGCCCACCCCCGACGGCGGCTATATCATGGCCGGCAGCACCTTCTCCACCAATGGCGATGTTTCGGGAAATCACGGCAATGAAGACGTATGGATTGTCAAACTGAATGTGGCAGGTAAGATGCAATGGCAAAAAACGCTCGGCGGAACGCTCGCGGAACGCGCGCATAACATTCAATTGACAGGCGACGGAGGGTATATCATTGCGGGTTATAGCGACTCCAATGACGGTGATGTGTCCGGCAACCAAGGCGGCCGGGACGTTTGGGTGGTCAAACTCAGCGCAACAGGCGACCTCCAATGGCAAAAAACTTATGGCGGAAGCAGTTATGATGCGGCCAGTACGATTCAAGCCACTGCGGACGGCGGGTTCATCGTAGCCGGCGCGAGCTCGTCTTCGGATGGAGATTTGACCGAAAATCAAGGCAATCTCGACGGCTGGGTCTTCAAAATCAACGCATCGGGCCAACTCCAGTGGCAGGAAGCATTGGGGGGAAGCAGCCAGGATTATCTGCATTCTCCAAAACCTACTGCGGACGGCGGATATATTTTGGCCGGTTTTACCAATTCCAACGGCGGCGATGTTTTCGGAAATCACGGCGGCGGCGACATTTGGGTGGTCAAACTGACGTCGAACGGCGCGCTGGAATGGCAAAAATGTTTGGGCGGCAGTGCTTTCGACGATTCTCAATCGTTGGTAGTTGCCGCTGACGGTGGGTATATTATAGCCGGATCATCCGCCTCCAACAATGGAGACGTTTCAGGAAATCACGGCGGTGAAGACGCCTGGATCGTCAAATTAGATGCAACAGGCGCCTTACAATGGCAAAAATGCTTAGGTGGTACCCAGGAAGAACGGGTGCGACAGATCACTGCTACGCCGGATGGCGGCTATATCGTGGCCGGTCATTCTTTTTCCGATGACGGCGATGTGTCGGGGAACCATGGATTGAAAGACGCCTGGATTTTTAAAATCGATCAGAACGGCGCACTGCAATGGCAAAAATCGTTAGGCGGCGACGCGGCGGATTACGCCACCGCCGTTCAACCCACGGCTGATAACGGATACATCGTGGCCGGCGTAACGGCCTCGGTCAACGGCGACGTTTCCGGAAATCACGGCATGGAAGACGCCTGGGTGGTAAAATTGGGCGACCTGCCGGCCTGCGTAACGCTTACGACGCCTCTCCCAACCAGTACCGATGTACCGGTCAATACCAGCATTCAATGGCAAAAAGGTTCCGCTTGCACCGACGGTTACCGCCTCAACCTCGGCACTACCCCCGGCGGCTCCGAGTTGCTGAACGATCAAGTCGTTTTGGATACGTTTTTTCAACCCGCGCAGTCGCTACCGGCGGGTACTCTCATCTATGTTCGCATTATCCCGTACAATGATATGGGGGTGGCGGGTGGATGCCAGGAGTTCACGTTTGTAACGGCAGGAGGGAGTGGGGTGGATATTGCACCGCCTTGTATTCAATGGCAGAATACGATTGGGGGGGATTATTATGATTGGCTTTCTTCTATCCAGCAAACCACTGACGGGGGTTATATCCTTGGCGGGACTTCTTATTCTGGCTTGAGCGGGGATAAGACGGAAAGTTACGCAGGATATTGGGTAATAAAATTGAATTCAACAGGTGATATCCAATGGCAAAACACTGTAGGCGGAAGTGGAATTGATCAACTTTATTCCATCCAACAAACCACTGATGGAGGATATATTCTTGGTGGGTTTTCTAATTCCAATATCAGCGGCGATAAAACGGAAAATAGCCAGGGAGGTGACGACTGCTGGGTTGTAAAATTGGATCCAGCAGGTATTATTCAGTGGCAAAATACGATTGGTGGGAGCTCTGATGATAGACTTCTTCTTCATTCTTTTCAACAAACTGCCGACAACGGGTATATTATCGGCAGCACTTCTGATTCCCACATTAGTGGTGACAAGTCGGAAAACAGCGAAGGAGATTGGGATTACTGGGTCGTAAAATTGAATTCAGCAGGCACAATTCAATGGCAAAACACAATTGGGGGAAGTGACGGGGACGAGGTTTCAGCTATTCAACAAACCGCCGATGGCGGCTATATTCTTGGAGGACGTTCCGGTTCCAACATTAGCGGTGACAAGACGGAAAACAGCGAAGGAAGTTGGGATTACTGGGTCGTAAAATTGGATTCAGCAGGCACAATTCAATGGCAAAACACCATAGGGGGAAGCTTTGAGGACGGCATTACTTCCATCCAACTAACTCCAGATGGCGGCTACCTCCTCGGTGGTTATTCCCATTCCAACTTGAGTGGCGACAAAACAGAAAACAGCGAAGGAGAGAGGGATTATTGGGTCGTAAAATTGAACCCTGTCGGTAACGTCCTGTGGCAAAAAACTATTGGAGGGAACAGTGATGATTTTCTTATTGATATTCAACTAACTAACGATGGTGGCTACCTCCTCGGTGGGTGGTCTAGATCCAATATCAGTGGCGACAAAACAGAAAACAGCCAAGGAGGTTACGACTACTGGATTGTAAAATTAGACGCTGTCGGCAACATCCGATGGCAAAAAACTATTGGGGGAAATGGAAATGATTATATTTATTCCATACAACAAACAGCTGATTCCGGCTTTTTCTTTGGTGGTTATTCCTATTCCAACTTGAGTGGCGACAAAACAGAAAACGGCAAAGGATGGACCGACTACTGGGTCATCAAACTCTCCCCCGAAAACCCGCAAATACCCACACCATCCATTATGCCGGCCATGCCTGTCTTCTGTGTTGGCGACAGTGTCAGCCTCGATGCGGGGGGCGGGTTTACGACTTATCAGTGGTCGAACAACGCCACTACCCCCGGCATTACAGTCAATATGCCAGGGCTGTATGCCGTCACTGTTACAAGCGCAGATGGCTGTACAGCAACAGACACAGTCGAGGTATTACAAAACAACACCTTACCGGTGGTATCCATCACCACACCCAACGGCGCCCAGATTACCTGTGCGCAATCATCCGTATTGTTGCAGGCTTTCGCTTCGGGGACGAATACTTACACCTGGACCGGCCCAAATGGTTTCACTTTTTCTGGCCCGCAACCTGCCGTGAGCAACCCGGGTACTTACACCGTCACCGTCGCCAACAGCAGCACCGGGTGCAGCGACACGGCTTCAGTAGTCATTTCCCTAAACAACGACCCGCCCGGCGCAAACGCCACGGGCGGCGTGATCACTTGCACCAACCCGGTCATCCTGGTGCAAGGTAATTCTTTAACATCCGGCGTAACCTACTCCTGGTCGGGGCCGAACGGGTTTATGTTCAACGGCCAAAACTCGCCCGTCAATACGGCAGGCAATTACACACTGACCGTTACCGACCCTGCTACGGGCTGTACTTCAAGCGCTACGGCGAACGTAATGAACGATAATGTTCCGCCTTCGGCAACAGTGTCCGCGCCCTCGGGCAGTCAAATTACCTGCACGAATGCATTCGTAGCGCTTCAAGTCCCCGCCGTTGGCGGATACAACTATTCCTGGTCGGGAGGCTTGGGCAACAACCCCGCCGCAGTGGCCGTTCTGCCGGGAACTTACACCATCACGGTCACGAACCCGGCTACCGGTTGTTCTGCCACCGGCTCCGCTACCGTGACGGAGGACAAAACGATCCCCAATATCGCTGCGACAGGCGGCGAACTGACCTGTGCGCAAAACTTTGTGATCCTGCAAGGGTCGTCGTCCACACCCGGCGTCACCTACCTCTGGACAGGTCCGAACGGATTTGCCGTGGCGCAATCCAATCCGCCGGTCAACGTGCCGGGTACCTACACTTTCACTGTCAGCAATCCTGAAAACGGTTGCACCGCCACTGCCACTGCGACCGTGGGCGAGGATAAAACGCCGCCCGGCATCAGCGCAACAGGCGGGCAATTGAGTTGTCAAACGTTGACGGTAGAGTTGTCGGGCGACTCCGGTACGCCGGGCGCTACCATGAGTTGGACTGGCCCCGGAGGTTTTGTGTTCAATGGCCCCAATCCCGTTGTTAACCTGCCCGGCGCTTACACGCTCACGGTCACCAACCCACTCAATGGTTGTACGGCTGTTCAGCAAGTCACGGTTGATCCGCCTTTAGTGCTGACGCCGGTAGTGAGCGGCTCCACCAAACTCTGCCCCGGCAGCACACTGACGCTAACGGCCGAAAGCGGTTATACCGTTTATGAGTGGTCAACCGGCGATACCGCTGCGCAAATCACAGTAAACCAGCCGGGCGCCTATACCGTGACCGTGACCGACGCCAATCAATGCACCGGCACGAAGACTGTTTCAGTAACTCCCGCGCAGCCGCCCAACCCCGTCATCACGGGGCCGCCGTCGCTCTGTATCGGCAGCAGTATTATGCTCGACGCCGGGGCCGGTTATACGGGCTACAACTGGTCGACGGGACAAAACACACAAAGCATCTCCGTGAATGAAGCCGGCACGTATACCGTGACCGTCACCGATACGAACGGCTGCACCGGCGTCGCTTCGAAAACCATTACCAGCATGGCTGCACCCAACCCCGGCGCAGGCAGTAACAGCCCTGTTTGCGCTGGAGAGCAGTTAAAATTGTTTGCGGGCAGCAGCGCCGGTTGGGTCTACAACTGGACTGGCCCCGGCGGATTCGTTTCCACCGCACAGAACCCGGTACGCAATTCTATGTCCGCTGATATGGCCGGTCTGTATATCGTGACGGTTACAGACGGGAACAACTGCACCGGCACCGCTTCCGTCGCAGTACACGTGGCGCCGAACTACTTTTTGGAAAACGACACGGTGGTCTGTACCGGCAATACCCTGCTGAACGGCAAGCCCGTAACCGTTGACACTACGATCCAGCAAATCTTTACCACATCGCTCGGGTGCGATAGCATCAGTATTTTGGCTGTTGATGTGGTCGAGGCGCAAGCATATATCGCCGTGACAGACACCTTCTTCTGCCCGCCGGGACAAGGTTCAATCATACATGAGTTCGAACCCGTCACCAACGACAATACCGGCGGGAATTCCTGGAAAATCGGCATTGAAAAAGACCCGGTTGCCGGTATCGCAAGCGTCACGGACGACAGCCTGCGACTTCTGTATCAGCTGCAAGACCTGTCGTTCCGCGGGCTGGATACTATCGTGTACCGGCTGTGCGATGCCAATTGCGACGGCCCCTGCTCCATTGCCCGCATTTACATTGTGGTGCAGGACGACATAAAAAAAGTGGCCGACGACCTCCCCAATGGGTTCACACCGAATGGCGACGGCATCAACGATTTTTTCAATCCTTTACAGAATTATCTGGATCAAAATTATATCGTCCCGACCGGCCGGGCCTCGCTCACCATTATCAATCGCTGGGGCGAGATCGTTTACCAGGCCAATCCCTACCAGTACTTCAACGAACTGGAAGGCGGCTGGGACGGGCGCAACGGCAACGGCAGTGCTGTGATTCCGGGAACCTACTATTATATGCTTCGGCTGGACGTGGGCGAGACCGTTGTGGTCAAAGGAGCGGTGCAGGTTTTGACAGACTGAATATTTTGAAAAAATAATTTGCAAAGAGCGGGTACCTCCGGCAAGGCTTTTCCACTTACAGGTGTAAGCGACAAAAAAATCGCTTGTTGACAAAAAAACTCTTCACCTGTAAAGTAAAACGTCATGTTCAAACCATCTTTCTTCCGCTCTCTCATCGCTGTTGCTTTCACCCTTGCAAGCACTGCTGTCTTTGCGCTGCCTTCTCCGGCGCTGTACCAACTTGTCAATCTGACTGCCGGCACGGTCGTCAATGTCACGCTGAATGAGTCCATCGACGCTGAATCCGTTTCGGTGGGCAATTCGCTCGATCTGATGGTGCGCGCCAATGTGACCGTCAACGGAAAAGTGCTCATCGCCGCCGGCGCTACCGCTACCGGCTGGGTGAAGAGTGTGAAAAAAGGCTGTGACGGCAAGTGCTCAGAGATTACCATCACCGTCGAGAATGCCATGGCCGTGGACGGCCAGATGGTCAACCTGCGCAGCATCCCCCATGTCGTAAAAGCCCCCTGCTGCAAAGGCACCGCCAAAGCCGATATCGGCGCCAACCTCAGCGCCCGCGTGCTCAACGACATCAAGATCAATGCGTAAGGAGTTATGAGTTATGAACGATGAGAGATGAGTTGCTCGCTCGCATCGGCTCTTTTTCCAACCCTCTACCCTCTACCGTCTACCTTCTATCCTCTACCCTCTACCTTTTCAACATTAAAACATCATGAAAAATATCCTTTTTGCTTTCGCCATGCTGCTCGCAGCCACCTCCAGCGCCCAAGACAACACCGAAGATTCCGAGCCCTTCACCAACAAAGGTTTGTTCAACGGCAAATGCACGCTTCCTTCCGGCACCCTGATCATCCTGGAAACCACTGAAAAGATCTTCTCCGACCAGGTGACCGTAGGCAAAACGATCCAGTTCCGCGTCCGTACCAACGTCATCGCCGAGAAAGAAGTCGTGATCCGCACGGGCGCCCTCGCCCTCGGTCGCGTAAAATCCATCGAACCCTCCACCTACAACAATCCGGAAGATATCCGCATCGAACTCCAGTACGTGCAAGCCGTGGACGGCCAGATGGTGCCGCTGAGCGGTCAGGAAGAAAGCCTGCGCGGACAGTTTACCGGTCAGGGCACGGCAGTGGAGACGGGGACGAGCCTGACGGCATATGTGATGAACGAAGTAAAAATAAAGGCCGACTGAAGACTACATTTGGGTTTGACGTGGCCCCGGAGCGCTTGACGGCGCTTCGGGGTTTTCTCTTTTTCAGCAGGCAGACGCCGGGCAAGGGACTACAATTTATCCATTCTCTCCGTAAAGCGCCCAATGCGTCAACTTTCCGCCCGGGTCCAACACCAGAATGATGGAAGGATATACCCGGAGCTGCCCGGCAGATGTTTCTACAGTGCGGACAGGTGTCCCATAAGCGGTATCAATTTCGGCTTGACCGGCTCCGATACCGAGATTTTTTACAGTCCGGCCTGTATACGCGGGGCCGGTTAGTAAAAAATAAGTTTGTTGCCCGGTGGCAGTGTTGTCGCTGAAATAAAATCGGGAATTGGGGCCCGGATGCAGATTGTGGTACAATCTGATTTGCGGATTCAAAGCGATTTCACTTTTCGGATCGGGCTCCGGAATGTTGAATGGATCCATCAACGAAATGTTGTCTATGGTTTCGATTCCTCCTGACAGGTCGAAATTGCCTGCGGGCGCAGGAATTTCCTGATCCAGCAATATCTTCAGATTGTGTTCAGCCAGCGCGCTGCCTTGCCCGGCTGCCGTTTTGAATGCCTTCTCTGCCTGGGTTGTATCGCCTTGCAGGGCGTGAAGAATGCCGAGTAACACCTGCACATCCACAAGCGTTTTGTTATATCCGGATTGATCGGCTGCCCGATTCGCATCCGATTGCGCTTTTTGGACTTCGCCCAACAATACATAAGCGCAGGCTCTGTTGAGGTAAGCCGGCGCATATGCGGCATCCAATTGAATGGCCGAGTCAAAATGGGCGATGGCTTCCCGGAGCAGGCGCGTGCGGATTTCCTTAAAGTCATTGCCACCGCGCGCGCTTACGGTTTTCAGGTCGAGTTCCACCGGGTAGTGGAATTTTACCTCCGGCTCTTTGGGGCGGAAATAGTTGCGCGCAGCAAGTATAGCCACTACGCCGGCATTATTGAAAACCTGTTTATTGGAAGTATCCCGCAATGCAAAAGCAAAATAAGCGTGCGCATCTTCGTACTTGCCGATGGCTGTGAGCAGGTAGGCCGTTTCAAGCACTTCATTGAGGATGGAAGTGCCTGTTTCCCCTGCGGCACGTCCTTCCCCTTTTTCGCCTTGGGTGAAAGCAGCGTTGATAAGAAGGAGGGTTACAAGCAGACAGGTCGTATTTTTCATCTTGCGGGGTGATTGTTCGAAAAAGTGCGTCAAAGTACGTTCAATATTTCAATCGGCTTTCTGTGGGGATCATCCCCACCGCCTGGTTGTCAAACGAGGTGTCACCTCTCCTTCGTCGAGATGTCACCTCATTTTGCAACCATGCCCGACACCTTCCCCACAATCGCTGCCACTAACCCCGGTACGTCGCTCTTTTTCCCGGCCACCAGAAACTCGCCTTTCGATTCTTTGCCTTTGTACAAGCGCCCACGCACTTCCACGTCGTCGCCTGTGATGGTGTAGCGGCCTTTCATGGAGTAGGCGTTTTCGTATTCATTCACATCCACATAGAGCATTTCGGCTTGCGCGCCTTTGGCGGTGATGCGGCGGAAGTAGTCGGCCAGCGCGGAGGTCAGTCCCAAGCCGTCGTCGAAGGTAGCCTCGTCCTGAAAATTGTTGCGGATAAATACCGGTTTCACCTGCGCCACCGGGATTTTCACGCTGGCATCCACGATGCCGATGTCGAAACTCGCGCCGGTGGCGGGGAAGGCAAGTACCGGCGTTTGGATGCCGCCGATGCCTTTGGCGAGTTCGGGTACTTTGTCGCGGGAATACTGGAACAGGGTCATCACGTCCACACGCTTGTCTTCGGTGAGCGCCAGACCGCTCATGCCTTGCAGCACGGTATAGGTGAGCAAACCCTGGCCGAATTCACTGGCTTCGTAACTTACTTTGTCTGCCGCGCTGCCGGTGAGAATGAACATGCCGGTGCGGTCTTTCATGCGATCGAGTGCGCGCACTTGCGACGAACTGAGGTCTTTGCGACCGGCAGCCACGTCCTCGACGAGTTTTCCCGAATTGCAGGCGTCGAGTATCAGCACCTGTTTGAGGGCGGCGATGGACTTGACCCATTCGGTAAATTCGGTGGAGGAAATCGCGTAATTCTGTCGTATTTCGGGGTCGCCGAGGTTTTCGCTGGCGATGTCTTTGGTCAAATAATAGAACTGGGAATTTTCCGCTGTGCCGTAGTTGACGCCGTGTCCGGAACCGTAAATGATCAGTACATCCTGCGATTGGGCTTTGGCCGCAATGTCGGCAAATGCCTGCCGGATGTTGGTTTTGCTGGAAATATCCTGCCGGGTTTTGTCCTCATCGTCGGTGTTGAGCAGGGTCACATACACCCGCTCGCCAAACACTTTGGCGGCGGCGGCGCGCAGCGCCTGACCGAAACTTGTGGCGTCGTGGTCGGCAAATTGCAGGTCGAGTTGTTCGCCGGCGTAGTTGGAGGTGCCGACGACCACCGCATAAAGAGCCGGTTTTTTGCGGATAGCAGGCCCCCCGCTTCCGCCCGTTCCGGCGCCACCGGAAGCGGGAGGGAGGTAATCGAGTTCGAGTACCTGGCTTTTGAGCCAGCCGGCATTGTTGTAAACGCGCAACCCGAGTTTGTTCGGCACATTGGGCAGGAAATACTTAGCAAATTCCATCAAGTCCAGCGTCAGGGCCTGGGTGCGTTGCGGATTGGCATCCTCTTTTACTTCTTTATCGTTGACAAAAACGCTGAGTTTGCCCATCCCTCCGTTGCGGGGCGTCAGGAAGACCTCCAATTTCAATTTGTCCGCGCTCAGCCGCGCATCCATTTCCGGATAAAGGGCTACTTCGTTGAATGCTTCGGTGGAGCGCATGGGGTCGCGGCTCAGGCCCAGTATTTTCGACAACAAACCGGGTTCGTAATAGCGCTCTTTGAGTTGCTCCAGTTCGACGACTTCCAGGCCGGCGACGAAATGCATCAGGTTCATAGCTCCCGGCGAGGCATCGAACAGGCCCGATGGAGTGGTGACGACCCAGTCATCGGAATTGATTGCCAAGAGTGTGGCGCGTACCTTTCCGTTTGTGGCGTCCCAAAGTTTGATGGTATTGTCGAAACTTCCTGTCAGGACGAATTTTCCATCGCCTGAAAACACGGCCGAATAGACTTCCAGTGCGTGACCGGTAAATGTTTGGAGGATACCGTTCCGGTCCCACAACCTGGCCGTTTTGTCAAAACTGCCTGTCAATATTCGTTTTCCGTCGGGAGAAAACGCCACCGAACTGATGCCCTTTGTATGGCCTTCAAGCGTTTGTATGGCCCGCCCGTTCAGCCCCCACAACTTCGCTGTTTTGTCCTCGCTACCCGTGAGTATTTGTTTCCCGTCGGGCGAAAACGCCACTGCGTTAACTCTTTTATTGTGCCCGGAAAAAGTTTGAATTACCTGGCCATCGGAGCCCCACAACTTCGCTTCCGTCCCAACACCTGTCAGCACCTGCTGCCCGTCGGGTGAAAACGCCACCGCATTGACGATGGTTTCGCCGTCGGTATAAGCGAGGTTTTCTTCTCCGTTCAGGCTCCATAACTTTGCTTCCAGGCCGCTGCCGGTCAGTATCTGTTTTCCGTCGGGCGAAAACGCTACCGAAGTTACGGCATCAGGATTCTCAAAAATGCGTTGTGGGTTATTGACTTTTATGTTCCACAGCTTCGCCGTATAGTCTTTGCTACCCGTCAGCAAGTGCTTTCCGTCGGGCGAAAAGGCTACAGACATAACCCAATCGGTGTGGGCTTTATAGTTTTGGACGTCGTTGCCGGCCAGGTTCCACAATTTTGCCGTTCCGTCTACACTGCCGGCCAGCATTTGCTTTCCGCCGTCGGCCGACGAAATCGCGATCGAGCAAACGCCCTTAGAATGCCCTTTGAAGGTTTGAATACGGCGCCCGTTCGGGTCCCACACTTGCGCTGTTCCGTCTTTAAAGCCTGTCAGTACCTGCTTGCCGTCGGGCGAGAATGCCACGGATACCCGCGTGGGTGTGGCGGCCGGACCGTCGAAGGTTCGGATCTGTTTTCCGCTCAGGTCCCACAACTTCGCTTTCAGGTCGTGGCTGCCTGTCAGCACCTGTTTGCCGTCGGGTGAAAACACGGCCGAATTGACCTGGTCCGTATGGCCTGTAAAGGTTTGTACCTCATTCCCGTCCAGGCTCCACAATTTTGCCGTTTTGTCATCACTGCTTGTCAGCACCTGTTTGCCGTCGGGCGAAAATACCGCCGATTTCACTTTGCCTTTATGGCCCTTAAATGTTTGAACAAGTTCTCCATTCAGATTCCATGTTTTCGCTGTGCTGTCTTTGCTGCTGGTCAGTATGAGTTTGCCATCAGGTGAAAAAGCCACGGTATTAACGTCTTTTTTGTGACCCTTGAAGGTTTGGATAATACGCCCGTCGAGGCTCCACAATCTTGCTTTATTATTTCCGCCTCCCGTCAGCACATACTTCCCGTCGGGTGAGAACGCTACCGATTCGATCGGATCTCCATGACCGGTAAAGGTTTGGATCATTTTCCCATACAAGTCCCACAAAACAGCCGTGCTGTCTGTGCTGCCGGTCAACACTTGGTTTCCGTCAGGCGAAAAAACCACAGACTCGATTGATTTTTTATGGCCTGTAAAGGTTTGGATCTCATGCCCTTTCATATCCCATAACTTCGCTGTGTGGTCGGTGCTGCCAGTCAGCACGTATTTCCCGTCGGGTGAAAAGGCAATGGCTTGCACGCCCATTGTATGGCCTAACGGGACGATCAAGTGCGGCGTCTGGGCGATCAGGTTGCCCGCTATTAAAGCAAAAAGCAGGGGGGGGATTGTTTTTTTCATGGGCTTGAATTGTTGGAGGGCCAAAAATCTGAAACCTTGACCTTCTGTTTTCACGCCGGAAAAATAGCAATGTAATCACAAATTCGCCCTAATTTTACCGTGGTCCATGAGAATCTTCTAAACACCCAAAAACTTGTAATATTGGGGCGGCTAAAATGGAGAAGTTTGTTAATCAGGCTATACCATCGTGTCGATGGGCATTGAGTGTTGTTATTGTTTTTGGGGCAGTCATGGCGCTGCCGCTTTTCCTTGCTGCCCAGCATTCGGCAGCGCCCGCTGTCTTTACCCACCTGACTTCGGAAGACGGCCTGTCCCATTCGCGTGTCCGCTCTTTTTGCCAGGACAGCAAGGGTTTTATCTGGATTGGGACCGAGGGAGGGCTCAACCGTTATGATGCCAATAGATTTACCGTTTTTAAGCATTTTCCTGACAGAACAGGGAGTATCGTCAATCATTCGGTTCCTGCTATTCTGGAGGATAATCGCCACAACTTGTGGGTGGGTACAGCAGAAGGACTTCAATTGTTGGACCCGATTAAAAATATCTTTTTTCCCGGCAAAAACGAAGACAAAAACCCATTACAAAATATCGGCGCCGTACTGACTTTATTCGAAGGCAGCGACGGCGATATTTGGGTCGGTACCACAGCAGGACTCTTTCGGTTGACGCTGCACGCCAACGTTCAATTCTCGCCGGCGACCCTTCGGGAGGCGTCGGACAAGGGGCAATTCAGGGTAATGCATTTTAATCACAATGCGCAGGATATCAAGACCTTGAGCCATAAGCAGGTTTGGAGCATCGCAGAGGATCAAAGCGGCGTCGTATGGATTGGTACCGGGCGTGGGCTGTGCCGTTTCGACCCTGCATCGAACACCATCGGGCGTTGGCCTGCTGAAAAAATAAAGGAGGCCGCCGCACTCTCCACGGCGACCATCAATGCCCTGGTGGCGGATCGTGCCGGTTACCTGTGGATCGGCACAGCGAACGGATTGTACCGGCTGTCGCCGGATAGAACGAATGCCACGGTATTTATGGCCGACGCAAATGCTGCTGCCGGTCTGAGTGATAATTTTATCACGGAAATGGTCGAAGACCGGTGGGGGAATGTGTGGATAGGGTCCGACGGCGGAGGTTTGAACAGATGGGACCCGGCAAGCGGAAAGTTTGTCCGTCACCGCCATGATCCCAATAACCCGGAAAGCCTGAGTGACAACAACATAGAAGCGCTGTATGAAGACAGAAACGGGGGATTGTGGATCGGCAATCACAAAGGGATCAGTTACCTGAACCCCTACCGAAAACCATTTCAGTATTATCGGAACAAAGGGCTTTCGCATTCGCTCACGCCGGGCACCGTCACCTGTTTTTGCGAAAGACCGAACGGGAGGGTATGGATCGGGGTTGATGACGGCGGTATGGATTTGTTCGATCGGAGAACCGGCACGTTTACGCACTTCAAACATCAACCCGGCAATCAGCAGAGCATATGCGATGACGATGTGGTGGCCATTCTGGAGGATAGCCGCGGGGAGGTATGGGTTGGAACCTGGGGCGGCGGGCTGACCCGCTTTTCGCCCACTGCTGCTGGTGGTCATTTCTTGCATTATTTTCCGGATGGGAAACCGGGAAGTATCAAGGACAACGACATCTGGGCTGTTTTTGAAGACAGCAAAGGAGAAATATGGATCGGCACGGTGGATGATGGGCTGAACCGTTACGACCGCGCTATGGATACGTTCCAATCCTTTCGGTGGGAGGCTAAAGATCAAAGCAGTTTGTTCCGGAATTGGGTGTTCGACATATGCGAAGACCGCCTGGGCAATATATGGATCGCCACAATTGAAGGCATTAGCCGCCTTGTCCGCGAACCTGCCGGTTTTGTACATTATTCTGTCGAAGGACAGGGAAAAATGGATCGCATATACGCGATGTATCCCAACCCGAACGGCGGTTTCTGGTTGGCTACCGAAAACGGGCTGGTTTTGTTCGATCCCGAAACAAAAACTACCAAAAGATGGCAAGAGCAGGAGGGGTTGGCCGATAAGATCGTGAACAGCATCGCGGCAGACGGGAAAGGCGATCTTTGGCTCGGCACCGGAAAAGGCATTGCGAAATTCAATCCGGCGACCGGTGCGTTTCGGAATTACGACACCCACGACGGCCTGCAGAGCGGAGAATTTTCCGGCGCCTGTTTGAAGACAGCCTCAGGAGAAATGTTTTTTGGAGGCATCAACGGTTTTAATGTGTTCCACCCCGACAGCATCCATGACAATCCGGATGTTCCCCCGGTGTATTTAACAGATTTCAGGTTGTTCAACCGGTCGGTCCCGGTTCGTGGATCCATTGACGATACGCTATCGTTTACCTCTCCTTTATTGCAGCCAATACATAATACGGAAGAAATCAGGCTCAGCTATTGGCAGGACGACATTGCGTTCGAATTTACTGCACTCAACTACCTCAGTCCCGAAAAAAACAAATACAAATACCGTCTGGAAGGGTATGATGGGGGCTGGATCCAAACCGAAGCCGGTCGCAATTTTGCTCATTACACCAACTTGTCACCGGGAACGTATATTTTCAGGGTCATCGGTTCGAACAACGACGGCGTCTGGAATGAAAAAGGCGCGGCGGTCAGAATAATCATCCTCCCCCCATGGTGGAATACCTGGTGGGCTTATTTGTTGTACGCGGTGATATTTGGCTTGCTTTTCTTTTATATACGGCATTATGAACTCCGCCGTCAGCGCCTAAAACATGCGTTGGAGTTGGAACACCTGGAAGCGGAGCAATTAAAAGAGTTAGATAAAACCAAATCCCGGCTATACGCTAATATCACCCACGAATTCCGCACGCCGTTGGCTGTCATACTCGGTGTGGCAGAACAGTTGGAAAAAGAAGCCGGAAAATTAAAAGAAACGCCGGCGGGTAAAGCAATTTCCGGTTCCCATCCCGAATACTTGCGGGCCTTGTCCGGTATTGACCTCATCCGTCGCAATGGCAGCCAGCTCCTTGCACTCGTAAACCAGATGCTCGACCTGTCCAAACTGGAATCAAACCGGATGGAGGTTTACCTCATTCAGGCTGATATTGCTGCCTATATCAATTATATCGCGGAATCCTTCCACTCGCTGGCCGAAGCCAAAGATCTGAATATCACCGTTGGCAGCGATCCTGCATCCATTATCATGGACTTCGACCCTGGGAAAATATTGCAAATTGTGTCCAACCTGCTTTCCAACGCCATCAAATTTACGCCGCCCGGCGGTGAAATTGAGGTAAGGTTGATGGTTCACGGTAATCGGCACACGGTAGACGGCCCTCCCTCCCTGAACCCTGAACCGTTTGACGTGGATCGCGAACCCCGGGTTGTTCTCACTGTCCGCGATACCGGCACAGGCATTCCACCCGACCACTTGCCGCATATTTTTGACCGTTTTTATCAGGCTGACAATTCGAGTACCCGTAAAGTCGAAGGCGCCGGCATCGGTTTGGCACTGGTACAGGAACTGGTGAAATTATTCAAAGGGCGCCTCTCCGTTGATAGCACACCGGGAATGGGGTCCACCTTTACCGTGCAGTTGCCAATTCACAGGGGAGCGCCGGTGGAAACGATGGAAATTGCCTGGGATACATTGTCCGCCCTGCCGGGCAAAGCAGAAATTCTCTCCGGCTTCAATGGTAAAAGTGCGGCGCCTTGCGACGAAGATTGGCCTTTGTTGCTGATCATTGAAGACAACCAGGATGTGCGGACTTTCTTAATCAGTTGTCTGGATCGGCAATACCGGATTGAGACGGCTGCCAATGGTCAGGCCGGCATCGAAAAAGCCCTGGAACTCATCCCCGACATCATCATCAGCGACGTGATGATGCCGGAAAAAGACGGCTTCGAAGTTTGCGATACCCTTAAAAATGACCCGCGCAGCAGCCACATACCCATCGTGATGCTGACGGCCCGGGCAACGGTGGAAGACCGCATCGCCGGCCTGAAATGCGGCGCCGATGCCTATATTGCCAAACCTTTCCACCAGACCGAGCTGAATGTCCAGCTGCAAAATCTGCTCGACTCGCGCTGCCGTATGCAGGAACGATATCGCAACCTGGAAATACCTGCCGCACAGACCAGCCCCACAGAAAAAGCGGAGGATGCTTTTTTGTTGAAACTGCGCGGTTTCATCGAATCCGACATCAGCAATGCTGATCTTTCCATAGATGATCTTTGCCGCCGGATGGCGATGAGCCGGATGCAGCTCCACCGCAAGATCAAGGCCCTCACGAATCGCTCTACCGCCTTGTATGTCCGCGACATTCGCCTGCAACGCGCCCGCCACCTGCTGATCACGACCGCTATGAATGTGTCGGAAGCCGCATACAGGGTAGGGTTCGACGATCCTAAATATTTCAGCAGGGTTTTTACCGAAGAATTCGGCGTGGCGCCAAGCGAGGTAAAATCAAATCCCGGGTAAAGTTTTCTCTCTTACCGTTGATATCTGCTCCCGTCTTGACGTCTGTTACAATAGTCCACCTTTTTGATACAATAGTGGGAATGCCCTTTATTGCCTGACCGCATCTTTGTTGCAGTCACGTGAACACCTCACTCGCGTTGGGGAAGGGTTGAGCAGTAACCATAATTCGATCCGAACAGACTGTACCTTTATGAAAAGATGCCTTACAAAAAGCTTGTTGGGCGCATGGTTATCGTACCTGCTGACGGGGCAAATGGCATCGGCCCAACAATTTAATACCGGCCTGGTCATGGACGACGAAGCCTTTCAGCGGGAAGTGGAGATGACACCGGGGTTTACGAATGATGGCCGCCGCGCAGGCGATTTACCCCTCCGGTTCAGCTTGCGTCCCTATTGCCCCATCCCCAAAAATCAGGGTGAAATCAGTTCCTGCATCGGATGGGCCATGGGTTACGGAGCACTTACCATCAGCCACGCCTTTCGGGAGGGAAATACCAACCGGGAGACCATAACTAAAAATGCTTTTTCAGCACTTTACCTGTACAACCAATCAAAAATGGGCAATTGTATGGGTGGAGCAAGTATCCATCAGGCGGCTAATGTCCTGAAAACCAGGGGCGACTGTCCCAGTCAGTTGTTCGATTCACCGCTCGCCGACTGCGAGCGCGAGCCGGACGAGATACTGATTGGGCAGTCGCAAAAGCATGCCATCAAAGACTATATTGCGCTGTTCAATAATAGCTCAACGCCGAAAGAAAAGGTGATCCGCACCAAGCGAAGCATCGCCGAAGGTAAACCCGTCATCGTCGGCATGAAAGTCAAAGAGAGCCTGAAAAATCTGACCGGCGCAACGACCGTCTGGCAACCGGGTGGCCCGGAAGACAAACCCATCGGCGGTCATGCGCTCGTGGTAGTGGGCTACAACGATTCGTCCGGCGTTTTCGACATCATGAACAGCTGGGGCCCAAACTGGGCCGACAAGGGTTTTTTCCAGCTGCGTTATCCCGACTTTGCGACCCATGCAGCCCAGGGATTACAACTCATTTTACAGGAAGAAAACATCACACCTGAACAGATCGCCGCGCTAAAAGCCCAATACCAGCAGGCTTCTGCCGTCAAAAAAGACGCTGCTGTGAAACAACAGGAAGCCGCACGGCAAAAGGAATTGGCTGCCGCCGAACTAAAAAATGCGGAGGCGGCACACGCCGAACAAAAAATCAAAGCGGCTCAGGTGCAATTGGAGCAGGCTGCGCGGCAGGAACAGGCAGCGTTAGAACAACAAAAACAGGCGGAAGCAACCCTTGCGGAAGCGGCCGACCGGATGGTCGCCTTGTCGGGCGAATTTCTCGTGCGCATACCGGAAACGGATGAGTACGGAACCCTGCTCAAAGATGCTGCCGGCCAACAAAAATTCAGGGAACTGCAGCCCTCCCGGAATGGCAGTTTTTACACCCTCGACAAAACGGACTGGGAAGAAGGCGACGGTTTCCAGGTAATCGCCCGGAACATCAAAAAAGACCGCTACGTCTATCTCTTCAGCCTCGACGGCAACGATAAACTCGAAGTCCACTGGCCCCGCAGCCTGCGCACGGAAATGGAAGGCAAACCCACCACAGGCGCTACCGAAAGCGCCCTCGTCGCCCACAAAGGCGCCGAAATCGTCATCCCCGGCGAAGACCGCGTGCTGACCCGGGAAAATCTGCTCGACGACAACATCTGCGTGTTGTACGCCTTCGACAAGATCAGCGACATCAAAGAACGGCTCCTCCGCCTCGACAATCTGTCCGGGCCGTTTGAAGAGCGGCTGAAAAAAACATTCGGCGACTTGCTGATCCCTGCGGATCTGATCGAATACGGGTCGCAACAAATGGCATGCAAAACGGAGACGACCGGGCGGGGGGCGGTCATCCCGATCATTGTCAAAATTCAAAACGAGTAAGGCGGAGGCGGCGCTTTAATCCACTTTCCACTCGCCAATCGCCTATGAAGCACTTATGAAAAACTTACTGATTATTTTACTCCTTCTTCCTTCTCTGGCATGGAGCCAGGAAGCGCCCAGCGTTGCCTGGAAACGCATTTACGGTGGCAAAAAAACGGAAACCGCCCACGACGTCATCTCCACCTATGTGGGACAGATTGTTGTAGTCGGAGAAACGAATTCGCCACCCGCTCAAAACACCGACGGTTTGATGCTGCTGCTCGACCCCAAGGGCGATACGATCTTCCAGAAAACCTACGGCGGCGAAAGCGACGACGTCATCGAAGCGGTCGTGCAGACCTACGACGGCCACTTTGTGCTGGCGGGGCGTACCAATTCTTTCGGGCGCGGTAAATCGGATGCCTGGGTTTTGAAGGTCAATGCCCGGGGTGATACGCTCTGGCAAAAGGCCGTGGGCGGCAGTGGCGACGATGAGTTTAAAGACATCATCCAAACCTCCGACGGCCACCTCGTGGCGGTGGGTTCCACCTCCTCCAACGGACGGGAGGATACCTGGGTGTACAAAATGTACGACGACGGCGAGCTTATCTGGCAACAAACGTACGGCAACCGGGGCTTCGACAAAGCCACGGCCGTCGCAGAAGGCAAAGACGGGAATTACGCTATTGCAGGCGTCACCTCGTCGGGCAAAGGTAGCCGCAACATCTGGCTTTTCGTGATGACTAAGGAAGGCAAGCCGCTCGACCACGAGATTTTCGGTTCCCGCCAATGGGAAGAAGTCTTTGGCCTTGTGGCGACTGCCGACGGCGGCTACGCCCTCGCCGGCTACGCCAAAAGTGTATCGGAAAACAAAGGCGCGGGGCTGAAAGACATGTGGATCATCAAAACCGATTTCGATGCCCAGGAAATATGGCAAAAGACCTACGGCGGCAAAAGCAACGACAGCGCCCTCGACATAGTGGAAACGCCGGACGGCGGCCTGGTGGTGGCAGGTTATACTTTCTCCCACATGATGGGCGCGAATACTCCGGAATCCATGCTCATCAAGGTCAACGGCCGAAACGGCAAACTGCTTTGGGAACAAAATCCGCCTTTCGGCGGCAACGGCACCGATGAACTGGCAGCTGTTGTGCTCATGTCCGACGGCAGTCTCGTACTCGCGGGACAAACGGATTCCAAGGCGGAAGGCGCAAAAAGCCAGGACCTGTGGGTCATCCGGCTCGTGCCGGAATACGTGCCGACCACCACCTTACCCACCGAACTTGCGGTGAAAGAACCGCAAATCAAAGGCATTAAAAACGGCGTACTGACCGAAAATGACGAGGCTTACCTGCTTTTTACGCTCGAAAACAAAGGCTCCCAGGATGCTTTCGACATAGACGTGGCTTTGTTGGACAAGGCGAACGTGCAGGGCTTTGAGTTCCCGAAGGTTGTCAAGGCAGGCTTTATCGGCATCGGGCAGTCCAAAAAAATCAACCTGCCCCTGCGGGTAAAACCGGGCGTAAAAGTGGCTACCGCCCGACTGGAAATCCACTACTCCGACGCCAGCCGCACCCGCGGAAAGTCGGACGAAATTGCAGTGGCCGTACAGCCGGCGGTCGTGCCGTCCAACTTCCTCCAGGTCGAATGGATCAACCCCGGCTTTGAAGAGTTTCCCAAAGGAAAAAAAGACGTGAAGATGGAAAAAGTGAGCATCAAGGTGCTCGCACGGAGCGATAAACCGCTGAAACGCAGCAATTTCACCGTACTGCTGAATGGACAACCTTACAACGCCGGGCAGAAATCGGGGGAGGCCGGCCTGCGCGCCAAAAACAACGAACGCGACGCCTCCGGTATGTACCTGTATAACTACACCACTTTGGTAACCGTAGGTTTGGGCCTGAACGAAATCGAAGTGGTAGTGGAAAATGACGGCAAAAAAGAAAGCACGGGCAAGTTCAAAATCGAGTACAACAATCTGCCGAACCTGCACGTCATCGCGCTCGGCGTACAACACGACGACCTGCTGTTCACGACCAAAGACGCGCAGGATTTTGCCGCCAGTTTTCAAAACCAGGACGGGCGGGTTTTCGATAAAGTGTACATGCGCACGCTCATCAGCGGCGACACCACCCGGACGGGCTTTATTCAGACCGACGGCGCTATCATCAAACAGAATTTCGCCGACCTGAAGGAAAAATACAACTATACCATCTACGAGCGCGATTTTCTGGTGCTGTTCATTTCCTCCCACGGCATGAACGTCAATAACTCCTTCAAAATCGTACCCACCGACTTTGTCATGGCCGGGGAAAAGGCGCTGATTGATTTTCAAAATGACGTCATCGAACAAATAGACAAAATTGCCTGCAACAAATTGATTTTCATTGACGCCTGCCAAAGCGGCGCCATCGGCTCGGCCGGTTCCGATCCGGAAGATAAAACCAAGATCAGCTCCGAAGCGCAGGCAAAAGAAGCGGCAAAAAAACAGGCGGAACTACATGCACAGGCAAAGACCATTGTAGCGCAGGGCAGCGCCGCGAACAACACAAGCACACTTGCCTCCTGCAATGCCAACGAGTCTTCCTGGGAAGACAAGATATGGGGCAACGGCGCCTTCACCAAAGCCATCGTCGGCGCTTTTCACAACGAAGAATACAAGGACGGCGCCGGCGTTTTCCGCCCCACTTCTGACGACGACATCCTCACGCTCGGCGAGCTCCACGAATACATTTCCCGCCGTGTGCCGCAGATGATCATTGACGCCGGGAAAAACGGGACGCAGCACCCGTTCATCGCGCAACAACAGCTGGAAAAAGTGAAGAACACGCCGATTTTTAAGGTAAATAAGAAGTAGGGCGGAAGTCTTGTCCGCTATTTAACCAATTGAAAACCAAGCGCAAAAGCCGGTAAACGCTCACACCAAAATTCAACAATCATGACGAAACGAAAAAACCGCGTACTGCCACTGATATTGCTCAGTGTGTTGGTGTTTGCCTGTTCCGGGTTCCCGAATCAACTGCTGGCAACCACTTTTGAAGTGACAAACGTGAATGACGCAGGGCCGGGCTCGCTCCGGCAAGCCATTGCCAACGCCAATTCAAATGCCGGCCCGGATAACATTGTCTTCAATATACCCGGCAACGCCCCCTATATCATTTCACTGCAAACACTCCTGCCCGATCTCGGCGGCTCGCTCAATGCGGACTTTACCGTCATTGATGGCAATACGCAGCCGGGGGTTGTGCTGATGCCTGCGGGGCAATTGGATTTTGGCCTGCGCATCCAGGCCTCTTCCTGCACCGTGAGAGGATTGGAGATCACGGGGTTCGAAACAGGGATCTATATCTTTGGAAACTACTGTAACAACATCATTGAAAACTGCACGATTCACGACAACCTGCTGAAAGGCATCGATGCGCAATTCTCCACCAATACCCAGATCAGGAAAAATACGATGTTTTGCAATGGCACTGACCCTGGTGGCGACCCTTTGACGCCTTCGTCCAATGCCAAAATGCCGCCGGTGATCACGAGCGCTACCACGACCATGATTTCCGGAACGGCCACCTATTCGGCGCCCAGCCCCGGCTACTCCGACAATGTGGTGGAGATTTTTACAGCCGGCGACCCGTCGTGCCCGGATGCAGGTGTGCAGGGTAAAACCTTCCTGGCCGAAGCCATCGTCAATCCCAACGGAACCTGGTCGGTCAGCGGAAATTTCCCACCCGGCGCGGCCCTGACAGCTACGGTGACCAATCCCGCCATTTGCCCTATACCCTGTAATTTGTTGGCCGACTTCGATTTTGACGTGGTGATCGGTACCGAAGTTGATTTTACCGACCTTTCGACAGGCGGTGTTCCGACCTCGTGGTTGTGGGATTTTGGCGACGGCAATACCAGCACCGACCAAGACCCAACCCACACCTTCGATGACTTCGGCACTTATAATGTTTGCCTCACCGTCTCTTTTGTGGACGCGAACGGCATCGTCTGCGAGAATATGTACTGCATGGACATAGACCTCACTTGCCCGTTGGAAGCAGACTTTGACTATTACATTGATTACAGCGGGCAACAACAACAGAATGTCTTAGCCACTGTCGAATTTTATGATTATTCGTTGGGCAACCCTTCATTTTGGTTTTGGGATTTTGGCGACGGCAATACCAGCACCGACCAAAATCCCGTGCATGAGTACCTCGAGAACATCTTCGGCCAGACTATTTTTACGGTTTGTCTCACCGTCTCCGATGTCATCAATGGCGTATATTGCGAGAATACGATTTGTTATGACATCGATCTCACTGATTATTGTGCGGATTTGGTGGCAGATTTTTCTCATTCCCCTAACACGATGAATTGCGAGGTACAATTCTCCGACAATTCATCCGGCAATCCGACCGACTGGTTCTGGGATTTCGGTGACGGCGAAACCAGTACCGAGCAAAATCCATTTCACGAGTTTCCAGGCCCCCTTGGCAATTATTACGTCTGTCTGACTGTTTACAAAACGGTGAACGGCCAAAGTTGCGAGGACTTCATTTGCAAAAACGTATATATCGACTGCTCATCATTCAAAAACAACGCCCTCGCTAACAAAGGGACAGGATTTCCCGCTCTTCCACCCGCCAACGCCGTCACTTCCGATTTTTCGCCGGTTGCCTGCGTCAACTTTTTGGCGGCGATCACGGCGACCGACAATTCCGGCAACCCGAATGACATGATCCTTTGCCCGGGCGGCTCCGCTAACCTGGACGCCGATCCTCTGGGCGGCGTCAGCCCGTACACTTATTCGTGGGACAACGGATTGCCTGCCACAGAAATGCAAACGGTGTCGCCCGGGGCGACCACCACCTACAACGTGACGGTGACGGATGTCAACGGCTGCCAGGCTGTTGCCGCCAAGACGATCACGGTAAATCCTGCACTGACGGTATCCATCGCGGAGACGGACAACTCCGGCAACCCCGATGATATGATTATCTGCCCCGGCGGCTCCGCCAACCTGGATGCCGACCCGCTGGGCGGCACCAGCCCGTACACATATACCTGGGACAACGGCCTGCCTGCCACAGAAATGCAAACGGTGTCGCCCGGGACGACAACTACCTACAACGTGACGGTAACAGATGTAAACGGCTGTCAGACTTCAGCAGCCAAGACGATCACGGTAAATCCTGCAATGTCGGCATCCATCGCGGAGACGGACAACTCGGGCAACCCCGATGACATGATCCTTTGCCCCGGCGGTTCCGCCAACCTGGATGCCGACCCTGTGGGCGGTGCTGGCTCGAATTTGTATGCCTGGGACAATGGCCTTCCAGCGACGGAAATACAAACGGTGTCACCCGTGACGACGACGACGTATCATGTAACCGTGACCGATTTCAACGGCTGTGAGGCATCTGCGAGCATGACGGTCACGGTGAACCCTGTGCTGACGGCTTCGATTACGGAAACAGACAATTCAGGCAACCCCGATGATATGATCATCTGCCCGGGTGGCTCCGCCAGCCTGGATGCAGACCCCCTGGGCGGCGCCAGCCCGTACTCTTATGCCTGGGACAACGGCCTTCCGGCTACAGAAATGGAGACAGTATCGCCGGTAGCGACAACCACCTACAACATAACAGTGACGGATGTAAACGGCTGCCAGGCTGTGGCTGCCAAGACGATCACAGTAAATCCCACACTGACGGTTTCAATTGCGGAGACCGACAACTCGGGTAATGCTGATGATATGATCATCTGTCCGGGCGGTACCGCCGACCTGGATGCCGACCCACTGGGTGGCGTCAACCCGTATACCTATGCCTGGGACAACGGCCTGTCTGCGACGGAAATGCAAACGGTTTCACCTGCAGCGACAACCACCTACAACGTGACCGTAACGGACATTAACGGCTGCCAGGCTGTTGCTGCCAAGACGATCATAGAAAATCCCGCACTTACGGCAACAATAACGGAGACGGACAACTCGGGTAATGCTGATGACATGGTCATTTGCCCCGGCGGCTCCGCCAATCTGGATGCCGACCCGCTGGGCGGCGTCAGCCCGTATACCTATGTCTGGGACAACGGCCTTCCGGCTACTGAAATGCAGACAGTATCGCCGGCGAGCACAACAACCTATAACATGACGGTGACGGATGTCAACGGCTGCCAGGCTATTGCCACCAAGACAATCACGGTAAATCCGGCACTGACGGTTTCGGTCGCTGCAACAGAAAATTCCGGCAACCCCAATGACCTGGTCATTTGCCCGGGTGGTTCGGCCAACCTGGACGCTGACCCGTCGGGCGGCACCAGCCCGTATTCCTATGTCTGGGACAATGGCCTCCCGCCGACAGAAATACATACCGTTTTTCCATTGGTTACAACGACGTACAACGTGCTGGTGAACGACTTTAACGGCTGCACGGCTTTTGCCGGTAAGACCATCACAGTCAGTCCTGTGTTGTCGGCGACGATCACGGAAACAGACAATTCCGGCAATCCAAACGATATGATCATCTGCCCGGGCGGCTCGGCAGGCCTCGATGCTGATCCCATTGGCGGCATCAGCCCGTACACGTATACATGGGACAATGGATTGCCACCCACCGAAACGCAGGTGGTATCCCCGGCGGCTACAACCACGTACAATGTGTCGGTGAAGGACTTCAACGGCTGCCAGGCTTTTACAAGCAAGATCATTACGGTCAACCCGTCGTTGACGGTGGCGATCGCAGAGATGGACAATTCGGGTAACGCAGACGATATGGTTCTCTGCCCGGGCGGTTCCGCTGATCTGGACGCTGAACCTTCAGGCGGCGCCAGCCCTTACGCATATGCCTGGGACAACGGTCTTCCGGCTACAGAAACGCATACTGTGTCGCCAGTAGTGACGACGACATACAATGTGACAGTGACGGACTTCAATGGCTGCGAGGCTTTTGCCGGCATGCCGGTCACGGTGAATCCCGCCTTGTCGGCGGCGATCGCGGAGACGGATAATTCGGGCAATGCGGATGACATGATCATATGCCCGGGCGGTTCCGCTGAGTTGGATGCCAACCCGGCAGGCGGCGTCACTCCCTATTCATATGCCTGGGACAACGGCCTTCCGGCGACGGAACTGCAAACGGTATCGCCGGGAGTGACGACTACCTATAACGTGACGGTGGCGGATTTCAACGGCTGCGTGGCTTCTGCCAGTATGACGGTCACGGTGAATCCCGCCTTGTCGGCAGCGATCGCGGAGACGGATAATTCGGGCAATGCGGATGACATGATCCTCTGCCCTGGCGGCTCTGCCAACCTGGATGCTGACCCGGCAGGTGGCGTCGGCCCTTACGCATATGCCTGGGACAACGGCCTTCCGGCCACAGAAATGCAGACGGTATCGCCGTTGGCGACGACGACATACAACGTGACAGTGACGGATGCCAACGGGTGTCCGGTAACAGGCAGCAAGATCATTGTCGTCAATCCCGGTCCAATGCCCGACATCACGGTCACCGACAACTCAGGCGTTACCGACAACGACGGTGTTTTGTGTTCCGGTGACAATGCTACACTGAATGCAGGCGTTTTCGCCGCTTATCTGTGGTCTGATATGAACACTACCCAATCGATCACAACGAGCATTGCCGGAACTTACTTCGTCACTGTGACAGATGCGGCAGGTTGCCAGGCTTCTGACGGAGCGACGATTACTGTAAACCCTGCGCTTATTGCGTCTATTACGGAGATAGATAATTCAGGGATAACTGACGATCTGATCATCTGTCCCGGCGGCACTGCCGATCTGAATGCTGATCCGGGTGGCGGTATCGGCCCCTACACATACGCGTGGAACAACGGTCTTCCGACGACAGAAATGCAGACGGTATCACCTGCAACCACGACCACTTACAATGTGACGGTGACGGACGTCAACGCTTGCTCCAGCACGGTTGGGCTGACGCTCGTGGTATCGAATGTCTATCTGATAAATTTGGATGTTGCTATATGTTTGGGCAGCACTTATGACTTTGCAGGCAGCACGTATGATACGTCCGGTGTTTACACGGGATTTTTTACATCTGTCGCCGGATGCGACAGTACGGTCATTTTGAACCTGACGGTTGACGATACCATTCAAAATGTTTTGCCCATTGTCATTTGTCAGGGCGACAGTACCTTATTTGACGGTAGTTATTACAACACCACAGGCACATACAACGCGTCCTATGTCACCATGAACGGTTGCGACAGCACGGTCATTTTAAACCTCACCGTCCTCGACACTTTTGAAACGACGTTGAACGCGACGATCTGTGCGGGTGAAACGTATGAGGCAGGCGGCACTGAGTTCGACTCGACAGGGTTTTATACGATCGTTGTCTCTGCTTTGAACGGCTGCGATAGCGCGATTTTATTAAACCTCATCGTCCTCGACACATTTGAAACGATCCTCAGCGCGACGATTTGCGCCGGTGAGGCATACGAGGCTGGCGGCGCATCATTCGACTCGACCGGAATCTACACTGTTATTGTCCCTGCTGTAAATGGCTGCGATAGCACGGTCATTCTGAACCTCACCGTCCTCGACACATTTCAGACAGTGCTGAATGCGACGATCTGCGCCGGTGAGACGTACGGGGCTGGCGGTGTATCGTTCGACTCGACCGGGTTCTATTCGGTCACCGTCCCTGCTGTGAACGGCTGCGACAGTACCATTACCTTAAACCTTACGGTGCTCGACACGTTTGCGACCGCTCTCACCACGGCGATCTGTGCCGGAGATACCTACGAAGCAGGCGGAATAGAGTTCAGCGTTACCGGGGTCTTTACGGTTATTGTTCCGGCTTCCAACGGCTGCGACAGCACGATTTACCTGGACCTCACAGTGCTCGATACCGCCGTTACAGCACTCGACGCAGCGATTTGCGACGGAGAAACATACAGTGTCGGCGGTCAACTATTTGGCAGCGCGGGCACGTATGTGGTGGCGCTGAGCGCTGCCAACGGCTGCGACAGCGTCGTTACCCTGAATCTCGTCGTTTACCCTGTTTACCAGGAGAGCCAGCAAGCCTCCATTTGCCAGGGCGACAGTTTGTTCGCAGGGGGAGCATTCCAGTATTTGCCCGGCACGTACACCGACACGTTGCAATCCATAATTGGTTGCGACAGCATTATCATCACAACACTGACGGTCAACAGTTTGCCAACGGTCGCGATCAATGCGCCGGCTGTGATCTGTCCCGGCAATCCGGTCAATATTTCCGCCGGCAATTTTGGCGCCTACCTGTGGTCGCCCGGCGGCGAGACGACTCCGGTGATCACCATCTCTCAAGCGGGTACTTACTCCGTCACCGTTACGGATATCAATGGCTGTTCTGCAACCGATACGGTAAATATAGTGGAGGACTGCGATCCGCTGAATTCGGATTTTACCGTCAGCCAGGAAATCGCCTGTGTGCAACATCTGGTGTATTTCACCGACCAGTCTTCGTCGAACGCCACGAGCTGGTTCTGGGATTTCGGCAACGGCAATTTCAGCAATCAGCAAAACCCCTTCGACATTTACCCCGACACGGGCACCTTCACGGTCACCCTCATCGCTTCCGACGGATTCAACTTCGATACCTCTTACCGCCAGATTTATGTGTATCCGCACGTGGTGGCGGATTTCACGTGGGCGGTACCCGACAGTTGCGAGTCGAACGTGGTGACTTATACCGATATTTCACAATCGCTGTACCCCATCGCTACCTGGAAATGGAATTTCGGCGACGGCAACTACAGCCCCGAACAAAACCCTGTAAATGAATACGCTGAATACGATATTGAAAACGTGGGACTCGTGATCATAGACATCTATGGTTGTGTGGATTCTATCAACTTAGACGCGCCGGTGCTGAACTTTTCATCGCCGGGCGATATGGCCGACGCCGGCGAAGACTTGTTGCTTTGCCAACAGCCACCGGCAGTAAACCTGGCGGCCACTCCATCAACTTTTCCCAATGTGACAGGCATGTGGTCGCAATCTTCCGCCCAGGCGCAGGCAGGGGTTGTCATTGTCAGCCCCAACGATCCCGGCACACAGGTGACAGGTCTGCAGACGGGCCACATTTACGAATTCACGTGGACGCTGAGCGCCAGCCCCTGCGGTGCCTATTCCTCCGACGTGGTTGTGGTTGACCTGACGGCCGATTTCCTCGAACAGGCGGATGCAGGGGCGGATCAACATGTTTGTCCCCAGGAAACGGATGTGCTGCTCATGGCCAATCTGCCGGCCGGCACAATGGGCGTGTGGACTACCGGCGGCGGCGCTTCTATCACATCGCCGCAAAGTGCAGATACGGAAGTGGACAACCTGTCGCCCGGGGAGAATATTTTCGTCTGGACGATTTCCTCGAACGATTGCCCCGCCTATTCCTCCGACACGGTGGTGGTATCTGCATACAGCGAGTTGCGGGTGGTGAGCGACACCTTTTTCAATCTCGGTTCGCCACCCAATGTCCGCCTCGACTTGTTGGCCAACGACGTGGTGCCCAATTCGCCGCAAATCGGGGTTGACCTCATCACGACCCCTGCGCAGGGCAGCCTCAGCGCCAACAGCGACGGTAGTTACACGTTCACGGCGCCGGCTGATCTGACAGAAAATGTCCGGTTCACGTATGAGGTTTGTGTCAATGACTGTCTCGGCTGGTGTGAAAGCGCGGAAGTAACCTTGTTGGCCCAATTGCCGCCCGGGCCCCAGCCGCTGTTGTTGCCGCCGTCGAACGTCATCACACCCAACGGCGACGGCACGGGCGACGCCGTGCTGATCCCCAACTTCGACCAGTTCCCCAACAGCATCGAATTCACCATCCTCAGCCGCTGGGGCGACGTGGTGTATCAGACAAAAAATTACGACAACAACTGGCAGGGCACCAACGGCAGCGGCAAACCCTTGCCGGATGGAACTTACTACTACATCATTCGCGCAGGCGTACAGGATGACCAGGTTTTGCACGGGACAATAACCATCATGCGATAAATACCGGCGAAATGAAAACTTGTAAGTCCGTCTCCATCCCTGAACTTCTCAACCAAAAAAATAGAACAGCCATGTCAAAAAATATTACCATTTTCATACTGGGCGGCTTGTTTTGCACAGGCCTGAGGGCACAACAATTGCCCATTTTTAACCAATACACCGAACTTCAAACCTACCTCAATCCGGCAGGTGTCCCTATTGATTACCTGCAATACCAGCAACCGCTGGTAGCAGGGATCAGTTTCCGGCGGCAATGGGTCAACATCAAGGATGCGCCCACGACCGGGATTGCTCATTTCAATTGGGTGCGGGAAGACGCCAACCCGTCCGTTTTCGGCGGTTTGATCGTGAACGACCAGACCGGGCCCACCGGAACTACCGGCCTTTATGCCCGTTATTCCTACCAGATCCGCCCCTCTATGCGCGAAAACCTGTTGATTGGCATCGGTTTGAGCGCCGGCATCGTGCAGCATCGGGCCCGCGCCGCCGAATTGCAATTCGACGCCAACGACCTTTTAGCGGGCGTCCGGCAGGGTAAATTCCTGCCCGACGTGGGCATGGGCGTCAATATTGTGTATTACCCGGAAAAAGGGAGGAAGTATTATGCCGGTCTTTCCATGCCGCAGATGAAAGGCATCCGTGCAAAATTCAAAGGCGTTGACGGCGATGAATTGGCCATCGAACAAGCGGCGCATATTTATCTTAACGGCGGCGTCATTTTCCCATCCGGCCAGCAGGGATTTATCGAGCCTTCCTTCTGGCTTAAATACGCGCCCAACATTCCACTGCACCTCAACCTGAACATCCGCCAGAAATTCGCCAATAATTTCTGGATCGGCGCGGGGTATTCGACTTCCAATGCCATTCACGTCGAAACCGGCATTATCCTCACGGACCTGCTGCGCCTCGAATCGTCGCTCATGCGGATAGGGTATAGTTTCGACTATAACATTTCCAGTTATGGCGGAACGTTCGGCACGAGTCACGAACTGACGGTGAGCTATGCGTGGAATTGAACGGCCCCGAAGGCCACCGGGCTGGTGTATGAAAATCCCGATTCCAAAAAATGCAGACACGCCCTCGACATAGCCTTACTCCCAAAAGGAGCGGGATAAGCGTTCCAATCCCAATATGGCCGAGCCTCGGCTGTGCATTTTTGAATACGCTACGTTTGTCATCCTGACGGGAACCGTCCGATCTAAGGGCGGGTAAACACTGACTTTCCACTCGTAGAGCGGACAGTTCCCGTCAGGATGACAAACGTAGAGTACACAGAAATATGCATCGACAAGACTCGGCGGTAAAGGGATTTCAATCTGGCCATGCACAGCCGAAACAAAAACAACAGTTGCCTACCTTTGCCCGCCTTTTTATTTCAATCTGGCTATGCACAGCTGACGCCCGGCGGCAAAGGAATTATATGTCAATACTTCACCATCCCAGACACCTTCCCCAAAATCGCCTCCGCCAAACCCCGCACGTCGCTTTTTTTGCCTGTTACCTGAAATTCCCCTTGGGATTCTTTTCCCTTAAACAGCCGCCCGCGCACTTCCACTGCCTCGCCTTTGATGGCATAGCGGCCTTTCATGGAATAGCCGTTTTCGTATTCCTTCACATCCACAAAAATGAGTTGGGCCTGTGCGCCGTTTGCCGTAATCTCCCGGAAATAATTTTCCAAAGCGTCTGTCAGCCTTAGCACGTCGTCGAAAGATTCTTCATCCTGAAACACGTTGCGGATAAACACCGGTTTTACTTGTGCCACCGGGATTTTCACTTGCTCGTTCACGATGCCGATGTCGAAACTCGCCCCGCCCGTCGGGAAAGCCAACACGGGCGTCTGCACCCCGCCGATGCCCTTGGCAAGTTCCGGCACTTTGTCGCGGGAATACTGGAATAGCGTCATCACATCCACCCGCTTGCCCTCCGTGAGCGCCAGCCCGCTCATGCCCTGTAACAGGCTGTATGTCAGCAATCCCTGTCCGTACTGGCTGGCTTCGTAACTCACCTTGTCCGCTGCCGAGCCGGTGAGGATAAACATCCCGGTGCGGTCTTTCATGCGGTCAAGCGCGCGGATTTGAGAAGGGTCGAGATTTTTCTGGGCAATCGTGGCGAGCGATTCCACCACTTTGCCCGCGTTGCAGGCGTCGAGTATCATCACCTGTTTTCGGGCGGGGATGGCCGTGAGCCACTGGGTGAACTCGTTGGAAGAGATGGTGTAGTTGTCGCGCACGACCGGGTCGCTGAGGTCTTCGCTTCCGATGTCTTTGGTGAGGTAGTAGAACTGTTCCTTTTCCGCCGGGCCGTAGGCGAGGCCGTGACCGGAGAAAAAGACCACCAGCACGTCTTGCGGCTGCGCCTGGGCGGCGATGTCGGAGAAGGCTTTTTGGATGTTGGTTTTGCTCGATGCCTCGCCGCTGCCGGTCGTGGACAACAGATGTACCTGCGTTCGGTCGCTGCCAAACAGGGCGCTGCCGGTTTGACGGAATGCTTTCGCCATGGCTTCAGCATCTAAGTCTGCGAAGCGCAGGTCGAGGCGCTCGCCGGCGTAGTTGGAGGTGCCGACGACGAGGGCGAACATACGGGGGATGGTTTTGGCTGTACCGGCGGGTTTACCCGCCGAAGTTGCGTAGGCAGGCATGTAGTCCAATTCGAAAGCCTGACTTTTCAGCCAGCCCTCGGCATTATAGACCCTGAGCGCGAGGGTATTAGTCGTATCAGTTCGATAGTATTTTGCAAAAGCATTCAGGCCGAGGTTCAGACTTTTCAATCGCTTGGGATTAATGTCTTCCTGCACTTCTTTGCCATTGATGAACAGGCTGAGTTTACCCTGGCCGCCAGAGCGTTCGGTCAGCGTGATGTTCAGCCTGTCTTTTTCGATGCTGGCGTTTATTTCAGGATGCAAGGCCACCTCGGTGAAAGCGCTGACGTTGCGCAGTTCGCCTTTATCGAAGCCCATGACTTTGGCGAGCAAGCCGGGTTCGTAGTAGCGCTCTTTGAGCTGGTCGAGTTCGATGACGTCGAGGCCGACGACGTAGTGCATGAGTTTCATGGCGCCGGGGGAGGCGTCGAAGAGGCCGGAGGGGGAGGTGACGACCCAGTCGGTGGAGTCGATGGCGATTAAAGTGGCGAGTTCCTGGCCGGTGGCGGTGGACCAGAGTTTGGTGGTGTTGTCTTCGCTACCAGTTAGGACATACTTACCGTCGGGTGAAAATGACACAACATTAACAAAATGCACATGACCTCTCAAGGTATGCAATTCTGACCCTTGCAAGTCCCATAGCTTTGCCGTATTGTCCCAACTGCCTGTTATTATCTTTTTATTGTCAGGCGAAAATGCCACGGATGTAACAATAGACGTATGGCTTGTGAACGTCTGTAACACCTGTCCAGACAAGTCCCAGAGTTTGGCTGTATTATCTGCACTACCTGTTAAGATCAACTGGCCATTTGTAGAAAAAGTAACAGATTGGACTGAAGAATTGTGACCTTTAAATGATTGAATTTGGTGGCCCATCAAATTCAATAGTTTAGCGGTGCGATAATCTCCTACTGTCAGAATATATTTCCCATATATATTTACCATCAGGTGAGAAGGTCACTGAACTTACGCTAGCAATGTGGCCCTTAAAGGTTTGAATCTCACGGCCTGTTTTTATTTCCCACAACTTTGCCGTGTGGTCAGAACCTCCTGTCAAAATATACATACCATTGGGTGAAAAGGCTACAGAACTGATACCCGCTGTATGTCCAATCGGCACCACCAACCTTGGTGCCTGCCCCCGCAACCCAGCCAATCCAACAACCAAAAAGAGAAAAGAAAGGACTGTTTTCATCGGCATCGAAAAATGTTGAAATCAAGGAGAGTGTGCGGGTAAAGTTATTTTCTATTTTGGGAAAATAAGACTAAAACTTGGAGTAGGTGTGGCATGACGGCTTTTGAAATCAATGGATAAGCGAAATCCCCAAAGCCGTCATGCCACACCTTAACACCTAAGTGCACGTTTTTTATCCCGTTCCTGTGTAAATCGGGATTTCCATGTAGGTTTGTACTGAATTCGAGTGATATGCCCACGTTTACCTTCATAACCGACTATCGGGGCGGGACCTACATCTGCCAAAAAGCGGCTGCAGACCTGCGGACTGCTTGTTTTTTGTGGAAAAATGAAATAGTATCGGGAAGATATGTCCAGCATCTGGATATCGAGGCTTTTTCCAAAGCCTTTGATGCCGATATCGATGAACTGCCACCGCTGCCGATTGACGAGGTTTCCAATGTCTGGTTGTTTCATCTCATGTTCGGCAGATACATGCTCGATTTGCATATTGTGCAAACTGAAACTGCTGCTTCAAAGGTCAGGGCGAAAACGATGGGAGCGGTAGCCTGACAACTCATTTTGTTAAGGAGGGAAGTCAACTGTCCGAAAAAATCGGACAGTTGAAAATGTGCGCCGAAGACGGCAGAAAGGGAAACAAGCAGTTATCCGAAAAAATCGGACAACTTAAAAATTACCAAGCTCACCACAGCGGACAGAGAACCGTCCCAATTTTTGGGACAGTTCTCTACCAGTTTCCTACTTTTGGCCTTCAAGACCTAAGCCCTTCTTAACAATGCCAACACCAGGACCCATCCCCCCCAATCTCGTCCGCGCCCTCCAGAACCGCGAGTGCATCCTCCTGCTCGGCCCCGACGCCCCCACGCTGGAGCGCGACGGCAAAAAAGTATCGCTGCAAACCCTGCTCGTCGAGCACCTGACGGCGGAACTGAAAAGCCGCAACTCCGGCGCGGCGCTGGTCGCCCGGCCCAGCCTGGCCTACGTCGCCAAGATGCTCGAAGACGCTATTATTGTGCAGGAAGTGCAGAAAAAGGCCACTTATTCGCGGGAAAACGCACGTGCCGAATTGAATGACCTTATCGCGGCATTCTACGACCAGTACTCCTTTGCCGACTTCCCCGTATACCGCCAGGTGGCGCAAATGCCTTTTCATTTTATCGTGGAAACCACGCCCGCGCCTTATCTCGCGCAGGCGCTGGACGACGAAAACAAGTTCGACGCCAGGTGCATATACTACCACTACACCAACCCGACGCACAACAACGGCACCAAAATCAGTGAAAATGAAATACGACCCGACGCGCCGCTCGTGTATCAACTCTTCGGCTCGACGGAACAACCCGACTCCATGATCGTGACCGAACGGGATCAACTGGCTTTTATAGACACGCTTTTGCAGCAGGAAAATACCGCGGGTATCCCCAACAGCATAGCGATCCATTTTACCTCGTTGAAAGACAAAAATGCCACCCAGCAGTTCGACAAAACCTTCCTGATCCTCGGTTTCGATTTCAACGAATGGCAGTTGCGGCTCATCATGTACCTCATCGGGCGTTATCAGCGGCAGAAAGAGACGTTCGCCTTGCAAAACCCGCAGGATATCGCGGAACTCACCGCGTTTTTTTACAAAAACAACTTCGACGTCGGTTTTGTGGACACGCCTGCCGAGCAGTTCTTGGCCGATTTTGACAAAGCCCTGCGGCAGCCGGCTGTCGCTGCGGCGCCTGCTTCCAACAAACTCAACTTCTTTCTGATGTACGCTCCCGAGGACGAAGCCGTGAAGGCCACGCTCGATGCCCAACTCAACCCGCTCAAAAAAACCGAGTTCATCGAAACCTGGGACGAGAGCCTGATGCTGGCCGGCGCCGAAAAAGACGCCGAAATCGCCGGCCGCCTCGAAGCCGCCGACATCGTCCTGCTCTTAGTGACAGCTAATTTTTTCGGCTCCGAAGACATTTTCAACCGGCAACTTGCCACCGCGCTGCGCCGCCACGAGGCCAAACAGACGGTAGTTATCCCCCTGCTCATGCGCAGTTGCAGCTGGGAAGGCACGCCGCTCGATCAGCTGACCACCATCCTGCCGCGCAACCGCATGGCACTGGACAAACAGGACAATCCCGACACGGCGCTCTCCGACACGGTGGAGCAACTGCGCGGCTGGTGTAAAAAGATTTTTGACCGTAAGAAACTCACCAGATGATGCACCGCTACCCGGGCCCGCGCTCTTTCACCGGCGACGATCGCCACCTGTTTTTTGGCCGCGACGCAGAAAAACAGGAACTCTTTCGCCTCATCGTGCTGAACGACCTCGTGGTTTTGTTCGGGGAATCTGGCTGCGGCAAAACCTCGCTGTTGCAGGCGGGCGTTTGCCCCGACCTCGAAGCGCAGCAGTACAAACCCGTGTTCCTCCGCCTCAACAGCACCGACGAGGCGCCCGAGCGCCAGGTCTGCCGCCAACTCAAAGAAGGCGGCTACCTGCCTGCCGATATGCCCGAAGACCGCACGATGTGGGAGTATTTCAGCCGCTTCTGGTACGTGGACCTCGGCGAGGTGTACAAGCCTGTTTTTGTGTTCGACCAGTTTGAAGAACTCTTCACACTTTACCGGCCCGAACAACGGTCGGCGTTTATCGAACAATTCGCCGCCATCGCCAACCGCCGCCCGCCGGCGGGATTGTCGCCCGAAGCGTCCAAGCCCCCGGAGGCGAAATTCGTGTTCAGCCTCCGCTCCGATTTTCTCTACCTGCTCGACGAACTCTCGGCAGACATACCGGCCATCCTGCGCTGCCGGTTCCAGTTGCGCCTGCTCGACCGCTTCGGCGCCGCCGATGCCATCACCCGGCCTGCTGCGATGGCCGGTGACTACGCTTCGCCGGTTTTCGCATACAGCCCTGCAGCATTGGAAGGGATTTTGAATGCCTTGAGCCGGGCAAGCGAGGGGGAAATCGTTAGTGAGGCGGTGACTCAAAATCACCGCCTCACTACACATGCGAGTACCGAGATTGCCTCTTTCCAACTCCAATTGGTCTGCCGCCACCTCGAAGACAAAGTTATCCACGAAAAACGCCAGGCGGGTTTCCAAATCGCGCCCGATTTCTACAACGGCGCAAAAGGCATCCGTCAGATCATCGATGATTTTTACAACCAGCTGATTGAAAAAATCACCCCTGCCGAGCGCGAAGCGGTGGAAAAACTGCTCGCCCGCGGCCTCATCCGCAACGGGCGGCGCATTATGATGGAAGCTTCGGCCATGCGCGACGAGTACGGCGTGTCGCAAGCCGCGCTCGAACTGCTGCACGACGAGCGCCTGCTCAAACGCGAGGCGAGAAAAGGCGAATTGTACTATGAAATCAGCCACGACACATTGGTGAATCCGGTGTTGGGGCGGTTCAAGAAAATAGAAGAGCGGGAAAGAGCCGCTGAAGCCGAACGCCTGCGACGACAGGTAGAAGAAGCGGAGGAAAAAGCGCGAGAGGAGGCTACACGCAGGGAGGAGGCAGAACGCTTACAGCAAGCCGCCGAAAAAGCGAAGCGGCGCGCAAATGTTTTTGCATTGGGAGTTGGCGTACTGGCCGTATTGGCGGGACTTGCTTTCTTTTGGGCCAACCGTCAATCGAAAATTGCCAAAGAACAACGAATTTTAGCCGATGCTGCCAGAGTTATGGCAGACTCCAATGCTACCGAGGCATTGCATCAAAAACGATTGGCTGAGGCCAACGCCGACTCTGCTCTCATACAAAAAATGAGAGCGGGTGCGAGCGAAATAGTTGCCCTGTCGAAAGAAAAGGAAGCACGACACGCATTGGAAAAGATGGAACGCGCCAACGACAACCTCGCCGAGCAGATAGTCGCAGAAGCCGGTGCAGACCTACTGGCGTTGCGCTACGACGCGGCGCTTTCCAAATTGCACAACGCTGCCGCGCTTGGCCGGAAAAAGCCGCAGGTAGCCGGTGCTTTGCTCGAAATCGCTTATTTTTTTAATGAAGCAGGGCGAACCACGGATGCGCAAAAGGAACTGACAAGTGCAGCTCTTCTTTTGGGAAAAAATGTAAATCTTCCCAACAGCAACCGGGCTGCGCTCCGTGCAGCGATTCAAAACCTGTCGCCCGCCCGTTTTGCCGAACTCGAAGCCCGCTACTTCCCGGTGATGATTGCTGTTAAGGGAAATGCCGGTTTGGGTGACCTCAAAATGGCCAAAACGGAAACCACCGTCTGGCAATACAACCTTTACCTGAACGCCCAAGGGAAAAGTATGCTGGACGAAACGACCATCAAACGGCCCGGTTGGGGCTGGAAAGGCGACAATCCTGTGGTCTTCGTTAGTTGGTACGACGCAGTGGAATATGCCAACTGGCTGAGCGAACAACGTGGTCTTACGCCTGTCTATGCGATTGACCGCGAGCAGGCGGATACCAACAATATCAGCGATTTGGATAAACTAAAATGGACCGTCACCCGCCGCCGAAATGCCAACGGCTACCGCTTGCCTGAAAATTCGGAATGGGAGTACGCTGCCCGCGGAGGCGCTGTTCCGGTTACATACACCTACGCGGGGAGCGACCTCCCCGACGATGTCGCCTGGCATAAAGGCAATTCGGGAAACCGCACGCAGGCAGCAGGCAGCAAACGGCCCAACAGTGCCGGATTGTACGACCTCAGTGGCAACGCCTGGGAATGGTGTTGGGATTGGGATTCCGCTTCATTTGGAAGATACCGGGTCGTGCGCGGCGGCGGCTGGGGAAACCCGCCCTCCAATATCCGTATTGCTGATATGGGGAAACGCTCACCGGACAGCCGGGCTGATCTGTATGGCTTTCGGATGGCGCAGGGGCAAGGGCAATAAAAGACGCGCCAGGGTAGCCGTCAGACTATGGCAATAACACCCCGGCGCGGCTGAAGGGACACTGATGTTTTTTTATTGCTCAGGCTGGAATCCGTCCATAATATCCATTAATGCGAGTGTCCGTGCCCGTGCCCGCTCTCATGTTGCGGCACTTCGCCCGCCTGTCCTTCCTCCACTTTCAGCACAAAATCGGCGGTGCGCACCTTGCCTTCGGTTTGAAATTGCAGCCACATCCGGTAGATGCCCGGTTTGGCGAATTGGGTGTGCAGGTCGAACGAACCTTCGTTCACGTCGGGGTGGACGTGCTCATAACTTTTGTCATCCAAACCCACCATCACCACGTGCGCTTTCGCGCCGAGGTAATTTTCAAAAGCGTTCACATCGAGCAGTTTGCCGCCTTTTTTAACCGAGCCTGTGATGTGCATCGGGTTGTTGGTCAGCCACTTGCCTCCTGCCGGGGCGAGTGATACCTCGTAGCCGTCCACGTTGACGGTGGTTTTGGCCGTGGTGTAGGTGACGGGTTTGGCAGGCGTGCCGCTCACCGTAACCGGTAATTTTTCTACCTGATGACCGGCGCCGGCGGGTTTGTAGTCGGCATACAAAATATAGTTGCCGCCTTTGGGGAATGTGAACGTCAGGTCGAGCCCCGTGCCGTTGTATTCCGGGTGTTCATGACCGAACCACGACAGGTCGTTGCTGACCAGGATGAGGTGGAGTTTTTTCTCGTGGACCACGTCGAGCGGCACCGCTTCGCCCGGTTTTTCAATAATGCCGGGCGTAAAGGTCAGTTTGACGGGTTTTCCGGCAGCGGGTGCTGCCGGGTCGGTTGCCAGCGTCATTTTGAACGTTTGTGGTGCGGAAGCGTCGGGCGCTGCGACGGGCTTTAAGTCCATTTTGCAAACGGGGCAGGACCCCGGTTGGTCGTAGAGTTTGCCCTTTTCACAGTCCATCGGGCACTGGTATTTGACGTTTTTGGCGTCGGCGGTAGCCGCAGGTAGCGTGTTTTTGGACTCGTGTTTACACGCTGCAAAAAGTAACCCTGCGAACAGGGCAAAGCTGAAAAACAGTTTGAAATTCATGGCTTGAAAAAAAGTTAATGATGGTTGATATCGAGTAACAGGATGTTGGACTATTGGATGTTGGACGTTGGACTATTGGACGTTGGACTATTGGACGTTGGACTGCTGCCGTAGCCTTCCGACGTCCAACAGTCTAATGTCCAACATCCAACGTCTCACTGATTGAAATACACCATTTTCAACTGGTATGTCCCCGTCGTGACAAAGCGGATGCCTTCCTCCAATCCTTTCAACACGACAGTCGCCGAGCCGTTGTCGGCGCCGGTCTGGAGGTAGCGCACTTCGTAGTGTTCCGCGTGTTTTTTGACGAACACCGCCGGCACACCGCTGATCTCTGTGATGGCGCTGTTGGGCACCAGCAGTTGTCGTTGGGTTTGTTGTTCAAAAATTTTGACGTTCACGAATTCGCCGATCTTGAAATCGCCGTCGGGGTTGTCCACTTCGAACAGCACTTTTTGCGACTGATTGGTCGGGTTGATGCTGTTGGGCAAAGCGAGCAAGCGAATGTTGCGACTTTGGTGTTCGTTGTTGGAGCATTCGATCTGGAAGTGCCGGGCGTTGCGCAGAATGGTTGCATCCTTGTCGTACAATTGCGCTTCCACGATCACCTTTTCCGGGTTGAGCAGGGTGAACAGGGTTTCCCCTGCGCCCACGGTAGCCCCGGGCGCCAGGTTGAACGGCTCCACACGCCCCGTGATGGGCGCCGTGAGCGGGATAAAACGGGCATTTTTTCCGGCGCCTTCGTTATACAAACGCTGGAACAAATCGCGGTTTTCTTTGGCGCGTTGGAGCCGGGCAGTCGCTTCGTCGAGGTCGCGTTTGGCGATGATGTCTTTCAAATTATTGAGCCTGTCGAAATCGGCTTGCGCGGCGGTCACTTCGGCCTCCACGGCATTGCGCTCGCTCGCCCAGTTGATGCTGGTGCCGGCGTCTACCGTTTGTTCCACAACGGCCAGCACCTGACCGGCGCGCACTTGCTCGCCTACCCGAATCCGCAGCGAACGCAGGGTTCCGGCGAGCGGCGATTGCAACGTAGCCCGTCCCGTCGCTCCGGGCACAATTGTACCGAACAGCGTGATCGTCGGTGCGAAAGCATCCACACCTGCTTTGGCTGTGGTGACATCGAAAAGAAACTGAGTCTCTTTCGGGATTAAAATCTCGGATGCGAAGGCATTTTTGCCGCCGTGGTCTTCGTCGCCGTGCGCGGTCGCGTCGCCCAGATTTTGCAGGGGGAAGCCGCTGAGCAACAGCAATACCAAGGTTGCTGCCGCTGCTTTTGGCTTGCGGCGGGCGAAGAGGAGCGTTAACCCTACGCCTGCTAAGAAAGCCAGCAACATGCCGAACACCGTCCAGGCGCCCGAAGTGAGGGCTTGACTCTGGGCCACCGCCTCACCCGTTTCCGGCAATTCCTTGCCCGGCTCGATGCCTCCGAGTTGAATGAGGTCGCTGCCCAGGCCGCCTTTGAGTGTCACATTAAGTGCATAAGCCCTGGCGGCAGCAAAGGTGGTTTTAATCCTGAAAATCCCCGGCTCCACCGGTACTATTTCAAACTGTTGCGCCGGATCTTCTGGGGTAGCGACACTGATTTCCACGCCTTCGACCGGCCGGTTGGTGGTATAATTGCTGACAAACAGGGTCAATTCGCCGGGTTGGCCGGGTTTCAGCGGGGCGTATTTCAGCAGGAGTTCGTATTTGTCGGACACGTTCTCGATGCTGAAATATTGGGCAGTGGCGGATTTTCCGCCGGTGGCCACGTCGTCGCCGTGGGCAAAAAGCCGGGCGAACAAAAGCATGGAAACGATGAAAAGGAGCTGCTTTTTCATATTTTTATAGTTTTTCTTTTGATGTAAAATAACCCTTCAGCGCCTTTTCCCCGATCAGCCAAAACACCGCCGGGGTGACGACAATATCGAGCAGGGTGGAGCTTACCAATCCGCCGAGGATCACAACCGCTACCGGGTGCAGGATTTCCTTGCCCGGCGCTTGCGCATCGAGCGTGAGGGGTACGAGTGCCAGCCCTGCCGTAAGGGCGGTCATCAGCACTGGCACAAGGCGTTCGAGCGATCCGCGCACGATCATTTTTTTGGAAAAATGTTCGCCTTCGTGTTCGATCAGGTGGATGTAGTGCGAGATCATCATGATGCCGTTGCGCGAGGCGATACCGGTGAGGGTGATAAAACCCACCAGCGTGGCCACCGAAAACACGCCGCCGGACAGCAATACTGCTATTACCGAGCCGATGAGTGCCAGCGGGATGTTGAGCATCACCTGCGCGACGATGAGCGGCGAGCGGAAATGGTGGTACAACGCGATAAAAATACCCAGCAAAGCGAAAATGCTCAGGATGCCGATGAGCCGCGTGGCTGCCTGCTGACTTTCAAACTGGCCGCCGAAGGTAACAAAAAAGCCTTGCGGCATTTCAACTTTCTCTTTTATAGCGTCTTGCATTTCCTGTACAGTTGAGCCCAGGTCGCGCCCCTGCACGTTGGCCGACACCACGATGCGCCGCTGGGTGTTTTCGTGGTAAATCGCGTTCACCGAAGGGTTGTATTCGATCCTGGCGATCTGGTGCAAGGGGATCATGGAGCCGTCGGGGGCATCAATCAGGGTACTTCTGATATTTTCTATGTTGGTGCGCTCCTCCTGTGTCGTGCGCAGCAGGATATCGAAAAATTGCTGTCCCTGCACGATTTGGCTCACCACCTTGCCATTGAAGAACACTTCGAGGTCGCTGGCCACTTTTCCCGCCTGAATGCCATAGCGTTTTAAGGCCTCGCGGTTGACCCGGATCTGCAACTGCGGGATCATGGTCTGCCGTTCCACCTGCACGTCCACCACGCCGTTGGTGGCGCGCATGGCTGCTGCTACTTCTTCGGCCTTGTGGCGGAGTTCGATCAGATCATTGCCAAAAATTTTAACGGCGACCTGGGCGCGCACACCGCTGAGCAGGTGGTCGAGGCGGTGCGAGATCGGCTGGCCAATATTGACCGTTACGCCTGCCAATACGCTCAACTGACTGCGGATGTCTGCAATCACTGCGTCGCGGGGGCGGGCGTCGGGTTTGAGTTCGATCTCGATTTCGGAGTTGGAAGGCGGCTCCACGTGTTCGTCGAGTTCGGCGCGTCCGGTTCGGCGGCTCACGTAAGCTACGTCGGAAACTTTCAGGATCAGGTTTTCCGCGGCGAAACCGATCTTGTCGCTTTCTTCGAGCGATGTGCCCGGCGGTGTCGAGAGGTTGACCGTGAAAGAGCCTTCGTTGAACGGCGGTAGAAACTCCGTTCCGAAAAACGGTACAATGGCTACTGCTGCTGCGATCATCGCGCCGGCTGACAGTACCACCGGACGCGGATTGTCGAGTGTCCGTTGCAGCAGGCGTTCGTCCTGTCTTTTCAGCCAACGCACCAGCGCGCCGTCTTTTTCCTGTTTTTCACTCACATTTTTTAATAAAAATGAACACAAGGCAGGGGTAACGGTGAGCGAAACCACCAGCGACGCCGCAATACTTGTGATGTAGGCGATGCCCAGCGGCGCGAAAATGCGCCCTTCGATGCCTTGCAGGTAGAAAAGCGGAATAAATACCAGGATCACGATCACTGTAGCGTACACGATCGAATTGCGCACTTCCGAGCTGGCTTCGTACACCACCTGAAGTATGGGTTTGGGCTTCGGCGAATGACTGTTCTCCCGCAGCCGACGGAACACATTTTCCACATCCACGATCGCGTCGTCCACCAATTCGCCGATGGCTATGGCAAGACCGCCGAGCGTGAGCGTGTTGATCGAGATATTGAAAAATTGAAAAACGATGGCGGTTATGACCAATGAAAGCGGAATAGCCGTCAGCGTGATGGCCGTTGTCCGGAAATTCAACAGGAACAGGAAGAGCACGATGACCACCAGGATAAACCCGTCGCGCAACGCTTCTTCCACGTTGTTCAGCGAATTGACGATGAAGTTTTTCTGCTGAAAAATTTTCGGGTTGAGTTTGACGTCGGGCGGCAGCGAGGTTTGAAGTTCGGCCAGCGCCTGTTCCACTGTTTCAGTGAGTTGAAGGGTGCTGGCGCCGGGTTGCTTTTCGACGGTGAGTATAACGGCTGGTTTGCCGTTCACACCCGCGTCGCCGCGTTTGACGGCTGCGCCGAATTTGACCTCGGCTACGTCGGAGAGCAACACGGGCAAACCTTCCCGGTTCGCCACCACGGTATTTTTCAAATCGTCGAGGCTGTTGGCCCGGCCGATATTGCGGATCAAAACTTCAGAGCCGTAGCGATCGAAAAAACCGCCTGTCGAGTTTTGGTTGCTCAGGCGCAGCGCTTCGTCTATGGCATCGATCGAAAGGTTGTATTGCTTGAGTCGTTGGGTGGATACCAACACCTGGTACTGCAGCCGTTCGCCGCCGATGGGGATCACCTGGCTCACACCTTTGATGCTCATCAAACGGCGGCGGATGGTGAAATCGGCCAGGGTGCGCAGATCGGAGGGCGGTGTAGAGTCCGCCGTTACGCCTACGAGCATGATCTGCCCCATGACACTTGAGATCGGTCCCATGACCGGGGTGATGTTCTCCGGCAAGATGACGGTTTGTAATTTTTCAGAAACCAACTGCCGGGCGCGGTAGACGTCCATGTCCCAGTCGAACTCGACGAACACCAGTCCGATGCCTACGCCCGAACTGCTGCGCACCCGTTCCACGCCCGGCGCGCCGTTCATGGCCACCTCGACCGGTGTGACGACCTGCGCCTCGATCTCTTCCGGGGCCATGCCGTTGGCTTCCAGGAAGATCGTCACCTGCGGGCGGTTGAGGTCGGGCAACACGTCCACCGGCAAGTTGATGATGGTGAACACGCCATAGACCAGTACGAGGGCAGCGAATGCCACCACAAGGAGCCGGTTGCGAAGGGAGAATTTTATGAGAGTATTGAGCATTTTTGTTTACTTTTGCTAAGAAGTTATAATGTTCCACTCAAATATTTCGATTTGAAAACCGCTTCCTGATAGGTCTGTAACAACTCCCAATACCCCAGCTCCGCATCCAGCGCATCCTTCCTGTTTCGGAGATAATTCACCAGATCCGTAAGCCCGCCTTCGTATAGCCGCTTTGAGGCGTCGGACACCGCACGGGCGGCGGGCAACACGTTCTGTTCGTATTCTTCCAGTGCCCGGCGGGCTTTTTCCGCGTCGCCTGTCGCCTGTCGCATAGCGGCATCGAGTATGAGCGATTGTGCGGCGAGATTCTGGCGGGCGATTTCCACGCCCGTTTGCGCTGCTTTTATGTTGGCGTTGTTTTGCTTTCGCCACAGCGGCACGCTCACACCCGCGTTGAAGCGGTTGGCGACCGGGCTGTTGCGTTCGCCCTGGTTGAGGTAACCGAGCGTCAGTTGCGGCAATCTCCGGCTTTTCTCCACCGCCACCTGCCGTTCGGCGACGACGGATTCCTGCCGCAGGATTTGCAGCACGGGGTTGTTTTGCCAGCCGGTCGAATCCGCGACAGCCGGCTGTACCGCCCGGCGATTCACCGGTTCGGGTTCTATTTTATCAGTGATGCCGGTCCAGGTACGCAATTGTTCTTCCGCAGTAGCTGCGTCGCGTTCCGCCGCGCGAAGTTGCGCGCGAACGGAAGCGGCCTGCAAGCGGGCGAATTGACTTGCCACGGCGTCCGTTTGTCCCTCCCGGAACATCCGCCCGGCAGCAGCGGCGATGTCCTGCAGCAGCGAATCCTGCCGGCGCAACTGATCTGCGAGTGCGAACCGGTACTGCAAGTCATTGTAGGCCAATGCAGTTTGATACCTTATTTCCTGCCGCGTCATAACGACTTCACTTTCCGAACGGGCAATATGCGCCTGCTGCAGCGCCTTTTGACGCCGGTACACGCCCGGTAAGGCAAAGGATTGGGTGACACCGGCAGTGTAAAAATTGCCTGTCGGGCTTTCCACCGTCACCAAAGGATCGGGCAAGGCCGCAGTGGCGGGTAACAATTGCCGTTGCTGCTGTACCTGGAGCGCAGCGCTTTGAGCTGCGGGGTGGTACTGTACGGCGGCGTCGAGGGCTTGTTGCAAGGTGAGGACTTGTGCGGTTGCCGCACCCGTTATACTTGCGACCAACGCAAGCGGCAAGAGATATTTGAGCAAAAAACTTGACATTTTCAGAGAGGCTTGTTCAAAACACGCCGTGCGCAAGCCTTCCGGCCAACACGGTCAGTGTCTGGAATATCAATTTTTTATGAAACGGGGATGAAATGCTGCACAGGCGGGAGGCAGCTAAACAGGCTCTGGTCGGGATCTAGATCCGGAACACCAGCAACAGCACGGAGAGATCGCGCACAAGCGCGGGAGACTGGTAATCTGCAAACTGCGGTTTTACCGAGGAGGCGAATGTGGATTTGAGGGGAAAGTGAAAAATATTCATCGCCTCTGCAACAGCCGGGGATAAGGCGAAAATCTTGTTCACTACCTGCGTCAATTGGCTGAGCCCTGAAAAGACAATTGTTTGATTGGAACAGCATTGCTGGGACTGGAAACCGGTCTCTCCGGCGGGAATGGTATGATCGCAATGGTCGTTCGATCCCCCTTCCTCGCCTTCCCCGCAATCAGCCGGACAGCCAAACAGCGAATAACTCACCGCCTTGCCGCCACACAAATGCGCGCTGATGCTGTAACCCGTCGAGGATACCAGTACGAGCAGTGCAAGTGATATGACGGCGAGGTGTTTGAACATGGTGAGTTGAATGAATCAAAGGTAAAACATTGTTGTCGTATCCGGTTAAAGGGAAACTCCTTTGGAATTGTGTTCCATTTTTGCGGCAATATATATCGAAGACGGTTTACTCCCTGATCTTCAATTTGCCGCCTCGATCGCTTCCGCTTTGAAACCGGTTTCCATGACAGCTGCAATCACAGTATCGGCATCCACGCCTTCGGCTTTGACGGTCAGTTCCTTGGACGGAGATTGAATGTTCACTTCCCAATTCCCGGCGCCGACCGCTTCGTCGAGCGCCGGAGTGACCGCGCTGACACATCCCATACATTTGATGTTTGTTTTGAACTTTAATGCGTTATTCATAGCCTGATAAAAAAATTTTGGTGGTGAATGAAATGATGGTACAAATCTCTGGGATCAATGCTTCTGTTTTGTTACGAAATAATGGAAGAGATTTATGTTTTATTTACTTATCGAAATAAAAGCACTACATTTACGGGCAGTAATTCCCACCTCGCCGGTTATCAACCCAGACACGCGCACATTCAACATGCTATGAGTCTTTTATGCGCTTCCTCTCATTGTTTCTGATTGATTAGCAAGTAATTGCTCCCCCGTTTTCAAATGTGAAATCCCCCGAAGAACCTGTATTGGTTGATAAAACATAAACACCTGAGGCTTGGGAACCCTGTTTTATACCTGCTGGAGGCCGGGTTTGGAGCGAACCCTGCGGCTGTTTTGTTTTCCGTTTTTCCTGTGCTGCACACGCCTTGCCGCGCAGCAGCCTACCGTCGAGTCGCTCACCATTGCCGACGGCCTCTCGCAAGGCATGATCTACGACATCGAGCAGATTTAATGTGGTTTGCCACCAAGGATGGACTGAACCGCTACGACGGCTATAATTTCAAGGTATTTATGAACGACCCGTTTAATCCGTTTTCCATTGCAGGCAACGAAGTCGGGGTAATATTTGAAGACAGCAAGGGGAATTTATGACTATTCTTGGATGGGAAAAGATTGGATTTTTTGGAAAAAGAAACCGGCAGGTTTCTCCATTTCCCTTTGCTCGGAGACATGAGCAGCCCGACATGGGGTATTGCGGAAAGCGCAGACGGTACGTTTTGGTTGGGCGGGATAAATGGCTTGTTTCACCTTCGCTGGAAGCGCCCCGGTTACATCGATACGAACAATCCCGACCTGAATGAGGTGGCTCAATTTGACACAACCCCGGCCACCACTTTTTATTTCTTTCTTGCCAGTTGGTGCCGCACTTGTTGGACAAATGTATCCGTAACGCCTGTAATTTCGGCTATTTGCGAATCACTCCATTCCGGAAGCTTTTCAATCAAGTTGACAATAAGCGCATGTATCGTTTCTTCGCGCCCTTGTTGAAGCCCTTGTTGAAGCCCTTGTTGAAGCCCTTGTTGAAGTCCTTGTTGAAGCCCCTCTTGGTGCCCTTTTCGCAGGCCTTCTTCTTTCCATTTTTTCCCAAAAATTTCAGGAATGGCGTCAATCCAGTCGCGCTCGGGTTCGGGCAACTGTTTGTTGAGTTTTTTTACTTGTGCCTCTGTCATATCAAAAAGGTTGAATATGTAAAGCGTAAGAGTTTGCAAGAGTATTCCTTCCCGGTTGTTCCGGTAAAAAGACACCCCAAAAGTAAGGATTTCTGGCCAGTTTTTCAGCATCAATCCTTCATTGTGAGCGAATTTTAATGCCAGGAACAAGTTTTTGAGGTATTCGCTTTCTACTTTGACTTCGATCTCCTCGACCGGCATCTGACTCAGGTCGGTAAGCAGATAGTGAAAGTTCGGAATAAATGCTTGCCAGCCGTCCGGCAATACGGGAAAATAATCTGAAAATGTTTTTTGTTTCCAGCCGCGCGTTCCGTGATAAACAACGATGGGAATGATAAACGAAAGCGGTCGGTCGTTTTTAAGGTCATCCTCCCAGATTTGCAACAAATAATCCAGTAGTTGAAGGTGGACGGGGAGAGAAGGAACGTAACTTTTATGCTCGAACAGGAACAGCAAACGGGCCGGAGTGCCACTCGTCAAACGGGTTTCATACAAAACGTCACTGAAGGAAATGCCGAAGCGCCCGCTGACGAAAGCCGTATCGATTTTCTGAAAAAAAGTGAAATCGATGTGCTGATGAATCGCTGCGGAAGTGTAGTGCAGCACATAGTTCCGGGCGATTTTCGCGTCGCCGAAAAAGGCTTTGAACACAGCATCGTGCGGTTCATGTTCATTTTTGCGGAGGTGTTTTTTAGCAGGCATAGACGCAGCGGGTTAGTGCGGCTAAGATACGGCATCTTGCAGATATAAAACAAATAATTTTTTATTGTATTTTTTAAAACAAAAAATATTGTATCGAAAAACACCTGTATTCCGACTTATAAAAAATGCTCCTGACCGGTTGGTTGTCCGCATGGTTTATTCGCCTGCGCAAAGCCGCCGAACTGCTCCTGGCCGTGGAAACGAACATCTCGGAAGTGGCCTGGGTCACCGGCTTCAACGACCCGGGTTTGCCGTGCAGTGGTCTTGTGACCCGGCACAAGCAACGCGGGATGGTTCCTGAAACATCAGTAGCATAATCCGGGAATGAAAAACCGTGCATTGTGTTTGCGCCGGGCGACAACACCTGGCACGGCAAAAAAAACTGCCAACCGAATTTTATTCCGATTGGCAGTGGAGTGGCCTTTTACAGGGAAACCCTATATTGACGCCTTTGGATAATAGCGCCCAATCCCCAAAATCTTAGATTCTCTTGCTGGAACAAGAACTATTTCTGCCACTTCAACCGCAAACTGTTGCTCACCACGCTCACCGAACTCAGCGCCATTGCCGCGCCTGCGATCATGGGGTCGAGCATAAAACCGTTGAACGGATACAGCACGCCGGCGGCAATGGGTATGCCGATGATGTTGTAGATGAAAGCCCAGAACAGGTTTTGCCGGATGGCTGCCACTGTTTGACGCGACAAGCGGATGGCCGCCGGAATTTTGTTCAAATCGCTGCCAATCAGGGTCATTTTGGCCACTTCCATCGCGATATCCGAACCTTTGCCCATAGCGATGCTTACGTCGGCGCGGGCCAGCGCCTGGCTGTCGTTGATGCCGTCGCCTGCCATCGCCACGATTTTTCCCTGCCCCTGCAACTCCCGTACGAAGGCTTCTTTGTCTGCGGGCATTACCTCGGCGCGAAAATGTTCGATGCCGACCTGTGCCGCCACTGCGGCGGCTGTCTGGCGGTTGTCGCCGGTGTGCAGGTATACCTCGACGCCCATGTCGCGCAGCTCGCGAATGGCTTTTGCCGACGTGGACTTCACCGGGTCGGCGATGGCCGCGATGGCCAGCACCCGGTCGCCTCCTGCAAAATACACGACCGTTTTGGCTTCGGCAGTCCAGGCGTCAGCTTGCCGTTTTAAAGATTCGGGGACGGGAAGCCGGGACTCGTCCATCAATGCCTTGTTTCCGGCAAGCACTTTTTGTCCCCTGTATTCGGCTGTGATGCCTTTTCCTGTAATACTTTCCACATGCTCGAGCGCAACAGGTGAGTTCTGTCCTTCGAGGGAGGTTACGACAGCATCGGCCAGCGGGTGTTCTGAGTTTTTCTCCAGACTATACAGCACCCGCTGCCATTCATTTACCTCGACGCCTTCCATCCAATGCATCGCCTCGACAGTAGGCTTACCGGTTGTGATGGTGCCGGTCTTATCCAACACGACCGCTTGCACGCGATGCGCTAATTCGAGGCTTTCGGCATCTTTGATCAAAATGCCCTGTTCGGCGCCTTTACCCACTCCTACCATGATGGCCGTCGGCGTGGCGAGGCCGAGTGCGCAGGGGCAGGCGATGACTAATACGGTGACCATAGCCAACAAGCCCTGCGTCAGGCCATTGGCGCTGCCAAAAAGCCACCAGGCGCCGAAAACGGCCAGCGAAATGCCGATGACTACCGGCACAAACACTGCGGCGATGCGATCCACCAATTTTTGCACAGGCGCTTTGGATCCCTGGGCTTCCTGCACCATCCGGATGATCTGTGCCAGGAGGGTTTCTCCGCCGACTTTTTCCGCGACGAATTGAAAACTGCCTTTTTGGTTGATGGTACCGGCCAACACGCGGTCGCCGGTCATTTTGGCTACCGGCGCCGGTTCGCCGCTGAGCATACTTTCGTCCACATAGGAGGCGCCTGACTGCACGACGCCGTCTACCGGTACTTTTTCGCCGGGCTTCACGAGGAGCAGGTTGCCAACGCTTACCTGCGCTACCGGAATTTCCATCGTATGACCGCCGGGGTGTACGATGGTGACGGTTTTGGGCTGTAAACCCATGAGTTTTTTAATGGCCGACGAGGTGTTGGCTTTGGCGCGCTCTTCCAGCAATTTTCCCAGCAGGATAAAAGCGATGACGAAGCCGGCGGCTTCGAAATAAACGTGCGCGTGCAAACCGCGGCTGTGCCAGAACTCGGGGAAAAGTGTATTGAAAACGCTGAAAAAGTATGCAATTCCAGTACTTAACGCCACCAGCGTATCCATGTTGGCCGAACGGTGGCGGGCTTGTTTCCAGGCGTTGACAAAGAAATTACGACCGAGCCAAAATACAATAGGTGTGGACAATGCCCACAGCGCATACTCGATATGGGGAATATCCATGTAAGCCATGCCGAGTATCCCACCCATGCCGGCCAGCACGAGCGCCCAAATCGTGCGGCGGCGCAGGTCTTCATAACGGCGGCGGTGGATATTTTCCACTTCCTCTTTTGCCGCCTCGGTTTCCTGAACGATCATATCGTAGCCGATGCCCTGGAGCGCCTGCTTCATGGCTGCCGGAGTGATGGTAAGAGGATCGTATTCTACCAGCACGGATTGCGTGGCGAAATTCACTGCGGCGGATTTGATACCGGGTTGATGGCTGAGCACGGATTCGACGCTGACCGCGCAGGCGGCACAGGTCATATCGGTTACGGGAAATTGTTTGCGTGTAATATCAGATGTTGTAGTGCCCATAAAATGGTGATTTTATGAGGCAAAGTTCTGTCATTCGCCGCCTTCCCCTGTTACGATCTGTTGGTAAAGAGTTGTGAATTAATGGTGGTGGACGCCATTTAACGATGTACCCGCCTTCGCGCTATGCGCTCCGGCGGGTAAAATTGCGAATTAATGGTGGTGGTGGACGCCGTCTAAGGGGTGGCGATGGCCGCTGTGGTTGCTTTTAAATTCACTGGGCGTCATACCGGTCACTTTTTTAAACTGACTGCTCAGATAGGCAACGCTGCTGTAACCGAGCCGAAAGGAGATCTCGGAAAGGGATAATTCATTGTACACCAGCAACTCCTTCACTTTTTCGATTTTTTGCAAAATGAAATATTGCTCCATCGTAATGCCTTCTACTTCGGAAAACAATTTGGACACGGCGGAATAATCGCGGTGCAGGGCTTTGCTGACGAACTCTACAAGACTGAATGATTCCGGCAGTTCGCCCGATTGTATCTGTTCGATGAGCAGGGTTTTTACTTTTTCGATCAGGCGGCGGCGCTGGTCGTCGAGCAACTCGAAGCCGTAAGCATCGAGGTCGGCGCGCAGTTGTTTCTCCTGCTCAGGGGGGAGTTCCCGGGCCAAAGTCACTTCGCCCAAAGCGACGTTGACAGGAGTGATGCCGTTTTTTTCCAGTACCTGGGCTACCGTGAGAATGCAGCGGCGGCAAACCATGTTTTTGATGTAGAGTGTCATATTTGGTGGTTGAGTCATTCGGACGGCAATTTTTCTAAAAATTTGAATTAAAATTATACCGTATTTTGCGGGACCGGCAAAGGCGCGGGTTCTTTTTCTTTCCTGAATATGCTTGCCGCCAGTTCTCTAACCCGGTCTGCCAGATAATACATGACCGGCACTATGAATACCGTCAGTACCATAGATGACAACAAACCACCGATGAGCACCCAGGCCAGTCCGTTTTTCCACTCCGCATCGGCGCCTTTGGCGATGGCGATCGGGATCATGCCCACAACCATCGCGATGGTTGTCATAAGGATCGGCCGCAGGCGTTCGCGTCCGGCTTCGACAATGGCTTCGCGGAAGGGTTTGCCCTGCGCTTTCAATTGATTGGTAAAATCCACTATCAGGATGGCGTTTTTGGCCACCAACCCGAGTAGCATCAGCATGCCGAGCATCGTGAAGATACTCATATTGGTCATCGAAAGATTCAGGGCCAGCAATGCTCCGATGAGAGAAACCGGGATGGAAAGCAATACGACCATCGGGTACACGAAATTGTCGTACAAAGTCACCAGGATCAGGTAGATCAGGATCAACGCGGCGAGCATGGCCATTCCCATGGCGCTGAAACTTTCATTTTGACGTTTGATGTCGCCGCTCCAGATCATGCTGACGGAGGCCGGCAAGGGGTTGGCCGCTACCACCTGGTCAATTTCCTTCGCTACCGTACCGGCTGCACGGCCAACGGTGAAGGAAGTGACGGTGACCGAATGTTGACGGTCTTTGCGTTCGAGCTGAGAGGGGCCCGCACTGGGCGTAAAGGTCGCAAATTGTCCCAATTGCACGATATGGCCCTGATTGTTGACAAAGGACAGGCGGCTCACGTCGTCGGGGTTGTTGCGGTCGAAAGCGTCTAATTGCACCCGGATGTCGTATTCCGTGCCGTTCTCGCGGAATTGCGCGTCGTCATTGCCCGCAAATGCATTGCGCAGCGTGGCACCGACAGTCAGCGTGCTCAGACCCAATTGCGCCATTTTTTCGCGATCCGGTTCCACCCGGAGTTCCGGGTTGCCGTTGTCTTCCACCGATACCTGCACGTCGTTGGCGCCCGGAATTTTCCGGATCATGCGTTTCAGTTGCTGCCCCGCGGCAAGCAATTCCGGTTGGTCCGGACCGGTCAGGATGATCTCGATGGGCGCGTTGGCCATGCTGACAATGCCCACATTGGAAGTGGAGAATTCCATCCCGGGGTAGCGTTCGGCCAGTTCGTTCTGCAGGTTGATCATGTACTTGATCGTAGTTATGTTGTTCGCATTCTTGGTATCGGTGTGCAACTGCACCGTAAGTTCCGTTTCATTTTCAGCGCCCAGACCCGAACTGCCGACACCGCTGCGCGGACCGCCGATATTTGCATAAACCGATTCTATCTCGGGTTTTTGCAGCAGGTATTGCTCGATTTCCTGTGCAACCAGGTTGTTTTGGCGCAGCGGTGTGCTTTTAGAGGCTTCCATACGCAGCCGGAACTTGCCCTGATCGCCTTCGGCAAACATTTCTTCTCCCATGATCCCCAGGCTCATGACCCAGCCGATGCCGGCAAAAAGTGCTATGACCAGGCCGCCGAACGCAAGTTTGTGCGACAATGTCCATTCCAGCGCGCGGCCGTACCAGTCATTCAGCCGGGTCAGTTGCTTTTCAAATTGCATCAAGAACCACTGAAACGGATTTTTCGGGTTCAGATGCTCCAGTTTCGCAAAACGGGAAGAGAGCCAGGGCGTCAGCGTAAAACTGGCCAGCAAGGACACCAGTGTTGCGAATGCAACCGTGTAGGAAAACGGTCGCAATACATCTGCCACCATCGTACTCAGAAACGTCACCGGTAGAAATACCACCACAATCACGAGGGTAATGGCGACGGCTGCAAATCCGATCTCTTTTATACCGTCGAGGGTCGCCTGAAGCCGGTTTTTGCCCATTTCAAGGTGCCGCTGAATGTTTTCAAGAACGACGATCGAGTCGTCCACCAGGATGCCGATGACCAGCGACATGCCCAGCAGGGTCATGAGGTTGAGCGAATAGTCCAGAAAATACATCATCAAAAAGGCCGAGATCAGGGATACCGGAATAGATACCAGCACCATAATGGCATTGCGCAGGCTGTGCAGGAACAACAGCATGACGAGGGCCACCAGCAAAATGGCGATGAACAGATCGTGTACCACCGCGTCCACGGATTTCAACGTAATAATACTGCTGTCTTCTGCCACAACGAAATGCACGTTATCGGCGCTGTATGACTGTTCCATCTGATCCAGTTTGGCGCGCACGAGGCGGCTGACTTCAACGGCGTTGGCATCCGAACTTTTTTTGATAGAGATACCGATGCCTGCCCGGCCATTGTATCGGGCGATGGATTCGGCGTCGCGCAGACCATCGGTGACCTCCGCGAGGTCCTGCACACGGATCGGTGTGCCGCTTTGGGGGGCAAATACCGTCAGGTTTTTGATATCGTCTATGTCGGAGAATTTGCCGGCTAATTTGACTGTCAGTTGTTCTCCGGCAGATTTCAACTTTCCCGCCGGTATCTCCACATTGGCCTGGTTGATGGCCTGTGTGACCTGGAGCAAAGAAAGACCGTAATAAGTCAGTTTGTTGTGGTCAACATTGATACGGATTTCCCGTTTTTCTCCGCCCAGCAGGCTGCTCTCGGCCACTCCATTTATCTGCTGGATTTGCGGAAGAATTTCATCTTCCACTTTTTGGTAAAAAACCTGATTCGGCAGGCCGGAAGTGGCCGATATCTGCAGGATCGGCTGGTCGCTGGGCGATATTTTGGACAATACCGTAGGTTCCGCATCGCCGGGAAGATCTTTCCGGACATTCTCGATTTTCTGTTGCGCATCCTGCATCGCTATATCGAGATCGGTACCGCCTTTGAAATTAACGATGACAATGGATGCATTTTCCAGCGATTTCGATTGTATGTCGTCAATATTGTCGAGGCCGGAAAGAGCGTCTTCAATTTTTTCAGTCACCTCGTTCTGGACTTCAGCGGGCGCAGCACCGGGATAAACGGTCGTAGCCGTAATGACTGGTTGTGCCATATCGGGCAACAGTTCGTAAGGCAACTGGGTGTAGGCGAAAAGTCCACCCAATGTCAAGATGCCGAACAGTACAATAATGAGGGAGGGGCGTTTTATAGATAATTCAGTGATATTCATAGCTCGAGATTGAAGTAGGAATGGAAATGGTTCCTGGCGGCTTTCTACATAAAGGCTTATTTGTTCAGAGCGGATTTCACGAGTATTCCTTCGGTCAGGTTGATCTGACCGCTCGTCACGACGGTGTCGCCTTCCAGCAGACCCGTGAGCACTTCGTAGTAATCGTTGTTCGAAGCGCCGACCACCACGGAGCGCAGCGAAACTTTGCCATTTTCGACGACGAACACCCGCGGTTCTTTTGCCGTACCGGTCAATGCCGTTTTCGGCAGCGCCAATACGTTGTTTCTTGAAGTATTTTGAAATGACAGCGTCCCGAACATGCCAGCCTTCAGGGGGTATTTCTGACGGTTCGATACCAGTACTTCAACCGGGAAATTGTGCGCGGCATCGGCCTGGACGCCGACCATGCGGATTTTACCGGAAAAGTCAACACCCGGATAGGCATCTACGGAAATGTGTACCTTCTGGCCGGTGCGGAACAAAAGCATTTCTTTTTCAGGCACTGCTACGGTCAATTTGAGGCTTGAAATATCGGTGAGATGCACCAGGGGCGCGCCTGGAGCCAATACGCTGCCGAGATCGAAAAAACGCCGGGTGATCACGCCGCCAAATGGGGCTGTGAACGTAGTGCGTGCGAGTTGTTCGCCTAACGTTTTGAGCTGCACTTCGAGCGAGCGTTTTTGAACCAACGCCTTTTCCAGGTTAACACCGGGCACTGCTTCCGACTGGCTGAGTGTGGCGTAGCGGTTCACATCGGCCTGCACGCCGTCCAGATGAACTTTGGTGGCTTCCATCTGCAACCGGATGGATTCCGGGTCCAGCCGTGCCAGTACTTGGCCCGGGCGGACGGCATCTCCTTCCTGTATTCCAACAAACACAACTTTGCCTGAGGCTTCAGCGGCGATCGTATTTTCACGAACGGGTTCGAAGGAACCGGTAAATAGTTGTTGCGCAGCCAGATCGCGTTTGGAGACGTTAGCCGTGGTCACCGGTACCCGTGTATCGGGGTCGCGGTGGTACACTTTTGCTGCGGCTTTTTCCTGGTTGTTCAGGAGGGTGAAGGCGGTGAAAGCGAGGGTTATGGCAATAAGGAGGACCCAGATCACAGGTCGGATCAGCTTTTTCATTGGATGGTGACAGTTTTATTGTTTGAATGAAATAGGAAAGAAAAGGGAAGATTTCAGGGGTGACACTTTCAGAATGGTCGGATACAGTTAATCCAGTAAGCGGCCGGTGGCTTTGTTCATTTCAAGTTGAGCGATGCGCAGGTTGGTCATTGTGTTGAGGTAGTTGATTTGCGCCTCCCGCAACGCAGTCTCCGCATTCAGCAGATCGGTTATATCCGCCAGCCCTTCGCGCAGCTGCAGGGCCGTTTGTTGCAGCACTTTGCCTGCCAATTGTACGCTGGACTCTGCAGCCACGAGCAGGCGGCGGTTCGATAGTATCTGGTTACGGGCATTGACGGTTTCCATGGCAATATTTTGTTGCAGAAAGGTGTATTGGTGCTCCAGTTGCTGAAATTCCAGGTTTTTCTGCGACAACCTGGCGCGGCGCGCCCGGCCGTCGAAGATATTCCATTGCGCCGACAAACCGATAGCGCTCGCAGGATAAAACTTCAGAAAACTGTTGTCGCCAAATTTGCCAAAGCCGGAATAATTATACGAACCGAACGCTGCAACGATGGGTAAAGCACCTGCACGGATGCGTTGCCGTTCGAGGATGTTGTTGTTTTTTTGCTTTTCGAGCAATTGCAGATCAGTGCGTTGTGCCTCCGGTCGCATTAAGGCTGTTGCATCGGGGATTTCGATGGTCGTGTCAAGACGGATGGTCTCCGTTTGAGGTATTACCATCAGCAACTGCAGCAGGCGGAGTGTCTGGTCGTGTTGTTCACGCAGGTTTTGAAGGCCGTTCTGCAGATTTTCCTGTTGCAATTGCAGGCGTTGAACGTCAACCGGCGTGGCCAATTGCTGGTCAGCAAGAAGACGGGTAGTTTGAGTCACCTTTTCCAGACTGACTAAATTGCCTTCCAGAAAGTCAATTTGTTTGGCCAATGCCTGAGCGTTGAAAAACGCAGCCGACACATTGTATACCACTTCTTCGCGGGCGTTGCGCCATTGCAGTTGCGCTACTTGCCGGCCCGTTTCCACCTGGTTGAGTGCCAACGTTAAAGACGGGCTGTACAATACCTGTGTCACCTGAACGGAGGTGCTCAGGTTGATCGGGACGCCAAACCGGGCGGCATTGTATTGCCCTTCGGGGCCGCCGAATGCGGAGGCGGGTACCATCTGGCGCGGCACTTGGAGGTAGTACTGGTAATGAGCATTTGCATTGATCTGAGGGAGCAGACCGGCGCGCACTTCGGCGCGCTGGTGATCAGGGATCAGCATGCCTGTCCGTGCATTTTCAACAGCGGGATTTTGCAGGAGCGCCAGGCTTAAACAATCCTCCAGCGTCATCGCCCGGGCAGGCTGAGCCGTTACCGATACTGCGTACAGGAACAAAACAGTCAAGGTCAAAAAGAGAGGTTTCATCTTGGATTGTAATTTTGATTTAAAATTATGATTTAAAAATTTGTTTAAATCAGGGGCAAAAAAAATCACCCCCGGTGGCGGAGGTAGGTCAGGATCATTTCCGGTATGGCTTTTTTGCGTTCGTCCATAAACCTGTAAAATTCTTCCGTGGTCAAATTTTGTTTCATTTTGATCATGTTCATACTGATAAAAGGGAAAATGACCATAGACATCAGGCTAAGCTCGATCTGATCGAAGTTTGTCTTGCGGATGTTCCCTTTGGCCGCTTCTTCTTCGAGCTGAAGGAGGAAGCGGTTTTCCTTGGGGTGCATTTCGGCCATTAAAGAGCCGATTTTTGAATTTTCACCGCGCATTTCACTAAAAACGAACATTGGCAGCATTGGATCGCTTTTCAGTAATTCGATCATTTGGTCTACAAACTTGTAAATCTTTGCCTCTAAGGGCAGATCGTCGTTCAAAATACGCGCAATGGGGGCGAAAGTATCGGCAAAACATTCCCGGAATATCTCCTGAAATAACTTCTCCTTACTGCGAAAATAGTAGTTGACCAAGGCGATATTGCTGGAAGCATGTTCTGCAATATCGCGGGTAGTGGTATTGCCAAATCCTTTTTCCAAAAATACCTTCTTCGCAGCGTCTTTGATTATTTCTTCGGTACTCAGCTCGTGCTTAATCATGTTTTTTTCTTTCACCGCACAAAGGTAAAGTACCCTGAAAGAAAGATGCAAATTTTTTTAAAAAAATATTTTAAACAAATGTTTAAATTTTTTGTGCCCTGCAAAAGCAAGGTTTAAGCTTCATGAGACATCCGAAAAGTCATTTGCCTTACACTACAAATGCTTTTAATTTTCTTTTAACCCCGGTTTAATGTCCGGCACTTTTTCCTGTCCAAAAATTTGCACCGCTCCTCTTTCCAATTTTTGGAGCCGTTTTCATGCGCGAATTCCCCCACGCTTTATTTCAATCCTTTTCAATCTTTTACTATGAGAATCATCCAAAATTCAAAAATCCTTTACATCACCGCAGCGCTCATGCTGCTTTTCACCGTTGGTTTCAGCATCTTCTTCTGGCAAAAATCACAAAGCCTCGGCAAACAAAACGCATTTCTGTCATCTGAGATACAGACATTGGAAACAGAGAAATCCACGATGGAACGCGAACTCGACAGCCTGACGGTCTCTTACGAGAACCTGCGCAGCGAAAATGAAGGTTTGCGTGGTAAGGAAGCCAGTACAACCGCTCTGATCGCTGAAAAAGACGCTGCGATTAAAAAGATCAAATCCCAAAACCGCCGCGACCTGGCGACGCTGCGTCAACAAGTGGAAGAATTGCGCAAGATCAAAATAGAATACGAAACCATCATCAGCACTGTACGCAGCGAGAACGAACAATTGCGCGCAGAGAACGAACGCCTCGTAGGTGAAAACACCCAGCTGCGCGGCGAAAATGCCGATCTGACGGGGAAAATGGGGCATCTTGCCAAACAATTGGAGGAACAGATCCGAAAAACACAGAGCGCCAAATTTAAGGCCACCTCTTTCCGGGTAGAAGTGGAACGCCGCAACGATAAGTTGACTACCCGCGCCAGGAAAGCGCGCGAGATATTCGTCAGTTTCGATCTCGCTGATGTGCCTCAAGAGTTTCAGGGCATTCAAAAACTGTATCTGGCTATTACCGACGATAAAGGTCGTCCCATCGCCTCCGGAAACCCCGTTAAGACCACAGTGGAAGCTCCGACGGGTCCCGTGGCCGTGATCGCTCAACAGGTAAAGGCCGTTTCGCTGAATGATACGCAACGTTTGTCGTATACATACAAATTCGATGACCGGCTCAAAGCCGGCAATTATGTGGTCGCTATTTATTGCGATTCAGGGCTGCTCGGCGCGGCCAGTTTCCGGCTGGCCTGAACACAGAAACTATACAAGTTCATCGAAGCGACCGCTTCCCCGGCAAATGTTGTCGGGGGGCGGTCTTTTTTAACATCGTATTTTTACATCGCAATGGTGAATCACCAGGAGTAGTGTGACAGCGTTAACTCACTTGACGTCGGGCGTTTGTTGTCATGGTCAAACGTCCAATGTCTAAAGGCGATTTATTTTGTCCGCTTACTTAAGTATAAGTACGAAATTAATTGATATTAAGATATTGAGATATTATGCCGTAACCTACTGATTGTCAAGGATAATATCTTAATATCTCAATATCATTTAATATCGCCCACCTACTTAACTTTAAAAGATATGACCAGCGTATTGCTCATCGAAGACGAGCCCAAAGTGGCCGCTCCGGTAAAAAAATGGCTTGAAGAAAATGATTTTGCCGTCGAACTCGCCCCTGACGGCGCGGTAGGCCGTCATTTGGCGCAAATCAACAAATACGACATTGTTTTACTGGATTTGAATCTTCCGTTCATCAGCGGTTACGATGTGTGCCGGGCCATCCGCGCGGCTCATCCGCAACTGCCGATCATTATGGTCACGGCATTGGGTAGTGTGGAACAAAAACTGACCGGCTTCGATGCGGGCGCGGACGACTACATCGTCAAACCTTTCGATTTTCGTGAATTGCTGGCACGCATGCGCACCCTCCTGAAGCGAAATCCCGCTGCAGCGGTCGAAGAAGAACCGGGCGAAGTGCTGCGTGTTGCGGATATGGAGATCAATACGGGTTTTAAAACAGTGACACGCGGAGGAAATCCGATTTCGCTTACTGCCCGGGAATATTCCCTGCTCGAATATTTGGTGCGGCGCAATGGCAGGGTAGCTTCCCGCAACGAAATCGTGGAGCACGTATGGGATGTAAATTTCGATACCGGCACGAATGTAGTGGAAGTATACATCAACTTTTTGCGCAAAAAGATTGATAAAAATTATCATCCGAAACTGATCCACACCAAACAAGGCATGGGTTATTACCTGAAAGTGTTGCCAGTATGAATATCCGGACGAAACTGACCCTGCGCTTCACAGCAATAGTGGCGACAATTCTGGTGGCCTTTTCTCTGGCTGTATATTTTCTGTCTGCCGATTACCGAAGGGAAGAATTTTTCAACCGTTTGGAGAGCCGCGCCGTCACCACTGCGCGGCTCTACGTATCGGTGCAGGAGGTAGATGTCAACCTGCTGCGTATTATTGATAAAAATTCCATTCACGCGCTGTTTGAAGAAAAGGTTTTGATTTTCGACCCTGCCGACAAATTGGTTTACAGCAGCCTGGACGATCTGGAAATAGAATATTCGCCTGAGTTGCTGTATGAGATCAGGCAACAAGGCAGGATGCAATATACACAGGGTATGATAGAGCATCTCGGTATGGTATATCAGGGAGATCAGGGTAATTTTGTGGTAATATCTTCTGCTTTCGACCGCTATGGGCGCAGCAAACTGCAAAACCTGCGCAACGTGCTGCTGGCCGGGTTGGTTATCGGAATTCTCATCATTGTGGCGACCGGAGTCGTATTTGCCGGACAGGTATTGCAGCCGCTGGCCCGCATGAATGCTGAAGTATCCAGTATCAGCGCGGGCAATTTAGGCCGCCGCATAGATGAAGGCAATCGCCGCGACGAGATCGCGCAACTGGCCATGAATTTTAACGACATGTTGCGCCGTCTGGAGTCAGCATTTGAAATGCAGCAGCAGTTTGTCAGCAATGCTTCCCATGAATTGCGCAATCCACTGGCAGCCATTACCAGCCAAATTCAACTGATGCTCGACAAAAAACGAACCCCGGAAGAGTATCAACAGGCTTTGCAATCGCTGCTGGACGACACGCGTACCCTGGTAGAACTGACCAACGGGTTGCTTACGCTTGCGCAATCGGGCGTCGAAAAACATCGTTTTGCCTTTAGCCCGGTCCGCGTTGACGAAACCCTCTTTGCCGCTCAGAATGAGCTCGGAAAGGCCCATAATGATTACCGTTTTCTGATCGAGTACGATACTTTTCCGGAGGACGAATCGCTGCTGATGATCGCCGGCAATGAACACCTGCTTAAAACCGCCTTTCTCAACCTGATGGACAATGCCTGCAAATTTTCGGACGACCACACGGTGCAAATCCGTTTTGCGGCCAACGGCCAAACCATTGACATCTCGTTCAGCGACAACGGCATCGGAATTCCTGAAGAAGACCAGGAAAAGATATTTAATCCCTTTTTCCGAAGCAGCCATGTGCCTTCGTCCGTTCGCGGGTATGGCATCGGCCTTTCCTTGTGCCGCCGCATCATCCAGCTACACAACGGCACCATTAACGTGCATTCATTTCCCGGTAAAGGCAGTCGTTTTGTATTGAGCATTCCGCTCCGCCCCGGTAGCAGCATATTTTAATTTTCTTTTAATGCTTCCTTAAGGTAAGCGCTTTGGCCTTGCTGCAAATTTGCATTGTAGAAAGGGACCGTTGTCTCAACTGCCGATACATAGGTGAGTAATGGCCGAGGCTGTGCCGGGGAAAGTTGGTCGGCGCAGACCATCGGCCTTTTCACCTTTCAAGGGAACATACTTAAGTTTGATTTTGTGCGCATGTGCTATGCGCGGGAGGTTTTTCATTCGTTTGTAGGGGTGCTTTCGAAGGATAGTGCCCCTCCTTTTTTTAAGCACTTTTAATTTTCATTTAATCATGCTTTTAGATTCCAACGATTTGCGGCAAGGTTTTAGCCTCACAGAGAAGAATCCATTTTTTATTAATCAACACTCATCTCACGAACACGATGCGATTTTTCCTCTTTCTCTGCCTCCTTGCCTTGTTGCAAGCGAGCGGCCTGGCTAACACGCCCATTTCTTTCCGGACCGCTTCATTTGAAAACCCCGCTCCGAATTTTCCAATCGGATCATCTCCAGGCGGTCCCTACGGTGAATCCTTCCTTCCGATACTGGCGCTGACCCTCGACGTGGATTCTATCCATCACGTCAATTGTCTGCGGCCAACGGGGTATTTGTCCGTCGTTGCCGAAGGGGGCGTGCCCGCGTACACCTACAACTGGAGCAATGGCCTCACGGGGCCGGTGGCAACGAGCCTGGCCCCGGGCGTTTACAGCATCACCGTTACCGACGATGTTGGCGCTACTGCCGTTGTGAACGCGACCATTCTGCAGGACCTGACGCTGCCTTCGGCAAATGCGGGCGCTGATTTTGTTGCCCAATGCTCCAATTCGTCAGTAAACCTGAACGGTTCCGGCTCTGCCGGGCCCGAGTTTACCTACCAATGGGTGCCATCTGCCGGTGGAACCATCCAGTCCGGTGCGAACACCCTGAACCCGGTGATCAGTCATACTGGTATTTTTACCCTCGTGGTATCCAATACGGCCAATGGTTGCAGCGCTTCCGATGCCGTCACAGTCGGCGCAGCCTTCCAACCGCCCGCCGCTGTCGCAACAGGCGGCACGATCACTTGCGCCCAGCATAAAGTCACCCTGAACGCCAATTTCAATCCCAACAACATCATTTACTTTTGGCAAGGGCCCGGCGGATTTACTTCCTATCAGCTCAACCCCCAGGTTGGCATTCCGGGAGCCTACACATTCGTTCTGACCGATACCATCACGACTTGTACGGGCAACGCCTCCACGACGGTTGCGATCGATACGGTAAGTCCGACTGCAACAGCAGGCGGTGGCGGTGTTCTTACCTGCGCACAAACTACTGTTGGATTGACGGGCGCCGGCTCACCGGCCGGTGTGACCTTTGCCTGGACAGGCCCGAACGGTTATACTTCTTCTTTGCAAAATCCGGATGTGGATGCTCCGGGCACATACGTCCTGACCGTCACAAAACCGCAAAACGGTTGTACTGCCACGAGCAGCGTCGGGGTGACGGCCAATACCACTCCTCCTATCGCTTCGGCGTCAGTCAATGGCGTTTTGACCTGCGTTGTCAACTCCGTTCAACTCTCCGGCAACGGTTCGCCGGCAGGTGTTTCTTTTTCCTGGGCGGGCCCACTCGGGTTTAGTTCGAATACGCAAAATCCTGTGGTTTTCGCTCCCGGCGCTTATACATTGACCGTCAAAAATCCGCAAAACGGCTGTACGGCCACCGCTTCGGTCACAGTGATTTCCAATACCACGCTGCCCGGTGTGACAGCGAGCGGCGGCATCAAAACCTGCGCCAATCCCACTGTAACGTTGAATGCATCTTCCCCAACGCAGGGCGTGAGCTACGCCTGGTCGGGTTCCGGCGGATTTTCCTCCAACCTGCAAAACCCGGTGGTGAGCCAGGCCGGAACCTATTCGGTCACCGTCACCAATCCTGTCAACGGATGTGTCAGCCACACCACCGTCAGCGTGACGCAAAACCTGACACCGCCGAATATTCTGGCCAATACGACTACTGTAACCTGCAACAATCCCAACCCTCAGGTGGTGGCGAGTTCGCAAACGAATGGCGCTACTTTTTCCTGGACGGGCCCCAACGGATTCACGGCCAATATACCCAATCCGCATGTGAGCGAAGGAGGTATTTATACCGTTACTGCCACCAGTCCAGCCAACGGATGTACCAGTTTCATCAGCATTTATGTCAACGAAAATACCACTCCGCCCTTCGTTTATGCCGGTGAAGACCGCTCGCTCAATTGCATATTTACTTCTATACTGGCCAATCCGATCGGTACGTCCACAGGGAATAATTTTACCTATCAATGGACAACGTGGGACGGCCATATCGTTTCCGGCGCCAATACCCTGTATGCCCGTTTTGATACGGCCGGCCATTATACGCTGACCGTCAAAAACACCCAAAACGGTTGCACGGCTGCCGACAGCATGGAGGTGACGCAATCCCCCCCTGTGACTGCCAACGCCAGCCAACTCAGCGCAGTAACCTGCAACGGTGGCAACAACGGTTCGGCCAAAGCAACCGGCGGCGGTGGTAACGGCGTTTACAACTACGCCTGGTCGAACGGCGCGCAAACGGCTACTGCCAATAATCTGGCAGCGGGCACCTACACCGTCACGGTGACCGACGGAGAAACCTGCTCAGCGACAACAACCGTCACCATTGCGCAACCGCCGGCGTTGCAGGCCAACGTCACCACAACGCCACAAACCATAGCGGGTCAGAACAACGGTTCTGCCGCCGTCGCCCCTTCCGGCGGTACGCCGCCTTATACGGTGAAATGGAGCACTGGCGCCACAACGCTGAACATCGGCATGCTGGCGCCCGGAACCTATACCGTGACCGTGACGGACAACAAAGGCTGCACCCAGGTCAATACGGCTACTGTTAACGCAGTCGCTTGTAACCTCACCGGCACTGTGGACGCCACTCACCTGAACTGCTTTGGCGTCAACAATGGCGCCGCAACCGTTAACATCAGCGGGGCTATCGGCACGGTGAACTACCTGTGGTCGAACGGCGCGAATACCAAAACCGCCACCAACCTTGCAGCCGGCGATTACACCGTGACAGCTACCGCTGCCAACGGTTGCTCCATCACGCTTTCCACCCAAATCACAAGTCCGCAACAAATCGTGCTCAGCATAGCCAATCAGACCAACGTGTTGTGCGCGAGCGGTCAAACGGGCTCCGTTACGATCGGCGTTTCGGGCGGCACCTCGCCTTACAACTATACATGGTCAAACGGCAACAACAGCGTGACCGCGTCCAACCTGGGCGTTGGCAGTTACACGTTTACTGTCACCGATGCGAATGGTTGCACTCAAAACCAATCTGTTCAGATCACTGCAACGGATAACACGCCTCCCCAACTGACGCTCAAAAGCGCTGCGGTATCGCTCGATGCGAGCGGGCAAGCCACCGTCACGCCGGATATGTTCGACGACGGAAGCACCGACAACTGCGGCATTGTCAACTGGGCCATCACCCCGACGACTTTCGACTGCGGGCAAACCGGTACCCGCACCGTCACCCTCACCGCAACCGACCAAAACGGCAATACGGCGACCGCTACGGCCACTGTCACCGTGACGGACGATCTTGCCCCGGTGCTGGCATGTCCGCAAAACATCAGCGTATCTTCCTGTAATGCTGCTGCAACGTACAGCCTTCCGCAGGTAACCGACAATTGCACGGTGAGCGGCGACCCCATTCTTCAAAGCGGATTGCCTTCCGGAACAGTTTTCCCGGCGGGTGCAACGGAGCAGGTGTTCGCCTACACCGATTTGAGTGGCAACACCGGTACCTGCAGTTTCACTGTCACCGTTTTGGACAATATCAGCGTCGCGGTGTCGGCTACTCCGGTGCATTGCGGTGGCGCCTGCGACGGAAGCGTAACGCTCGACATCACCGGTGGCAGCACACCCATAACGGTTTCGTGGACCAACGGACAGACCGGCAATTCGCTCACAGGGCTTTGCCCCGGCGACTATGAGGCTACCCTGACCGATGCTTCCGGTTGTTCCGTGACCCAGAGTGTTCAGATCGCCGTAGAGGATACCGAAGCGCCTGCCCTGACTTGTCCTTCCAACGTTACGACCGGTTTTTGCAATGCTACTGTCACTTTCGCACTGCCCCAGGCGACGGACAATTGCCCGGTAGATCCGCAACAAATCGAATTGATCGCCGGGCAAGCTTCCGGCACGACGTTCCCGGTAGGCACAACCACGGAAACCTATCGCTACACCGACTTCGGCGGTAATACGGCACAGTGCAGTTTCACCGTCACGGTGCACCAGCAACTCGATCTGACGGTCAACTCGGTGAACAACGATACGGGTTCGGGTACGGGAAGTATTTCCATCACCCTGAGCGGTGGAGCAGCACCTTATACATATGCCTGGACGCGCAACGGACAACCCTTCGCTGTTACGGAAGACCTGTTCAATCTGTTCAGCGGGCAATACGCAGTTACCGTGACCGATGCCGACGGCTGCACCGTTGCCAGTACGTCACTGACCGTCAGCGGTTCGGTTTCTGCCGGAGAACCGGCCGATGCCCTTTCCTGGGTCTTATATCCCAACCCTGCAACCTCTGAAGTCTATCTGAAGATCAATGATGTACTGGCCGGCCCACTGCGTCTCAGCATTTTCGATGCCGGTGGGCGTTTGTTGCGCGAACAGGAAATTCAAATCTCCGGCGCTGATGCTGCCCGCATTGGTTTGGACGGATTACCCGAAGGTTTGCTGTTGTTCCGGCTTGCCGGCGAGCAGGCTTCCTGGGTGAAAATGGTCGTAAAAACGGAGTAGGTACCGCGACCGAAATTGGACGCCAGATGCCGGACATTTGGTGCTGATAAATCTTCATTTCGTTTGGTATCCAACGTCCAACATCCAGAAGTCCAACGTCTAACGTCCCTTCAATTCATTGATTGTAAGTTTCTTTAATACCTTTTCGTTTGAGATTTTGTTTGGAGGCGCTTATGTAAGATGAGCGCCTCCGCTTTTTTATGGCTTCTATGAGATCGCCACCCGCCGCCCTTCCGTCGCGGAAAGATGGATCGCTTCCACCACTTTGATGTCGCGCCATCCTTCTTCTCCGGGCACGATCAAAGGAGAATTATTCATGATCGCAAGGGCGTCGTCGTCCATCTGTTTGGCTTGCTGGTTGGGGATTTTCAGGTTGAGTTTGCCCTTGCCAGATTCGCCCTGAATGCCGCTGTACGACTGAAATGGTTCGAGTTTGTAGAAACCCTGTTCGGCGGTGACATAAAGATAATTCACGTTCATGCCGAGGCTGGTGGCGCAGTTGGCCAATGCGCCGGAAGGAAATTCCAACTGAAAAATAGTCGTTTCGTCGGCTTTGGTGTAAATCTCCGGCCGGGTCGTTTTTTCCTGTGCCAGCACGGCGACAGGCTCCTCCCCCGTCACGTAACGCGCCGCGTTGAGCGAATAAACGCCCATGTCGAACATGGCGCCGCCGCCTTTGCTGCGGTCTTGTTTCCAGTGGCCGGTGCGCGGGTCGAAGTAGCCCGCCGCCACCGAGATCAGTTTGATTTTTCCGAAAGTTTTGTTCCGGCCATAGCCGATGATCTCCTGCGTATTCGGCTCGTGTTGCATCCGGTAGCCGATGGCAAGTTTCACCTTATTAGCGGCGCAGGCTTGTATCATGGCTTCGCATTCCGCCGCCGTCATCGCCATCGGTTTTTCGCACCACACGTGTTTGCCGGCATTGGCAGCCCTGACGGTGTATTCTTTGTGCAGGAACGGCGGCAAAACGACATACACCACGTCAATGTCCGGGTTATCGGCAATGCGGTCGAAGTTGTCGTAGTTGTAAATATTTTTATCGGGGATGTCGTATTTCTTTTTCCAGCGCTCGGCCTTCTCCGGCGAGCCGGTGACGATACCGGCCAGGTAACAGTTTTGGGTTAGTTGCAGCGCAGGCGCCAACAAGTCGGTGCTGTAATACCCGAGCCCGACGAGGGCTACGCCAAGCCGTTCTTTCTTTTCGCGGGTCAGTATTCGGGGCAGGCCGATGGCGGCGACCGTCGCGGCGGCAGCGCCAAAAGCAGCTTGTTTGATAAATTTTCTGCGTTGTATCATGGCATGTGAATTTTTCAGCGCGTCGAACTTTTTGCCCCTTACCCATCCTTCGTGTATATTTTCAACTTATAAACCGTGTTTTTTTCATCAACAAAAACCTGGAGATATTAATAATCAGGGGAAAGCGTATAGGATTTAACCCTGCGGAAATCCCTGATCGGCTCATCAAAATTGGGCTTGCCAACTGCAGGACGAATGATAAAAAGAGAATATAACGGATAGGGTCAAAAATAGTAAAGTGCTCTTAATCATTGATTTACCTGCCCCATTGTGGTTGACTATCAAACGAGTCGCCGAACGCTTGCCTCCGCCACAAGGCGAAAATCCGGCGCAAGTCCTTGCAAAAGAACAATTCCGGGCGTTTTCCCCACTTCCAGACTGCCCAGCGTATCGTCGAAACCCAGCGCCTGCGCTCCGTTCAAAGTTGCCCAGCGCAGCAAAGTTTCGAAAGGTACGAAACTCTGGTAACGGGCAATCGTTTTCATTTCCTCCAGAATGGAAAGTTGCCAGTTCGACGTGAGGCTGTCGGTGCCGATGGTGAGCCGTGCGTTGGTATCGAGAAAATGCCGGTAATCCGGCAAGCGGTTCTCGATGTAGAGATTGGCATTGGGGCAGGTCGCCCAAAACACATTGGGGCTCCAGGCGTGCGCGGCTTCGATGTCGGTTTGGGTAGTCAGTGTATTATGGACAAAAAGGGTTCGGTTTGTGGGGTTCAGGTGCTCCAGGGCGTAAAAAATGGAAGGTTCGCCCGTCGGCTGGAAATGCTCCAGCGAGATGTTGAATTTCCCGTAAAAATCGTAAAACGCGCCGCTGCCCTGCTCGAAAAGTTCGTTTTCCGGCGGCGTTTCCTGGTTGTGGATGCTCACGGTGATGCCCGATTTTTCGTTGAAATCGTTTATTTTTTGGAACAAACTTTTGCTCACCGTGTAGGGCGCGTGCGGTACCAGGGCTTTGGTGCTGCCGGGCGCGGGAGCATGCTGTTCATATACCGCCAGCCAGTCGGAAAACGCCTTTTCGGCGCCCGTTTCCTGCAAAAAATCAAAGAGCTCGATAAAAGTATAATAACGCATCCGGCCTTTGGCTTTTACCTCGGCCGTATCCGGTGCATTGGAAATGTCGCCCAGCGCGACAATGCCGCCCGCCAGCATTTCGGCCTCTGCCTGTTCGATGGCGTCGGCGATGGCTTCGGGTGAGGCGTTGCGCTGCGTCACCACGCTGGTGATGAAGGGGATCAATCCCGTGCCGGTGTTCACCTTGCCTTTCATGTGTGAAAGTTCGAGGTGGCAATGCGTGTTCACGAAGCCCGGCACAAGCGCGCCGCGCCGGATGTCGAGACTGGCCGGGTCGTGTTGTTCGCGCCGCTCGATGGCGAGGATTGTACCTGTGTCATCGGTAATGACCACGCCGTTTTCAATCGGTTCTGAAGAAACCGGGAAGACCCAGTCGGCAGAAAATTTTTTCATCAGAATTTTCAAAATGAGAGAATTAGCAGAATTTTTTGGCCAACGCCTATGGCTGAAACAGATGAATGATCCTCAATGACTTTAATGACCCTCTTAATGACGAAATGACAACACCACATCCCATGCGAACCGCAGCACGATGCCCGCCACCACCACCAGAAAAACCTTGCGGATAAAAGCATTGCCCCGCAACATCGCCATGTGGCTGCCAAGATACGAACCGGCTACATTGCACGCCATCATTGGCAGCGCGAGGTGGAACAGCACGTATTTGTTCGCCAGAAAGAAAACCAGCGACGAGACGTCTGCTATCACATTGACCACTTTTGAAATAGCCGACGAAGTGAGAAAACTGTACCCGATAATGCTTACAAAACCGAATACGAGCAAACTGCCCGTGCCGGGGCCAATAAATCCGTTGTAAAAACCCAGCACAGCGCCGATACCTGACGCCCACCACCGCAGTCGCTCAGGCGCCACGCGAAAATGGTCGTTTTGTCCGAAATCCTTTTTCCGGTATGTATAAACGGCAATGGCGACGATAAGGATGAGAATAACGGGTTTTAATACCGACGAAGGCAACAGACTCTGCACCGTAGCACCCAGATAGGAAAATACAGCAGCGCTAACGCCGGCATATAACACTGTTTTCCAGGGGATCCGCACGTTGCGGGCGTAATTCCAGGCCGCAATCGAAGTGCCCACCGCCGATGCCAGCCGGTTGGTGCCGATGATGTTGGGCACGGAAAGGGTGGGGTAGAGGACGAAAAATGCCGGCACCTGTACCAGTCCGCCGCCGCCCACAATGCTGTCAATAAAACCGGCGAGAAAAGCGAAAAGACAAAGTAAATATAACTCCATTTCGTCAAAATTACTTCCATTGATCCTAATGCCCCTAATGACTTCAATTCCGCCCTAATGCCGTTTCGGCATCTTCACATGCCCCGCCAACCATGCCGGCACTACGATCGCCCCCAACAATAAGTACCCGTAGTAGGCCATCCCGCGCCACAGCAGCGCCACCACCAGACCGACGCCTGCCGGCACGTAATCAGAAGTGAATCCCACCAGCGCCATTTCAGCCAGACCCGCCCCGCCCGGCGTGGGGCTGAAAGCCATGATGATGAACATCGCCACCAGCCGGGCGTAGATAAACGCCTGTGTTGCGCCGTCTATCGGTGTAGCTGGAACGAGGGCGATGATAAGGCAGTTGATCATGACGAACTTGCTCGTCCACGCGCCTACCGTACCGATGATGACCTTCAGGTGATAGCGCCAATCCCTTTGGTGAATTTCTTTTGCGGCCAGTTCAAATTCTTCGCCGAGCAGGGCGAGCCGCGCTGACCATTTTTTCAAAAAAGGCCGCTGGGCCAGCCAGTTCATCGCATTTTTCGCATAGCGGGGGCGTATGAGCAAAAAGAAAACGAGTACCAGCAAATAACTGAACATCAGGCCATACGTGACGAAAAACGTACCGCTCGCCAACCCTACGTCGCCGTAACTTTTCATACCGGGATACAACATCGGCGGACCATACAACAGCAGCAAAAAGGGTAGCGTAAGGATGAAAAACCCCGAATCCAGCACCATCGTATAAAAGACCGCCGCTGCAGTGCGCCCTGCGGCGAGTTTTTCTTTGGTCAGCACAAAAAGCATGACGAAAGGACCGCCCTTACTCGTGGGCGTGAGTGCAGCGCTGAACTCCCAAATGACCATCAATTCGAGGCATTTACGCCAGGAAAAAACATCGCCGGTAATGGTGCGCAGGCGCAAGGCATAGAAAAAATGCCGTACTACCAGGATCAGTAAGGCCAGTCCTATCCACGCGAATGCCCGGCCCGTCCATTCGATGGAGCGGAATTGTTCGGCGTCGAACTGGTGGTAAAACAGGTAGCCGACAGCTGCGATGCCCAGCAAAACAGGCAGGATCATCCGGGAAAGCCGGAAGGAACGCACGACGCGCTGGCCTTCGGCTTCGATGACGGGTAGTGGAGTTTGTGTTTGCTCGTCTGTCACGGGTCAGGGAACGTTTTGAGGGGCACGAAGTTCGGAGATTGGGCGGGTTTCTGCGCATACTTATTTCCTGAACGGGATATGTGAATGCTTTTTTAGTTATGTAATAGATGGATTCATAGCAAAATTGAATATTAATTTCTTATTTAATGATAGATATAACATTATTATAATCAATTCATTGAGCCGTTTTTGCTCTGTTTTTTCACAAATTATTTCCTGATTTTCCCCTGAAATTGTCCTTGCCTGCCCGGGAGCGGCAGGAATACTTTTGAATCGCCGGCAGAAAACAGAATGCCGGGATCATACAAGTCCCTCCGCTTCATTGCTTTTGCATATTCCCGACAACATCATCAAGTGGTTGAAGCGCCTTCAGATTCCATTTTATGGGGTTCGCCCAGGTTGGTTGCGACTACCCTGTGATCGTTCGCCACATCATTTCAGCATTTGACAAAGCATCACAAAATGAAAACACAGCTCCCGCCCTTTCAAAAGCAATTGCACAAGCCAAACGCCCAATATGATACTTCAACTGTATACACGGAACCTTCCCCTGTTTCCGTACAACAGATATACATTTCACCAGAGCAATATTTGTGGTTGGCCCGGCAAAAATTTGCTAAGGAGCCATTTCTGAAAAACGTTATGGCGGTAGTGGAGCAGCGAATGCCGGACAGTCTTAGTGTGGCATGCCTTGCCCAATCGGTCTTTTGCAGCCGTATTCATTTTTTTCGAAGGATAAAAGGGCTTACCGGGCAATCACCGAGTTGTTTTGTTCGGTCAATAAGGCTGTATAAGGCCCTTGAATTGCTTTGTACTACCGATCTCGGCGTCTCGGAAATTGCTTATTCTGTGGGCTTTGCCGATCCCAAATATTTCTCACGGGTTTTTGTTTTGGAATTCAAAACAAAACCATCTGAAGTGCGAAAAAAAAATATATGAATAAAGAAACATAAGTCCACCTGAGAAAAAAAAACTGTATGGTCATTTGCACCATAGGTTGTAAGACAGAATATGTTGAATGGTTGTGAAAATATCTTAATGGTATTGCCCGAATTGGCTCTTGTTTGGGAACGAACCAAAGGCATACCTGAGGTAAAGATAGCAGTGCTGGACGGAGTAGTGGACCTCTCCCATTCTTGTTTTGAGGAAGCCCGATTGGAACGATTATCAGGCGACAATAAATGGGTATCCGGGCATGGAACGCACGTGACCAGTATCGTTTTCGGGCAGCATGGCAGTGAAGTTTGCGGCATTTCTCCAAACTGTAGCGGATTGTTGATCCCGATTTTTAAAGAGACCCCGAATGGAGAAATTGCCTGTTCACAGTTGGATCTGGCGAGGGCCATTATGCAAGCTGTGGAAGCGGGTGCACATATTATCAATATCAGTGGGGGGCAAAATTCCAGGAACCCGGAAGCGGAAGATTTTTTAAAGCAGGCACTTCAGTTATGTAATGACAGGAGGGTAATGGTAGTGGCTGCTGCGGGTAACGATGGCTGTGCTTGTATTCATATTCCGGCGGCCTCTCCCATTGTACTGGCTGTCGGTGCAATGGACAACTCGGGAAATCCGCTCGATTTCAGCAATTGGGGCAATGCTTACATGGCCAACGGGATTCTTGCACCCGGATATGGTATTACAGGTGCGAAAGTTGGAGGAGGCACCCAGACCAGAAGCGGAACCAGCTATGCTGCGCCCATTATTTCAGGTATTGCAGGGTTGTTTTTAAGCGAACAAATCCGGCTTGGCCGAACACCCGACCCGATTGCCATAAAGGAGTTGCTGTTGCGAACATCGGAGCCTTGCATGCTTGGCGACGCCAACGCGTGTTTACGGTATCTGAAAGGTAAAATCAACCTGCCGGCTGCCTTGGAAGCATTCGATCAAAACCAAAATACAACATCTGGCTATAACATTCAAAAATTACAGTATATGGATGACGATCAGACCAATAACCTACCAACAAACGAGACCCTCCCTGAAGTCAATGCCGCTGTGGTTCCGTCTGAAGAAGTCTCAACAATGGGATCGCTTTCTCCTGCAACCATTGCACAAGGTCAGCCTGAAATTATCACTCGGTCGAATCATGCCGTTTCTGGAACGGTGACCGGCGACAGTGGTAAACAAACTTCCACAATTGGGTCAAATGCTCCGGCTCACGAAAAAACATTCAATATGAATTCTCTACCTAACATAAACATGCGATTCCCGAACAATCCCGGCATTTTGCAGTCGGGCCTCGTCGAGCCTTCCGAGTGCTCCTGTCAAAAAGAAAAACACGAGCATTCCGATGCTACACCTCAATTGATCTATGCGCTCGGAACTTTGAATTATGAGTTCATCAATGAAGCCAGAAGGGACTCTTTCATTCAAAATATGCCCGAACCGCAACCAAATGTCAGGCCTAACCCGGATGACCCGCTTCAGATGCTCAACTACCTGAACACGCACAAATACGAGGCAGCCAGCCTGATCTGGACACTGAACCTCAACACGACTCCTATTTATTCCATATATCCCACAGGGCCGTACAGCAGTAATATATACGACATTTTGATTGATTTTCTTCGCGATCAACATGACGCTGCTACAAATGCAGAGCGGATTTCTATTCCGGGCGTCGTGGTTGGCAAAGTTGCATTGATGTCCGGACAGGAAGTCCCGGCCGTTTCGCCAGAACCGAGGGGAATGTACAACTGGAAAAGATCTGACATTGTCAATGCGTTAGGTGGTCCCAGCATTGATGTTGACGAACTGACCAATTTCCTCGACCGGATCTATTATGAAATTCGCAACCTCGGCCTGAGTTCGCAAGACCGGGCAATGAATTATTCGGCAACGAATGCATTTCAGGCTGCCCAGGCATTCGAACAGGCTTTTAAAAGCGATCTTCAGTTGGACAGCATCGGTGTAGAAAGAAGCCCGGTATGCCGCCCGGGTTCCGACTGCTGGGATGTCATGCTCACCTTCTTCAACCCGAGGGAACGGCTGACAGTGGCAAGGAGAGTATTTCGGTATACCATAGACGTGAGCGATGTGGTTCCGGTAACTATCGGCGAAATGCGCAGCTGGTCTGTTTACTAGGAAATTGTTTGAGGTTTCTCTGCCAGGCCAAAGACCTTGACTTAACATTCATCTTAGTATCCATCAATATTTCACGATATGAAAAATCCATTTCAATGCCAACCTTCACCGCGTCAGTTGCGGGTAAAACAAGTGAAACGGGAAAAGACAAACCTGATCAATCCTTCCGGCGCTTGCGATTGCTGCCAAACTTGCAGAAGTGCCGAAAGTTATGCAGCCCGGAATTTGTGTCTTGCTAATTGTGAAGCGGCAGGCTGCACATGCTGACCAACCCCGGAGGGGTGTCAGATTGAAAAATTTCTTTCAAATTGTTAATGCGAGCTATTAACAGTATCGCCCGTATTGATTTATATTTCCAGTGCAACTGTATCTCCAGCACTTATGAAAAATCCACCACTTGCAGAACCGGTTCGACGGGATTTTTTGACCGGTACTGTTTCTCTCAAAAGCATAAAATCCGCCGTCCCGATACAACTTCCCGATTCATCGCAGGCTGAATCAGGTGATGTAACCGTCATACCTGTAAACGGAGACGAGACGTGGATCAGTGTTGCTGCCATCCCCAACGAAACAATTGATCCTATTAAAATATTTATTGAAGAAATTCGATATACGATCGACGATCTTTCCAAAAGAATTGAAAATGAAAAGATTACACCAAGCGGCCCGGAGGCTCATCTGCAAGAACTTGAAAGACAATTAGCCCAGAAACAAACGAGGCTGGACAGATTATATTCCGGAGAGTTGAGTATAGACCGGGATATTGTCAGGGAGTATGCAAAATGGAAGACGGGCCCGCGATATTTTACGTCGCCATTTTTCAGATTTGAGGGCGCCACCTTTGCAGCGATTGGCCCTGGTCCCTTAATCATTGGTAATACCGAAGTATCAAAACTTGCTGTTATCCCGGCTTTTCCCGGGATATCCTATAATCCGCATGAACTGTTAATGCCATTTTCCGAGAATTATTATGGAGTATGGAAGGGTGAAAATTCAAAAAAGGTATTATCTACAGCGTTTTCAACCGATTTAAATCATTATTTTTCTTTTGCCTTACATGTCGGGGAGAATGGAACAACGATGGCGGAGGCCTTTCGCATTGATGACAATAGCAATTATAATTACGGGGTGGCACTCATTCATTCCTGTTTTTCTATGGAGATGCACCAGGGGGCTTTGTTTTTCCAAATATTTATATGGGATGGAGATGAATTTAACCTGCGTTTGGCCAGGTTTGACGGAAATGCAACCACAGTATTCGAATATGAGTTAGACGATGGCCGATCTTTCTGGAAGCATCCTGTGTTACCTGAACCCATGGAGAACGAAGGCGTTATCGACCCATTGGAACCCGGATTTTTTGAAACGACCAATATGAAGTCTTTTGGCGGCAAGTTGTTCCTCATCCTCAATGGAGGTGAAGATGACGGGGCAATGAACAACTTGTTCTATTTTGATACGGAAAGTGATGAAGATAGATTTGTAGAAGTCAGAATGCGTCATTATAAAACAGAGCCTGGGAGCGTGTTGAAAGACGTTTTCTTGTGCAGAATAGAGGTTTTTAAGGAAGGACTTTATTTCGTATATCGGAAGCGAGGCGAGCTCTACTACCGGTTGGGAGTTTGTAATCATCCGTTTGCTACCTCTCCAGATTTCAGACCTATCCAACTACCTGACGAATGTGTCCTTTCCACCCATCAAATTGCCGTAACCGGATCAGTATTGTATTTGATATTAAAAAACGAAACGGGTACGAAATACTTTCTTTATTCATTCGATGGAGAAACATTTACGGATCTGACATCAAAATTCAGTAGCATTACCATAGGCAGTTGCTCCAGGGTATGGACAAATAGTAAAGGCGAGTTGTTGGTCTATGCAAAAGAAAAAGACGATTCGGGTCTGCCATATAAGGTCTATTCTCTCCGGGATGTCGAATCGCGCTCCTCCTCCGAATTCAGCAACGGCATTTTACCACCGGCTGCCCCATATCGCCCCATTCTATACATGGGTAAAAATTTTGCCCCTAATAGGACAAGAATGCATAGAACCTATATCAACAATTGCACACCGGGATATGCATCCGCCTGTCACGACCAATACGAAATCCGCGCAGGCGGGAGCTACGGTTTCAGTACCCGGACAACCCTGAAACGCACTTCTGACCTTGCTTTGCGTTCGGCTCAAGGCCCTGCGCCTGCGCCTGCTGCCCCTGTTACCGGACTGGAATTTGTATCTGCAAGCAGAGAGGTGGAAGGGCCGCCGGAAATGCCTGTGGAAAACAAAGCTCAATGGGTAGCCACATTGTTGTACACTGACAAATTACTTCCGGAAGCGACAAATGAACTGACGTCCAGGTTGGACAAACTGGCCAGCTCGCTGAAATCGAATTCGCAACAGATCATATTGTCCATTTACGCGGACGACTCAGGGAATACTGAGGACAACCTGCAATTCTGTGACGCTCTTGCTGCCGCCCTGTTAGCCTTTTTGATTAAAAGTGGGATCAAGAAGAACCGAATCGTTGCGAATTCGTCGGTGGGGTCGGGCGCTTTTAGCAACAAAGCTTTGAACAACCGACTGGAAATCAGTTTGTTGCCTTGACAATTTTGCAAATCAAATATGAACGCGGTTCAAATGCTTTTCGCACCGGTTCATATATTTCTTAACGTTCTAAATTTAAACGACATGAAAATTCCATCACAGGCTATGCCGGCCAGACGCGCTGCAAGTCGCCGCCCTATGGCAAATATGGTAAAAACTTCAGGTTTGGGTCAAGCGCTCAGCGGTATCGGGTGTTTGCCTTGCCAATTTTTAAAAGGACGGGACAAGCAGGATTGCATGGCTGCTTGCTCCAGTATTGTATCCCCGGTCGGCGATATATTGGGCGACATGGCGCCGCTTATGTTGAGCCTCATTTGATATTTGGCAGGAAAAGATGGCAACGTTTATTCAATTTTAAACTTTCTGACCATGCGAGCGCCCGTCCAGTCATTCCCCGTCAAAAGGCAAAACCGCGCAGTCGTCGCGTTTTATCCAGGGTTGACGCCTTCACTCTATCCATGTTTTGGTGCCAATGGCCATTTTATTTTCTGCAATGATAACGATCTGTGTTTAACGGAAGAAAATGGTCAACCAACGTGTATGCGACCAAAACGAACACCAACACCATCGCCACCACGTGGAAATTATGGGGGTAGTATTTATGGGCCTTTACCTCCCCTTTAATACTGTACCTCCGCTGTCGAAGCTTTGTCGCACCTGATGGTAACAATACGACTGCTGTATGGAATGCTCCATAAGATGGCTGTTCTGTACTTTGCAATGGTCATTTCCGAAGGAAATCTGTCCACGCAGGCTTTTTGAGAGCGTTCCGAAAAGCGTAGGTTGGACAGATTCCTTGCGGGAATGGCAAAGTGTACTTATTCACTTTTTAAAAACTGTCTGACCATGCGAACCCCCATCCAGTCTTTTCCTGTTAAAAGGAAGAACGACAATGCCGTTGCTTTTTATGCCGGGTTGACACCATCGGCTGAATGCAGGGGCGAGAGAGATTACAGCCGTGTTGTAATAGATTGCCCACCAGGTTTCAGATGTGTGCGTAATCATAATGGTGAGCCTGCCTGTCTTCCACCGCCTCCTGTGCCGCCGAGGGAAAATAAGCCTTACACCTTATGCATGGGAGAGAGAGGTTACAGCCATGTTGTACTAAGATGTCCACGGGATCATAGATGTGTTCGTAATTACGATGGTAAACCTGACTGCCTTCCACCGGCCCCAGCGCCACCCCGGGCAAACAAGCCCAATAGTTCGCATCAAAAACAATATGATTCTGTGAGCTCACCGTTGGCGAGTTAGAAAACTGCCGAAAATTGGTAGTGTTTAACCACTACCAAATTACAGAAACCAAGAGCAACTCAACAACTTCAAAATCCATCGTAATGATGGTATCCTCCGAACAGCCAAAAACTTTCCAGCATAGAAACAAGAGTCATGCGAATGAGGGGTTAACAGGCGCGTGACCTGTTAGCCCCTCATTCGCATGACTCTTGTTTCTATGACTTACAGGACACCCTCTTGCGTTGGTTCGCCCAACTGCGATTTTTCGTACGTCTCTCTTCCCTTCTCTGCAAATCGCCCCCCTCTCCGGATGATTTTACCCATAAATGCTTGGTTTCCGTAGTTTTTCTACTTTTACCGCCTAATCCGTTAGCCTTTTCTACAAACATGACATTGAGAAGGGAGCAGTTGTCGCCACGTGGAAGTACTTCGGCGTTTGACAACCAATCGTTTTTCGAGGCGCTGGGGCGGGCCGAACCGGCAGCCATCCGGCAGTTGGCAGCCAAAATTGTGACGGGCGTGCGGCAGATGTCGGCGCGAGCAGGCCTGTCACCGCAGGACGCCGAGGAAATCCTGAACGACGCCGTGGTGATTACGATTTCTAATATCCGGGAAGGCAAGTTCCGGTTCATGGACTTCAGCCCGGCCACCTACGCCTCCGGCGTTGCGCGGAAACTGATCGCCAATCGCGTCCGCGTCAAAAAACCGGCGGCACAGGAACTCGACAACTTACCCTTGTTGTCCGATATGAACCCTGAAGCCTATGTGCAGGACAAGGAAAGACAAAAGCTGGTGGGCCAATTATTGCAACAATTGGAAGAAACCTGCCGCCAACTGATACAACTGAAATATTTTAACACCCTCCGGGACGAGGAGATCATTGACAAGCAATTGACGCCGTTCACATCCGTCAATTCGCTGAAAAGCAAGCGGAGTCAATGCCTGAAAAAACTGGCTGGACTGGCCCTGGAGGCAGGTATCACAAGTGTCATTTAGTTATCCCGATATTCCAAAACCTCCGGCATTATGGCAAAATTCGACATAGAAGCATATTTAGACGGGGAACTGAACCCGGACGAGCGGGCGGCATTCGAGGCTGAAATGGATCGGGACCCGGAATTTGCGCAGAAAGTTCGCCTGATGCAGCAACTGACGGGCGACTTGAAGGTGCAATTGCTGCGCGACCACGTGACGCGAACCATCCGGGACGGCAGCGCCGGGGGAGGGAAAAAGAGCACTCCCTTCTGGTTGGGCGGCCTGGCCCTTGTCCTGCTGTTTTGCGCGGCGGGATATTTTTTTTTGATTTCGGATAGAACAACTCCCGCTTCCGGCGAAACCCCGTCGCCACAAACTCCCCCTTCCCACGAATCGCCGCAGCAAACACCCGGCGGACACCCCGAAAATCCCGGTGAGAATCCCATCCTGGAGCCATTGAAACCCAAAATTCCCACTGACCGACCGGTCGCCGGCATCAAACGGCTTCCCGACCCCCGCTATCCCGCTCCGAACATTCGCGGGGGCGGACCGCAGGATACCGTCCTTGCGACCTTGCTCGACCAAATTTGGTACATGGACTTTCCTCCAGCCGGCGCGCGCTTTGCGCCGCCTTTCGACGAAGCGGGACAGCTGTTGCAGCAGCGGGATTTCTCCAAAGCCTACCTCCGGCTGGAATTGCTAGAAAGAACGAAGACAGACAACGACACCCTGCGATTTCTGAAAGGGTATTGTCTCCTGGAAATGGGGCAGGGGGGACAGGCCGTGGATTATCTTGAACAAACTGCAGACGACAAGCCCACCTGGAGCGAATACAGGCAGTGGTACCGTGCTCTGGGTCTGTTGTTGTCCGGCGACGGGGATGAGGCGAAAAAGGTTTTGGAAATGATCCGCAATGCCCCTAAACATCATTTTCAGCGGCAGAGTGCGAAGGCGCTGGAATTGCTGAAATGATTTTTTCACTATCCTTCGTATCAACGCACCATGAAAACATTCCTCTTTTCCCTGTTTTTCTGCGCTCCCCTGTGGGTTGCAGCGCAAACGCTGGATTCAGTTGTCCTTAAACACATGGACAGTACCCGGAATGTGGCCTTTTCCCATGCAAGAAACGGCGATTTTGCCCGCGCTCTGGAGGTAAGCGATGCCGCCATAAAATTTACCACAGAAAAAACGGGGCGCCAGTCAGTGATCTATGGGGATTGCTGCCACACCCGGGGGGTGTTGTTGTATTTAAAAGGCGATTATACCGAATCTGAAAAATGGTTCATTGAAGCTGTTTCCGTTCTGGAACAGACATTGGGAAAGGAAAGCCTCGGATATACGAAAAGCCTGAACATGCTGGCGAATCTGAATTGCGAAACAGGTAAATACGAACAAGCGGAAATACTTTATATAGAAATTAAAAATATCCGGGAAAAAATACTGGGAAAGAACAATGCAAACTATGCTTTGGTCACCAACAACCTGGCACTTTTGTATTATGATATGGGAAAATATGAGCAGGCGGAACCACTTTATATCGAAGCGGAAAGTATCTGGAGCAAAACGATCGGAATGGCGCATCCCGACTACGCGGCAAATCGGATCAACCTTGCTTTGTTGTACAAGACTATGTGCGAATATGAAAAAGCCGAACAACTTTACCTCGAAGCCAAAGATATTTTTGAAGTTCGTTTAAACGATCGCAAGCATCCTTTTTATATGAACTGCCTGAACAACCTGGCAGCTTTGTACAATGAAGTAAATCAGGATGAAAAAGCCGAATCGCTTTACCTCGAGGCTAAAAACATTCGCGCCGATCTCCTGGGCAAAGAACATCCCCACTATGTTGGAAGCCTGATCAATCTGGCGAGTCTGTACGCAAAAGCGAGGCAAGATGAAAAAGCCGAACTGCTGTTTTTGGAAGGAAAAGAAATTTTTGAAGAGCGCATCCATAACCGCGAACATCCCTATTACATAACCTGCCTCGCTAACCTGGGAATCTTGTATATGGATACCGGTCAACTTGAAAAAGCGGGACCCTTACTTCTTCAAGCCAAAGACATTCAGGAAAAAGTAATGGGAACGCAACACCCTGAATATGCTAAAAAACTGTATGACCTGGCCGGATTTTATTTGAAGTCCGGTATGGATGAAAAAGCGGGACAATTCCTGATTGAACTCGCCGGTTTGAACCGGTTTTTGATGACAAGGGCAACACACCATCTTTCAGAGCGCGAATTGTATAATTATTTGAGCAAATTTTCAAACGCCCAAAACCTGACATTGTCATATGCCCAACTGACCGGCGGCAAAGATCTGACTCCAGCGTGCTACGACAACAACCTTTTTTACAAAGGCTTCCTGCTCAATGCCGCTTCCCGGCTGAATGTTCTCGCCGAATCCTCTCCCGAAGCGCGCCATATCAACAATCAACTCAAAAGCTATCAGAGACGGCTCGCCGCTCAATACGCAATACCAATCACCGAACGAAAGAATGTGGCCGAATTGGAGGAACAAGCCAATGTCGCGGAAAAAGAACTCGCCCGCACGGTAGCCGGTTACGCCGAAGCGGTTCGGCAAGTCAGTTGGAAGGATGTGCAGGCTGCACTGGAACCCGGCGAAGCCGCTATAGAATTTGTGCGTTTCAACTATAGCAACCCTGTCCCAACGGACAGCGTTCTGTATGCTGCATTCGTGCTGCGCCCCGGTCTTTCGGCTCCGTTATATATTTCTTTGTTTGGAGAAAAAGGACTGGCTGCCCTGCTTCAGCAAGGCGCAGAAAAACAAGCAGAACACATTAATGCACTATACCGAAATCCCGCCCTTTATGCAATGTTGTGGCAGCCTCTGGAACAAGCGCTGTCCGGCGCAAAAACTGTCTATCTCTCACCCGACGGCCTGCTCCACCGCCTCAATCTCCGGGCCGTCGCCACTCCCGACGGCCATATCCTCGCCGACCGCTACCGGCTCATCCGCCTGAACAGCACCCGCCAATTGGTCATTCCTCCTTCCGCCCAAGCAGCGGCCAACGACGCCCTTGTTTATGGCGGCATCCGGTACGACATGGATGCCGGGGCCATCCAAAAAGCCAATGCTTCGCTCCAACAATTTAACTCCGGCGGCACGCGCGGCGAACTGGATTTTCACAACGCCGACAGCACGCTGCGCCTCGGCTATCGCGGTCCCGGCGAAGGCGGCGCCTGGAACTATCTGCCCTTCACGGAAGTGGAAGCCGGACTTTTACAACACGACCTGCAGGAAGCCGGTACTTCGGTGCGAATGTTGAGCGGCTATGTCGCCACGGAGGAATCCTTCAAGTCTGTCGGCCATCCCTCACCGCGCATCCTCCACTTCGCCACGCATGGGTTTTTCTTTCCCGATCCGAAAAATACGGTGGACGGTAGACGGTTGACGATGGACGAACAAGAGACAGTGTTTAAAATCAGTGAACACCCGATGATCCGCTCGGGCCTGCTGCTGGCGGGCGCCAACCACGCCTGGAAAAGCGGCAAACCTGCGCAACCCGGCATGGAAGACGGCATCCTCACCGCCTACGAGATCAGCCAGATGGACCTCTCCAACACCGAACTGGCGGTGCTCTCGGCCTGTGAAACGGGACTGGGCGACATCGCGGGCAGCGAAGGGGTGTACGGCCTGCAACGGGCCTTCAAGATCGCCGGAACGCATTATTTGCTCATGTCGCTGTGGAAAATCCCCGACTTAGAGACGCAACAGTTGATGACCACTTTTTACCGCCACTGGTTGAAGGACGGGCAGTCGGTGCCGGATGCCTTTCAGGCGACCCAAAAGGAAATGCGCGGGAAGTACAAGGACCCGTTTTTGTGGGCGGGGTTCATTCTCGTGGAGTGACTGCTATGTCTGCACGTCTTCACGTGCTGCTCATGTGTCGCGTTCATCGGTAGCGCGGCGTTTACGCCGCCCGGTTCAAGGGCGTTTACGCCCGAGTTTTATTCGGGGACGGCCTTAAATGGCCTTAAACGGGGCGGCGTAAACGCCGCGTCACCAATTATAGAACACCCTCGATGCGCCAAAGATTTTAAAAAATGGGTCGCCGACACCGGCGACCCATTTTTTTTTGCCCCAGCCATTAACCTTTTTTTCGAGCCTACATAATATGGATTATACGACCGAAAACAAACAGGAAACCAAATGAAACAAACCACTTGCTTGCCCGCCGAAGCCTTGCGCGAAGGCGGGCGCACCCCAAGCCCCAACGAATCCATACCCGCCGAAGCCTTTCGCGAAGGCGGACACACCCCAAGCCCCAATAAACCTAATCCATCCCATTACCCCAAAGTCGCCTGACAACCAGTATCCCCAAGGCGGCTCAACCAAATTCCAGGTACAAATGCACCGGCTCCGGTAGAATCTCTTCGCCCGCGCACAGCGGCGCCGAAGCCTGCCCTTATCCTCCCGGTTTCACAACGCTTCACATTGAAAAAACTGCCTGAATCCGCCCCCGCGCGGAGTGGGACAGGTCTGCCCCGACAACTGCCCCAACAACTTGATTCACTTGAATTTATCACCTTTTTAAATCTAAATACCATGAGAAAGCACCTTTTTTTCTTCGCCCTCCTCCTCCCTATTTCTTTCGCCTTCACGACTCCGGCAAACGACCGCTCCGAAACCGGATGCCCGCCCCCCGCCAACGTGGTACTGACCAATCAATACGGCGGCGCTGCCAGCTTCGACTGGGACGACTGCGGCTGCGGCGGAGAATACCACGTGTATTACATCTCTAATGGCCAGACAGGCCCCGAGTATGTGACCGGCAACTCAGAAATTACGATTTCCAGCCTGACGACGGGGATATATCAGTTTCACTTCTATACGACGTGCCGGGGAGAATCGAGCTCTATTATCGTGGTAGAGGTGATTATGTGAAAATAACCATATTTGAGACAGGTCGGAAAACCTGTATTGGAAATTGAGGCCACTCCCTCCCTATTTCTTTCGCCTTCACGACTCCGGCAAACGACCGCTCCGAAACCGGATGTCCGCCCCCTACCAACGTAGTATTGACCAACCAATCCGGCGGCGCTGCCAGCTTCGACTGGGATGACTGCGGCTGCGGCGGAGAATACCACGTGTATTATACCGTCAACGGCCAGACAGGCCCCGAGTATGTGACCGGCAACTCAGAAATTACGATTTCCGGCCTGACGACAGGAATATATCAGTTTTACTTCTATACGACATGCAGGGGAGAATCGAGCTCGATCATCGTGGAAGAAGTAATAATGGGATAATATGAGATCAGAACATGGGATGCTTACAAGTAATATTTTTTGACAGGATTGACAAGATTTACAGGATTTACGTCCTTTTTCGGAGAAAAAATCCTGTAAATCTTGTCAATCCTGTCAACATTTAAACTTGCGGGACGGCCTCTTATCTTTTTTTCAGGTATCAGCTACAGGCGATTCTGATTTCAAAAGCTTCCATCTATTTTGAAAGAAGCCAGTTCTTAAACGCTACGTTGGATTCCTTCATGATTTCAGTTTTAAGGCTTGTAGCGTATTTACCGTCCCATTTCAGCAGGGCCAGTTTTCGGGTGTAACCTGTAAATTTTAACATGCCTTCCGATAGTCTTGGCGCGACGTTGCGGTTGCGGCGCAGGTATTTATCGAAGGCATCCAATTGAGCGAGCAACAAGTCGAAATAACTGTCATCCTTCCAATACAACTCGCACCAGGCTCTGATTGTCAAACCTTTGGATTTGTAAATATCCTGAGGCTCGCTAAATGTATGGTTCAGTATTTCTATCGCTTTGGTATATTCCTGTTGTTCAAAATACCATTGACCCATAGCCAACGCCAGCGCGTTTTCGCGTACAGAAGCATCGAGCGCATATTGGTAGTTTTCCATAAAATGCCGCGTCCAATCGAATTCCCGACAGCGCGTACCCGCAGTGACAATGTTGTGAAAAATCTGCTCATTGAGTTTCCCATTTACGAGGAAGCAATCATACTCCAAGCCGGTTTTGTGCAATTCAAAACTGGTAGAAACAAATTCCGTCTTGCCCTTATTGATGAGGCGGTTGCAATAATTCAATAGTATTTTCAGAACGTTGGACTGGTCGTCGGGGCGGAATGTCCGGATATGCGTGATGAACAGACCAACGAGTTCCCCCAAATCTGCCGTTGAATCGTGCGTATCTTGGAGTACAGCCAGTTTTTTATAGAGAATGAGTAAGGGATTGCTCGTATCAACGCCGTTTGAAGCATTTGCCACCGTTTTCGCGGCGCCCACCGCGTTTTCCCAAGCATTCAGGCTGCATTGCAACTTTGCCGCCGTCAATGTTTTGAACGCTTCAAAGTTTTTTAACGCATTGATCAGCGCCTCCCGGCCGTTGGTCACCATATCTGTACCCGGGTGCCCGAAATACAACAGGTTCAGATCCTTTTTTTCCCGGAAATACAACTCGTCGCGGTAAGGCATGGCGTCCAGGGTCTTGTCCAACTCCCACACTTTTTTTTCAAATACGTCATAACAGTCGGGCCGTTCAGAATAAGCCTGCACTAACAGTTTTTTTTGCTTTATTTCCTCCTTCTCCAATTGCAGCGCGACCAGGTACTGCTCCAGCAGGGCGGTGAAGTCCGACATCAGGTTGAGCAGTTTCTGGTGGTCATAAGCCCGCCCCGGAAATATCTTTCTGAATACCTTTTCCTTGGCGAGCGCAGGTGATGCGAATTCCGGGTGATGCTCCCGAAGCAGGAGATACAGTTTTACGATGGCCGGGTTGGCGTTGTAAAACGGCGATTTCAGGAACTGAAGCAGGCGCTTGAGTTCCGGCGCAGTGAGGATGCGGAGCTGGCGGACGAGTTTGCTGTGGTGCATGTGTGCGGGTATGCCTGTTTCAGGCAAATTCGGCGCGCAAAATAAACATTTAATTCCTTATTGGATGTTTATATCAAGAAAATGATTATCAATATTTTAGCTCTTAAATTTAAAATTACAAGTGAAGATTTATTCCTGATTTCGCGCTGAAATTGTCTTTGCCTGAGAAAAGTCGTGGGTACATTTTTGTTCTGTCAACGATAAAAGACGCAGTGCTTTTCTTATTCAGCCGGAAAACCATCCTGAAAAGCACGTTCACTTCGAACGAAATAGCATCCTTGATCAATGAAAACCCAGGTTGTCATCCTCAGGCAACAATGCCTGACCTATGCCCAAAAAACCGAAATGTGGGCCGTCTATCGCGGATTCTACCACTACACGGAGCAATCTTTTATGGAGCGCATCCACCGGAACACACACTTTTCGCTGTATCTGCACGGAGGGAAAATCGTCGGTTTCACCGGCTTGAGAATAGACAAAACCGAAGTGAACGGACGCCGCCGGTTGTTGATTTACCTTGGCCAAACGGTCGTCACCCGGCAGTATCGCGGGCAGTCGCTGCTCCCTGCGACCGTCCTCTTATTGGCGATGAAATATTGGAAAGAATCGCTGACTTCCGATGTGTGGTGCTGGTACGATGCGTTGAGTTACAAGGCTTATCTGGCCTGCGCCAAATGCGGAACTGACTATTATCCTTCTCGCCGCACAGAAACGCCGATGCACGTCCGGGAGATGCGCGATTTTGTGGGGAAAGCCCGGTACGGCGATGCCTACTGCCCTCAGATGGGAACGGTCGCAAAAGAAGTCAACTACCTGAACGACCCAACGGTGAATATTTTTGAAGAAGACCTGCAAGACCCCGATGTGGCGTTTTTCGCTCAAGCCAATCCGCGTCATTCCGAAGGTCACGGGCTGCTCGTTTTTGCACCGCTCAACCGGAAAAATGTGTTCAATTTGGTGCGCCGGTACTTTAGCCGCCCGTTTGGTGGCCGCAAAAAGGCTTCGGGAACAGCTGCGCCTTCCGGTAAGCCCCGGGTGGCGTTTTAAACTTCAACCGATGAAAATCAAGCACATTACCGTACATCGGCTCCGCATCCCCTTGCGACTGCGTTTCGAACAGTCGAACAACAGCACCGCCATTTCGGACAGCACTGTTGTCGAAATGACGACCACAGGCGGCCATGTCGGCTACGGCGAAAGTTGTCCCCGGCCCTATGTGACCGGCGAAGACTTCAACTCTGTGGAGCGCGACATCCAAAGCATGATCGCTTGGTTGAAAAATGCCGAATTCCAGACGATTGACGACATCCGCGAATTGGCGACTCAAGAATTGCCCCGACGCATTGGCCTGTCGGCTGTTTGCGCCCTCGAACTGGCCTTGCTCGACGCTTTATGCAAAGAAAACAACACGACTCTTGCAGCGGCATTGGAGATAAAATTGCCCGAACGGGTCGAATATTCCGGCGTGTTGCCTTTGCGCAGCCCGGCAGGTTTGGAGCAGCTGATGTCGCTCGTCGGGCGATTCGGTTTTAGGAATTTAAAACTGAAAGTTGACAGCGATTTGGCTGCCAATCTTGCCCGTATCGAAGCGGTTAGAGCAACATTCCCGGTAGAAATCCCCATTCGGGTGGATGCGAACTGCGCTTGGTCACGGGAGGACGCTTTGCGACAAATTCCCGCTTTGTCAGCGCTGGGGATCCAGGTGTTTGAACAGGTTTTTCCAAAAAATGCCGACGAGGAGATGGCGCGCTTGCAACAGCATTTGGGTGAGCAGATATTTTTGATGGCTGATGAATCCATGACTACGAAAACCAGTGCCGAACGACTCATCCGACAAAGTGCCTGCAGGCGTTTTAATTTGAAAGTCTCCAAAAACGGTGGCCTGTTCAATACGCTGGACTTGTATGGTTTGGCGCGACAAAACGGCATCGAGTGTCAATTAGGCGCGCATTTCGGTGAAACCTGCATCCTCACCGCCGCAGGGATCGTGCTGACCGCGATGGCCGGGCCGCTGACGGCCGTGGAAGGGGGATTGGGCACACATCTGCTGGAGTATGATCTCTGTTTGCCTTCGATGCAATTCGACGAACAAGCCAGAATTTCCCGACCGTCAGGACTGCTTTCCAGTCCGGGCTTGAACGTTCATATACAGTCACAACTGCTGGTCGAGCGTTGATAGTGTCAAAATGACCCGTAACCTTGTAATCGCACAATCTCTGCTGCTGCGCTTCCACTCATCCTATCCCGCTTCTCATTGAGATATGCTCCGTTTGGCACGACTAACCGATAGTCGTTTGCCCAATCCCTCCACACCCGCTTTCCGACGGCTAATGCCCTCATAACCAATCACTCAGTTTACATAAATCTTTTCAACAATGAGAAAAATTAAAATCATCTTCTGCTGTCTTGCTTTTTTGGCATTCGGCCTACACCTCTCAGCCCAAACTGCACCCACCCCAACCACTTACTATTTTGTGGACTACATGAAATCCACACCCGGCCATGCGGGCGACTACGTCCGGCTCGAAAAAACCGTGTGGAAAGACCTCCACAAGGCCCGCATCAAAAAAGGCGGCTCCGAGATCGGCTGGTGGCTGCTCGAAGTGCGGATGCCCAGCGGCGCGAGCACGGAATACGACTACGTGACCGTGACCGCCGTGTCGGGTTGGAACGGTATCGACAGCCTTTACAACAGCTGGCCGGGCGTTTTCAGCGGTATGACCAAAGAGCAGGCCAAGCACGTGGACTCGACCGGGATGTTCCGCACCCTCGTCCGCACGGAGATTTCCAGCCTGATGGATCTGATAGTAAAAAATCCTTCTGACGCCAATGCGCCTCCTCCCAAATACTGGTTTGTCAATTTTATGGACGTACCTGCCGGCAAGTGGGATGATTATGTAAAAATGGAAAAAGAACTTGTCAAGCCGGTACATCAGGAGCAAATCAACAATGGCCACCGGGCAGGCTGGGGCTTGTACAGCATCGAGTTTCCTTACGGCGCAGAAACGAAATATAACGCCGTCACGGTGGATTATTTCAATAAATGGAGCGATGTCACCGCCGACAATGTAGGAGCCATGTGGCAAAAAGTGCATCCCGGCAAAAAGATGGAAGACATCGGCAAAACCATCGAAGCCGCACGCACATTGGCACGCAATGAAGTGTGGGTGCTGCTGGATTATGCGCAATGATTTCTTCATAACATTCGAGGCCCGGCATTCAAGTTGAGCCTCCAATTTTCTCAACTTTGAAATTTTCAGACAATGAAAAAATTTATCAATTCTCTCATTTTGGCAGCCCTTTTCTGCCTATCCAGCAACTTTCTTACCGCGCAAGGCGGAGACTCCCAGGGTTACTACTCCTTCGACTACATGAAAGTGAAACCCGGTATGCACGACGAATACCTGAAATTAGAAAAGGCGTGGAAAAAAATCCATCAGGCAAACATCAAGGCGGGCAAGTACAATTTCTGGGAGCTCACGCAGGTCGCCTATCCATCCGGCGACAACGAAGAATACAATTATGTGACCCGCATCAACTTCAAAGGTGAAAAACAACTCGCCGGCTACCTCGAAAACTGGACGATGCCCGACCTGGCCACCATACTCACGCCGGAAGAACGGGCGCTCGTGGACCGCACCACTGAAATCAGGACGTGGGTGAAATCCGAAATCTGGTCGCACGCAGACATGGCACTGGGCAAAGACATAGACAAAGAAAAGATTGTGGTTTTCAACTATTTTGATTTCCCCGAAACGGGCAGCCGGACTGCCCACCAGCGGGTGGAACGGGAGATTTGGAAGCCCGTGCACGAGGCCCGCATCAAGGACGGGAAAATGACAGGCTGGATAATGGTCTCCAAGCAGTTGCCTTGGGGCTCTGCCGATGCCTACCACGATGCCACCGTGGATTTGTACGCTGATTGGGAACAGTTTCTCACACAAGGCAGCCCCATCCCGTATTTTGAAAAAGTACACGCCGGAAAAGATGCGGACAAGTTGTTCGCTGAGACCAATGCCGCCTGTGACCTGATACGGCAGGAGGTGCGGATGGTGGTGAACAGTTCGAATGCTCCCAACGATGCCCCTGCGAAGAAGTAATGGCCGGATAGAAATATTTGAAGTTGCTAAGGCTTAACAGTGCCGCCGAAAAACGATCATTTTTCAATCTTTAAATCTTCAGACAATGAAATCAACCAACCTTTTGCTCGCCGTTGCAGTGAGCGTATTTTCGTTCACCTCCTGCCAACAGGCTCCGCCGCCTCCAGCTGCACCTGACCTCGCTAAAATCCGCACAGAAATACAAGCGATGGAAAATGCCTACGCCGAAGCGTGGAACGCCAGAAACGCCGCGGCGGTCATGGCTTATTATGCCGACGACGCGGTGAGTCTGGCCAACAATTCGCCTATTCTTACCGGCAAAGAAGCGATTATGAACGACTTAAAGAAACAATTCGAAAGTGATACCACCAAAATGACTGCTTCTTTTGAAGTGCTGGACATTTTTGCGGCTGGGGATCTGGTAGTCGAGACTGGGAAATCCACATTCAAAGTTGCATCCGGGTCGGTGGCTTTGACTGGCAAGTATATGTCCTTGTTTGAAAAACGGGACGGGAAATACGTCTGCATTCGGGACTGCTACAACAACGACAAAAAGGAGTAGTGCGACTTGATTTTCAAACAAAAAAGAGCCGCGCGGCAAGTGATGCGCGGCATACTACTGGACATATTTAAATTCACCGCAAAGACGCAGAGGCGCGGAGGAGGTATTTTGTATTGAAAATCAATTATTTGAAAGTTCTCTGCGCCTCTGCGTCGCCGCGGAAGGGGTGTGTCCAAAGTCTGATTGATTGGAATTTTTATAATTTTGAAAATAGGCCGCTCGACTGGCCGACGGAGGCAAATAGTTGGACCATAGATTATTTTAAGTCGTTCAACTAAACCCGATTTCATCCCCCGTTGGGGCGACCTGTTCGGTAGCATGACCAAAGAGCAGGCAAAGCATGTAGATTCGACTGAGCTGTTCCGCACCCTCGTGCGCACGGAGATTTCCAGCCTGATGGATTATGGCGCAGAAACGAAATATAACGCCGCCACGGTAGATTATTTCAACAAATGGAGCGATGTCACCGCCGACAACGTGGGCGCTATGTGGAGAAAAGTGCACCCCGGCAAAAAAATGGAAAACATCGGCAAAACCATCGAATCCGCATGCACATTGGTGCGCAATGAAGTGTGGGTGTTGCTGGATTACGCGCAGTGAGTTTTTGAGCCTCCTTCATAGCGGAATCTCATGCAGGTTTTTCCAACTCAGCACGTTCGCCAAACTGCGTTTTTGCACCTCGTCGCCGCCATAGACCAAAAAACTTTCGGTCGGCAACGCGCCCGACAGGGATTGAAAGTAAACCAAGCTGTCGAAAAAATGAGCGTTGATGGTTCTGCCCGATTTGATTTCGATGGGCATTCCACATATGTTTTGATGTAGTCGAGCAGCCAGTTGGTCGGGTTGAGGTCGAGGTCGTAGATGCGCGGGTAGAAGCCCTTGAGGACGTAATCTTCGTAAGCGGGCATGGCAAAAGCGGTGTCTCTAATCTCCTCCAGTGCAAAAGGGAGCAGGTTGAAAATGGCGACCCGCCCGGCGAGGCTCTGTGCGACACTTTCCATGAGCAGCAGGTTTTGAGAGCCGGAAATAACAAACTGACCCGGCACTTTTTCGCGGTCAACCGCCACCTGAATGTAGGAAAGCAAGTCGGGCGCATATTGCACCTCGTCCAAAATGGCCTTGCCGCCGAGGTTTTGCAGAAAGCCCTTGGGGTCGCTCAGGGCAAATTTCCGATGCTCGATGTCCTCCAAATTGAGATAGACATGCGTCGGAAAGATTTGCTGAACGAGGGTGGACTTGCCGCTCTGCCGCGGTCCTGTGACCGCGACAACCGGCATTTTTTCAGCTGCCGCGCTGATGTGCTGCCCCAAAATCCGAAGAATCATTTTTTTGCAAATTAGAAACCAAACTTCTAATCTGCAAAACTAATTGCATTTTCCAAATGTGTTCAATTTCTTTTTTGCCCTTAAAGAGAAAGTTTGGAGGGTTTAGAACACTTGACTTTCAGGTTATTGCGATCCGTTACTGTTCAAAACCACTTTGCGCTGGCTATAAAAAGTCTACCTATATGAAGCTGCCTTATGTAAAAAATTCAAAACAAACCGGAGCGCATTTTTCCAAACCTGTCCACTCCGGTTCACCCGCCGAAGCCCTTCAGGGCGAAGGCGGGTATTTCGTTGTTGGTTGTTGGTAATTCGTTGTTGGTTCTTAGGTGTTCGTTCCCAAAGCAAAACGCAGATCGGACAGTTCCTTCCAGGATGACAAACAGATTGAGGTAAAAAAGAGAGTCAACTCTACGAACCAAGAACTAAGAACTAAATAGCATCGAACGCCGCCACCCCGTTCAATTCCGGTACCACCTCATCGCGGCGCAGCGTATGAATCTTCGGCTCGCGCTCCGGCACTTGCAAGCGCGGGTTCACCACTTCGAATTCCGTTTCGTCGTACTTGTAAAGTGACCATTGTCCGCCTGAAAATTCGAGTGCCGTCAGGTGTTCCACCCAGTCGCCGCTGTTCAGATACATGATCTTTTTGCCGTTTTCCGCTTCTAATTCACGCATTTGCGGTTGGTGGATGTGGCCGCAGATCACGCAATCGTAGTCGTTTTCCGAGGCGATCTGAATGGCGGTTTCCTCGAAGTCGCTGATGTATTTTACCGCACCTTTTACGCTTTTTTTGATCTTGGCTGCGAAGGACACCGGTGCGAAGCCGAACAGGCGCCGCATCCAGTTGATCGTCCGGTTGATGCGGATCAGCAGGTCATAACCCTGGCCGCCGAGTTTGGCGAGCCAGCGGGCGCGCTGGACGCTCGCGTCGAACACATCACCGTGAAAGACCCAGTGCGTTTTGCCGTCCACCTGGAAAACGAGTTTGTTGCGCAGGTGGAACAGCCCGAACGACAATTCGCCGAATTTGCGCAGCAGATCGTCGTGGTTGCCGGTGAGGTAATACACCTTGGTGCCGTTCACCGCCATTTTCATGATGCGGCGCACCACTTCAAGGTGGTCTTTGGGGAAATAACTTTTTTTGAAATACCAGATGTCGAATATGTCACCGTTGAGCACCAGCGTGCGCGGCTGAATGCTCTTGAGGTAGTTGTGCAACTCGCGGGCATGACAGCCGTAGGTGCCGAGGTGGATGTCCGAGAGTACTACTATGTCGGGTTTGCGTTTCATGTTTTGATGCAGGGTTCAGTTTTGGGAAATCGCATTTTTTATATATCTTTTGACTGTTTTTTATCCCGGGAAGTCACTTGAACCCGGTTTTTTGAGGTTTGATGCTAATTCTGATCTTCAGCCTTTTTGGAGTCGGCTGTATATTTTCAAAATACCGTTTTTTAAATCCCGCGCCGAGAGAAAACGATCCCTTCCGGGAAAAGCCTGAAGCATAGAGAGTGGAGAGTGCCGAAGCGGCAAAAAGAGCGACCGGGCAGGAAAGGGTGTGTGAATCGTTCAGGCGCGGGTTGAATTTCATGTTTTTTTGACCATTTGACGGTACAAAATTACCCTGAACAAGACCCAAAGAGCGTTAAGCCAATGTGAAGTTTGAATTAATTAACTCAAGTTGTGACCTATGGCAACTCCGGGGGCGTAGCCGGTCACAACTTGCATTAATGTTTTGTTTCCGTCCAGTTACTTAACCCCACCAATTTTGTAACTGCAAACGCGGGGGAGGAGCGGATAAAAAATTTTTCACGAAAATTTTTTTATCCGCTCCTCCCCCGCGTTTGCAGTTCCCGCTAAAAAAAATCGCCGGAGCGATTGCATCGAATCTTCCGGCGAATGTTTGAGGAAAAAAGAAATTGAAAGGAAGGGAAAGTGCAGGCAGTGTTACAAAATCTCGTTTTTCTCGATCGCACTTCGCACTTTGTCGCGTAAGGCCTGAGAAGCCTTATGTTTGGGGAGCCTGCTGCTGAGGAAGGCACGGAAGGATTCTTCTTCTGATATGGGCATTTCTTTGGGTGATGGACTTTCGGAAGGAAGTTGTTCGGGAAAACGGGGAAGGGCGTCGTCATTGCCAAGATCGGCGGCAAATGGTATCCCGGTTCTGACCGTTCCTACAGTGTTGCCATTGTTCTGATTGCGAGGACTTTTCATTGTACAGTTTGTTTGCGCCAACGTCTTGCCGCCGGTATTGCTGCCGCCTTCGCTGTCCGCCATGAAGCCGCGCAATCCGCACAGTTCTGGCCGGTTGCCGCCCGGCGAGAGCCAACTTACTGATTGCCAATTTGAACTGACGACTTGCATAACGGATCAGGTGTGGGCGGGAACACGTTTGAAAAAGCCGTGTTGAACCGCGAAAAAACGTTGACCTGTGAAAGACTTTGTTTTAAAAATTGAGTGATGAAAACATAGGAAAAGATTGTTTGCAAAAGCATTGGTTTGGATTTTTGGATTTTTGGACGTTGAATTGTTTGACGTTGGATATTTGATCTGTTGAATTCTAATTTGTCCAACGTCTAATGTCAAATAGTCCAATGTCAAATTCAAAGGGTTTATCACGGGCGGCAAGCCGTACCCCGGATAAACCCTTTGCGCTATGCAGCGCCTTCTGCCTGGTCGCTGGCGTCGTCCTGCACATTGTACCCTTGCGCTTCGGCGTATTCCCGGAGTTTCTCTGCCAGTACGTTGCGGGCGCGGTGCAGGCGCGAACGAACGGTACCGATCGGAATTTCCAGGATGGCTGCGATTTCCTCGTAGGTAAAATCTTCGAGATCGAGCAACACCACCGAGCGGAAGGAAGGCGACAGGGCATTGATCGCCAGTGTCACCTCGTCGCCCATGAGTTTGTTGCCCATTTCTTCGTGCAAGCCGAAGTAACGCGGCGCTACCGGATCGTCTTCGTTGTGGTAGACGACAATGTCTTCGTAATCAACTTTGTACGGGCGGCTTTTTTTGCTGCGGTACTCGTTGATGAAGGCGTTGCGGCAAATCCTGAACAGCCATGCTTTGGCGTTGGTGCCTTCTTCATAGCGGTTCACGAAGCGCCATGCTTTCAGGTACACCTCCTGTACGAGGTCGTCGGCATGCGTTGCATCGCCCGTCAGTCGGTAGGCGAACGTAAAGACGGCATCCATGAGCGGGAAAAATTCCCGCTCGAAGATGCGGTCGTAACGCGCGCGCACCGTTTCGTTGGCCATAATTGTTAATGTTGCCATTGCTGGTGGTATGGTTTAGTGAGTCGGAGCTGCAAAGTTCACCGACATTTCGCGTGAACGCAAGGGGGGATTTTAAAAGTTCCGGCGAGGAGGGAAGTTTTTTCGATAAACGACCATTTTTAAGTAACCGGACATTGGATATCTGACTAAATGATTGGTTTCCAGGGTCTAAAAGTCCAAGGTCCAATGTCAATTTATTTCGTCCGCATACGTATAACTTTTTGAAATGGAAAATCTTGCCAACTTTGCCACACATCTTTTCTACCCAACATAATAGCTGGCGCAAAGTGGTTTTGAACGTAATCTGCGATCTTAGGTCAGAATAGCCAAAAACTTAAATAACAATGTATTATGCCGGATTTTCTTCGTTTTATACTGTTTGCTTTCATCTTTTTATTCCTTAGTTCCAATCTTTCCGGGCAGCCTCTTTTTCAAATAAAATCTTCCGATCCATACACCAGCCGTCTGTTGCCGAGGTCGCTGGGCATCTCTTCCACCGGCTTGATCGCCGTGACCGGCGGGGCCGACAACCGCCGCGCGTTCGCGCAAATGCTGGACGGAAATGGCGCAGGCAGATGGTCGAAAGCCTACGGCCCTACGGATCATACGCATTTTGACGATTTTGTCTTCACTCCTTCGGGCAATATCATCGCCCTGATGAATCACCCTTCCGGCGGAGCCGAACGCATCAATATTTATTCGCTGGATACCAACGGCGTTGTGCTCTGGGAAAAACATGGACAGTGCCCGACATAGAGTACCAGCGATTGGAGGCCATCGAGGCGGTTCCCGGCGGCTATATTGCGGTAGGTTATGCCAATGATACCGAATCCAGCGACGGGAAAGGTATTATTCTTAAAATAGACGAATCGGGCACCTTGCTGTGGCACCGGATTATTGAAACAGGCGTGACGCTTTACATGTATGATTTTTGTACCGACGAAGCAGGGAATTCGTATCTGCCCGCTCAGGTGTACAACTCGCACAATGTCACGGTATTCAAATTTTCGCCGGACGGAGATTTGATATGGGTACGATATTTTGATGCTCCTGACGATGATAATGGGATTCTGCTATTCCCTTCTATAGGTACCAATGGCGACGTCTTGCTGGCTGGCCAGTATGTCGCTTATGCTGGCTCTACTGCTGAATATTTCGGCTGGGCCGTCAACATTGACCGCGAAACCGGAAATATTCGCTGGTCAAAAAAATACCAGTCCGTGAACGAATCGGCTCGTTTTAATAAAATAATTCCGCTAAAAAACGGTCATTGGCTGGTGAGTATGTCTAACCCGGGACCCGATTCCACCTGTGTTTTTAAAGCGCATTTGCTTGAATTGGATGCCACCGGGCAAGTATTGTGGGCAAAAAAATATGCTGCCCGAACGATATTTGATTTTGTGGATTTGCCGGGCGGGCAACTTCTGTTGCTGGCAAGTTGGCCCGACAACGACCGCACGGCAATGGCCATCATGAAAACCGACGCGCAGGGTTTTTTCCCTGGCTGTTGTTCGCCGGACTCGGTGGAGGTTTCCGTTGCGGATGCCAATGTGCTGCAAAGCAATGGAACCATTGACATCAGCCAATCCCTGCAACTATGGGCACAGGGTATTTATGAATACGATTACAACCTGGAGATCAGCCCGCTTTGCGATAAAAAGGCTGAGTTTGAATTGCCTGCTCCATCCATTTGCGCAGGTGCTTATCTCGCCGGTTTGAACGTAAAAAAACACATAGAATGTGCGGATTATCGGTGGACCATTGAAGGGGGCATTCCCGCGGAGAGCCATTTTTTATACCTCGATTCCGTTCAGTTTTGCGTTCCCGGCTCTTACAACATCACCCTTCAGATAGACCCTGAAAAGTGCAACGAAAGCCAAACGGAAGTCCTGGAAGTTAAAAATTGCGGTTTTTTCGAACCCAACGCTTTTACGCCCAATGGCGACGACGTCAACGATTTGTTCCGGCTGCCCGTTTGCTCCGATGTGGAAGACTATTCTTTTTATGTGTACAACCGCTGGGGTGAACCGGTTTTTCACTCCACTATACCCAATGCTGCCTGGGACGGCACCCACAACGGACAACCCCTTGCGTCGGATGTGTATGTCTGGCGGATGCAATACCGGGCGGTTGAAAACGGGCAGGAGGCACCGGTGAAACGGAAAGGGGAGGTGGCGTTGTTGCGGTGAAGATACTAAATGAAGTGAAGTGCCTCATTGCTTAGGAGTGCGTAACCTTCGGCTCTAGTTGACCTGCTTGCTCGATCCAACTTTCTACTTCATTCAAATGCGGCGCTCGACCAGCGTAATTGTCTTGAGCGTTGATTTCAATGAGTCTGGCGTGGAGACTTGCTGCATTCCGGGTGCGAAGTTCTTTCATCGTGTTTACGCCGGCTTTTTCAAGCAGATCGGAGAATTCTGCCTCGATGCCCTTAATACGGAATAGATCGGCCATATTGACCCAGCGGAGGATGTGTGCCTCGCTAATTCCGGTTTTGACGGCAATCTCTTGGCGACCTTTTTTAGATGCGCCTAGTTCAAGTAGTTCTTCTACACTACTGATTCCAAGTTTGTCTTGAAGTATCGTAGCATAGGAAGGTCCGATACCTTCGATGTCTATCAATTTTGTGGATTTCTTTGTGTACTGGGCAACATTTGTGTCGCTATCAGCTACCTGGCTTGATAGTTCAGGGGTGTGCGGATAAACGTGAATCTTTTTTTGAGCAGCGGATTTTTCCAAAAAGTGTTGAATTTTGGGTAGATTCAAACAGAGTTCTGCTTCAAAAAAACTCTCTGCAGTTGGAAGATATTCTTTTGATAATTCAGCCACCTTTTTGCTTTCTACCTTGTTGAGTTTCATATCACCATTCATGTTCACGATTCGAACAGTGGCCGGGTTGTTCAACCAAAGCAGGTCTTCGTTGGTCAGTTTTCCTTCCAAATAAAGTTGCAAAGCACGATGCGAAACGGGATACAGCAACCAGCGATGAAAACCCTCTTGGACATCCACCCAATGCAGTAAAAAAAGGTCGCCGGAGGTTTTTTCTTCGAACAAAGAAATCAACGCGCCTTCGAACCATTCGAGGTCGCCGATGCGTTCGAAGATTTCATTGCCAATTTTAAAAGTGCCGATGGAGCGTTCCATATCATTGCTTGATAATGGGTTCGATGTTTTCGATTTTTTGCTGAAAATCGCATCCAATATACTCATGAAATGTGAAATGCCCGGAATTAGTTTCTTTAGGCACTATAAATGCTCCATCTTCCGGTGAAATGGAGATAGTCGCAATATGTTCCCCTACAGTTTTTGCGAAAGAAGGTGACTTGGCAGATATTTTCTGGAAAGTTAGTCTCGCTTTATTCTTTTCTGTGAAGAACGAAAGTCCCAGCGCTTTACATCGGGTATCATCATCTTCAAATTTTCGGGAGGGATATATTAACTGAACTGGTTTAAAATTGTCAGGGTGATTTTGGGCATGAACAAACCGGAACGCTGTTACTGAAATTTCACGGTAACCAGAAGGAGGGCAGTTTGGAACCAGGTCGAGCAAAGATTGATATTTGAAAACAGGTTTCATCCAGTTTATTAAAGTCTAAAAATTTTTACAAAGATAAGGGATTCGACAAATTTTACCTTTGCCCCATCCGCATCACCAAATCCACAACTCAACAAATCCACATCAATGGACTATCGCATCGAAAAAGACACCATGGGCAAAGTGCAGGTGCCTGCCCACGTCTATTGGGGCGCGCAGACGCAGCGCTCCATCGAGAATTTTAAAATCGCCCGCGACACCAACCGCATGCCCATCGAGATCATCCGGGCGTTCGCTTACCTGAAAAAAGCCGCCGCGCTCACCAACCTCGAAGCGGGGGTGTTGCCGAAAGAAAAATGCGATCTCATCGGCCGTGTATGCGACGAGATTCTGGAGGGGAAATTAGACGACCAGTTCCCGCTCGTGGTGTGGCAAACCGGCTCCGGCACCCAAAGCAACATGAACGCCAACGAGGTGATCGCTTACCGCGCCCACGTGCTCAACGGCGGCCAACTCACCGACGAACAAAAATTTGTGCACCCCAACGACGACGTGAACAAGTCGCAATCCTCGAACGACACCTTTCCTACGGCCATGCACATCGCGGCCTATAAAATGCTCGTGGAAGTGACGATCCCGGGTATCGAAAAACTGCGCGACACGCTGAAAGCCAAATCCGAAGCTTTTATGGACGTGGTGAAAATCGGTCGCACGCACTTCATGGACGCCACGCCGCTCACGCTGGGACAGGAGTTTTCGGGCTACGTGGCCCAACTCGACCACGGCCTGCGGGCCATCCGCAATACGCTGCCACATCTGAGCGAGCTCGCGCTCGGCGGAACGGCAGTCGGCACAGGCATCAACACCCCGAAAGGATATTCCGAAAATGTTGCCCGGCACATCGCAGCGTTGACGGGTTTGCCCTTTGTGACCGCTCCCAACAAATTCGAAGCCCTCGCCGCGCACGACGGCATTGTGGAGGCCCACGGCGCCCTGAAAACCATCGCCGTCAGCCTGATGAAAATCGCCAACGACGTGCGGATGTTGTCTTCAGGCCCGCGTTCGGGTATCGGGGAGATATTTATCCCCGACAACGAACCCGGCTCCAGTATCATGCCGGGCAAAGTGAACCCGACCCAATGCGAGGCACTGACGATGGTGGCCGCCCAGGTCATGGGCAACGACGTAGCCATCAGCATCGGCGGTTCCAACGGCCACTTCGAACTCAACGTATTCAAGCCGGTGATGATCTACAACTTCCTGCACTCTGCGCGGCTCATCGGCGAAGCCTGCGTGTCGTTCAACGACAAATGCGCGGGCGGTATCGAGCCAATACGCGAGAATATCGCGAAACACGTGAACAACTCGCTGATGCTGGTGACGGCATTGAACACGAAAATCGGATATTACAAAGCCGCTGAAATCGCGCAAAAAGCGCATAAAGAAGGCCTTACCCTAAAAGAATCGGCGCTGGCGCTGGGCTATCTCACGGCCGAAGAGTTCGATCAATGGGTAAAGCCTGAGGATATGGTGGGAAGGTGAAGTGACACGAGAGGCGAAAATATCTCATGCTTAGAATTAACACCGTTCCTATGAAGTATTTCCTCCACTTACTTCTTGTTTGCTTGTTTTACACAAACAATCTGAAAGGCCAGTACCCACACCAATTATCGTTTGACTCGTTGGAGCCAACCGTTCTCTTAAAATCGCTTTTCACTTCGTCGGTAGTGATAAAGAATAAGTCTGGCAGGTTGATGGCGCAGTGGAAACCGAGCTTTGCGGGAATCTTTGTTGAAGAGAAAAAATGAGTGTTTGGGGTGACACCTCATCTACTGCTTAATTACTCCCGTCAATCGTGCAAATTGAAAAAATCCACACCTGTACCGGCCATCGCGCGGCCGTTTATGCCCTCGCCACCGGCAAAGATGAACGGCATTTCCTCTCTGCCGGCGGCGACGGTTGGGTGGTGGAGTGGAACCTCGACGACCCGGAAACGGGGCAACTGGTAGCATCGGTCGAGACGCAGGTTTTTTCGCTTTGTGCCCTCGATGCCAATCGTTTGGTGGCGGGCAACATGAACGGCGGCGTGCATTGGATTGACAGGAACGATCCGGAGAAGACACGCAATATCCGGCATCACAATAAGGGTGTTTACCATATATTGGACACGGGTAAGTGGGTATTCACTGCTGGCGGCGACGGCATCCTTACCCGCTGGAACCGCGAGTCTGGCAGCAGCGTGGAGAGTTTTCAATTGTCCAACCAGGCGTTGCGGGCGATTGCTTTTTCCTATAAAAGAAAAGAACTGGCCGTCGGCGCAAGCGACAATTCGATTTACTTCCTCGATGTGGAAACACTTGAACTGAAAGGCATTTTGAAAGACGCGCATGCCAATTCCATTTTCACAGTTGTTTATTCCCCTGACAGCCAATACCTTTTGAGTGGGGGACGCGATGCCCTGCTGAAAGTATGGGAGTTGGAAAATCCGCAATCCGAGATCCCTTATCTTTCTCCGCTTTCTCCCGAACATCCCGCGCATTTATTCACTGTCAACCACATCGTTTTTTCCTCCGACGGCCGGCTCTTCGCCACCGCCAGCCGCGACAAAACGCTGAAGATATGGGATGCACACACCTTCCGACTGCTAAAAGTGATAGATACGATCCGCTACGGCGGGCATATCAATTCGGTGAACCGGTTGCTGTGGCTGCCCGGTTGCTTAGTGTCGTGCAGTGATGACCGGACGATGATGTTGTGGCGTGTGGTTAATTGATCAAACTCCCCCCCGTCATCTCCTTACCCTTTTCCATCCCCATCAGCGCCAGCAAAGTCGGCGCGACATCTGCCAGTCGCCCATTCTTAAGTTTTTCATTTTCAGTGAGGCGGCGGCTGACGAGAATGCAAGGCACGGGATTTTTCGTGTGTGCGGTGTTGGGCGTCCAGTCTTCGTTGATCATGTAGCCCGAATTGTCGTGGTTGGCAATGATGAAGCAGGAATAATCGTGCTTGAGCGCGAGTGGGATGATTTTTACGCCATTTCCAAGTCAGTATCAAGCATTTGCACCTGAAAATGTACTTTTGCCTGAAGCGCATTGAACACGCGCAGGACGGTTTCAATCGTCACGTTGCTGGCGTTGCGTTCCAATTTTGAGATTTGGGCTTTTTGCACGCCTATCAATTGTCCTAATTGCTCCTGCGTCAGGTTGCGTTCCTGTCGGGCGGTTTTTATCATCTCGCCCAAGAGTTCCAGGTTGAGTTCAAACTCATAATTATCTCTTTGGGGAGTGCCTTTTGCACCAATCATCTCATCTTTGATCTGATCGAGGGTATAAACTTTCAAGGGTTGTTTTTCCATAAATGTCATTTTATTTTTGCTCAAAATATTGCCGGCGAAGCTGCTCGGCCTTCAACACTTCTTTTTCAGGCACTTTGTCCGTTTTTTTGGCAAATCCGTGCGTTGCCACCACGAGCGTCCGTTGCTTATCGGTCTTGTCCCAAAAAGCGAGCAACCGATGTTGCAAGCCATTATACAGCGTCCGGAATTCCCAAATTTCTCCGGCGAGCTTTTTAAACAACTTGGGGTCATTCAAAACTTTTGCCTTGTCAATGTTGAAGATGATTTTCTCTCTTGTTTTTTGGTTAAGTCCCAAGAGATATTCCCGTGCTTCACCCAGAAAAAGAACTTCAAATTTTTCATTCATCAGGTGGGATTTTGCAATGGCAAAGATAAAGAAAGTTTCGTTATATGGAAACAAAAAAAATTACGATACCAAATTCTCCCCCGTCATCTCCTTCCCCTTCTCCATCCCCATCATTGCCAGCAAGGTTGGCGCCACATCGGCCAAACGTCCATTCTTCAGTCTTTCATTCCCAGAGAGATGGCGGCTGACGAGGATACACGGTACCGGGTTTTTCGTATGCGCCGTGTTCGGCGTTCCGTCCTCGTTGATCATATAGTCCGAATTGCCATGATCGGCAATGATAAGACAGGAATAATCGTGTTCGAGCGCGAGCGGTATGATCTGGCTCAGGCACTGATCCACCGTTTCGGCCGCTTTCATGGCGGCTTTGAATACGCCTGTGTGGCCTACCATATCGGTATTGGCGAAGTTGAGACAGATAAAATCCGGCTCGTTTTCCCGGATATCTTTCATAATGGCGTCGCGGATGTCGGGCGCGCTCATTTCAGGTTGCAGGTCGTAGGTCGCCACTTTGGGCGAAGGGCATAAGAGGCGGCGCTCCCCTTTGAACGGCTCCTCGCGCCCGCCCGAAAAAAAGAAGGTGACGTGCGGGTATTTCTCCGTTTCGGCGATGCGCACCTGGGTTTTGCCTGCTTTTTCCAGTATCTCGCCCATCGTCATGCTCACGTCGTCTTTTTCAAACATCACCTGCACGTTGCGGTACTTATCGTCGTAGCGCGTCATGGTGACGTAGTGCAGCGGGAGGGTGTGCATGTTGTACTCGTGCATGTCCTCCTGTGTAAGCGCCATAGTGATCTCGCGGCAGCGGTCGGTGCGGAAATTGAAGCAGATGACAGCGTCGTCGGGTTGAATGGTTGATTGCGGATTGCGGATTGCAGATTGCGGATTGGGGGCGACGAACATGGGCTTCAAAAACTCGTCGGTCACGCCGGCATCGTAACTCTTTCGGATGGCCGAGGGAATATCGGTGACCGCTTCTCCGATCCCGTTCACGAGCAGATCGTAGGCGAGTTTGACGCGTTCCCAGCGTTTGTCGCGGTCCATGGCGTAGTAGCGCCCGATGACGGAGGCTACTTTTACGGGTTGATTCTCAATGTGTTTCAATAAGTCCTCCAGAAAACCCGCTCCGCTTTTGGGATCGCAGTCGCGTCCGTCGGTGAAGGCATGGACGAACACTTTCCGGTTGCCGTTTTCGGTGGCGATATCGCACAAGGCCTTGAGGTGTTCGATGTGCGAATGCACGCCGCCGTCGCTCACCAGTCCGATAAAATGCACGGCTTTGCCGTTGGTTTTGGCGTAATCGAGGGCGTCGAGCAGCACTTTGTTGTCGTGCAATTCGCGTTCTCGGACGGCTTTGTTGATGCGCGCCAGTTCCTGCCATACAATGCGTCCGGCGCCGATGTTGAGGTGGCCGACTTCGGAGTTGCCCATTTGTCCTTCGGGTAGGCCCACATCTTCGCCGTGCGTGACGAGCGTGCTGTGCGGGTATGTTGACCAAAGATGGTCGAAGAAGGGCGTATTGGCTTGCCGGATGGCGTCGGCTTCGGGTTTCTGGCCGAGGCCCCAGCCGTCGAGGATGAGGAGGAAGGCGCGGTGTATATTTCCCATTGATATGCTCTTAAGTATTTTTAATTTTTGGTTTTATGGCTTGGGATAATGTCCGACCTGTATTTAAAAATAAATCATCCAATGTATCAGCTCTATTTAGAACCTCCAACATAATTTTATCTAGTTCGAGATAGAACTCATCTCTATGCATTCTGGCAGTATAAAAGTCTTCCAAAAGGCGCTTGTAACGGGCCTTTAGCATGATTAAGATATTCAAGTCTTGTCTAGAGTCAATTGATTTAAAATAGACTTCTAAAGCTTCTATTGCAGGAATTATCTCTTGATTCCCAATATGCTTTTTGACTTGTTTTATCAGATCGGTACTCTTTTGCGGACTACTACCAATATAAATTTCCCTTTTTTCCACAAACTCCTCCACCCGCTCTAATTTGTTGGCAATCAGTGAAGCAATGCCTTCATAGGCATATCCCATACTGCTGGGATCGAAAGTGCCATCTTTGATCACAGCGAGTTTTTCCCCAAACGTGTAATATGGCACATGTGGAATTTTGGTCATTTTCAAAAATTCGTCGGGCGTCACGCGGCTATTCAATGTAGGCAGCCAGTATTTGTATATCTCGGTCAGATTTTCAGCAAAATGGTTGACCCAGGTGTTGGTCAATTCCAATTCCGTTGTGGATTCCAGTCTTGAAAGAATAGGCAGAAAAAGCAGCTTACCCCGGTCATAGGGTAGTTTTTGTTGAGCGGCTGTGGACCGGTAAGCGATATCGAGAGCCCCCTCAAAACTTTGATTGGTGGCGGTAAACAGCAACACGATCAAGTTGGGCATTTGGATGGTGGATATGCCGTTGATCTCGGAGACGCCGGTTCGACTATCAATTAAGATGAAGTCGTAAGCGTTCCACCAAGACTGCCGAAGGTTTTCGATGTATTGTCCGCCTTTCTTTTTGGAATAAAAGGTTTCTACGTTGAAATCACGGACACGTTTAAAATAGTCATCGTCGCGCCGACCGGCAGAGATGAAGTGGAGAGGTTCCCGGGCATCCGGAATGGGTATTGAGATAAGAGCTTCTTTCCAACCGTCTTTCTTACGCTCTGTCAGCAAGTCGATCAAGCCTGATTTTTCCTTCACTATTTTCAAATCTATCCCTGTTGTTGTGTTTTGCCCTTTACCATTGAAATTTTCTGCAACGAAATACCGCTCCAACCCCGGCGCTTCCAGGTCCCAATCCACCATAAGTATTTTATGCCCCCATTTGGCGAGCAATACGGCAATGTTCGCTAAGCACATAGTACGGCCAACTCCGCCTTTATATGAGTAAAAAGTAATAATTTTCATCTCAAAATGCCTTTTTCGTTTTCGATGGAAGGGGGAGTATTCATCACTGGGGGAGGAAGGCGGTTTTTAAGCAGGTTTTGATAGGGGGTGTCGCACCAGGCAGCACGGTTATTTGCCCAGTCGGGGTTCCAGGCAGGTGTTTTGCTCAATCCATCGAACACATCTTTGGCAAAACGCTCAACTGCTTTTCTGAATGGTTTGTTCTCTGGCGAGTCTTTCCTGATTTCTCCGTAATTATACTCACTGAAGTCAGCGAGTTGGATGCGTTCGGTCACGTGGGCAGGCAAATCCCCCACTTTTGTAAAAAGAACTGGGAAGATGAGTCCGTCGTCACCCATATTGGCTTGTTGTTCGCGGTGGTAGAAAACGGCATACTCACGCAAACACCATTCGCGATGGAAGTAAGATGGGATCAGAATTGGCACCAATATCTTGGAGTGGGCCAACCCTTTGTGGATAGTGCCTGGCCACTTCTTGCCTGTACGTATATCGTGACGGTCATAAAAGATGCGTACTCCATTTGGTTGAAGCATTTCATTGAGCAGCCCTCGAAAAACCCCAATAAATGATCGCTCAAGAAAGGTCTGTACGGGTGGTTCGTCGGTTCGCCTGTAACTAATGAAAACCTCGTATTCGTAGGCCATTTTGGTAATTGTTTGCCGCTCAAAGGTAATTTTACTTGATCAAAACCCAAATAAAAAAGCCCGGCAGACTTCACGTCAACCGGGCCTGATTTGTTTGTTCCGTCTGTTTTGTCCTTGTCTGTGAATTACTTGCGTACGGTCTTTTTCGCAGCCGGCTTTTTTTCAGCCGCAGGTGCGGCGGCTTTCTTGTCTGCCGTTTTCTTAGCGGCGACGGGTTCAGCCGATTTTTTGGCAGCCGGCTTTTTATCAGCTACCGGTTCGGCGGCTTTTTTGGCAGCCGGTTTTTTGTCGGCTACCGGCTCCGCTTTTTTCGCAGCAGTGGCTTTTTTCGCGGCGGCAGCGGGCTTTTCGTTTTGCAGGGTTGCGCCCATGAAGTACTGCTCTTCCACAATTTTGTCGCCTTTCCAGGTGCGGCGGATCACTTCATTGTACACCATTTGATTGCCGGATCTGTCGGTAAAGTCGAACACAAACTGGGAGTCTGTGGTGTTTTTGCCCACTTGCGAAGCGAGGCGTTCGATGCGGTTGACGGAAGCGACATTGTTGAAAAACCAACGCAATGCTTCCATTTTCTGGGCTTTGGAGGTGGTTTTATCTTCGGGGGTGCTGAGTGTGACGCAGTTGTCGGCGGCGAATTGGTCGAAAGCGGTGATGATGTCCCCTTTCACGACCAGCGCGTCGAGTGCATCCACGAGTTGATTCAAAGTCATTTTCAAACTATGGTTTGGTGAACAAATAACGGTGCAAAGGTACTATAACTTTTGCTAACCAAATAATAGTTGGCAACGCGCTATTTTGTTAAGTTATTGTAAAATTAAAATTTGCGACGAATATTTTTCTCGCGAATACGATGTTGTAAAAAATCAAATTGCTTCGGTTTTCAACTTTTTGCCCATTTTGCCAGAATTTAATTTTTAAAAACGGCGCCATTTCAGAGGATTGCCGCTAAAACTGGAAAGAGGCTGTCTTATAAGTCGGCTATCTGTTTAATTGTGGATTTGTTTATTTGAAAACAACCCTGGTTATGAGGGTGTAACGAATAACCAAATCCACAATTAAACAGATAGCCGACTTACGAGACAGCCTCCTTCAAATGTGCTGAAAAGAAGCGATTCATCAATTTATTTCACTTCTTCTCCTTTTTTACCAGCCGCTTTTATGAGGAAAAACAGCACCGTGCCGACGATCAGAAAATTGACGACGGCGTTCAAAAATTTGCCCACCATGATGCTTTCGCCGATCTTGATGGAAGAAAAATCGGGCGTGCCGATGATCATTCCGATGATGGGCATGATCACGTCTTCAACCAGTGACGTAACGATTGAGTTAAATGCGCCGCCAATGATGAACGCTACGGCCAATGTGACGACATCGCCGCGCAGGAGGAAGTTTTTAAGTTCTGACCACATACGTTTTTCGTTTTGATTGTTGAAAATTTGGACGTTGGACAATTGGACGTTGGACAATTGGACGTTGGATAATTGGACGTTGGACAATTGGACGTTGGATAATTGGACGTTGGATAATTGGACAATTAGACGTTTGACTTTGAACTGTTTTGTGGTAAGTAAAAGCAGTTTTATTGCCATTTCACATTTCAAACAATCCAATGTCCATTGTCTAACTCTCCAAAGTCATTGTTGCGGTAAAAGTATCTAAGTCGTTGATATTTACACCTTTTTGGCAAGAAAAATTTTAAACGCCGCTGCCATCGCAGGCTGAATTACTGGACTGAAATGACTTGTTGAAATTTTATTTTTCCGAATCCGGCCAAAACAATTCGGCGGCAATGCCGTCGGCCAGAAATTTGCCGGCAGGGGTCAGCCGGTATTTATCCCCCGTTCGTTCCATCGTGCCCTGATCCAAAAACGGCTGCGCTGCACGCTCGAAATATGCGGCGAACTGCCCGCCCCATTGCTGTATTTTCTCTATGTCTGTTCCCCACATCGTTCGCAGCGAGGTCATCACGTACTCATTATAGCGCTGGGCAGCCGTCAGGATTTCCATTTCGAAAGGGATTCGATTTTCAGCCAACGCCTTGATATAGAGTGCATTATTGGCAACGTTCCACTGCCGGCTCCGGCCGTCGAACGAGTGCGCCGAAGGGCCGACACCGAGATAAGGTTCGCCGGACCAGTAACTGCTGTTGTGGCGGGCGTAGCGACCCGGCAGGGCGAAATTGGAGATTTCATAATGTTCGTAGCCGCGTTCGGCGGCGGCAGCCATCAGGTATTCGAACTGGCGGGCGGCCTTTTCTTCATCCACCGGTGGTTGCTGTCCCTTTCGTACCCAGGCGCCGAGCGCCGTGCCTTCTTCCACCGTGAGGCAATAGCAGGAGAGGTGCGGAATACCGTAGTCGAAGGCAATGCGCAGGTTTTCAGCCCATTGCGCGTCGGAAGTGACCGGCGCGCCGTAGATCAGATCAATCGTGAGATCATCGAAACCGGTAGCCAGGGCTTTGTCGAGACAGGCGTGCGCATGAGCAGCGTTGTGGGCGCGGTTCATCCATAGAAGGTCTTCGTCGCCGAACGACTGAATGCCGATGCTCAGCCGGTTCACGGGCGTATAGTTTTTAAGGTCGCGGAGTTTTTCAGGGGAGAGGTCGTCCGGATTGGCTTCCAGGGTGATCTCGGCCTCGGGGGAAATGCGGTGAAGGGCGTTTATTGTTTCAAAAATATGTTCCAACTCCCTCATTTCCAGCAAAGAAGGTGTGCCTCCACCGAAATAAACGGAATTTAGTTCAGCTCCATCGAGGTAGTCGCGCTGCAATTCCAGTTCTTTCACAATTGCCGCCACCATATCGCCTTTGCTTCGCAGCGATGTGGAAAAATGAAAGTTGCAATAGTGGCAAGCCTGTTTGCAGAAAGGGATATGTAGGTAAAGGCCCAAGTGTGAGAGGTGTGAGGGTGTAAGCGTATCTGCGGTAATCTGCGGGCTAAATCTGCGGTAATCTGCGGGAAATAATTAAGATTTGCACACCGGACATCTGCGGGAAACGACTCAAGGATCAACGCGCCAGTTGACAGGCGTTTTTCCCTGTTTTTCCAGAATTTCATTGGTGTGTGCAAAATGCCCGCAGCCCATAAAAGCGTCGCCGGCGAGCGGCGAAGGATGTGCGGCTTCGAGCACGTAGTGTTTCGTCTGGTCAATGAGCGCCTTTTTGCTTTTGGCGAAGTTGCCCCACAGTAAAAACACCACACCTTCCTTTTCGTTCGAGATGTGGCGGATCACGGCATCAGTAAAGGTTTGCCAGCCGATCTTCTGGTGCGAGGCGGGTTGGCGGGCTTCCACGGTGAGGATGGCGTTGAGCAGGAGCACGCCCTGCTCCGCCCAGTACGTCAAATCGCCGTGATTCGGCACGGGCAGGCCGAGTTCCGCATTGATCTCTTTATAAATATTGACCAGCGAGGGTGGTATTTTGACGCCTTTGGGCACGGAGAAACACAGTCCCATGGCTTCGCCGGGGTTGTGATAGGGGTCCTGTCCGAGGATAACGACCTTCACCGCGTCGAACGGCGTTTTGTTGAACGCATTGAAGATCAGCGGTCCCGGCGGATAAATCGTTTTGCCGGCCTTTTTTTCATTCACCAGAAAAGTCTTGATGGCGGCGAAATACGGCTGGTTGAATTCGTCGGCGAGTACTTTTTTCCAGGATTCTTCGATCTGGACGTTGGAAGGGGGCGGAGTGGATTCCATGACGCGTATCTTTTGCCCGCAAGTTAGTTTGCCGGCGGAACTTTGCCAAAAGCGGTGCAGTTGAGTTGGTTAAAAGTTTTTATTTTTGCACCGTCCAAAAAAGTTTGGTCCCGTAGCTCAACGGATAGAGCAACTGCCTTCTAAGCAGTAGGTTACAGGTTCGAGCCCTGTCGGGATCACGAGCCCGGTTGCCGAGACGGCATCCGGGCTTTTTCATGCGGCACGGTGGGTTTTCCGCGCTTTTTTCAGCATTTCCTCCAGTTTTTCAGTAAGCCAATAGCGTTCTGCGATGTAGGGTGTCGTTTTGACTTTCTGCAGGATGCGTTTTATCCTTTTTTCGTTGCCCAGCGTATTCGAGCTGACCATCTGTTTGAGCACGTCTACGAAGGTGTTAAAAAGAGTCTTCTTTTCGTCAGGCAGCAACTCGTCGCGGTGGAAAAACATCTTCGCTGCGCTCAATTTGGACGCTACGATTTCCGGTATGGTTTCATAGTACACTTTTAGTTCGAGAATTCGCGCCCATACCTTGTAGTGATGGTCTTCATAATGCCCTTCCTGTAAATGATCAAGGCATTTTTCATAGTCTTTGTTATAAAACAAATAATTGGCAATGTTGTATTTGTAGGGCTCCAAAGACTGCTCGTAGCCTAAAATCCTGAGTTTATTTTCCTCGATGAATTGTAAGGTCCAATCCATTTCTCCCAACCGCAACCCTGCTACGGTAATACTTTGGTATTCACTGGGAGATAACATGCCGTCGGTGTATATGCGTCCCGATTCCACTCTTTCTTTTTGTAGTTCGAAAAGGTCGGGGAGAAAATCCCACTCATTGGCGTTGACACGGGCGATACATAAATTACATATGAACATTTCCAGTGCAGTGAGTAACCCGGGGTCGAGCCTGAAGGAAACAGCCCTTATTTTAAGGCGCAGGGCGCTGAGTTCTTCGCGGGTAAATAATGTTGGCGCGGATAAAAAGGACGCGATTTGCTCCAGAATGCCGATGAGCGGATCTTCAAAGGAGTAATTTAGATGTAAGATTGTTTGGTAATCCCGGAAAATATTGTACAAGGAAGTATCAATTTTTACCAGGCGGCTTTGACTTAGAAGCAAACAGCAGAGATAAAGTCTTTCCGCAATGTAGTAGGTATCGAATGCGCGAATAGCATGGGGTAAGTCCAGATCATCGCGGCGAAGGTGAAGATAACTTTTCAGACTAACGGTTGCTTTCCATAAAAGATAGTGGTCGTAGTATTGATTGAGGCTTAATTCGCCCGGATTGTGGAGCAATTTTTGGGCGCGGTGGAGCGCCGAAAATCCTTTTTCCACCAGATCATTTTCCTGGTAATAGCCGGCCAGGTAAACCAGTTCGCGTGCGGTACCGGTCTCCTTTTCAAATTTTTGCCAGGCGATCATTTTTCTGACCAATTCCAGCACCTCATTCATCAGGCTGTCCAATTTTGCAGTGTCCGGTTCGGACAAACCAAACACGGCCTGGCAGACGGTGAGTTTTTCAAGAAGGGAATTTTTCCCTTTGGCGATATGTTCGACCAAATACCGCAGCAATTTTTCCCGGACAGGTGCATTCTTGCCCCGGTTGAGGAACTTCGAAGAAAAAAAATCGAGCAATTTCTGTTTGTGTGCAGGTAAAAGCGCCCGAAGTGTAACGACGAGTACGCTATCGTCCATAGGGTGAAAATGCCGGTAAAAAGTGAAGAATCCGCAAAAAATGTTATCAGATGTAAAAATGCAAACTCTTACGTTTGTAGCAAAAAAATAGTTATATGGCCAGCTTCGCAAAATTTTCCATTTTTCTTGCACTCATCGCCGCAACATCTTTTTTGTCGTGCAAAAAATCCGATGCGGTTCCGCCTCGTGTGCCGGAGATAAAGGTCGGGCGGGATTTCGGTTTGTCGGTGAGTTGGGCAGAGTCAGACGGCGAAGCGAAAACGAAAGTGATTCTGCAAAAAACCAAAAAGAAAATCGTTGATTGGGACACCACTTTTATTATTGATGCGCCGAGTTTTACCATCCCCGATGTATTCAAATCTAAGGTCGAAGTCAGATTGATCCCTGTCGGGAAAGACGGAAAAGAAGGGCCTGCGACGTCCTTTCTCATCGCCGGCCCCGCTTACCTCGATACTACTATTATTGTCGCCTCGGACGTCATTGCAGGGCGCACCACTGTAGGAGACCCGGCTGAGAATCCTTGCCAGGGCCAAACCTATGTTGCGGCCACCTTGCTTGCCGAAACAACGATTGGAGATATCAAAACCTCAGAATACGACGCGAGCAACAGTGTTGATAAAGTGTTCAAAGTCACAGTAACCAGAGGTTCGACCAATGTTGTTTTTCTCGTCTCGCCTACGTCCGACCAGGAAACCTCTTCCCCCAACCGGTTTAAGTCCTCCTATGCAGAGTTTATCAGCGGCAGCAACAACTACACTTGCCTTACCGCCGGAGGTTTTAGCATGGAGAATGATACGACGCTCAAATACGACGCCAATGGGTTACTATTCAGGACTTATGTAAAATGCGATCATCTGAATAACAGTTGCTCGTCGAGGGTTATCCGCATCAAACGGCATAAAGATATCGGGGTTGCCGTTGAAAAATGCACCACCTGCAATTGATCTTGAGATCATGGTAAAATATGCCTCCATTTTTGTTCATTATTGGTCACTCCAAATACCGTTAAAAATTGGGGCGATCGCTGCTATGACCTGCACTTCCTTGTACGGGCAACCCTATTTAAACGGTTTGGACCCCGATGCCCTCTCGCTCGATCTTCGGGATATTTATGGCGAATCGTCATTTGAATTCGAATCGGAACCAAATTCATGCTGGGCGCATGCTGTGGTCGCGGCTTATGAATCCAACTACATGCTATTGACCCATTATCCCGGTTGGGTATTGAATTTGTCTGAAAGCGGGGTGCTCTGTTGTGTGGGCAATCCGACCGACGGTTTTTTTCACGAGGTCGCATTACAAAAATTTAAAGACCGTTCTCACGGTTTTAAAGATGAAGGAAGCGACATAATATGCGGAGGCAATATGTGTAATTGCGAAGGAGCACAAGAATGGTTGGTGAACAATACCAATACGGTATCTCTGATGTTTATACCTCCTGTCCGCAATATAAAAGAAGCCATTTGTACCCATGGCGCAATAGCGGTTTCAGTAAAACCGGATAACTCTTTTTTATCCATAAAGCAGCATGAAGCGCCGCAAAAACTTACGCCCGGAACCGGTCATGCAGTGGTAATTATGGGGTGGGATGACGGCAAGAGAGCCTGGCTGATTCGAAATTCATCCGGTAGCGCCACTTGGGGCAACAGGGGCTATGCCTGGATAGAATACGGTACAATCGGTCTCTTTGCGGCATGGGTTGAGGCGAAAGACAATCGCAATTATTTACAAAGAGCAAATGGTTCGCTTGTCGCTTGTGTTCGGAATTATGGGGAAGACCCGGATGAGTTAGCGCTTTTTGGTTCAAATCTCGACTGTAATGTGTGGAGCGGATATTGGAAAAGCGGATTCTGCTGGAAATCGAATGCGGTGGCCGTGCCGGATGCAGAAGTTTCGATGGAATCGAACATCGCCGCCGTATGGCGCAACGGCAAATACTACTTTTTCTGGATATCCGGCAATGGAGCCGTGAATGTGGCCGAAAGGAATGAAAACGTATCCGACTGGTCGGGGTCTTCCGGTTTCTCCCAAATTGCGCCGCCGCGTTCGGCTTCCTTGTCGGGGAGTATCGCTGCCATTTCGCGCAAAGAAGGCCATATTGACGTTTTTTGGCTCGACCCCGAAGGACGATTGTATACTGCAAGTCTTGAAAATAACGCGCCCGATTGGACAGAGCCTTCCCGCTTGCCGGTAGTCGTGCGCGGAATTCCCAATGGGTCTATAGCTCTCACCACCCGCTCGCCCGCCACAATGGACGTGTTCTGGACTACTTCCGATGGTAACATCCGCGCAGTTTATTTTGATGAAAACGGACGGACAAATAAAAAGTGGAAAGACGAAATGGTATTGCCGGCCGGCAACCTGCCTCTCCGGCAAAAAAACTCATTGAGTGCCGTCGTTTCCAAAAATGGTAAAATTCATCTTTCTTTTATTACCAAAGAAGGAGTCATTGCGCAACTAACCTGGAGGGGCGCCCGATGGGAAGTGAAAAAGTTTGTAAACGCCCGGGTGGGCAACAATGGCAATATTGCATCGGTCATTGGGCAGGACGACGGCGTGGTGCGGGTTTTCGGCGTGAATGAAGAAGGCGCCGTTTTTACCTTATCCGATGAAAATGGCAGATCCACTGCGCCAACTATTATTTCTGCCGGCCAGCCCGCTGATCCAGCCAGAGGCATAAGCGCCGTCGCCCGCGCCAATGGCATCATTGATGTTTTTTGGACCAACAGCCGGGGCGAATTGTTTGCCTGCTGGAAACCGCAAGGCAAAGACTGGGCGCTTCCGTACAAAATTTAAAGCGAGCAGGTCCTCCTGAAAACGCAAGATTGGCCAAAAAATGTGATTGAAACCGGAGGGGACACAAGGGCATCTTTGTACAGCCAATGAAAACAAACACCCTGTTCTCCTCGAATACCATAACCCCAAAAAACGTTGACCCTGGTAGCGCGATGTAAAGTCGTCGCTACCCATTTTACTTTGACAAGATAACCTCCACCAAATTCTCCCACGAGAAGCGCTCCTTCTCTTTCCGCACTCCCGCCTGCATCCCTTCTGCCTGCCCGTTTTCAAAAAAATCGCGCATCGCCCCTGCAATGGCTCCCGGTTCCGGCGCCACGACATAGCCCGACACCCCGTCCGCCACGATTTCCGGCAGACCGCCCACATTCGTGACGATCATCGGTATTTCAAAATGGAAAGCGATCTGTGAAATACCGCTCTGTGTGGCCGTCCGGTAAGGTTGCACCAGCAGGTCGGCTGCCGAAAAATAGAGCCGCACCTGATCCGCAGGGATGAATTTGAGGTGGAGATGCGCCCGGTCTGCCAGTCCCTTGTCGTCTATTATTTTTTGGTAAACTTCCCATCCGTCGTAGCATTCGCCCGCCACAATCACGTGAATACCAGGCGCTTGCCCCAGTGCTTCGAGCAGGAGGTCGAGTCCCTTGTATTTTCGGATAAGGCCGAAAAACAGCACAACGGGCGCGTTTTCCGGCAAGCCAAGCTGTTGGCGGGCGGCGGCTTTTTCGAGTGGTTCGCCGTAGATGTCGTAAATGGGGTGAGGTGCGAAACGGATCAATTTCGCTTCCCTGCCCCCGGCTGCGATCTGCCTTTCAGGCAAAAACTGCCCGATCTCTTCTCCCACCGATTTCGACATCACCACAAAATCATCGCAGGCGCGGACAAAATAACGTGCAAATGTCCGGTCGCCGAAGCGCTTTTCATGGGGGATGATGTTGTCCACCAACGCGGTGACGCGGAACACTGTTTTGGCAAAAAAACGCACAACCCGCAGCACCGTTCCGAGGCAAGGCCCCATGAAAGGCAGCCAGAAACGGACGATGATCCGTCCGGGTTTTTCCCGCGCGATCTCGCGCCCCACGAACAGCCAGTTGAAAGGATTGACCGAATTGATCCGGGTTTTAATTTTCAGATTTGACGGCGGCGCGTCGTCGGTGTATTGCGTTTTCCCGGGAAAAAGAAAAGCAGGGTATTGCAATGAGAACGAGTATATTACAACTTCGTGTCCGGCTTGTTGCAGGGCTTGGGCGAGTCGTTCGGAAGATGCTGCAATGCCGCCGCGCAGGGGATGGGCGGGAGAAATGAGGACGATTTTTTTGTGTTGGGCCAAAACGAATTTTTCCGCAAAAGTAGCAAAATCACCCCCCGGATAAATTTTCCAATGCCCGCGCTACTTCTTCCTTGTATTGCCGTCCAACCGGAATTTCTGTCCCGCCTGCTGTTACCTCCGTCGCCGTGAACGCCTCGATGTGTCGCAAGGCTACGATAAAAGAACGGTGGACGCGCAAAAAGCCGAAGCCTTCCAGGGAGCGCTCCAATTCGCCCAACTGCATTTTGGTCACGATGGATCTTCCGCCCGGTAGAAAGATCCGCACGTATTCTTTCAGGCTTTCCACATGCTGAATTTCGTCGAGCCACACACGCACCATTTTTTTGTTGACGTTGAAAAACTGGAAAGGGCGGCCCGCCTTCGCCAAAGCTTCGGCGGGCGAGCCGGGGCGCTTCAGTTTTTGAACAGCCTTAATAAATCGCTCGAAATCAATGGGTTTTAGCAGGTAGTCAACGACGCCGAGGTCATAACTTTCTAATGCGTATTCGTGATAGGCCGTCGTCAGGATGACTTGAGGCGGATACTGGAGTGAGCGCAAAAAATCAAGTCCTTTCAACCCCGGCAGGTTAATGTCGAGGAACAGCACATCCACCGGCGCTTCGCGCAGGGCTTCGAGGGCCTGAAGCGCGTCGGCACAGCGGCCGGTGAGGCGCAGGTAGGGTATCTGTCGCACGTAGTCTTCGAGTATGGTAGCGGCCAGCGGTTCGTCCTCGACAATGAGGCAGTTGAGGGAGGTCATTTTGATTTTTAAGTCATTGTTGAAATTTCAGTCATTTTGTCATTGAAGTCATTTCGTCATTGAGGTCAATGCGCAGTTCGGAGGAGAAGGCATCCATTGTTTGGGAGATACTGAATTTGTGACGGTGGGGATACAACAATTCCAATTGCCGCCGCACATTTTGCAAACCGATCCCTTGTGGGTTGGCAGCCTGACCGGCACCGGCGGAGTTTTCGATTTTGGCTTCTAAAACCTTGTTTTTCAATGAGATGGAAATATTGACCCATGCATGATCACGTTGCTCGCTCACACCGTGTTTGAAAGCGTTTTCCACTAAGGGCAACAGTAGCAGTGGGGTAATCGTGCAGCCTGGATCATCGAGTTTTACGTCCATTTTTACCGAAAGGCGGTCGTCGTCGAAGCGGATTTTTTCCAGCTCCACGTAGTCACGCAGGTTCTGAACCTCCTTTTCCAAAGGCATTCCGGATTTGGCCGATTCGTAGAGAACGTAGCGGAGCAGGTGCGCGAGTTTCAACGCTACCGGTGCGGTTTTGGGCGATTTCATGCGCGCCAAGGCGTAGAGGTTGTTGATGGTATTGAACAAAAAATGCGGCTGGATCTGGCCTTTCAGGGCGCGCAGTTCGGCTTCCGATTTTTCTGCCCGGAGTTGGGCTTCGCGGCGTTGCAAAGCCTGTTGCCTGAAATACATTCGCGCCGACAACGCCGTGCAACTTGCCAGCACACAGTCGAAAATGTCGTACACCATGCGATAACTCCAGAACGAATAGGTGGCATCAGGGAAATAAACGGGTACGATATAAGCGCCTTTCAGCGCCCGGTTGAGCAGGCCGCCGAGCAGATTGGCCGCCGCCGCGCCGCCGAAAGCCAGCCAGGTCTTTTGCTCGCCCCCGCCTGAAAACCGTTCGAAAAACCAAAAACACAGATAGGTCGCCAGCATCCGCGCAGGCATTTGCAGCCCTTCGGTCAGGGCATATTTCCCTAAATTCCCGTCGTAGCGGCTATACGTATAGGCATAAATAAACCAGAAGGCCAGCCAGAAAGCGAGGTGGTACCAGACGCGGCGTTTCATGGCGCAAACATCGGGAAAAACCCGGCGTCGAAAACCGCTTTCCGTAGGGAGCAAGCCGTTGTTCGTTGACGATCGTGGGGCAGGGCAGGGCATTCGGTGCACATTTGGGCCTTCAACGGGGGCGTTTCGTAAGTGGCGTCGGGCAGTTGGTAGCGCGGCGTTCACACCGCCCGGTACATGGCCATTTATGGCCGCTTTTATGCAGGACTCAGGCGTAAACGCCCTTGAACCGGGCGGCGCGAACGCCATACTACCCATGAACACGACCAATACCCCCTCATTGACATACACAAAAACGCAACATTTCTAACACTTCGCTATGAAAACAGTACATTCCCGCCTTTTTCTTTTTTCCTTGCCCGCCAAAGTTTCGACGAAGGCGTGGCTGCCCGCCATAGTTTTAACGACGGCAGGTCTTCTTTTCCCCTTTCTCCTTTTTTCCCAAACCACCCGTCACGTCCCTGCCGACTTTCCCACGATTCAGGCAGCGGTAAATGCGGCACAGGAAGGCGATACGGTGCTCGTCAGTCCCGGTATTTACTATGAAAATGTGCAGTTGCAGGGGCGCAACATCGTGCTGACCAGCCGTTATTTTCTGGAAAGCGATCCGGCAAAGGTGATCCGCCAAACGGTCATTGATGGCAGTCAACCCGTGCATCCCGATACGGCAAGTTGTATCCTCATCTGGAAAGGCGAATCGGCCGCCACAGTGATCCAGGGTTTCACGCTGCGCGGCGGCAAGGGCACGCGTTGGTACGACCACTATGTGCCGGGTTATTTCCGCGAAGGCGGCGGCATTCTTTCCGAATTTTCCTCGCCGGTCATTCGCCACAACATCATCCGCGACAACACGGTGCCCAAGGAAGGCGCCAGCCTCATCAGTCATGGAGGAGGAGGCATCCGTTGCGGCGACGGCGCGCCGCGCATTGCGAACAATTGCATTGTCCGCAACCGGGCCGACGGCTACGGCGGCGGTATCGTCCTGAACTACTGCCCTGGCGCTATCGTCGAGAACAACCTCATCGCGTTTAATACCGGCGGTAAGGATTTTTCGGGTGGCGGTTTTTGGGCTACCGGACTTGACCAACTCACGGTCAATATTTTCCGAAACAATACCGTCGCGTACAACCATTCGCCGTCAGGATCGGGCCAATGGAGCGGTAAGGCAGGCGGCGTGTGGATATTTTCCATTAAACTGGAAATGGAAAACAACATCGTTTGGGGCAATACCCAGGTCAGCGGCAAACAAATTGCCAAATCGGGTGGCGCGCTGGTACTCGAATACAATTGTGTGGAAACGGGTTTTTCCGGAACGGCCACCACCGCCGCCGACCCGGTATTTCGCGATACCCTGAGTTTCGTCCTCGAAGCGGGTTCTCCTGCCATTGATGCCGGTAATCCCGACCCCGCGTACCAGGATTGGTCGAAAAACAACCGCAGCGCGGCGTTCCCGGCAAGGGGCAAACTGACTGCCGACCTCGGCGTCTATGGCGGCACCGATCCGACGAACCCGGCTTGTCCGGAGTCGTTTCAGGTTCCGGGCAATTTTTCAAAAGTCCTTCAATCGCCGGTAGTCACGGCACCCGGCGATTCGCGCTCGGTGAATTGGATAGATGTAGATGGCGACGCGGACCTCGACCTGTTTATCAGCAATGGTCCGCAGCAGGGGGAAAATAATTTCCTCTACCTCAACAATGGTACGGGCGGTTTCACACCGCTGACCGGCGATCCCATCGTTCAGGACGCCAAACCCTCCGACGGCGCCACATGGGCCGACGCGGACAACGACGGCGACAACGACTGTTTCGTCGTTAACTGGTACAATGTCAATAACTTGTTTTACAGAAACAACGGCAATGGTGCGTTTGAACAAGTGACAACCGGCCAGCTTGTAAATGATGGCGGCTACTCCGAAACGGCATCCTGGGGCGACTACGACAACGATGGCAAACTCGACCTCTATGTGACCAACAGCGAGGGCAACAAAAAGAATTTTCTTTACAAAGGAAACGGCGACGCTACCTTCACGAAGGTGACAACAGGCGCGCCGGTAACAGATGCCTTTACTTCCCGTTCTGTGAACTGGACAGACTTTGACAATGACGGCGATGTAGATATGTTCGTGACCAGCGAAGGCAACCAAAATGAGAATTTGTACCGCAACAACAACGACGGCACCTTTACGAAACTGACATCGGGCGCCTTGGTAACCGACGGCGGCAGTACCATGAGCAGCAGTTGGGGCGATTACGACAACGACGGCGATCCCGACGTGTTCCTCGCCAACGACCAGGGCAACGACGCTTTGTTTCGTAACGACGGCAACGAGACCTTTACGAAGGTGGTAAATGACCCGGTAGTCATGAGCGGCGGCAATTCCTTCGGAAGTCAGTGGGCCGACGTGGACAACGACGGCGACCTCGATCTCTTCGTAACCAATTCATTTGGTGGTGGCCCCTGGAAAAATTTCCTTTTTTGGAACAACGGCGACGGTTCTTTCAGCCGCGATACGGCAGAAGTTTGCTCGAAGGACGAAGGCTGGTCGTACGGCTGCGCGTTCGGCGATTTCGACCGCGACGGCGATCTCGACCTGGGCGTGGCCAACTGTTACAACGCCGCACAACCGGATTACCTGTACGAAAACCACGCCGCCGAATCCCCGAATAACTGGCTGGTGATCCATTGTGTAGGCACGACGAGCAACCGCAGCGCCATCGGCGCGAAGGTGCGCGTGACGGCTACCATTGGCGGGCAGGAAGTGACGCAATTGCGCGAGATCAGCGCCCAGTCGGGCTATTGCGGACAAAACCAACTGGCCGCGCACTTCGGTTTGGCGGACGCCGCAAGTTTCACCGTAACCATCCAGTGGCCATCGGGCCTGGAGGAGACTTTCGGCAACCTCGCTCCCAACCAGTATGTTGCGATTGTGGAAGGACAGGGCGTTACAGGAGTGCTGTCGCCCCGTCCGGGCGGAAAAGGACTGCGCTTATTACCGGCTGCACCCAACCCATTCCGCGATTCTGTCGTAATCAGATGGGAGCAGGACAAAGCGGCTCCGGTGTTGATTGAAATCACTGATATGCAGGGAAAGATCATCTATTCCGAAAAAATGCAATCCCCGGCAGGCAAACGGGAATGGCGCTGGAATGGTCTGGATGCCGGGGGCTCCAGAGTGGCCGACGGCGTTTATGCCGTGACGTTGAAAGGGCAAGGAGGGCAGGCTACCCAACAGGTCATAAAAATGGGCGACTGACTGCAGACGACTTGGGTCTGGTCGGTAACGAATAGTACAAAATGCAGTATATCAATGCGTTAAGAAAGTTTGATCTGCTCTTTTTTGAAATAACAATTGCTGTCAATTTTCGGAGGCTGTCTCATAAGTCTGTTTATTCGTTTATTTGGTGATTTGATTATTGCGTTACACCCACATAGGCAGGGTTGTTTTCAAATAAACAAATCACCCAATGAACAAATCACCGACTTGAGAGACAGCCTCTTATTTTTAACTCGCCGGGGCGCTGCCCCTCCAAGGGCGATATCGGGCATAAACGACTACAAATATAACGGAGCGCCGCCCCTACCTAAAGAGTTACTTTAAAACATACTCCATCTGCACGCTCCCAAATGCTTAGGTTGCAAGTCGTAAGTCTTATGCCATTTTCCAACAAATCCGTACATTCGCCCGCTCCAATAAAAAACCTTTGCCCCTGTTTTCAGAATTTTGCCCGCCTCCGCTTCGTTCATCTGTCTCGTTCACCACCAAACAGATTCCTCTTTGATGCATTACAAACAACTGCTGCGTCTTTTTGTGCCAGCCCTATTTGTGGCGTTTCTGACATGGCCGGCTTGTAAAAAAGCCGATTTCGACGACCCCGAATTGGCCGACCACACTGCCGAATTCGCCTTTCCGCTTTTTTCCACCACGCTGAACCTGAAAGACCTGATGTTCAAGGTTCTCAACGACACGCTTTCCGGCGACACCATCCTGGTCAACCCGGACAACACAATGACGCTGTTTTACACGGGCGACGTGGCGCAAAAACCCGCCACTGATATTTTTGCCAGTTTCACCGGCGGACTCTTTCCACTGACCGATACCCTCTCTTACGGCCCCCTCGACAGTTTGCCGGGCGTGACTATTTACCAGGCAGATCTGAAAAAAGGCAAAATCGGTTTTACGATTTACAACATACTGGCAGATACACTGACCGGTACCTTGCGTATTCCCCAGATGTCAAAAAACGGAACCGTTTTTACCTGGCAATTTGTTGCGCCGACCGGTTTCTCCGGATCCCCACAGATTGACCTGACAGGCTACGTGCTCGAATCCGACAACAATACACTCGAGTTCAGATACAATGCTTATAAACCCAATGGTGAACAGGTCGTAATCGAGCCTGTTTTTGGCATCCCCAGTTTTATCGTTCAATTCGACAGCCTGGAATTCAGTTACTTAGAAGGCTATTGGGCCAACCAGCGCTACTCCCTTATCCGCGATACCATCGAGATTGACATCAACCAGACCGACCTCGTCGGCGACGTGAAAATCGTCAATCCCAAAGTCACCATGCGCATCGCCAATTCGTGGGGTTTCCCGACGCGGGGCGTGGTGAAATACCTGAGTTTTATCGGGCAAAATGGCGAAGAGATTCCGCTGGAAAGCACCGTTTTTGTGGACAGCGCAGTGGATTTCAATTATCCTTCCTTCGCGCTCGGCGAAGTAGGCCAAACGAAATACACCGATATCACGCTGGATTCATCCAATTCCAATATCGCGGAAATATTCAACTCGCAACCGACCCGCCTGATTTATGAAGTAGATGGCATTTCGAACGCCCAAAACGATCCAAGCATCATTGGATTCCTGACCGACAGCAGTGTCATCAGTTTGTCCATGCGGGTCGAACTGCTGCTCGAAGGGTCAGCCAAAAATTTCGGCGCGGAACAGACCATTGACCTCGACTTCGGCGACCTGACCGACCTGGATACCAGCAACATCGAGTCGGTCGAGTTCAAATTAGTGAGCGAAAACGGCACGCCCATTTCTTCCAGCCTTCAGTTGTATTTCCTCGACGAAGCGGGCACGGCAGTGGATTCTCTTTTCAGCGACGGCGCGCAATTTGTCATAGAAGCCGCACCCGTCAACAGCGAAGGAGTGGTTACCGGCATTAAAAGAACGGAACATTTTATTCCGATGTCGGCGGCGCGATTCGAAGGGGTCCGGCAGGCCAAAAAAGCTTTTCTGAAAACGGCATTCACCACTGCCCAGGGCGGCACGACACCGGTAAAGTTGCTTTCGACCAACGACGTCACGGTGAAAATGGGCATAAAGGCGAAGACGAAATACTGATTGGCGATTTCGGATTTCGGATTGCGGATTTCGGATTTCGGATTGGCGTTCCTTGCCCAAAATCCCCAGCATGCGCTAAACCCTCTTTAACCCTCTAAACCTTCTAAACTTGTTCAATAACAATGCTTTTCAAATATAAAACAGCCCTTTTTTGTCTCTTTTTGACCGCTGAAATGGCGGCGCAGCAGGAACTGATGCTTTCTTCGATGCCCGATATGTGGCACAGCAACAGCGTGAATCCGGCTTTTTATACCAAAGGCAAGCGGTTTTTCATCGGTCTGCCTGCCTATGCGCTCGATGTGGCTCATTCGGGCGACATCGCCTACGACGATATTTTCAGGGAAGAAGGCGACCGGACGGTCATTGACCTGGACAATGCGATCGGGCGACTGGAGCCTGAAAACGATATTTTTTATGACCAGCGCATCGAAACGGTGTCGCTGGGGTTCCGGACGCGCAACGACCGCTGGGGATTGCAGCTCGGCCACGCCATCGTCACGAGCGGCTGGAGCAAGTACCCCAAAGCGCTCGCAGAGGTCCTCTGGTACGGCAACGCCCCCTACGTGGGTCAAACGCTGGAGATCGGCCCGCAGGCGGATATTTTTGACTGGCACGAATGGAATGTCGGCGTGTCGCGGCGTTTCGGCAAGATCAATTTAGGCGCCCGCTTCAAGTATCTGACAGGCGTAAGCGCGCTCCGGACGGATGAAAACCGATCCCAAATGAGCATTTATACCGACCCGGATATTTACCAGTTGACCTTGAAGACCAATTACACTTTTTATTCGTCGCACATCGTCGAAGCGATTGATACCTCCGGATTGGGCTATGATTTCAATACCAATTCGTTCGGCGGCAGCCCTTCCACACAAAATGCGGGCTATGCCTTCGACCTCGGCTTCGATGCGCAACTTTCTGAAAACTTGTCCGTCAACGCATCGGTGCTGAACCTCGGCGGTTCCATCAACTGGAAAAAAGAAACGGCTTCCTTTACCAGCAACAACGAATACCTGTATGAGGGTGCAGAGATTCCGGGCATAGACATCATCAATGGCTCTGACAGCCTCGATTTCGATGCCAAAATTGATACGCTGAACGATATTTTTCGTTTCGTGAAAAGCACCGATAACGTCGAATTGACAACCGACCTGCCCTTGCGCATTTTCGGCGGCGCTTCTTTCCGGCTTTCTCCGAGATGGCTGTTGGGTGTCAGCGCCATGTATCAAACGCGGGACAACCGCACCAATACCGCCTTCGGCGTGAGCGCGCGCTGGCAGATGTTCGACTGGCTCTCGCTGGGCGGCATGTACAGCGCCAACAACCGCAGCGCTGCCAATATCGGCTTCCACCTGCTTTTCCAGCCGGGACCGTTCCAGGTGTATGTCCTGTCCGACAATTTGCTCAACGGATTTTCGGCGAGAAATTCACCGGCAGTGAATCTCCGCATGGGAGCGTCGCTGGTGTTTTGATGCTTAATGGTTGTTGGTGGATTGGTTAAATTACATATAAAAAACTGTTTTTCAGGCGCTTATGAGTTATTAAACTGGGCTGTTCAAAACATTGTGTTTTTGTTCGTTGATTCATTGTTTAAAGAATTGGTTATAAACTACTTGAATATTTTAATTTTATAAACTTTACACATATTTTTGAACACCCTCGAGCAGTCGCAGTCCCGCGCTTATTGGCTATTAAAATTTTGATCACCAATCACCAATCACCAACAACCAATCACGAACAACCAATCACGAACAACCAATAACCTACAACTAAAAACGTTATCTTTGTACATCGTTTCTCTAAACACCTTCGGCTATGGATGCAGCAAAAAATGTTCGTATTCTTTTGGTTGTCAATGTTTTTCTGATCGCCGCGCTGGCGCCCTTTTTCATTACTTCCTTTAAAGGCGACGGCGATAAAGCCGGAGGCACCCGGTCGCCCGAGCAAACGGTGCGTTCCGTCAACCTCGACAAAGAATTCGATTTTTGCGGCGAAAAATTCCCGATGGACAACTGGGATGTGCGGCAGCGCCTCGATGCCGAGTTGTTGCGCAACGTTTATTTTCATTCTCAAACCATCCTTGCCGTCAAACGGGCGAATGCCATTTTTCCCGTGATCGAACCGATCCTGAAAGAAGAAGGGGTGCCGAATGATCTGAAATACTTAGCTGTCGCAGAAAGTGCGCTTTCCAACGCCGTCTCACCTGCGGGTGCGCGCGGCGTGTGGCAGTTTATGAAAGATGCCGCTAACGGTTACGGCCTCGAAGTCAACGGAGAAGTAGATGAGCGTTATCACTTAGAAAAAGCCACCCATGCTGCCTGTAAATACCTGAAAAAGGAAAAAGAGCGGCTCGGCTCGTGGACGCTCGCCGCCGCCGCTTACAACGGAGGCCCCGGACGTATTGCCGACGAAATGGAAAAACAGCGCGCCAAATCCTTCTTCGAACTCAATCTCGCCGCCGACGAAACCATGCGCTATCCTTTCCGGATCGTGGCCATCAAGGAGGTCATGGAAAATCCGGAAGAGTACGAATATGCCATTGAAAAAGACCACCTCTATTCCCCACTGACCGAGTACCGCACTGTGGAGGTAAGCCGCCCGGTAGCCAATTGGGGCGATTTCGCGCGGGAAAACGGCACCAACTACCGGATGCTCAAATTGTACAACCCCTGGCTTGTGGACAGCAAACTGACCAACAAAACGGGTAAAACATACAAAATACGGCTGCCGAAATAAGATTTGCCGGCACAAAAGAGAAAGCCACTCCGGGAAAAACGGCGTGGCTTTTTTTGTCCCTTCCGACGATCGCTCGTTTAAGCGATGCGCTTGATAGAAAACCGCTGCCACACTTCCCATTTCAACCTGAAAACCACCTACATTTATCCCACCAAATTCCGATTCCCGAACCGTTTTCCATTCACACTTTCACCTCTCTCCAACCCATGCGGAAGCGCGCTCTTATCCTTGCACTTTGCTCTTTTGCCCTTTTGCTCTTCGATTCCTGTCGCAAACTTGCCAAAAACGAGGCCTACTACCTCGCCGTCTCGAAGTACGTATACGCTTACACAAGCGGCGCGATCGGACGTAGCGACGCCATCCGCGTCCGGTTCATCAACCCCGCCGTCGGCAACGACCAGGTGGGGCAAAAAGTGCCGGCCAATCTCTTTTCCGTGTCGCCTTCCATACCCGGCGACGCGGTGTGGGAGGACGACCGCACCATCCTGCTGCAGCCGGTCGAACCGCTGCCTTATGGGGAAAAATTTACCGGGACGGTGGCGCTCGGCAAGATTTTCAGCAATGTGCCGAAAGAGGCCAGAGTGTTTGAATTCGAATTCAGTGTGCGCGAACTCTCCTTCGAGGTGCTTGCTTTCGGTTTGCGCACACAGGATGCTTCCAACCTGAGCATCCAGCAACTGACCGGGCATATCTTAACCAGCGACCCTGTGGACAACGCGGCGGTGGAAAAAATGATGCTGGCCAAACAGGGCAACAAAACCCTCAGCATCGGCTGGGTACACAAAGAAAATGTACACGAATTTTACGTGAATGAGGTGGAACGCGCCAACGTCCGTTCATCAGTGCAACTCTCCTGGTCGGGCGAACCCATCGGGGTGGACAAAGAGGGCAGCCTGGAACAAATGGTGCCGGCATTGGACGAATTCGTCGTGCTCAGCGCTGTGGTTTCCCAAAAAGAAAGCCAGCACATCCTGCTCAATTTTTCCGATCCCATCACGCCTTCGCAGGATTTGAATGGCCTCATTCGCCTCGAAGGGTACGATGGCAACCTGACTTTCGCCATAGATGGCAATTTTGTACGGGTTTATCCCGGCGGCCGTATCACCGGTGAAAAGAACCTGCGGGTGGAAGCGGGTATCAAAAATGTGGCAGGCGCTTCGATGAAGGAGCGCAGCGACTGGCCGTTGGTGTTCGAAGACCTCAAGCCGGCTGTGCGGCTCGTGGGGCGCGGCGCCGTCATTCCGCAAAACGCCGACGGTGGCGTTATTTTCCCCTTCGAAGCGGTGGGCCTCCGCGCGGTAGATGTCGAAGTGTTCAAAATTTATAACTCTAACATCCTCCAGTATTTACAGGTCAACGAACTCGAAGGCGAGTACGAACTGGAACGCGTCGGTAAAATTATTTTGCAGAAAAAGATCACGCTCCGCGACCTCAATCCCGAAGCCAGCGCCAGCGCCTGGCAACGCTATGCCCTCGACCTCAAGGACATTGTGCGGCAAGACCCCGGAGCGATCTACCAGATCCGCCTCGCATTCCGGCGCGGCTATGCCAGCTATGCCTGCACGACATCCGAAAGCGATGGAACGGGCAACGGGCGACAAACACCGGATACGGAAGAGGATGGCATGGCCCATTTGGGCAGTACCGACGACAATGGCAATCTCCGCAGCATCATGGGCGGCTATCGCGGCATCTACTACGGAGAAGATTGGTACGACGATGACGGCGAAGGTTACAACTGGAGTAACCGGGACAATCCGTGTGCGCAGGAATATTACAATTACGAACACTTCGTCAAACGCAACGTCTTCGTCAGCGACCTGGGCATCACCGCCAAACGCGGCAAGGACAATTCCCTTTTCGTCGCCGTCACCGACCTCCATACGACCGATCCTGTGAGCGGTGTAGATGTGGAATTGTACAGTTACCAGTTGCAATCCATCGCAAAAGCCACAACCGACGGCTCCGGCACAGCGATGATAGAAGGACTGCGGGAGGTGCCGTTCGTAACGGTGGCGAGCAGCGGTGAGCGCCGCGGCTATTTGCGCATGGCCGATGGCAACACCTTGTCACTCAGCCGTTTCGATGTGGCCGGTGTGGAAGCGCAGCGGGGTTTGAAGGGATATCTCTACGGCGAGCGCGGCGTGTGGCGCCCGGGCGATTCACTCTATTTGAATTTTGTCCTGGAAGACAAAACGGGTAATCTGCCGGAGGGCCACCCCGTCACGCTCGAACTCACCGATCCGCGCGGGGCGCTGCAAATCCGCACGGTGACGACTCGAGGCACCGGCGGCGTGTACGCCCTGCACTGCGCTACCCGTCCCAATGCGCCCACGGGCGACTGGACAGCCAAAGTGCAGGTGGGCGGCGCGACTTTTACCAAACAGCTGAAGATCGAAACGGTCAAACCCAACCGCCTGAAACTCGACCTGGATTTCGGGAAAAAAGAACTCGGCAAAAACGACGAAAATCTGAATGGCAAACTCTCGGTCAAATGGCTGCACGGCGCCATCGCCAAAGACCTGAAAGCCAAAGTGGAATTGCAAATGCGGTCGGTGAAAACCGAATTCAAAGACTACAAAGATTTTGCCTTTGACGATCCGGCCAGGAGTTTTTACAGCGATCCGCAGGTGTTGTTCGACGCCAGCGTGGACGACAACGGCCAGGCTACCGTGCCGCTCCAACTCGGCGACAACGACCAGGCGCCCGGCAAACTCATCGCCAATTTCCGCGTCCGCGCCTTTGAAAAAAGCGGCGATTTCAGCACCGACAACTTTGCGCTCGATTATTTTCCCTACGACCACTTTGCAGGCGTGTTCGTACCGACCAACCGCTGGGGCTCCAAGGAAATTGACCGCAACGGCGGTGAGGTACAGTTCATTGTGGTGGATAAAAACAGCCGCCCGCAACCCAGTAAAAAAATAGAAGTCGGACTGTACCGCTGCGACTGGCGCTGGTGGTGGGACGAAGACCGCGCTTCCAACGTCGCCCAATTCAATTCCGCCAATCACGTCAATGCTTTGGACAAAGCCACTTTGACCACCGACGGTCGCGGCCTGGCGAAATGGAAAGTTCGTCCCGGCAACTGGGGCCGCTTCCTTGTGCGCGCTGTGGACCCCGAGGGCGGCCACGCGGGCGGCGACTTTTTCTGGAGCGGCTACCCCGACCAACTCGACGACATTAAGAGCCGCAACGCCGCCGCGATGCTTCCGTTTTCCGTTGAAAAAGAAAAATATGCCGTCGGTGAAGAGGTGACTCTGAAAGTGCCGGCGAGCGAAAACGGCCGAATTTTGCTCACTTTGGAGAACGGCACGCGAGTGGCCCAGCACATTTGGTTCGACGCCAAAACGGGCGATAACCTGCTGAAATTCAAGACAACCGAGGAAATGGCGCCAACCGTGTATGCCCACGTCAGCCTGCTACAACCCCATGCCCAGACAAAAAATGACCTCCCCATCCGCATGTATGGCGTGATGCCGGTGAGCGTCGAAAACCCGCAGACGCACCTGCAGCCGAAACTCGACATGCCCGACGTGCTCAAGCCGGGCGAACCCTTCACCGTCAGCGTCAGCGAAAGCAGCGGCAACGCCTGCGCCTACACGCTTGCCATCGTGGACGAAGGCTTGCTCGACCTCACCCGCTTCAAAACGCCCAATCCCTGGGATGCTTTTTACGCCCGCGAGGCACTCGGCGTCAAAACCTGGGACATGTACGACTACGTGCTCGGCGCTTACGGCGCCGAACTCGAGCGCATCCTCGCGGTTGGCGGCGACGGCATCAACCGGAAAGCGAAAAACGCCGCGCAAGTCAACCGCTTCAAAGCTGCCGTCGTCCACGTCGGGCCGTTTTATTTGGAAAAAGGCAAAACGGCTAAACACACCCTGAAACTCGACAACTACGTCGGGTCGGTGCGCGCCATGCTCGTTTGTTCCGCACCCGCGCCCGGCAGCAAAGGCGCGTATGGCATGGCCGAAAAAACCTGCCCCGTTCGCAAACCGCTGATGATCCTGCCCACCTTGCCCCGCGTGCTCGGTCCCGGCGAGACGTTGCGCCTGCCGGTGGACGTGTTCGCCATGGAAAACAAGGTCAAAAACGCCACCGTGCGGGTACAGGAAAAATCCGGCCTTGTCAGCGTGCAGGGCGACGGTTCCAATGCGCTGAGTTTCAGCCAACCCGGCGAGCAAATGACTTATTTCGACCTGAAAGTCGGCAACAAAACGGGCGTCGCCAGATTCAGCATCACAGCGCAGGGTGGGGGAGAAACCACTTCACAGGACATAGAACTGCTGGTGCGCAATCCCAACCCGCTGGTATCCAACGTATGGGAAGGCGTCGTCGAAGCAGGCCAGGAGTGGTCGGGCAATTTTGACCCCGGCCAGTATACCGACATCGCTTCAGCAGTACTGGAAGTCAGCGCCCTGCCTCCCATTAATCTGAGCCGCCATTTGGAATATTTGATCCAGTATCCGCACGGCTGCGTAGAACAAACGACATCGGGCGCCTTTCCGCAACTCTATGTGGAGCTGCTGACGCCGCTTTCGGAAAAACAAAAAGCCGACATCACGAAAAACGTGACCGCTGCCATCGAAAAACTCCGCAACTTCCAGCAACCAGGCGGCGGTTTTTCCTATTGGCCGGGCGGCTCGGAAGTGAATGACTGGAGCAGTACCTACGCGGGGCATTTTTTGCTGGAGGCCAAAAACAAAGGTTACTCGATCCCCGCCAATGTGCTGGAAAAATGGGTGGGTTATCAAACGATCATGAGCCGCCAATGGAACAGCGGCGGCGGTCAGTACTACTTCGATAACGATCTTACCCAGGCATATCGGCTCTACACGCTGGCGCTGGCCGGCAAACCCGATCTGGCGGGCATGAACCGCCTCCGGGAGAAGAAGGACATGTACTCATCGAGCGCTTATATGCTGGCTTCCGCTTACGCTCAGGCAGGTAAACCCGAAGCCGCCAAAGAGGTCATCGCTGCCAAATGGCGCGAAGACTGGCGTTACGACTGGTGCGGCTATACCTACGGAAGCGACCTGCGCGACCGGGCGCTGATCCTCGAAACCTACACCGCCATCGGCGATGTGAACCGCGCGCAGGCAATGGCCAATTTCGTCTGTACCGAACTCGGCAAAGAACAGGGCTGGTACTGGAACACCCAAAGTCTCGCCACCTCGCTGCGGGCTTTGTCGAAATACGTGATCAAAAACTTCGGCGGCGGCGCAGTTTTTGCCTATAAGATAAACGGCGCAGCCTTCGGCAAGCCTTCGGCGACCGCGGCCGGCTGGAAAAACGGCGACAGCAGCAAACCCATCAGCACAGTGCATTTCACCGGCGAAGGCTCGAAGGTGGCGGTGAAAAACAACGGCTCCGCACGGATGTACGCCCGCCTCATCGTCAACGCCCGCCCGGTTGTGGGCGACCAGAACGCTGCGGCGAGCAACATCGCCATGAACATCCGCTACACCGATGCCAAAGGCAACCCGGTAGACATCAGCCGTCTGGCGCAGGGCACTGATTTTGTGGCGGAAGTGACAGTAAAGCGCAGTTCGTCGTTCGAATTTCCCTTCAACGAACTGGCGCTATCGCAGACCTTCCCCTCCGGCTGGGAAATTCTCAACGCCCGCATGAACGGCGTGTCCGGCGTGGTCAACAGCCCCTCCGATTACCAGGATGTGCGCGACGACCGGGTGTATACTTACTTCGACCTGCCATACTCTTACCGGCAAAACCAACCCGATACCCGCGTCTACCGCATCCAACTCAATGCCGCCTACGCCGGGCGCTACTACCTCCCGACGGTAGCCTGCGAAGCGATGTATGACAACCGGATACGGGCGACGGTGCCGGGGAGATGGGTGGAGGTGATTTGATTGCGGATTGCGGATTGCGGATTGCGGATTGCGGACTTTTCTCCCTTTTCCTTCCTTTTTTCGTGCCCTTTCGTATGTTTGCCGCACAAACACCATAAAAACGACCACAAATCTTTCTCAATAACAATTCAAAACCAGACACAATGGCTAAACTGATCGACATCGAAGGCATCGGCCCAACGTATGCCGCCACGCTCAAAGACAAACTCGGCATTTCTACCGTGGAACAACTGCTCGAAATGGGCGCTTCCAAAAAAGGGCGCGACGAAATCGCCTCCAAAACCGGAATCGGCGACGGCCATATCCTGCGCTGGGTCAACATGGCCGACCTGTTCCGCATCAAAGGCATCGGCGAAGAATTCTCCGACCTGCTCGAAAAAGCCGGTGTGGACACGGTGAAAGAACTGCGCACCCGCAACGCCGCCAACCTGCACGCCAAACTCTCCGAAGTCGCTGCACAAACCCAAAGAACGCGCCGCGCGCCGCGCATGGACGAAGTGGAAAGTTGGATCGAACAGGCCGGCAAACTGGAACCAAAAGTGACGCACTGATTCCGTTCGATACTCACCGGGTGACTCGAAGTCAGCCGGTGAGTTATTCCCTTTTGAGGTTAAATACATAGGCACATAGTGCACATAGTATTGAAATTCAACAATCTATGTGAACTATGTGCCTATGTGTTTTTTAACACCCACCTGAACAGGCCATATTGAAATTGAGTTGTGCTTTGCAACCTTGCCGGGTCCGGGCTGTCTTTGGGGGCAAACGATTCCAACAGAAAGACATTCACACCAACTCACATTTCTATGAAATTACGTTTGTTCTTCCCGGCCCTTACAACCCTTTTCCTGTTCAGCTTCAGCAGCTTCGCTCAAAACACCGTCACACGCAGCCTTTCTTCTTTCGACAAGATCGCCGTTTCCGGCGGATTCGACAAGGTCATCCTGAAAGAAGGCAGCACGGAAAGCGTCACCCTCGAAGTCAGCGGCATTGACCCCGACAACATCAAAACCGAAGTGAAAGGCAGTACCCTTGAAATCGGCATGAAAAAGGGACGCTGGTCCAACTTCAAAGCCCAAATCACAGTCACTTACAAAAGTATCCGCGAACTCGCCAGCAGCGGTTCCACCGACATCGTGGCCGAATCGGTCATCAAAGGCGACGAATTCGAACTCGCCACCAGCGGCTCAGGCGACTTCACCGGCACGCTCGACGTGCGCGAACTCGAGATCGCCATCTCCGGCAGCAGCGATATGCACCTCAAAGGCCGCGCCGACGAGCAGGAGATCGCCATCAGCGGCTCCGGCGACGTGAATGCCTCTGAACTGAAGGGCAAACAGGCCGAAGTTGCCATCTCCGGCTCCGGCGATGTCAAACTCGCTGTGAGCGGCCCGGTCAAAACAGCCGTGTCGGGATCAGGAAGCGTGACGAATCATTAACGGTGGACGGTGGAGAGTTAATAAAAAACTCCCAATCAGAGGCTGTTCAAAATAGTGTGTTTTTGTTAGTTGTTTCTTTGTTTAAGAAATGATTATAAATTACTTGAATATATCAATTTTATAAATTTAAAATATATTATTGAATACCCTCTTCAGGGAATTTTCTGTTAACTCTCCACCGTCCACCGTCCACCCCAAATAAAGAAGCGTTTGTAGTCCAATTTCGTGGGGCGCGGCCGTATGGTTGCGCCTCATTTTTTTCGTACCGGCTGCTTTATCTGCAGAATGTTGCGTTGGTCGGCAGCTAAAGCAGCCGGCACCCTATCTTTGCCCCGCAATGGAAAACCGCCTGTCCGCTCCCGAATTTCTCGCCGAACGCGCCCGCCGCGTTGTGCTCGATGTGCGTTCGCCCGGCGAATACGCGCAGGGGCACATTCCCGGCGCGGTGAGTTTTCCCTTGTTCACCGACGAAGAGCGGGCACGGGTGGGAACATGGTACAAACAAAACGGAAAGGAGTCGGCGCTGGAACTGGGCCTCGGGATTGTGGGACCGAAAATGGCGGATTTTGTGCAAAAAGCCAGGGCGCTGGCGCCTGAAAAACGACTGGCTGTCCATTGCTGGCGCGGTGGTCAACGCAGCCAGAGCATGGCCTGGCTCCTGCGGCAAGCCGGTTTCGATGTGGTGACCCTGGAAGGAGGGTACAAAGCCTATCGCCAGTATGTTCTCGACAATATTGGAAATTGGAAATTGGAAATACTGGTAGTGGGCGGAAAAACGGGCACGGGCAAAACAAAGATACTGCGTGCCTTGCAGGCTATGGGCGAACAGATCATTGACCTGGAGCAAATGGCACACCACAAAGGCTCGGCGTTCGGTTTCATTGGCGAAGCGCCGCAACCGACGGTGGAACAATTTGAAAACGACCTGTTCGGGGCGATTTCGCGGCTCGATCCCGCGCGCCGGGTATGGATCGAGAATGAAAGCCGCAGCATCGGGCGGGTGTACATTCCCGACGGTTTCTGGAAAAAAATGAAATCGGCGCCGCTGCTCAATATCGAAATCCCGGACGAGGCCCGCATCCAAAATCTCCTGGCAGATTACGTATTGACCGACAAAACCGACCTCGAGGCCGCCTTCCGGAAGATAGACAAAAAACTCGGCGGCCAGCATCTGAAAGCGGCCATAGAAGCACTTTATCACGATGACTTCGCTATAGCAGCCCGCATTGCGCTGCGTTATTACGATAAAACCTACCAGCACTGTTTGGATACAAATCCTTCACCCGACATACGGAATTTGACATTCGGTGACGGCGACCCCGAAATAATTGCGCGTTTTTTAAAAACGATTATTTAGGTTTGCTACCTGCTTTTAATCCGATCGCCGCATAAGATATTCTTAATCAGTTTAATCCGCCTGTTCAATGCCGCGCCCGTCGCGGTGATGGTTTCACCCAAACTTCGGTTACGCATGCGGTCCCTGCTGTTCGTTTTGCTGCTTCTCCCTTGTTCCGGTTTTTCCAAACCCATTCGCTACGAAATCTCCCCTTTGTTTCGCGACGGCGCTTTGTGTCTGCAGGTACGCGCGTGGTTCGAAGGCGACGCTGATGGGGAAACGGAACTGGCGATCCCCTACCAATTCGGCGGCGCAGACCGGCTGTTCCGCTGCATTCAAAATCTTGCCTGCACTACCTCCGGCTGCCGTTTGCGGATGGATTCGGATACCCTTTTTGCCATAGTGGAACACACCCCCGGCCAGGAATTGAAGCTGTATTATGAAATCGCACAGGATTTTAAAGGCGATCATATACCGGAGAACAACGCTTTCCGGCCGGTATTACAACCCGCTTATTTCCATATTTTGGGCAATTCGCTTTTTGTCGCCCCGAAGTGGAGCGACAGCTATGATGTGACGCTCGAATGGCGCAGTTTTCCTCCCAACTGGTTGTTGCACAATAGTTTCGGTTCGCAGTCAGTGTCGCAGCATTTTTCATTTCCCAACCTGCGCTGGCTCGAATCTGTCTTCGTCGGCGGCGATTACCGCCTGCACCGGACCGAAGTGCGGGGATATCCGGTATGGCTGGCGATCCGGGGCAACGAATGGGGATTTCGCGATGACAGCCTGCTTTCAATGCTACAGCGGACGGTTACACTCCAGCGCGATTTCTGGCAGGATTTTGAGGTGCCCTATTACACCGTCACGCTCACACCACTTGCGGTGCGCACTGCCAAATCGCCGGGGCAGGTATTCGTTTCGACCCGGATTTCCTATTTGGGAACGGGACTGACGAATTCATTCGCCTCGTTCGCAACGCCACACAAACAACTCGGCGTAGAGGACTTGTACCATTTATTTCACCACGAACTGATGCACAACTGGATCGGCTGCAAAATTCGCAACGGTTGCAGTCCCAACGACATGCAACTGGCGTGGTTTAGCGAGGGCTTTACCGAATATTTTGCCTTGAAAAATATGCTCAGAGGCGGTTTTGTTACGCCTGACCAATACATAGACCGGTTGAACGAGCGCTTTTTCAAAGGTTTGTACCATTCGCCAAAACGCGAGGCGTCCAATGGCGCGGTGGCCGACAGTTTTTTTCTCGACCCCGAAATGGAGCGGCTTCCTTATCTGCGGGGCTGCGTATTCGCTTTTTTCCTGGATCATGCCATCAAAACCGGCAACGGCGGCCAACGCAATCTCCATCTTCTGATGCTCGATATGCTGGAATACTACCAGCGTCCCGACCGCGACATGCGCGATAACTTCGACTTTTTTCTCGACCTGTGTACGGAGTATTTACAAAAAGACGCTGCGCCGCTCTACCAGAAGCACATTCTGAACGGCAAATTGATACCTGCCGAAGCCTTTGTCTTACCTCCTTGCCTCAAAATGGAAGTGGATGCCGAAGGTACGCCTTTTTTCTGGCTGGATAAAAGTATGGCCGGATGGGAAAGAGAGATGGGGGAGTAGGGGGATTGGGGATTTCGGATTTCGGATTGCAGATTGGGGAAATAATTTTCATGCCCGTTTGAATACCGGAGGATTCAAAATACAAACTTTTCCTACCTTTGCGCGCTTTTTTACCCGCCGTAGTCCTGACGAAGGCGGGTCACTCTTGCCGTTACGGCGGACCAACATTTCACCATTTCAACAAATCAACAGAAAAAATGGCAACGACGGCAGATATCCGCAACGGCCTTTGCATCGAACACAACAACGACATCGTCAAAGTCATAGACTTTTCAAAATTCCAGGTAGGCCGGGGCAGCGGTAAAGTGTGGACCAAACTGAAGAGCACTACTACCGGCAGAGTTGTGGAATTCACCTTCAATAGCGGCGCTACCATCAACGAAGTACGCGTGGAACGCCGCAAATTTCAGTACCTCTATCCCGAAGACGACGGCTACGCACTGATGAACCAGGAAACTTTCGATCAGATATCTATCCCCAAAGAAATGGTGGAGAATGGTCATTTCCTCAAAGAAGGCGATGTCGTGGATGTGCTTTACCACGCGGCCAAAGATTCCGTTCTTTCGGTGGAATTACCTCAAACCGTTGTGCTTCAGATCACTTATTGCGAACCCGGCCTGCGTGGCGACACTGCTACCAACACGTTGAAACCGGCCACTGTGGAGACGGGCGCGGAGGTGCGCGTGCCGCTTTTTTGTGAAGAGGGCGATTTGATCAAAATCGACACCACCACAGGTGCCTATATTGAGCGTGTGAAGAAATGATGAATGATGAATAATGAATGATGAATTTTGTGTTATGTTTGTCGTTCTCCATTCATCATTTATCTTTCGTCATTCCTCATTTTTTTCTTTTTGGGGGAGAAAGGAAAAATTTTTCGCGGGAAAGATTTTTTCTTTACTCCCCCTAATTTTTTTTTCGCCTTCGCAAAACGATCTTTTGATATGGATTTCAACCAGATACAAGAATTGATCCGGATGATGAGCAAGTACAAGTTGTCCGAATTTTCCCTCAAGGAAGGGGACTTCAAACTCGTCATCCGCAACCAGGTGGCCGCAGAGGCAACTGCGGCCGCTACGCCTGTGGTCGTACCGGTCCAACAACCCATGGTAACCGTCGCTCCTCCTCCACCGGTAGCCGCTCCGGCACCGGCGGCGCCTGCGCCCGCAGCACCTTCCAAAACGGAAGCAGCGCCTGCCCCGGCAGCAGCCGATGAAGCCAACAACGCCAACCTGAAGCAGATCAAGTCGCCGATGGTAGGCACTTTCTATCGCAGCTCCGGGCCGGACAAACCCCCGTTTGTGAAAATCGGCGATACGGTGGATGTCGGCTCGAAAGTCTGCATCATCGAAGCCATGAAATTGTTCAACGAAATCGAATCGGAGTTGAAAGGCAAAATTGTCAAAATCCTGGCAGAAGATGCTTCGCCGGTGGAATACGATCAGCCGCTGTTTTTGGTGGAGGTGGGATAGGGGAATGAAGTTGTAGCGAGGGGATATGAAAATTTTTGAGAAAATTTTCATATCCCCTCGCTACAACTTCATTTACAATTTTTTATCCCGGAGTTTGTTCGGCTTCTGGTTGGGGTTAACCAGACTGGAGTTCCGGTGCGACCGAATTCATGTTCTTTTTCATTTTTTTAAAACAACTTCACTCAGCGGAGGGCTCCGGAGACGGACGTTTTGCCCGCAAAACGTCCGTCTCCGGAGCCCTCCGCTGAGTGAAGTTTCCAAAAAATGTTCAATAAAATACTCATAGCCAACCGAGGAGAAATTGCTTTGCGGGTCATCCGCACTTGCAAGGAAATGGGTGTCAAAACGGTGGCGATTTATTCTACTGCCGACCGCGACAGCCTGCACGTGCGATTTGCCGACGAAGCAGTGTGTATCGGACCACCTGCCTCATCTGAAAGTTATCTGAATGTGCCGCGCATCATGGCCGCCGTGGAGATCACGAATGCCGACGCGATACATCCCGGCTACGGCTTTTTATCTGAAAATGCCGCATTCGCCGAAGTCTGCAAACAATACGGCGTCAAGTTTATCGGCCCGACACCCGATCAGATCCGGGCGATGGGCGATAAAATTACCGCCAAAGACACGATGCTGAAAGCTGGTGTACCTTGTGTGCCCGGCACGGAAGGGTTGCTGCAGGACGCGAAAGCCGGGATGAAACTTGCCAAAGAGATCGGCTATCCGGTCATTTTGAAAGCCACGGCAGGCGGCGGCGGCAAAGGCATGCGCATCGTCTGGAAACCCGAAGAGTTTGAAAACCAATGGGAGACCGCACGGCGCGAGGCAAAAGCGGCGTTTGGCAACGATGGCATCTACATGGAAAAATTCATCGAAGAGCCGCGCCATATCGAGATACAGGTTGCGGGCGACCAATTGGGCAAAGCCTGCCACCTCTCCGAACGCGATTGCTCCATCCAGCGGCGTCACCAGAAATTGGTGGAAGAAAGCCCGTCGCCCTTTATGACCCCCGAATTGCGCGAAAAAATGGGAGAAGCGGCGATCAAAGCCTGCAATGCCATCAGCTACGAAGGTGTGGGGACGATCGAATTCCTGGTAGACAAATACCGGAATTTTTACTTCATGGAGATGAATACCCGCATCCAGGTGGAACACACCGTGACGGAGGAGGTCATTGATTTCGACCTCATCAAAGAGCAGATCAAAATTGCTGCGGGGCTGCCGATCTCCGGGAAGAACTATTTCCCGGAACTGCATGCCATCGAGTGTCGCATCAACGCGGAAGACCCTTTCAACGACTTCCGGCCAAGTCCCGGCAAGATCAGCTCGTTCCACTCCCCGAAAGGCCACGGCGTGCGTGTAGATACGCATGTATATGCGGGTTATACCATTCCGCCCTACTACGATTCGATGATCGCCAAACTCATCTGCAGGGCCCGCACCCGCGACGAAGCGATCCTGAAAATGGAGCGTGCGCTCGATGAGTTCGTGATCGAAGGCGTTAAAACGACCGTACCCTTCCACCAGCGGTTGATGAAAAACAAGGATTTTCAGGAGGGTAATTTCACGACGAACTTTCTGAACACCTGGGATTTTAAGAGTGTAGAGATTTAAGATTCGGAGGCTATCTCCAATATCTGTTCTATGACGGCACCGCGCACTCCCGGTCTGATATTCATTTTCATCACCCTGCTCATAGATGTCATCGGGTTTGGGCTGATCATCCCTGTGTTGCCGGGTTTGCTGGAACAAATGACCGGCGGCGACCTCAGCACGGCTTCGCGTTGGGGCGGTTGGCTGATGTTCACCTATGCTGCCATGCAATTCCTGTTTTCACCGGTAGTGGGTGGCCTGAGCGACCGGTATGGGCGCAGACCGGTCATATTGGCGGCGCTTTTTGCCTTTTCGATTGATTTTGTCATCCAGGGCCTTGCGCCGAATATCGGATGGTTTTTCGTGGGGCGGGTATTGGCGGGTCTCACAGGAGCTACTTTCACGGCGGCAAGCGCGTATATCGCCGATATCAGTACGCCGGAAAAAAGAGCGCAGAACTTCGGCATTATCGGAGCGGCGTTCGGTATGGGCTTCGTTATCGGGCCGTTGCTGGGTGGTTTGGTATCGCATTACGGCGGATTGCGGGCGCCGTTTTTCGTAGCGGCAGGGCTGGCTTTGCTCAACTGGCTCTACGGATATTTCATCCTGCCCGAATCGCTGAAGCCCGAAAACCGCCGTCCTTTCGACTGGCGCCGTGCCAACCCCATTGGCTCCCTGCTCCATCTGCGCCGTTATCCGGTTATTCTCAGCCTGGTCGGTTCATTGGTCTGTATCTACATCGCCGGGCATGCCAACCATAGCACCTGGACCTATATTACAATGGAAAAATTTGGCTGGGATTCACGGGAAGTTGGCTTTTCGTTGGCATTTATCGGGCTGACTGTTGGCGCGGTGCAGGGCGGACTGTCGCGGATACTGATCCCCAAATGGGGACTCCGTAATTCGGTCTTTATCGGGCTAGGGGTGTATGCGCTCGGTTTTGTGCTGTTCGCTTTCGCCACGCAGGGCTGGATGATGTACGCTTTTATGATCCCTTTTTCATTGGGCGGTGTCGCCGGGCCGGCCTTGCAGGGCATTATCTCCAACCAGGTGCCACCCAACGGGCAGGGCGAATTGCAGGGAGCGCTCACCAGCCTGATCAGCGTTACCTCCATCATCGGGCCGCTGCTGATGACAAACCTGTTCGCTTATTTTACCGCTCCCGATGCCCCGGTACATTTTTCGGGAGCGCCGTTTGTGCTGGGAGCGGTGTTATCGCTGGCAAGCATGCTGCTGGCGATACGGTCTTTGCTGAAACACAGCGGGGCGATAGCGCACGGTTCCTGATACATGGTATCGCCGTATTTTTGTCCGAAACAGAAAAATTCCCCCTTTATGCGCATTTTGCTTCTATTCCTGTTCGTTCAGGCAAGCGCGACCGCTTTTACCCAGTCTGTTGTACCTGCTACGCTATCCTGTGCGGATACTACCGTTCGTCCTGTGTTGCTGATCTTTTCCGGCTCCGACTGGTGCCAACCCTGTATCCGTTTGGAAAAACAAGTGTTGGCAGACAGCGCATTTCAAAATTATGCGACAACGCATTTGTCCGTTGTAAAAGCGGATTTCCCCCAGAGAAAAAAACTGCCTGATGCCGAACGCCGGGAAAATGAACGGCTGGCCGATCGTTATAATCCTGAAGGTAAATTCCCGCACATCGTCCTGCTGCGGCCCGACGGGGAAGTGTTGGCCGTACTTTCTTCCGATGCTGAAAACGGCGCGGCATTCATAACCCAAATCAAAAACCAGCTGTTCCGGCAATAAAAATTATACCTCGCGCCGCGAGGTATAAGTAATTGGACAAAACAAATTGACGTTAGACATTGGACGTTTGACCTTGAAAACCAATCATTTGGTCAAATGTCCAATGTCAAAAATCCATTGTCCATGTACTTGCCTCCAATTACCCTCAATATCCCTCAATATTCCACTCGATATGCTCCGCTAATTTCGCTGCGAGGCGCATCTTATGCTCAAACACTCAAACACTCAAACACTCAAACACTCAAACACTCAAACACTCCCACACTCAAACACTCAAACACTCAAACACTCAAACACTTAACATGCTCCGCGAATTTTGCCGCGAGGCGCGCCTCATGGGTTCGGCGTTCGAATTGATCGTGGTGGCAACCGAAACACGTGGGGAAGCGCTCCTCGATTCCGGTATCCGGGAAGTGCAACGCCTCGAAAAGTTGCTCACCGAATTCAGCGACGACTCGCAAACGGCGCTGCTCAACCAGGCTGCCGGCCGGTCGCCGGTGGCGGTGGATGCCGAAACATTTGCCCTGCTTCAACGCTGCATTACCCTCTCCCGGCTCACCCAGGGCGCGTTCGACATCACGGCAGGCGTGTTGAAAAAATTATACAATTTCAAGGGCGGACAGGTTGTTTGGCCCGATCCCGGTATGCTCGAACAAACTTTGCAAAAGGTAGGCTTTCAGTATATTCAACTATTCCAGGACCAGCGGGTATCGCTTGAAAAACCGGGTATGCGCATCGGATTCGGCGCCATCGGCAAAGGCTACGCCGCCGATCGTGTAAAAGCGCTTTGGCAAAAAGAGGGTGTGGAAAGCGCCGTCGTCAACGCTTCGGGCGACCTCACGGCATGGGGTGTGCGCGCCGACGGTTCGCCCTGGAAAGTGGGCATTGCCGACCCCGGCAACCCGGCGCGGATTTTGCTCTGGCTGCCGGTCAACGGCGCATCCGTAGCCACATCGGGCGATTACGAGCAGTTTTTTGAGCGCGACGGCGTGCGGTATTCGCATAACATTGACCCCAAAACGGGGCTGCCGGTCAGCGGGGTTAAAAGCGTCACGGTCGTGAGTCGCAGCGCGGAATTGTCCGACGCACTGGCCACCGCCGTTTTCGTGATGGGGCCGGAGGTAGGGCTGCATTTCATCGGGCAATTGCCGGAAACCCATTGCGTTATCGTGGATGCGAACAATAAACTGCATATTTCCGGGAACTTGAAAATAAATTGACTTTGGATATTCGACACATGGACTTCAGACGTTGCATTTTGAATTCGCCGGCTCTGTTGCTTTTGCTTGCCCTCCTCGCCACCGGCTGCCAATCGGTAAAGCCCTATCAGCGGGCTTACCTCAACGATCGCGAAATGCAGGCGGGGCAAAAAAGTATCGCCCAACCCGAACAAAATGCGATGAGTTACCGCGAAGGCGCGACAGGCGGCGGCGGTGGCAAAGCCAGCGGCGGGTGCGGGTGCAATTGAAAGCAATGAATTATGCGAAAAATATCCCTATCGGTTGTCCTTTTCGTCGTTTCGCTTGGCGCGTACGGGCAAAAAGGCGATTCGTCGTATGCCAAAAAGCAACTCAGGCAAACGGATGTGCAACTGCTTTTTTCCTATTACGGTCAGGACGGCGATCATTCGGCAGTGACGGGCGGCACGGGTACGGAAAAACTGACGGTTTACGCGCCGGAGATCGGTCTGCAACACCGGTTCAATGATGCCAACCGCCTCGATTTCAGCACCGGCGTAGACGTCATCACTTCGGCTTCGACGGACAAAATTGATTTCGTGGTATCGTCGGCATCCCGCCGCGACGCGCGGATACATGCAAACGTCGGTTACAATCATACATTTAAAAGATACGGCCTGACGACGGGCGGCTCGGCGGCGTTTTCCATGGAGTCCGATTATTTGTCGTGGGGCGGCGGCTTATCTCTGAGTCACCAGGATCAGTCGCAGTCGCGGTTGCTGGGGCTTTCGTTCCGGGCATTTTTCGACGATTTGCGCTGGGGGAGGCTCGACGACGACTTCCGGCGGCCGGTAACCCTCGTGTATCCTTCGGAACTGCGCTTCAAGGAATGGTTCAATCTTTACACCCGACAATCTTTCAACGTGGAGGCGGGTTGGTACCAGGTCGTCAACCGGCGGCTGTCAGTGGCTTTTTATCCCGGATTGATCTACCAGCGCGGCCTGCTTTCGACGCCTTTTCACCGGGTTTATTTCAATGACCTCAAAACGACACGGGTGGAAAACCTGCCCGACCGGCGCCTGAAGATCCCGCTCGGCATACAGGCCAACGCCTTTATCGGTGGCAGGTGGATCGCACGCGCCTATTACCGCTGGTATTGGGACGACTACGGCATCCGGGCGCATACCTTCGATCTCGAAACGCCGTTGAAACTGACACCCGCCATCACTTTGTCGCCTTTCGGCCGCTTCTACACGCAGACGGCTTCAAAGTATTTCAAACCCTACCGGCAGCATGCTCTGCCTGAGACTTTTTATACTTCCGACTACGATCTGTCGGCATTTCAGTCTTATAAAACGGGATTGGGATTGCGTTACGCGCCTTTTAAAAAAATTGGCAAACGCCTGGATTTCAAGGCGGTAGAATTGCGTTATGCCTTTTATTCCCGGACGGACGGGCTGAGGGCCCACATGGTGACGATGTTGTGGGAAGGGAGCACGCGGGGGAAGCGTTAAGAACTTGTCAGATGGAATTAAGTACTCGAAATCTTTACTCCGTTATTGAAAATACAAAATGAGGCACTTAAGAAAAGGCAAAAAGTGATTTTCTTCATCCAGTATAATTTATTCTGGTTTGAAGATGTGCGCCATCATCAGTGGGTTGCCCGGTTGTATAAATAACTAACGCAAGTTGTGACCTGCTTTTCGTAGGAACAATCGCAACGCGGATGACACAGATTGGGCGGAGTTTCACTGATTTTTTCATTTGAAATCCGTTTTCATCCGCCCGATCCGCGTTATCCGTGTTCCCATTGATGTCACGTTAAGCAGGTCGCAACTTGCGTAAATTAAGTGGCAGGTATCAGACCTTTCCACCCTTCAGGTCATCCTGCAATTGCTTCAGTTCTTCCCATTTGCCCTGTTCGGCGAGGCGTGCCTGTGCGGGCCAGGTACCCGGGTCGTGGATCTGGAAATTCGGCCCGGCGGCGTCGAGTATTTCTCTCAGGCGGTCAATAGAAGTATCGGCCAATTGTTGCCAGGTCTTGATGCCATTTTCATGGAACAGTTCGGCGATCTTCGGGCCGATGCCTTCCACGATTTTCAGGTCGTCCCACTTCCATTTTGTTCCGGCGAAAGTAATGGACTGTGGAGCGGCTTTGGCTGTTTTGCCGCTGGCGGCTGCGAGTTGTTCACGCAGGGCGTTGCGCTCGCTCTCGCACATGATCACGTCATTTTTCAGTTTGCGCATCTGATCATTCAGCCGTTCGATTTCCGCTTCGCGCTGTGAAACGATCACGCGCAATTCGGTGGCTTCGCCGGTGAGCACGTTGATCTTTCCGCCCATCTCGGCATTGGTAGTCGTCAGGCTGGATATTTGACCTTTCAGTGAGCCGACGTTATAGAAAGCGTAAGCAGCCAGCCAGCCCAGAAGGAATGGCAGCAGACACAGCAGCAGAGCAGTCGGCAGGTTTTCGGCAAAAGTGCACTGGAGAATGATGTATGAAAAAAGCATGGCTTAGTTTGTTTTGAAAATTTATTGGTTGACGGTGATAACGACACGGCGGTTTTTCTGGCGGCCTTCGTCGGTGGCGTTGTCGGCAACGGGTTCCGATTCTCCTTTGGACGACGTTTGGATGCGGTTGGCGGCAATGCCGTATTCTGTCAGCGTTCTGACAACGGTCCTGGCGCGGGCAAGCCCCAGTTTCATGTTTTCCTCATCCGTGCCCACGTTGTCCGTGTGACCGACGACGTTGAAGGTGGCTGCAGTGCCCTTGTGTTTGTCGCACAATTGTTTCAGGTAGGCGTCCACTTTCGAGTCGCGGTCGCGTTCCGTGGAATTGAAGGGGAACAGCAGAATCACGTCTTTGTCCGCTTCTATGACGGCGCTTTCTTCTTTTTTCAGCACCATTTTCGACCAGGAAAAGGAGGCCGATTCCATGGCATTGCCGCCTTCGGCGAGGCCGTCGTCCACCATTCTGGCGGCGAGGCGCACGCGGCTGGCGGGAAATTCGGGTGCCAGCATGTCGCGGATAGCAGCGGCGCGGGCGAGTGCGAGTTGTTCGCCGTTGGCTTCGCCGGAGCGATAAAAGCCGGTGATGACCAGTGTGTCGCCCTGACCGCCTTTGGCCAGCAGGGCTTTTTTCCAGTCGGGGAATTTGGCGTCGGGTTCAGGTTTGTCGGTGTTCCAGCGGAAGAGCGGAACGCCGGTGGTCTCCGCAACGGCCGCCGTTTCGGCACAACAATGCCGCAATTGGTAGTTGTGCCAGTAGTTGGCGGCCCAGATCGTGTACCCCACAAAAAGCAGGGCGATGAGCCAAAGTGGAATTTTCATGTGCAATTTGATTTAACGTTTTTCCGATGCATTGTTTTGGCAAATGTCTGAAACGAAAAATCAAAATTTGAACTTTTTTGCAAAAACTTCATACATGAACTGCCACATAATCAGCCAGATAATTAAATCCGGCGGTCAGGCTGCCGTTTTCGGCGATCATACCCCTGAGAATAGCGCCACTGGCACGGCCTTTCAGCAATTCGGGAAGGATTTTTTCTAATAATTGTCTTCCGAAAAAAGCCGAAGCATCGCGTGGCAATTCGGAGGGCAGGTTGTCAATCGCCATGACGTCAACCGAATCCTTCCGGTAGGGTGGGCATTCGAGACCGCTTTGGGGATTGAAACCATAAACCGGGTCGGCGATGGTACTGGCACGTACGGTACTGGGCACCGACGAGTCGGGCATGATGTCGCAGGTAATATCGGCAATGACCCGAATGTAAAAATCGGGCCTCCGCATTTCTTCTGCCGTAAAAAATGCAGGCGCTTTTTTGTCGTAAAAAATGCCGTTGATAAAAATATCGGCCTTCCGGTAAAAGGGAGCGAACGCGCTGACATACGCTTCACCGTCCGCGTAAAAATGTTGTTTATCAAAGGGTTTCCCCTCGCGGTGTACCACATAGTCCTGCGCGGTGATCTGGGTGAATACAGCTTCCGAAAAAGTATGCTCCAGAAATTCCTGCGGCGTCACCTGCCGGATGCCCATGTCCAGCAGATTTTTGGCGGCGCCGGTGGAAACGCGCCCCGAGCCGGTGAGCACAATGCGCAGTGGTGGCAGTTGGAGTTGTTCGTATACTTCCAACACGGTGGCGTAGTCGTGGCAATCGCACAGGCGCGGCAGGGAGAACTGTCCACTGCGTCGGCCCCAAGTCCACAGGGCGTTGTGAGCGCCTACGATACCTGCGTAAAAACCGAAGGCGATGAGGCGTTCGCCGCGTTCGTCTGTGAGGGCTTCGTAGTCAATCAAGCGGATATTTTTTTCCAGGACAGCTTGCAGCAGACGTCGGTTGTGCGGCTGTTTTTTCATGGTATGGGAAAAAAACAGGTACGTTTTGCCGGGTATCAGTTGTTCGACCGGCACCTCTTTAATGCCCAGCAAAATGTCGCAATCGCTCAAATCCTCCTGCAATGGGATGTTGTACGCGGAATACTCCTCGTTTTTAAAACAACGCACCGGAGAAGGTTGCACCGCAATGCGGACGGGCAATTCCACCATGGCTTCGGCGCATTGTTCGGGCGTGAGCGGGGCGCGGGCGTCGGGCGGGGTCTTGCCTTCGCGGATGATACCGATCTTTACGGTGGACGATGGACGGTGGACGGTAGACGGTTGACGGTGGACGGTGGAGGGCGAGTCGGTGTTGGTTGAATTTGGCACTTTTAATTCAGTTTATCCTTGTGTTAGGGAAATATTCAGATATCGTTTTATTCAGACGCGGGCCCAAAGGTAGGTTTTTCGAAGGCGCTTTCTCCACTTGAAAAACACCTGTGACCCCGCGCGGAAGTCGCGTCTGAACGTGTGCAAAACATTCAAAAGCCGCGCCGAACTTATAATGCCGGATTTTGGTTTACCTTTGCGCAAGTTCTTTGAGGAGTCGTTTTTCAGAAATGACTGCCCACGAATAAAAATGACCCGCCTTCGCTGAGGCTACGGCGGGTAAAGGGGCTGCCTGGTATTGACGGGAAAGTGTAGTCGCTTCGTAAGCATGCCGGGGCATGGTTGGTTACCCCGTAAAAAATAACGACCGAACAACAACTGGCAACTATCAGTATGCCATGGCTGCCTAATTCAAGCGAATTAGAAAGCCTTTGCGCCGCGTAAGAGCCGACTAAGTCCGCTCTTTTTGCCTTGATGCCTGCTACACAGGCCGCCGCGCATCAAAAAAAAAGCAGGATTGCCCGACGGGATGTCTCGACCGAAGGGTGAAACACAGAGGATAAGGTGCGGATGTGTCCGTTTTTGAACCAACCCGCACTCGAAAACCCAATCAAAAACTAAGCATGTAGAAAGCGTTGCGGCGCTTTGTCCGGACGCGGGTTCGAATCCCGCCAGCTCCACAAAATTTTAAGCCAATCATCTGATTTTCAGGTGGTTGGCTTTTTTTATTTATTGGCCCTTGTGCTTCACCCAAAAAACTTGTCTGATGTTACCTAATTAGGCACCTTGGCTTCAAAATTAGCATATACCGGAAATAGACCGAATTTTGGGAATCTGTATTTGTGTATTTATCTGTGACCAACTGCTGCTCTACTTTTACACTTTTTACGATGAATATGAAGTGTTGATTGACATTCAACCCGTACCAATCTGGAGTGTCGGCAAAGGCATGGGGAGGAAGGAATAGGCAATAGGTGAGGAAATTGGGTATGGAGGGGGAGGATGCAAACTATATTTTCAAATATTGCTACATTTGCACAATAATCCGGTAGGTATTAGGTCAATCCTGAATTATTTAACTGTTAAAGCATTATGCCCATTCCAAACTCAGCCTTTCATAACCCTGAGAATCCAAACGAAGAAGACGAATATTGTAGGGTTAAATTAGAAAAATTAGTAGAAAAAATCAAGCGACGATTCCTGCAGGAGATTCCAAGTAACGATGCCTTGGTCAAGGCTGCTAACATGGGTATTACAAGAGCAGCACTTGAAAACGCCATGAAAAATGCTTGGGGCGATACAGCTGAGAGATATACCAATACCTTGTGTAAGTGGCTTAGGGAGGCAAAAAAAATAACACCTGACTGGAATAAAGAAATCCGGGAATGGTGGCTTACCGACCAAACCACCTATGCAACGGTTTCCAAACCAATGAACTTTATTGTCTTTTTACGGGAAGCTCTTAGCTTGCCGCCAGGCATGGATATACGCATCATCGGTACCTGGCCTCCATCCATCGTCGGGAAGGAAAACCAAGCTGCCAGGGATTTGCTGAATAACTTGGTGGAGCGTTCCAACAGCGTGCGTATGCTCCAGCCTCGACCTGACAGCCGCTTTTACGCCAAACGGCTTTATACCCAGCATTTGGAAGACGATGAGGATGAAAGAGAACGCAATTTTAATGCCAGCAAAGAAGACCTGTTTACCCATCTGGAAAAATTGCACCGCCTGAAAAGAGACCTCAAGAATCCTGAAAAATTTGATTTCCGCTTGTACGACGACTCGCCCGGAATGCGTATGTTTGCTCACGGGGAATATATCTATGTCAGCCATCTTTTGGATCATTTGGGCTCTAACGAAACTTTTTCTACCGTTTATGCCAACGATGGTTCTGATTCAGCCCGGCAATTGCTCGATCATTTCGACCATATTTGGAAATCCGCTGCAGAATACCAGGGCATATCCAACCGTGAAAGGTTCAATCTTCAAATGATTGGAAAACTTGCCGGCATATATAAGGTGTTCAATTACTGCCACAAGCTTGATCAGGTGCTTAACCGGGAAATTCCCGCCACCCAGATTGGCGCACTGAAAATTCATCCAAATGGATTTATTGAACAGCGAACTTATCGTGGCGACACCGAAGATACAGACCGCAATGAAGGCTGGGCGCTCTTGGTGGGTAGTAACCTGTTGATGGAAGTGCGCAATGTGCGTTCGCCCAAATTCACAGCTTTTTCCATCATTCGCCGCGCCAGAGGGTTTGAGGGGCTACCCGGCCAATATCTTTTTGGTACTTTGATTGTACCCAAAAAACGAGATTCAAATCCCACCGCATTACGGGTTATCTTGCAACGCCAAACTGAATCCACAAAACTTGATGACATAGAGTGCACTAAAATTGCTATTAAAGACCTCGCACCAGCGGAAAAAATTCCGCCCACCGTGCGCCGTTTTCTTTCTGGTGTGTTCAGAAATATGCTTCGATTCCGGGAGAATGCTATCCTGAACGATGCCTCGCTGGAGGAGGAAATGAACCATACTAAAGTCAAACTTGGCAGAGTGATGGCCGCTTATGCTAAGGTGCTTCAGTTGGAAAATGCAGAAATGGAAGACATCGTAAGCGCTCTGCGCTGGGCACTTACTCATGGTTACCGAAACTGGGAACGAATTCAAAAAGAATTCGGGGATACGGTTACCCAGCATGAAGGACTGGCCGAAATTTTCGCAAGAATAAAAATTGAAAACCCGTCAAAAAAATGATCTAAAATATTGATTTTGATTTTATTTTTAAAATAAAAATTTAAAACTTTCATGCAATGCAAGGGACTTTCAGGATAACTGAAAGTCCTTTTTTCTTTGAAAGTAATTGCATTCCAAATGCAAAACAGTATTCGATCGCGCCTGTGAAGAATATCGGACTTTTGACTCATTCAAATGTTAACCAAAATATGTTTTCGCCATGAAATTTTTGATTCAACTGGTGCTGGTGGGGTTGACATTCAGAGTCGGGTACTCCTACTTCTATTCTATGCCCACTGCGCCCAAGCAAGTTCCTTCCCTGGTGAAGGTAAATGATCTGTTGACGCATCCCGGAGACTTTCAGGGAAAATACGTCATGCTTTCTGATGGCTCGGCCGTTGATCCGATTTTTATTGGAGGCAGATGTTTCTTCCAAATTCAGGGTCGAGAATCAGTGGAGACCATTAAAGCGGTATCGTATCGCTTATGGGAGACTCAAACGCCTACTTCAAGCGGCGTGTTTCTGTTTGAGGTGGCCTATTCCGACCCTAAAAATCGGTTGTTGTTACTCCGTGAGGTAAAGTTTCCAAGTTAACCTTTCATCAGAGGCTGCCATTTCAATGTCCCGTAAAGGTAGACTCATAAACCTGTTCCATATGCGTCTATTATTGATTTTCCCTCTGCTCGCTTTTGCACTGCCAACCTGTCAAAACGACCGCGAAGAATTTGCTCTGGCCGTCGAACCAGTAGTGTCGGTAGTCCTGTTGACCGACGACTCTCTTTCCGATTTGTTCATCCGGCCCGATACAGCCACTTTGCGGGTATTATTGTCGCCCTACCTGGTAGGTGGACTTGAATTGAGTGTTGTTTCGGTAAAGGCCGACAGCTACAAACAAACCGTTTATTACTCAGGATTGCTACAAGTGGATACCCTGCCAAAGTCTTCCAATTTTATTAAAAGCCGCAACAACCGTGCGGAGAATAAAAAACGCATGACTCAGGCAGCAGCCTTGCTAAAACCGGTGCTGGATTCTTTGCAACAGCGCTTCGACCATACACGCAAATGCGATAGCTCTGACGTTGACAATGCGTTGTTTTGGGTCAACATTGCGGCAAGCAATGCGGTAAAAAAATCACATAAGGTTATCGTAATCCTCGCCAGCGATCTGGTACAGGATATGATCCATTACGTCCAGGAATCTACTCATACCATACAACTGCCTCCGGGAATACAGTTGGTCGTAATCGGGCATCATCCTTCCGTAGATTTGAAACAGTTGTTTCCCGGGCAAAAGCCCTTGGTGCTCCCATCCTTCCAGCACTTGCAACAACTTTAAGGTTGGTTTGCAAGGAGTATTGATCCGGTTCAAATAAATATTTCACTTATTAGCTCTCTGGCTGTTTCTAACTCAAGCAGAAATGCCAAATAATATGAGGTTGGAAATGGCGGGGAGATCAAAACTTTCTTGCCAGGCCATGACAACTATTCTAACAAACCTCCAAATGGTGGAGGATTCATTCCGGAAGGCAGAATTTGCCGCAGCCCAATTCTTTCAAACGCTGGTAAAACGCACCTTACTAATGCGTGAAAAAAACGATTTTGTTAACAGGAATCACCACTTCCTTATTATAGACGATGCCAAGCGGTTTACGCAAAAAATGGCTATTCCATTCTATGTCTCGGCGGGTCTGGTGCAGTCCATTTTCCTGTATAACATGTTGGATGCCGCATTTTTTGCAGATATGGAAAACGGAAAATTCTGGTACAATCTGCTTTGTGTATTGGCCGGAATTGCGCCCATTGGATGCAGCCTGTGGGCGGGAAATTGCTTTCTTCAAATTCAGCCGAAAGCAGACCCGGTGGTGCCGGGCCGACTCCATTATCACCGAGGCTGGTTAGCAAGTTTTCTAATTATCAGCTTCGTCTATCTTGGATTTGTGGTATTACTCACCAAATTCAACAGTAACCCAGGCGAATACGACTTGATCATTGTGCCAGTTCTGGCAGTGGTTGAACTCATCCTCGGTGTTCCAGCTGTGGAAGGCCTTAATGCCTTAGCGCTTTTTTGGAACAAAAGAAACCACATCAAGGGACTCCTCGACAACTCAGCGGCGCTGCTGAAATGGGCCGGGAAGTGTGCAACAGCTTATCGACATTACCTGCAGTATCGCATTCTTTTCAATAAGCAACATCCTGAAAACCAAATAGATTTGCTCACTTCTCCTCAAATAGAGCGCGCTATTCAGTACTTTAAAGGTTATTGGAACTACGACAACCACTCGCTCACAGATTGCACGGGATGAACATCCTCTCAATGTATAAGCGGGCAAACCCCGAAAATCCAACAAAACACTTTTCTTTGCCCCCCAATGGCGCGAAGTTTGCGCGATACCCTACGCCAATGGACGAAAAGAAAATCATTATCCTGCCAGACAGTGACAGCGAAGCCGATACCTGCCGAAAGGAGGTAACGCCGAAACTCTATGCGAGCGAGTGGACGGATGAACAGATATTGGAGCAGCGCGTGTTCACCGACGGCAAAATCATTGTGCTGGGAAAAGTGGCGAAGCGGCAAAAACCGAAAAAGGCCGACTACATTTTGCGCATCGGCCAAAACTTCCCGGTTGCCGTGATCGAGGCAAAGAAGAAATACAAAACCGCCGCCGCCGGGCTGCAACAGGCGAAAGACTACGCCGAAACGTTGGGGCTGAAATTCGCATACGCGACCAACGGCGCGGAAATCGTGGAGTTTGATTATGTCACGGGGTTTGAAACGATTATTGATAGATACCCGACCCCGCAAGAACTTTGGAACCGACTACAAGCCGCCGAACCTATTAGCGAACGCACGAAAGAAATCCTGCTCAAACCTCTTTTCCCAACGCCCAGCAAGCCGCCCCGCTATTATCAGGAAATCGCTGTCAACCGGGCGGTGCAAGCCATTTTGGAAGGCAAAAAACGGGTGTTGCTGACATTGGCGACGGGTACAGGCAAAACTTCGGTTGCCTTTCAAATCATCTACAAACTTTGGAACAACCGTTGGAACAACACCGGCGAACACCGCCGCCCGAAAGTGTTGTTTTTGGCCGACCGCAAAGTTTTGGTGGATGACCCCTATGTGAAAGACTTTGCCGTGTTCGGCGATGCAAGGGCATCGGTTTTCGATAGCGGCGCGACCACAAGCCGCGAAATCTACTTTTCAACTTATCAGTCATTGGCCGAAAGCGAGAGCCGGGAAGGGCTGTTCCGGCGATTTCCCAAAAATTTCTTTAACCTGATAGTGGTGGATGAATGTCATCGGGGCAGCGCATCGGATGACAGTAATTGGCGTGCCATTTTGGACTACTTCGCGGATGCCGTGAAATTGGGTTTGACGGCTACACCCTTGCGGCAAGACAACGTGGACACCTACGCCTATTTTGGAAACCCGCTTTACACTTACAGTTTGCGGCAAGGCATCGAAGATGGATTTTTAGCCCCTTATATGGTGCATCGTATTACGACCGAAGTGGACACACAACACGGTTGGCGACCAGAAGCAGGACAATTAGATGCTTTTGGTCGTGAAATTCCAGACGGTGTTTATTCAACCGCAGATTTTGAAAACACCCTCTCGCTGTTGCCGCGCACGAAAGCAGTTGCCCGGCATCTCACCGAGCATTTGAAAAAATACGGCAGGTTGGACAAGACCATCGTTTTTTGTGTTGACCAAGAACACGCCGACCAAATGCGCCGGGAGTTGGGAAATCTCAACGCCGATTTGGTGAAGCAAAACCCGAACTACGTTGCCCGTATCGTTTCGGATGAAGGCGATGAAGGGAAAAAATTGTTGGGCAATTTCATGGACATCGAGCAGGATTTCCCCGTCATTGTCACCACCTCCAAACTGTTGAGCACCGGCGTTGACATCCCGACCTGCAAAAACATTGTCATTTTCCGCATGGTCAATTCGATGACCGAATTTAAGCAAATCGTTGGGCGCGGAACGCGGGTAAGGGAAGATAAGGGCAAATTGTTCTTCACCATTTTAGACTACACCGGCAGCGCAACGCGCAACTTTGCCGACCCCGAATTTGACGGAGAACCGCCGTTAATCACTTCGGAAGAAATGGACGAAAACGGCGAAGTCGTAGAGGGCACTTTTGTTGAGGAACGCACCGAGCAACCGACCGCCGATTGGACAGACGAAGAAATCGCGGCGATGACCAACCAAAACCAGCAGCCCCGCAAATACTATGTGAAAGAGGGTGAAGTTACCATTGTGGCCGAATCGGTGCAAGTGTTGGACGCGGGCGGCAAGTTGCGCACCGTGCAATTCACCCAATACGCCAAAGAGCAAATAACAACGCTTTACACCGATGCCGGAAGTTTCCGGGCGGCTTGGGCTGACCCCGAACGGCGGCAAGAAATCGTGGCTGAATTGGAAGGCAGGGGCATATCATTGGAACAACTTTCAGACATAACTAAGTTGACCGATGCCGACCCCTTCGATATGCTTTGCCACGTCGCGTTTGACCTCAAACCCATGACCCGCCGCGAACGCGCCGAACGGGTGCGCAAAGCCGCCGCTTTCGCCGCCTACTCCAACGGGGCGCGGGAAGTCATTGATTTGATTTTGGACAAATACATTCAGTTTGGAGCGAACGAATTGAACGCGGGCATTTTGGAAGTGAAACCTATTTCCGACAAAGGCAACGTCATGGAAATTGCCGCCATGTTCGGCGGCGCACCGAACCTGCTGAACGCATTGGACGAACTTCAAAAATTACTCTACGCCGAAGCCGCGTAACCCTCCCTATGGCAAAACGAGAAAAGCAAGAAAAGACCGTCAAAACCGAAACCACCGCTCAACGCTTGTCCGGCCTGATAAAGTCGTGCCGCGACATCATGCGCAAGGACAAGGGCATGAATGGCGATGCCGACCGCCTGCCGATGCTGACTTGGATAATGTTCCTGAAATTTCTGGACGACGTGGAACAGGCACAGGAAACCAAAGCCTTGTTGAGCCGCCAAATCTACCGACCCGCCATTGGTGCGCCCTACCGTTGGCGCGATTGGGCGAAAAACCAGAACCTCACCGGCGACGACCTCTTGGCATTTATCAACAACGAAAAATGTACCCTGCCCGACGGTACGGAAGGCGCGGGTTTGTTTTACCACCTGCGCAGCCTGCAAAGCGAATCAGGCCGGGAGCGCAAAGACGTAGTGGCAACCGTGTTTCGGGGCGTGACCAACCGAATGATTAACGGCTACCTGTTGCGCGACGTGGTGAACAAAATAGACAGCATCCACTTCACCAGCACCGAAGAAATTTACACGCTTTCGCACCTGTACGAAAGCATCCTGAAAGAAATGCGCGACGCATCGGGCGACGCGGGCGAATTTTACACACCTCGCCCCGTCGTGAAATTCATGGTGCAAATGCTCGACCCGCGATTGGGCGAAAGCATACTCGACCCCGCCGCCGGGACGGGCGGTTTTTTGGTGGAAGCCTTCGAGCATTTGCGCCGACAAGCCCAAACCGTAGAGCAGCGCGACACGCTGCAACAAAGCAGCATCTACGGCGGCGAAGCGAAACCCCTGCCTTACCTGCTTTGTCAAATGAATTTGCTGTTGCACGGCCTCGAATATCCGAACATTGATAGCGGCAACTCCCTTCGCACCCCGCTACGCGACATCGGCGACCGCGACCGCGTGGACATCATTTTGACCAACCCGCCTTTCGGCGGCGAAGAAGAACGCGGCATCCTCAACAACTTCCCGGACGATATGCGCACGGCGGAAACCGCCCTGCTGTTCCTGCAACTGATTATGCGACGGCTGAAACGTGCCAAACCCGGCATACGGGGAGGCAGAGCCGCCGTTGTCGTGCCGAACGGAACGCTGTTTGCCGACGGCATCGCCGCCCGCATCAAAGAGCAGATGTTGAAAGAATACAACCTGCATACCGTCGTGCGGCTGCCCGACGGCGTGTTTGAACCTTACACCTCCATCCCGGCCAACCTGCTGTTTTTTGAGCAAGGACAGCCAACCCGCGACGTGTGGTTTTACGAAATACAGCCGCCCGCCGAACGCAAAAAATACTCGAAAACCAAGCCCATGCAGTTCGATGAATTCGCCGGGTGCATGGCATGGTGGAACGACCGGCATGAAAATGAAAACGCTTGGCGCATACCCGCCGCCGAAATCCTGCAATACGACGCGGGCGGCAGACTGCTTTCGGCCAACCTCGACCGCAAAAACCCCAACCGCCGCAACGAAGCCGAACACACCGACCCCGCCGAAGCCATTGCCGCCATACTCGAAAAGGAGCGGCAAATCATGGAACTGATGACCGAAATCCAACACCTGATTGGAGCGGAAAAGGAGGTGACGGCATGAAAGAGGGTTGGAAAATGGTAAAATTGGGCAAGGTGCTTCAACGGCAATTTGATAGCGTTCAAATTGATGACTTTGAAGCCTATAAGCGGCTAACTATCAAAACAAAAGGGCAGGGGATTTCTTTGCGAGATGAAGTTTTGGGCGCGGAAATCGGCACAAAAAATCAATTTAAAGTACGGGCTAATCAGTTTCTTCTTTCAAAAATTGATGCAATGAATGGAGCGTTCGGTATTATCCCAAAAGAGTGCGACGGCGGAATTATCACAGGAAATTTTTGGACTTTTGATTTTGATGAAGATGTTTTGAACAGGGAATATTTGGATTTTTTGTGTATCGGGGGAGTATTTACAGATTTCAGTTTGAAAGCAAGCGAAGGAACGACCAACCGAAAATATTTGAGAGAAGATAAATTCAACAACCTCGATTTCCCCCTCCCGCCTCTCACCGAGCAACAGCGCATCGCCGGGCGGTTGGCGGCGTTGAAGGGGAAAATAGATGCGGTGCGGGCATTGAGGGGGGAGCAGGTGCGGGAGGTGGAAAGGGTGAAAAACACCTATTTAGGGCAGGTTTTTGATGATTTGGAGAGCCAATATAAATCTGTAAAGTTGTCTGATATTGCATCAGTGAACATGGGGCAAAGCCCCGATGGAAGTTCCTACAATCAAAACGGCGAGGGAGTACCGTTACTTAATGGCCCCACCGAATTTGGCGCGATTCACCCAAAAGAGATTCAATGGACAACCTCACCAACTAAATTTTGTCAAAAGGGCGATTTGTTGATTTGTGTTAGGGGTGCAACGACAGGGAAAATGAATTGGGCGGACAAATCTTATTGCATCGGTCGCGGATTGGCTGCAATTCGAGCGAAAGCGGACGTCTTTGACAACGATTTCGTACAGCAATTTTTGGCAGCCAGAATAAACCAACTTTTAGCTTTGACTGCCGGAAGCACCTTCCCAAACTTGCCGGGAGAAAAATTGAAAACCTTTCAAATCCCACTTTTACCCCTCACCGAGCAACGCCGCATCGTTGCCGAAATTCAAGCCTTTCAAACCAAAATGGAGCAACTGAAAGCGGCGCAAGCGGGGCAGTTGGCCGGGTTGGAGGGATTGTTTCCGGCGGTGTTGGAGAAGGCGTTTCGGGGGGAGTGGTGAGCAAAAAAATTGACTTAGATATGGGAACCAATCATTATCGGCTGTCAAATTTTTTTTGGAAGGCAGGTTTAATCTTGCTTGCAGCCATTACTTTGCTTTTTGGCCTGAAAACAACTCCGATACATTTTCACGATGCAATCAACACGGATATATTTGACGATTATGGTTCATTCGTTGGAGGCTTGGTTGGAGCGTTTTTTTCGTTGGCAGGTATTTTTCTAATTCTCCATACCATCAATGAGCAGAAAAAAGAAATTAGTGACCGAGCATTGAACGAGCAACGTCAAAAAATAGAAAGTAGATTTTTTGAACTTTTAAAAATCCAACGGGAGATATGCAATGAAATACGATTAGGGGAAAAAATTGGAAAGTATGCTATTCAGGAGATGCTTCGTGAAATCAGAATATGCCAAGATATGGTCTCAGAACAAAGTGAAAAACTTGAAAACCCATATTCCGAAGAACGAATGTTAAATTTTACATATCTGGCATTTTATTACGGAACTGTTACCTACGAAAGGTCAAAAAAATTGGAAACGTTTAGGCTAAGTGTTGAAGATTACGACCAAAATTTTGTCGAGGAAATCATTAAATTTTCCACTGAGAATAGGGAGCAATACAAAGAGCAGCATAAATTTAATTACAATGTATTTGGGGGACATCAAATCAGACTCAACCAATATTTCAGGCATTTATTTCATACAGTTACCTACATTGATAATCAACCTTCAATTGTTCTTTCTTATGCGGAAAAGTGCGAATATATTGAGACATTAAGAGCGCAACTTTCACCGCATGAGCAGGTATTACTTTTTCACAACTCGATGTCCGAATTGGGTAAGGAATGGGAAAAGATGCACACCGATAATCCTAATAAGGGACTAATTACAAAGTATAATCTAATAAAAAACATATTCAGTTTTCATCCGAGATATACAGAAAATTACCCCTGCGCGGAATTTGATAATAGACCTGTGCCGGAATGTCGGAAAGCATTGCTCAAAATATACCGATAGCATTGCAGTTGATCGGGTTGGAGGGTTTGTTTCCGGCGGTGTTGGAGCGGGCGTTTCGGGGGGAGTGGTGAGGGTTCTACTTTGGGGAACTGCCTGAAAACTGCTCTTTTACTGCCAAAAGACTGCCTGAATACTGCTTTAAAACACCTACCTATTGAAGCCTAATCATGTCAAACGCGCTGAAAAATATAGCCTACGAAAAACACTCCGGGTTTGACCCCGATTTGCGGGCGCACATACCGACCCTTCCCAAACGGCACATGGAAATTTTGGACGTGTCCATTTCGGGCGAAGCGCCAAAAGATTTTATCCGGGTGTACGAATACGGGCGCACCTCCCGCAAAAGCAAGCCTAAAACATGGACACCGTACATTGCCAAATGTGCCGAAAAATGGTATCCCAATGAAAGCATTACGGAACATTTGCTCAATCGTTTGGGTTTTGCTTTAGGTGTGAAGGTCGCCGCCTCCCGCTTGGTTGTGGACGAACAATTTGGGCGGCTTCGATTTTTGAGCGAGTATTTTTTGCGTTCGGGGGAAAAACTTGAACACGGGGCGGAAATTTTCGCCGGTTATCTTTCCGCCGATACCGGGTTGGTTGACGAAATCGAAAAAGACCGGAAAACAGTTCGAGACCTTTTTACGTTTCAGTTTGCGGAAAAAGCCATGCAACACCGCTTCGGGCATGGCGACGAATGTACGAAGTTAACCTTCGATTTGGTGCGGATGCTTTGCTTTGATGCCATTACCGGCAACAATGACCGGCACACTTACAATTGGGGCATCATCCGCGATTTGAGCGGCAAGCGAGCGCCGTGTTTTGCTCCGATTTACGATACTGCAAGGGGACTTCTTTGGAACGAACACGAAGAAAATTTGGCACGTTTTCAGGGGAAAGAAGGTGCGGCCAAACTTGAAAAATACCTTCGGGAATCCAAACCCCGCATTGGTTGGGAAGGTGAAAAAGACCCGAACCATTTTGAGTTGGCACTTCTTTTATATCAAACACGCCCCGACTTTCGTTTCATTTTCGATGAAATGCTTACCCCCGAACACAGGGAAGCCGCGAATGAATTGCTAAAAAGTGAGTTTGGAAAATTGTTTTCCGTAACTCGTTACGAATTGATAAAAGAATGTCTTAATTTGCGCATCCAAAAGTTAACCGACATCATTAACCAAATTAAAAAGGAGGAACGCACATGAAAGCATGGCTAAAAAACCGCTGGAAGCGTTCTGACGAAGCCAGTACGCAAGACGCGGAAAAACAAATGCAATCCGCCCCCCGAATCGTTTTTCGTCTCATTTACAAAAATGACGAAATTGGGACGCTGGAATTTAGCGGCGACAAATGGGTTTTTGCTTATTCGGATTGGTTCAAAAACCAATCGGACATTGAGCCATTTGCCAATTTCCCGGACGTAAATCACGAATACGTTTCCAATGATTTGCCGCCGTTTTTTGAAAGCCGCTTGCCGGGTATTTCACAACCACAGGTTGAGGCATATTTGGCGTTGCTGAAAGAGCGTGAAAAAACCATCAACGAAGGCCAAAAGAAGGTTGCGCTTTTGAAGAAATTTGGTCGGCACACCATTACCAACCCGTTTGAGTTGCAACCGGCGTTTTAAAGTAAAGAGGGGACGGAACAGAAACGGCTTTTGACCTTAGTGCGGTCAAAAGCCGTTTGCTTTTTGACAATGTAGGGTTTTACGGAAAACCCAAAGAGAAATTTACGAGTGGGGAATCAGGCTTTCGGTTGCCGCGTCAATGCGGCGAAAACATCAACGGGCGAAGGAATGAGAGCGCCAAGTAAGTAAGCGTCCGGCCAACTACACCTTTCACGCTTAGGGTTTGTACCAGTGAGGGTATTGCACCAATGGTTTCCAGCGGTGGGGCAGCAGTTCGCTGATACGGTTTACGGGGTGTTCCTGGATTCGGAA
>JABAQQ010000033.1:0-1864 GCA_019187225.1 Saprospiraceae bacterium
GCGCTTCGGCGCATGGAAGGGGGGATTTATGCGTGAGAAACACAAATTTCCCCTCCATTTTTCTTTTCCGACATTTCAAAGAACTAAGACCGGTTTTTTCCCGGAAAAATGTGTACCCTTTCTAAGTGATTTATAAACAAAATCCACTGTGGAGGGGCAGCGCCCCGAAACATATTCCGGGGCGCTGCCCCTCCACGAAATAATATCGGTCTTTCTGCTACAAATTTTTCGGGGCGCTGCCCCTGCCTAAGTTTTTACATTTTTAGAAAAACAACAAGCCGGGGAGTGGATAAATTCGCTTCATGTTGAACAAAAATGCATACGATCTTTTCGCGATAAAATTGAATCCGGCCAACTTTGACAATGATATGATCTCATATAGTTTGTCCAACAGTCCAACAGTCCAACGTCCAACAGTCCAACGTCCAACAGCCCAACGTCCAACAGTCAAGATTTCTTATACAAATTGCTCGACTCCAGATACTCCCACACCGCATCCGGCACTAAGTAGCGCACCGATTTCCCTTTACGGATGCAATCGCGGATATAGGTCGCCGAAATGTCGAGCAACGGCGCTTCGCAGATGCGCACACGCGGATGAGTTGCCCATTCGCCCAGGTCGAAAGCCGGGCGCCGGTAGACGTAGATGTCGTAGTGGGTGAGCAGGTGTTCGTAATTTTTCCAGAGGTGCAGCGTCGCCAGGTTGTCGCCGCCCATGATAAGGGCGAATTCCCGGTCCGGGTATTTTTCTTTCAAAAAAGCCAGGGTATCCACGGTGTAGGAAGGTTTGGGCAGGTCAAATTCCACGTTGGAAGCCTGTATTTTCGGGTTGTCGCCGATGCCGAGGCGGGTGAGGTGCAGCCGGTCGTAGTCGCGGGCGAGCGTCTTTTTGGGTTTCAGCGGGTTCTGCGGGCTGACGACGAGCCACACCTTGTCCAGATCGGTCTGCGTCGCCATGTAGTTGGCGATGATGAGATGGCCGACGTGGATAGGATTGAACGAGCCGAAGAACAAGCCGATTTTCATGGAAGGGGGACGTTGGACGTTAGACTAATGGACATTGGATGCTTGATCCGTCCAACGTCCAACGTTAGTTTCATTTACCAAGATTCTTGTCTTCGTCGTGTACCCGGTTGAGCAAAGCATCCACGCGGTACATTTCGTCCACGGTGTCGTCGAGGAAGAACTCGAGTTCCGGGACGCGGCGCATTTGTTTGCCCACTTTGGAGGCGAGCGCCTGGCGCAGGTGGGGGTAGTTGTCTTCGAGTTCGAGGATCACTTCCTGTTTGTTCTCGGTGCCGTACACGCTGATATAGACCTTGGCGACGAGCAGGTCGGGGGTCATTTTTACGCCCGTGACGGTCACAAGTTTGTCGCGGCCATAGATGTTGCTGCCTTCTTCGGTAAGCAGCATTCCGAAGTAGCGCCGGAGTAATTCTCCTATTTGTTTTTGTCGAATGGATTCCATGTCTTATAATTGTGCGTTCAAAAGGTGGGTCATCAACGAAATTTGTACGCAAAAGGTGCCCCAAAAGTACGGCGTTCCGAAACTAATTTTTTGAAAAGCGGTTTATGGAAGCCAATTCCAAATTTTCGTTGGAAAAATTTTCGGCATGGGTTGGATTTTCGCGGGAAGTGCGCTTATCTTTGCACCCGCTTTTTGAGAAAGCACGTTTGATCTCGTAGCTCAGTCGGTAGAGCACTTGACTTTTAATCAAGGAGTCATGGGTTCGAGTCCCATCGAGATCACAAAAATGCCCGGGCAGCGACGCTTGGGCTTTTTTATTTGACTCGTAGCTCAGTCGGTAGAGCATCCCGATTTTTCATCGGGAGAGTCATGGGTTCGAGTCCCATCGAGATCACA
>JABAQQ010000033.1:1874-205884 GCA_019187225.1 Saprospiraceae bacterium
CCATCGAGATCACAAAAATGCCCGGGCAGCGACGCTTGGGCTTTTTTATTTGACTCGTAGCTCAGTCGGTAGAGCATCCCGATTTTTCATCGGGAGAGTCATGGGTTCGAGTCCCATCGAGATCACAAAAATGCCCGGGCAGCGACGCTTGGGCTTTTTTATTTGACTCGTAGCTCAGTCGGTAGAGCATCCCGATTTTTCATCGGGAGAGTCATGGGTTCGAGTCCCATCGAGATCACACTGATTATCAACGACTTGCAAGGGATTCCCTTTGCAGGTCGTTTTTTATTTGCATTTATTCCGCCCTGCCTGCTGTTGTCACCAAACAGGCCTACCCGCCGCGACCGGCTAACATGGGCGGTGGCCAATCCGCGCCGCACCAGAAATACGTCAGGGAAGGCCAACTTTCCGCACCATTTGATGACAACACCAGGCAGGGAGCAACCTTGTAAATTAACAAGTTGATTTTATAATTTACAAGGTTAAGTTATATTTGTGCCATGATTTATCGTGCCGCGACCAAACAAATTCTCGACGACCTGGCGTTTTTCCCCGTGGTGGCCATCGTTGGCCCCCGGCAGGCCGGAAAAACCACTTTAGCCAGACAACTCCAGATTCCAGGAAGTAAACCGGTATTATACCTTGACCTGGAATGGGAAGAAGACCGGGCCAAACTGGCCGATGCGGGGACTTACCTGCTTCAGCACGAAGACAAATGCGTTATTATTGATGAAGTACAGATCATGCCGCAACTCTTTGGTATATTGCGCTCCTTAGTGGATAAAAAACGGGAGCCGGCCCGGTTCATATTATTGGGTTCCGCTTCGCCTGAACTGCTTCGCAATTCGGCAGAATCTTTGGCCGGACGCATTTCATACCATGAATTAACACCTTTTTCACTGCCAGAAATATGGGAGGCCGGGATTCTGCGCCAACACTGGTTTCGGGGCGGGTTTCCCGATGCTTTTCTGGCGCCCGACGACAAACGGGCCATAACCTGGCTCACCCAATTTTCCACCACGTTTGCCGAACGGGATTTGGCGCAAGTCATTGGAAAAGAAGCCAACCCGGCAAACGTCCTGCGTTTTGTCCGAATGTTGGGACATGTACACGGGCAAATGCTCAATATTTCCGGGCTAAGCAATTCCCTTAACCTCGCCTCGCAAACGGTTTCACGGTATTTAGACCTGCTCGAAGGCTCCTTTTTAACCCGCCGTTTGGAACCTTTCTTTGCCAACGTGGGCAAACGCCTGACCAAAACGCCAAAGTTTTATTACCGTGATTCCGGTTTTTATCACGCTGTTGCGCGCTTGCGCGACCGGGAAGACTTGTACGCTCACCCCGCCGTCGGCGCTTCCTGGGAGGGCTACGTCATAGAGCAGGTTTACAGAATTGCCGGAAAACAGTGCGAGTATTATTTCTACCGAACTTCGGCAGGTGCCGAAGTGGATTTGCTGTTGCTCACGCCCCGCTCCGAAAAAGTCTGTATCGAGATCAAATACGCCAATGCGCCTCATATATCACGCGGTTTTTACAACAGCCTGGATGACCTGAAGCCAAGGCTCAAATACGTCATCACGCCCGATTCAGAGACATACCGCCGCTCCGACGGCATCAGCATTGTCAACATCCACGATTTTTTAACCGTCGAATTGCCCGAAATAATAGCCTGAGCATGAACCAATCCCAACTCGAACGCTACCTCTGGGGCGCCGCCACCTACCTGCGCGGCCACATAGATGCCGGCGACTACAAGCAGTATATCTTCCCGCTGCTGTTCTTCAAACGCCTCAGCGACGTGTGGGGGAGGTCAAAAGACTAACTTATACCTCACACCGCCAAGTTTCCGGCCTACCTGGTGTTGTCACCAAGCAGACGTACCCCGAGCGGCCAGGCTTAGACGGGCGGCGGCCAGTCCTCGCCATACCAAAAATGTGTCAAGAACGACCAACGCATATCGGCAGAGTGATAAAAGGCGGCAGAAGACCAGGCATAATTCTCCGGCATGGCGGCCAACTGCCATTTGGGCTGGACGGGATTGCGATGGATGTAGTCTATCTTTTGTAACACTACCTCATCGGTGAACAGCGCACGGACAAAGGGCGTTCTTTGAAAAATTGGTAGTTCCGGTCATTTCGTTCGACTTTGAAATGCTCCAACACTTTCGGATGATGGTCGGGCAGGTCGAACCTGATTTGTTGGGCGACAAATTTCATCAGGCGCAGTTGGATGCGCGAAAGTGTCTGATTCCCAATCAATTGCCAGACTAAATGAAAATGATTGGGCATGATAACAAAAGCGTAAACATTTACCGACTTTTCCCGCACCAGGTATGCCAGCGATTCGGCGATGATGCGTTTATATTTGTCCAGACGGAGCAAGTGTTTCCAGTCCCTCACTGTGGCGGGAGTGAAGTACAAGTCGGTGTATCGCTGCTGCAGATTGCCGGGGTATATGAGGATGGATAAATTTCTTGTGGACAAAGATAAATGGTAAGGCAAAGTCGGTGGGTACGTGTCTGCTTGGTGACAACACCAAGCAGGGCGGAATGAGTTGTTGGGTATGTGGTTCAAGACCTATAATTTTGACAGACCGCATTCTTCCCTCAATTACCTAACCCCACATACCTACGAATCCCAAAACCAGAATCTCTACTATAAAGTGGTAGCGGCTTAAGGGAGGCAGGACATCTATTCCGGCGCTTTTACCCGGTAGTTATATTTTTTACCTCCGGACGGAAGATCATTCTTTTTCGCAGATTCTGATCAGGCGCCCCTGAGCATAAGGTTATTGCTTCTTTCCCCTGAAATAACAGGTCTGATTCGAGTACAGTGTGCCCCATTGTTGCATCCTAAACATACTGTCGGCTTTAAAACTTAAAGCGTAAAAGCGGTAACTGCCGAAGTAGGGATGCGGAAAACTGCCGCTGGAGTCAACCAGCACTTCGTCGTCGCCTACGTGCAAATAATTCGCCTGTTTGCCATAGTCCACTGTTATGGTCATGTCCTGGTCCGGGATCGTCTGTGTAAAATTCTGGGCGGTGCAATCGCGGTAGCCCTTGTAATTGCCGACGAATGCGGCGCGGAAATCCGCCGTGATGTTCACCTCGAAGCTGCAGGATTCCTTGTTGCCGCAATCGTCGTCGGCCTCGTACCGGAGGGTGTTGACGCCGGCTTTCAGTTCCGTATCGGCCCGAAGTACGGCCGCGACCCCGCCGTCTTCGCAGGTAGTGGACACTGTCGCTTGTGGCAGCATGAGGGAGGCAGCGGAGACCGGTACGGCCGGTACGGTGATCGCCAGGTCGGCCGGACAGGAGAGGAATATGTCCCCCTTGGTTTTACACGAATAAAAACAAAGAATGGCGGCAAACAAGGCAGCGGAAGGGAAAAGGATGTTTTTCATGGTATATATTTTTGATTCAAAAATAACAGACCCGGGTGGCAATAGCATGTCAGAAACAGGGATTTGTCTGGAATTTTCTAAAAAAAATACCCATTTCAATCAGGCCCTAATTGGCAAGGCCTGAATGTTGTTCCTGTAGGATCTTTGAAGCCGTCCCATTCTGCCACCACCAGCTGGGAGCCGCTAAAGTTTTTAAATGGTGTATTTCAAATTCTCGTTCAAGTTATCTGATCGATAATATGAAATACACCATTTTGCCGTTGTTGGCGTCCTCGCCAACAACGGCAAAAAAGACAGCGACCCGCTGACCTACAACTACGCCACTCATTCCGCCCTGCTTGGTGTTGTCACCAAGCAGACGTACCCCGAGCGGCCAGGCTTACAGGGGCGGCGGCCAGTCCTCGCCATACCAAAAATGTGTCAAGAACGACCAACGCATATCGGCAGAGTGATAAAAGGCGGCAGAAGACCAGGCATAATCCTCCGGCTTGGCGGCCAACTGCCATTTGGGCTGGACGGGATTGAGATGGATGTAGTCTATCTTTTGTAATACTACCTCGTCGGTGAACAGTGGAACCGACAATGGGCGTTCTTTGAAAAATTGGTAGTTCCGGTCATTTCGTTCGACTTTGAAATGCTCCAACACTTTCGGGTGGTGGTCGGGCAGGTCGAACCTGATTTGTTGGGCGACAAATTTCATCAGGCGCAGTTGGATGCGCGAAAGTGTCTGATTCCCAATCAATTGCCAGACTAAATGAAAATGATTGGGCATGATAACAAAAGCGTAAACATTTACCGACTTTTCCCGCACCAGGTATGCCAGCGATTCGGCGATGATGCGTTTATATTTGTCCAGGCGGAGCAAGTGTTTCCAGTCCCTCACCGTGGCGGGAGTGAAGTACAAGTCGGTGTACCGCTGCTGCAGATTGCCGGGGTATATGAGGATGGATAAATTTCTTGTGGACAAAGATAAATGGTAAGGCAAAGTCGGTGGGTACGTGTCTGCTTGGTGACAACACCAAGCAGGGCGGAAACGGCTCCGGGTGTCCGCATTTTTGCCTGTGAGGGCAAAGATGGGCATTATGGATTGCTGAAAGTTGAGTGGTAAGTTATCTGCTCGCCCCAGGATATTTTCCGCCCTGTCCAGCGTCTTCATCACACCGGGCAGGGTGGAAAAATTACCTGCTCACTTTCTATTCAAAAACGCCGAATACATCCACACCATTTTTTCCTGCGCCCGGATGTAATCGCTCATCAGGGCGTTGGTGCCCTCATCGCCGGCGTCGGCTGCGAGCGTCAGCAATTCCCGCTGCAGCGAAATAATCGTCTTAAAAGAGTCCAGGATGTCTTCCACGGCCTTCAAGCCGTCGGACACTTCGGTGCTTTCTTTGATCTTCGACATGGTTTTGTAGTCGGAATAGCGGTGCTTCGGCGCATATCCGAGCGTAAGGATCCGCTCTGCTACCTCGTCAATTTTCAGGAGCAGGTCGTTGTACAATTCTTCGAATTTCAGGTGGAGTTCGAAGAATTTTTCGCCTTTGATGTTCCAATGATAGCCGCGTGTGTTCTGATAAAAAATGGCGTAGTTCGCCAGCAGCCCGTTCAGGCTTTCACCCAATTTTTTGGATTTTTTGGCATCTAAGCCGATAGCATTCGTATTTTTCATAATTGCAATTTTTGATTTTATTGTGCAAATATACGGAAGAGGCAAGGTTGTGAATTGCGACAATTGTTACGCAGGGTGCTGATTTTAAACCGGTCGGAAAAAACGGGCGAAGTGGAATATCCCATTTTGTAAACCTGATCCGCTGCCGGTTTCCGGATTTTTTATTCAAAAGAGAAAATAGACCTGTGATAAATGTCACAAAACACGTGCGACGACGCGTCCGACCTTTGCTGCGGTATTGGAAAAAGAGAACGACCCAACCGCAAACATGAAACGTACGATAGTACTCTTGCTGGCAGGTGCATTGCTGGCAGGCGTTTTAAATGCACAAGTAACACAACCTCCCATGCCGGGTTACGAACCCGCTCAACCCGGTAAAGCCGCCAACCTTCTCGAAGCCTTCCGGAACGGTCATTTTCACGGTCATTTCCGCACCTATCTGATGGCAACCGATAATGCCCGTCAGTTGCCCGACTACTATGCCTGGGCGGGCGGCGGTGGACTGCATTTCAACTCGGCGCCCTGGCACGGCTTCAGTTTCGGGATCGGCGGCGTCTTCAATTTCAATCTCGCTTCTTCCGACCTGGGCGCAAAGGATTCCCTCACCGGATCGGTAAACCGCTATGAGATCGGTTTGTTCGACGTGGAAGACCCCTACAACCGCAACGACCTCGACCGGATGGAAGAATTCTGGCTGCGTTACCAATGGAAGAAGTCGCGCCTCACGGTGGGGCAGCAATCGCTGCAAACGCCGTTCGTCAATTACCAGGACGGGCGGATGCGGCCTACCGCCGAGGCAGGCGCCTGGGCGGAGTTCAACGAACTGAAAAACACCAAAATTGAAGGAGGCTGGCTCTGGAAGATCTCCCCGCGCAGCACCGTCAAATGGTACGGCATCGGCGAGTCCATCGGTTTGTATCCCAAGGGTCTGAACCCCGACGGCACGGGCAGCGGTTATCCGGAAAACCTGGAAAGCGCGGGTATCGGGCTACTGGGTATCACGCGGCGAATCGGTGGCAACACCAAAATTCAGGTCTGGAATCAGTACGTGGAAAACATTTTCAATACGGCATTCGCCCAGGCTGATTACGTGCATCCGCTTCAAAACGGCCACAAATTGCTGTTCGGGCTTCAATTTGCCCACCAGAACGCCCTCAAGGATGGGGGCAACGAGGATACATCCAAAACCTATTTTCAGAAAGGCGGGCAGTCCAACGCATTCAGCGCGCAAACCGGCTGGCAACAGGGCGGCTGGCAGGCGTTGGCGGCTTATACGCGCGTCACTGCCGACGGGCGTTTTCTGTCGCCCCGCGAATGGGGGCGCGAACCCTTTTACACCTTCATGCCCCGCGAGCGGGTGGAGGGCAGCGGCGATTCGCATTCCGTCACCGGCCGCCTGAGCTGGCAAAACGAAAACAAAAAACTGCGCTTTGAAGCAGCTTACGGACATTTTTACCTGCCCGACGTAAAAAACACCGTACTCAGCAAGTACGCTTTTCCGTCCTTTCGGCAGTTCAATCTCGACGCGCGATACACCTTCGGCGGCATGTTCGAGGGCTTGCGGGCGCAGTTTCTCTATGTCTGGAAAGGCCGCATCGGCGAGGTATACGGCAATGACAAGTTTGTCGTCAACAAAGTAGACATGTCGCTTTTCAACGTGGTGCTCAACTACACCTATTGAGTATTGGGATATTGGGATATTGGGATATTGGGATATTGGGATATTGGGATATTGGGATATTGGGATATTGCTTTTGACAACCGTACAGATTAAGTGTGGTATCACAATATCTCAATATCCCAATATCCCAATATCATTTATATCCTACATTTGCCTGCTCAAACAACACATTCTGCATGCCGCTCTACGAAGAAATCCTGGAAGCCGTGGCTTTTATTCGCGCCCAAACCGGTTTCCGTCCGCGCACAGGCATTATCCTCGGCACGGGGCTGGGCAACCTGACCGACGACGTGGAAGTGGAAGCCGAAATCGCCTACCGCGACATTCCGCATTTTGCTGTCAGCACCGTGGAAAGCCACAAAGGGAAGTTGGTTTTCGGCGCCCTCGACGGCCATCCGGTGGTTGTCATGGCCGGGCGTTTTCACTACTACGAAGGCTGGACGATGCAGCAGGTCACATTTCCCGTTCGGGTGTTGAAATATCTCGGTATTGAAAGGTTGATCATCACGAATGCTTCCGGCGGGGTGAATCCCCACCTGCGCGCAGGCGACATCGTCATCGTGCGCGAACACATCAACCTGTTGCCCGAACATCCCCTGCGGGGCCCCAACGACGAGCGCCTTGGCCCGCGCTTCCCGGATATGTCGCAAACGTACGACGCTGACTTGCGGCGAAAGGTGCTGGACATTGCAAAAGCCCATGGCGTCCGGGCGGTCGAAGGCGTGTATTCGGCTTTGCAGGGGCCCAACCTGGAAACGCCCGCCGAATACGGCATGCTCCGCCGCCTCGGTAGCGACTGCACCGGCATGTCGTCCATCCCCGAAGTATTGGTGGCACGGCACATGGATCTACCCGCGATGATGCTTTCACTGGTTACCAACGTAGCCTACCCGCCCGCAGTCATCCGGGAAACGTCTGTGGAAGACGTCATAGCCGCGGCCAGCGCCGCCGAACCGAAACTGAGCCTGCTGGTCAAAGAATTGCTGAAAAGTCTTTGATCGCCCACTGCCACTGCAAACTGCCCACTGAAATGCTCGTCTCCGCCATCGTCGCCACCGCCAAAAACAATGTCATCGGGAAGGACAACCAGATCCCCTGGTACCTGCCTGCCGATCTCGCGTATTTCAAACGCACCACGCTCGAACATCACATCATCATGGGCCGCAATTCCTTTCACAGCATCGGACGGCCCCTGCCCAAACGCACCAACATTGTCGTGACCCGCGACCCGTTTTTTCAGGCCGACGGCGTGTTGGTGGCCCATTCCGTAGAAGAAGCGTTGGGCATGGCTTACGACAATGGCGAGACGGAAGCGTTCATCATCGGCGGCGGGGCGATTTACCGCGAGACGCGGGACTTGTGGGACAAAATTTACCTCACCGAAGTGGAGCTGGAAGTGGAGGGCGACGTTTTTTTCCCGGAAGTAGACCCTGCCGAATGGCGTGAAACCTGGCGCGAGCACCACGAGCCCGATGCGAAAAACGAGTGGGCGTACACGTTCCGGATTTTGGAAAGGAAAGAAATCCGGGAGGACTGATGCTTTTTATTCGGTCTTTACGGTTATTTTATAAATCTGTAAGTTCATTGGCAAAAAGGGAGGGGCGAAGTGAAATTTTTCCCGGAAAAATTTCACTTCGCCCCTCCCTTTTTGCCAATGAACTCCCCTGAAAACCACTAATCCGGCTCGAAGCCCAGCACGATGTTGAAGCGGGCGTAATCGGAAAGCTTCCGGCTGCCGGAGTTGATGTATTGCTGCTTGTCGAAACCGATACCCCAGTCGAATCCGAGCGTGCCGAACATGGGCAGGAACACGCGCAGGCCTACGCCAACCGAACGCCGCAGGTCGAAGGGATTGTAATCGCTCACGTTAGCCCATGCATTGCCGCCCTGCGCAAACGTTGTGACGAAGATCGTGCTTTGCGGATTGAGCGAGATCGGATACCGAAGTTCCACGGTGTATTTGCTGAAAACCCCTGCACCGCCAGGGAAAGGCTGCATGATGTCTCCGGTGTCGTAGCCGCGCAGACTGATGATATCGCGGCCGTTGAGGCCGAAGTTTTGGTTGCTGAGACCATCGCCACCCAGTTCGAAGCGCTCGAAGGGGCTGAGCAGGGTCTTGTCCGACCAGCGGGTGAGCAGGCCGATCTTGGCCGATGTTTTTAACACCAATTTGCCCACCAGGGAGGTATACCATTCCGCATCCACGCGCCATTTCAGGTATTCGATGTAGCGGTAGAGTTCCTGCAGGTTGGTCGTTTCGTAAAAATTTTCGTCCTTAAACCACGAATAGGGCGGGGTCATCTGCATTTTCACCGACACCAATGAGCCGTTGCGCGGGAAAATGGGGTCGTTCACGCTGTTGCGTGCCACCGTAAGCGTCAGGTTATAGTTGTTGTAAATGCCGTACGTAATAGAGCGTCCCAGTTCGTCCACAAAACCGCCGTAGTTGTTGATGTTCAGGCGTTGAATATCCATATCGGCGCGCAGGATGAAGTTGTCGTCGGGCCATTTGAGGCGGGTACCGAAACCAACGGTCACTTGTGCAATGCCGAGTCGCTGATAGTTGTCCGCGCCTTCGAAGCCGTTGGCAAAGCGGTTGTAAAAACCTGCGACCGTGAGCGAATTGGGTTTTTTACCGCCGAGCCAGGGTTCGGTGAACGAAACGTTGTACGATTGGTAGCGGTCGCCGGAAGTCTGGCCGCGCAGGCTGAGTCGCTGGCCGTCGCCTTGCGGCAACGGATTCCAGGCTTCCTTGTTGCTGATATTGCGCAGCGAAAAGTTGTTGAACGTGACGCCGAGCGTGCCGATGACGCCGCCCCGGCTGAACTGCGTGGCGGGCTGGTAACCGGCCGACAGTTCGAGTTGGTCGGAAGGTTTTTCCTCTACTGTGTACTCGATGTCCACGGTGCCGCGTTCGGGATTCACGGGGGTATTGATGCCGAGGGCTTCGGGGTTGAAATAGCCGAGGTTGACGATTTCGCGTTGCGAGCGGATGATGTCGGCGCGGCTGAATTTGTCGCCCGGGCGAGTGTAGAGTTCGCGGCGGATGACGTGTTCGTGGGTGCGGTCGTTGCCTTTGATGACCACCCGGTCAATGGTGGCCTGCGGGCCTTCGTAGATACGGAGTTCGAGGTCAATCGAGTCGTTCTCGATGGCCGTTTCCACAGGGTCTACGCGAAAGAACAGGTAACCGTTGTCGAGGTAGAGCGACGAAATATCGCGCCCGTCCTGGCTGAAAGAGAGGCGGGTATCGAGCATTTCCTGGTTATAAACGTCCCCTTTTTTGATTCCCAGCACCTGGTCGAGGTATTTGGTTTCATAAATGGTATTGCCTTTCCAGACGATGTTGCGGAAGTAATAGCGCCGGCCCTCTTCGATGTCGAGGCGGAGCATCAGTTGGCCCTTGCTGTTGCGCCAGATGCTGTCTTTTGCGATGCGGGCGTCGCGAAAGCCGATGGTATTGTAGTATTTCTCGATATTGATCTTGTCTTCTTCGTACAGATCGCGCACCCATTTCGATTTTTTGAAAAGGCGGCGCTTTTCCGCCGTTTCCTTCATTTTTTTGAGCAGTGTACGGGATTTGACGTTGTCATTGCCAACGAACCGGATGTCTTTGATCTTGACGCGACTGCCCTTATCAATGATGAATTCGAGCCGGGTGGCGTTGACCGATCTTTCATCGGGGTATTGTTTGATGGTCACTTTGGCGTCGAGGAAGCCTTTTTCGAGGTAGTGTTCTTTCAGCGCATTCACCAGCGAGGCTCTGACGTTGTCGGTGAGGATGGCTCCTTTTTGCAGATACTTATTGATGATGCCATTCAGGTCGTCGTGCTGATTTTTCCGGACCCCCACAAAAGAGTGGCGGGTGTAGCGCGGTAGTTCTTTCACGGCGATTTCCAGAAATATTTTATCGCCGGCGGTACGTTCCTGCAGGATTTGCACATCGGTGAACAATTTGAGGCTCCAGAGCGATTGCACCGCTTTGGCGAAAGCGGCGCCGGGCACGCGGACTTTTTCGCCCACACGGAAGCCTGAAATAGCGATGATGGCGCCTGCGTCGGCGTATTGCGCGCCGGTGACGCGGATGCCGCCGATCTCAAATTCTGCCGGTTTGTCGTACGAAATAACGGGCGGCAAAGTATCGGTCGTTTGGCCTGCGGCGGCGAAGGGGCCGGAGAGGAGCAGCAGGAGGCCGAGTGTGCGTAATTTCATTTTTTGCGTCAATTAAAAAATGCGCCGTCGGCGCCGGTTCGTAAGTGGTTGATGTTTATGGCCGTTGTTGTGCCAGCATTTCCTGCAAATTGGGGCATTCATGGAAATGCGGGCCGATGGAAAGGTAGGTGCGCCGGAGTTGGTCCAGCACCCATTTTTCGGTGAATTCGGCTTTTTTCTGTTCCAGGGCGGCTTGCTGGATTTTTCCGTAGTCCAATTTCAAGTCGGCTTTATGCGGTTTGGAGCGGCTTTGCAGCAATGCCAGGCGGTAAAAGCGGTTGCCATCTTGTGTGCGGAATGGGAATGGTTCGGTCACGTCGCCTACCGCCAGGCCGTCAATGGCGAAAAAAACATCCGTTTCGAGGTCGGCCACTTCAAAGAAAGTATTGCCCGTGCGGGGGTTGGCTACCCGTCCGTCGTTGTTGTAACTTGCCTGGTTTTTATCGCCGAAGCGTTTCACCGCTTCGCTGAAGGTCATCTCGCCGTTCCGGATAGATTGCCGTACGGAGTCGAGTTTGGCTCTGGCTGCTTCCAGGTCGTCGTCGGTGATTTCGGGCTTTATCAGGATATGACGGCAGTGGATGAGGTTGCCCCGGCGTTCGAGCAGCTGGATGATGTGAAAACCGAATTCCGTTTCTATCACCGGGCTGACCTGGCCGGTTTCGAGTTTGTAGGCGGCAGCTTCGAATTCGGAGACAAAAGTGCCGCGTTTCTGGAAGCCGAGGTCGCCGCCATTCGCGCCTGAACCGGGATCGGCGCTGTATTTTTTGGCCAGTTCGGGGAAACTTTCTCCACCTTCCACGATGCGCTGGCGGAGCTCGCCGATCAGGTTCTGCGCTTTTTCGCGCTCGGCGGCGCTGACTTTGGGTTTGTACACCAGTTCGCGGATCTCCACTTCGGCATTAAAATAGGGGAGTGAGTCCTTTGGGATGTTGTTGAAAAAACGCTGCACTTCCGATGGTGTGATCGTCGCTTTTTCCGTGATTTTTCCCTGCATCCGCTCTGACAACATCTGGTTGTGCATGTCGCCGCGCATCTGCTCCTTTATCTGCGCGATGTTTTGACCGTAGTACTCCTCGATGGCTTTTTCGTCCTGGTTGAAATACACCAGGAGGCGGTCAATGCGGGCGTTGAGCTGGTTTTCCACTTCCTCCTCCTTTACCTCGATGGAGTCAATCTTTGCCTGGTTGACCAGCAATTTCTGGACGATGATATTTTGCAGCGAAATGCACCGATATTCGGGAGGCAGATCGCGGTTCTGTTGCCGGGCATAGGCAACCTGCTCCTGTACCTCGCTCAACAGGATGATCTCACTGCCTACCGTGGCCACCACCTGGTCAATGACCGCTTTGTCGTTTTGTGAAAAAAGAACAAGGGGAAAAAAAAGAAAGGCAAAGCCAGCAAAGGCACTGCGCCTCTTTCGGCTGCTTAAAATTTGCCAGTTATTCATAATCAAGCGTTTATCCGTTTTTGGTAAAACTGAATTTCAAATTTTGTCAATTCCATCCACCCGCCTTCGCCAAGGCTGCGGCGGGTAAACCGTCCACCGTCTACCGTCTACCGTCTACCGTCCACCGTCTACCGTCCACCGCCTACCGTCCACCGCCTACCGTCCACCGTCCACCGTCCACCGTCTACCGTCCACCGTCCACCGTCCACCGTCTACCGTAAAATCTTCACATTCTCCCGTACCAGTTCCTTCTGGTATAGTTCCTCTTTCCATTTTTCGAGCAATTCCTGTTTGCGTTTGTGCAGGATAACTTTAGAGGCCTGTTCCTTCACGTAATCGAACGGCGCTGTGGTTTTGCCCTGCACGACATCGAGTACGCGGTAGTAATATCGAAAATCGCCGTCGCTGAGCGTGCCTTCACGTCGCGAACCGACATTGTCGGAAGTTAACGTTCCTTTTGGCAAAAGCGCGGCTACCTCTTCGAGTTTATACCATTTTTCGCGGTCGAGCATGGCGAAAGCCGCCCATTGTTTGGCGAAGGTATGGAGGCGGTTTTCATCGGAAGGGTTGCGGCTGTACCAAAGTTTATTGATCTCCGACTGGGGCGCTTCGGGCGGCAGTTTCAGCAAGAGGCATTTCAGGATAGTGCTTTCGAGTTGAAACTGATCTTTGTTGTTGTCGTAAAAGGTTTTCAACTCGGCGTCGGAAATGGTGCTGTCCAATTTTTCGGCGATGATCTTTTCTTCAAAATTGAACCGGACCAGGCTTGCCCGGTAGTTGCGCACCAGTTCGTCAATATCCAAATCTTTCGGAATATTGCGTTCCGCTTCATACATCAGGAGTTGTTCGCGTACCCAGCGTTGTACGTAGGCGTTCACCATGAGGGCGCTGTCTTCCTTCGTAACGCCTTCGGGCACGATACCTTCGAGTTCGGAGTGATACAAATTTTTGTTGTATACCTGCGCCAGGAGTTTATCGCCCTCCGGAGTGTTTTCGTTGCTGCCACATCGCCACAGCAAGCAACAAACGCACAGGAAAAAGAAAAATGAATTGCCTTTCATGGTTGAAAAAAGCTGCCGGCTTTGATTTACGGGCTGTTTGAAAATCTTTTTTTCCAGCATCACCACAGTCGCTCGCCCGGCTGCCGCTGATAAAGCCGCGCAAAGGTAGTCGAATTGAGCATAAATGACTGCCCGAAGTACAAAGTTGGCAGATCAGGCCGTGGGGGAGGGAATACAAGGATGTTTTGCTGCTGTCTTTCCTGCCGGCGGATGGGACAGGAACCGCCCCATCCCGGGGGCGGGCGACAGGGAAAAAGAGAAAAATATGATCCTGCCGGAGTGTTAAAAATTAGCCTGTTAAATTTTCCTGGCGGATAAAATGCAAATGAAACGCCGTCTTTTTTATACTTTTGCACCGTCATTCGACCATCGCAACGGCGGTGGCGTATTCATTAATCGGGATTACACACAAAAAGTTTGGTTCACTCTATACAATGGAAAAGAAGCGCTTGCTACTCATCACCCAGGAAATGGAACCCTACACGGAAGGTACCGAAGTCTCAGCAGCAGTGGCGAAATTGCCGAAATTCTTACAAGACAACGGGTACGAATTGCGGATTTTGATGCCTCGTTACGGCGTTGTCAACGAACGCCGCCACCGTCTCCACGAAGTTGTCCGCCTTTCCGGTATGAACATCATCGTTGACGATGACGACTATCCCCTCATCATCAAAGTTGCTTCGCTCCCCGGCTCCCGTCTCCAGGTCTATTTTCTCGACAACGAAGATTTTTTCAAACGCAAAATGGTGTTTGAAGACGAGAGCGGCCTGCCTTTCGAAGACAATCCCGACCGCGCCGCCTTTTTCTGCAAAGGCGCCATCGAGACGGTAAAAAAATTCGGTTGGGCGCCCGACATCGTATTGTGCGAAGGGTGGATGACGAGCCTGATACCGCTTTACCTCCGCACCGCATACAAAACGGAGCCGATCTTTGCCAACTCCCACATCGTGTACACCGCTTACGACACGCCCCGCGAACGCGAAGGTGGAGAACGCTTTTTCCAGAAAGCCGCCATCAATAATCTTTCCAAAAAGGACCTTACGGCTTTCCAGGACGGCGACGGCGTTTCGATGCACAAGGGGGCGGCCGCATTCTCCGATGCCATCATCATTGGCAGCGAAACCCTCGATACCAGCGTTGAGTACCTGTCTGTCGCACAAGACAAACCTGTGCTGAGCTGGAAAAACGAAGAGGAGATGCCCGCAGCGCACCTCGAGTTTTTTCGCAGTCTGACAGAAGCCGAAGTAACTCCATAAGCGGGAACAACCAGGCCATACGAATCATTGGATCATAGCGGGCAGCTTCGGGTGCTGCCCGCTATCATTTTGATTTGACGGCAGCATTTTTTTTACTACAAACCCAACCTCCGGACGATTGGCCGCGTCAATGAACGCTCACTCCCACAAATACGCACAACACGACACCTCTCGTATGAAACAAAAACTGCCGGTTTTTGCCGCACTTCTGATACTGGCCGCCGCACTGTGGGCAGCCTGTACGAAACCTTCCCCCTTCGGCTCCGGATTGCTCGAAAACGAACTGGCTGAATACGAATTCACCGACACGCTGAGCGTCGTTTGCACCGTCGAGCTCGAAGAAGACAGCCTCGAAACTTCCGACGGCGGGTCCACTTCGAGCGCTTTTCTGTGCGGCGAACTGGACGATCCCTACTTCGGCAAATCCAAAGCCGAAATCTTTGCCCTCTTGCAAATGGCGTTTCCCGACCCTGGCTTTAAACCCGACAGCCAAACAGTGGATTCCCTGGTGCTGTACCTGCGTTATGCGCCCGGTAATTTTTACGGCGATTCCACCCAGGCACAAACACTCCAGGTGCTTCGCCTCGACGAGCCGCTGGAAGACGAAAATGATTATTACTCGGAGAGCACGATCCCGGCTTCCACCGAACTCGGACGCCTGCAAAACTTCCTGCCCCGCCCCAATACGGTGGACAGCCTGTTCGATCCGGATACGAAGGCGTCCTATATCGCCATCCCCCTGAACCTTGACTTTGCGAACGAACTGTTCAGGCTGGATACAGCGATTCTGGAAAACGACAGCGCTTTCTACAAAGCGTTGCGGGGCATCAAGATCGTTGCCTCGTCCAATGCCAAGCCGGGCGCCATGCTGGCCTTCAACCTCAACAGCACTACCTACAGCCGCCTGCGGCTCTATTACCACGACAACGACGACTCGACAAGCCGGCGCTTCGATTTCTATTTTTCAGGGGCGAACAAATTCACGCATTTTGAGCACGACTACGGCGCCAGCCCGGCCGGACAAAAGATCGGGCAGCGATCCGACGAATACCTCTATCTCCAGGCCATGCAGGGCCTGCGCCTGAAAGTGGAATTCCCCACCGTTGATGCGCTGGACAATATAGCAGTGAACAAAGCCCAATTGGTACTGACGACTGCTACCTTGCCGGATGATTATGCGGTACTGACACCCGCCCAACAACTGGTATTTACCGAAAGTCAGGGTGATACGACATTCGTCTTTACTTCGGATGTGCTGTATTCCCTGGGGCCGGCCCTCAACCTGGGTTTCAACCGCTTTGGCGGTTTTCCGGAGGACGAAATCATAAACGGCACGTTAGTTGAGCGGTATCGCCTGACACTTTCCGACCGGTTGCAGAAGATGGTGGACGATACTTCCAACGACCCTAAAAAGAAAACGCTTTACATCAACATCAACCCGCAGGGCAGGTCGGCGCAGCGGTCGGTATTGTACGGCCCGAAAAACGCCACGTTCCCGGCAAAGCTGGAATTGAAATTTACACGGGTGCAATAGTGCCGGGCATTGTTTAATTTTACATTAGAAATTTCACTCTTTGCCGACAAATAACACGCGTTGCTTATTTTTGAGGCTCGAAACTTTATTTTTTAACCTGAACCACTTGAATTATGTGTGGAATCGTCGCCTACATCGGTACTCAGAAAGCCTACCCCATTGTCATCAAAGGTCTGCAACGCCTCGAATACCGGGGTTATGACAGCGCTGGCATCGCATTGCAAAACGGCAAGCTCAACGTTTACAAGAAAAAAGGTAAGGTCGCTGACCTCGTTGCCTTCACGCACGACAAAAACACGAGCGGCAACGTCGGAATGGGGCATACCCGGTGGGCCACGCACGGCAAACCCGACGATACCAACGCCCACCCCCACATCAGCGGCAATGGCCGGCTTGTGTTGATCCACAACGGCATCATCGAGAATTATGCATTGCTGAAAAGCTCGCTGGTAAACCTCGGCCATGTCTTTAAAAGCGAAACAGATACGGAAGTGCTCGTCCATCTGATCGAAGAAGTGCAGCAGGCGGAAAATCTGCCTATTGAAGAAGCAGTGCGCCAAGCGCTTACACAAGTGCACGGCGCTTATGCCATCGTGGTGATGGACAGCGAAGACCCGAACAAACTCGTGGCTGCCCGCAAGAGCAGCCCGCTCGTCCTTGGCATCGGCGACAACGAATTCTTAGTCGCTTCGGACGCTACGCCCATCGTCGAACATACGAAAAACGTCGTCTATCTCAACGACGAAGAGGTCGCTACCGTCACGCTCGACGGAGATATGATCATCAAAACGCTCAAAAATGAAGTGACCAACCCCGCTATCCACGAGATCGAACTGCAAATCGAGCAGTTGGAAAAAGGCGGCTACGATTACTTCATGCTCAAAGAGATTTTCGAGCAACCCACCACCATCGCCGAGTGCATGCGCGGACGCATGAACGCCGAAGAAGGCTGGGTGCGTCTGGGCGGTATGGCCGAGCACCTGAAGCGCATGGTAAACGCCCAGCGCATGATCATCCTCGGTTGTGGTACTTCCTGGCACGCCGGGATGATCGCCGAATACCTGTTTGAAGACCTTGCCCGCCTGCCGGTGGAAGTTGAGTACGCTTCCGAGTTCCGCTACCGCAACCCCGTCGTGCGCGACCAGGATGTCGTGCTTGCCATTTCGCAATCGGGCGAAACGGCGGATACTTATGCGGCCCTCGAACTGGCCAAAGAGAACGGCGCGCTCACCTATGGCATCGTCAATGTCGTGGGCTCGTCCATTGCCCGGCTGACAGATTGCGGCTCCTACATCCACGTCGGCCCGGAAATAGGCGTGGCTTCCACCAAAGCTTTTACCGGTCAGGTGACCATGCTGACCATGATGGCGCTTATCCTCGGCTACGAACGCGGCAGCCTGCCCAAATCGGAATATCAGATGTTGGTGCAGGAATTGACGCTCATCCCCGGCAAAGTGGATGCCTTGCTCAAAAACTGCCATCAGCAGGTGAAATACATCGCCGGAGAATTCAAAGACGCCACCAACGCGCTCTACTTGGGACGGGGATACAATTTCCCGGTCGCACTCGAAGGCGCACTAAAACTGAAAGAGATCAGTTATATCCACGCCGAAGGCTACCCGGCGGCCGAGATGAAACACGGCCCCATCGCCCTGATTGACGAAAACATGCCCGTATTTGTTATCGCCACCAACAAGAGCGCCTACGAAAAGATCGTTTCCAACATTCAGGAAGTGAAAGCGCGCAAAGGCGTCGTCGTGGCTGTCGTGACCGAAGGCGACGAGACCATCAAACAACTCGCCGACTACACCATCGAAATCCCGGAAACGGAAGAACCGTTCACGCCGCTTTTGTCCGTCATACCGCTCCAATTGCTGGCCTACCACATTGCCGTCCTGCGCGGCTGCAACGTGGATCAGCCGCGGAACCTGGCGAAATCGGTAACGGTGGAGTAAAAGAGGATGTCTCATAAAAACGAAGAATCGGATTGATGAGACAGCCTCCATCCAACCATCCAACCATTTTTTAAAATGAACAAAGTAGACATAGAATACAACACCGAAAAATCCCTGATCAAATACCCTGAATACGGCCGGTCCATCCAGGAGATGCTGCAATATGCCGTGACCATCGAATCGCGCCCGCTCCGGCAAAAGACGGTAGAGGCCATTATCGGTCTGATGATGCAACTCGTCCCACCCGGCGGCAACCGCAACATGGACGATTACCGCGAAAAACTCTGGAACCATGCCTTTGCCATCGCCGATTACGCGCTGGACGTGACCCCACCGGCCAATATTATCATTCGCAAGGAAGAAGAGCGGCCCAAACCGGAGCCCGTCGGCTACCCTGCCTCGGCCACCCGTTTCCGGCACTATGGAAACAGCATTCAGGCGCTGATACAGAAAGCCATCGAAATGCCCGATGGCCCCAAAAAGGAAGGTTTCGTGGAGGTCATCGCTTCCTATATGAAACTGGCGTACAAGACCTGGAACAAAGAGCACTACGTCAGCGACGACATTGTAAAAGACGACCTCGTTATCCTTTCCGACGGTCAGCTCGAACTCCACGAGGGCTACGAGTCGCTCGACAAGCTCGCTGCGGGCGCAGGCCGCCACGACAAGGACCGCCGCTTCCAGAACCAGCGCAATCGCGGCAAACAAGGCAACGGCGGCGGACGCAAGCGCAACCGGGGCGGCGGTGGCGGCAATTTCCGGAAGCGGAAAAAATAAGTCAGCGCTGCTTTAATTCGTTTTATGAAAACAACACTCTCCATTTCGCTGCGCCGGGCATTTCGCCTGGCGCAAATCGCTCATATACAAAAAGAAAAGAGCCTCGACGACATCGTCGCCGAACAGCTTTCCGGGGCAACGGGTCGCCGTCAGTTTTTAAAAACTACCGTCCGGGCCGGGATGGTACTGGGTCTGGGAGGCCCTGCGCTGGCAGGCCATTTTCTGGAAAATTTTGATCGTCCGAAATACAAAGTCGCCATCGTCGGCGCCGGCATGGCGGGATTGAGCGCAGGTTATTTCCTGCGTCGCAAAGGCATACAGGCGACCATTTTTGAAGGCGACAAACGCCCCGGCGGTCGTATCAAAAGCGCGCGCATTTTCGACAACGGCAAGCTGACGACCGAGATCGGCGCCGAGTTCATTGATACCAGCCATTCCGAAATGCTCTTTTTCGCCCGTATGCTCGGCTTAGAAGCCAAACTCATGGATGTAGAAACGGATAAGTTCGGAGAACGCGACGCTTTTTTCTTTGAAAACAGGCATCACACTCTCCGCGAAGTGCTGGACGAATTTAAAAACGTCTATCCGCACATCCTGGCCGACCAGAAAAAACTGGACGGCCGCCGGGCCGGCGACCTGGATAAAATTTCGATGGCCGGTTATATCGAAAGTCTGCCGATAAGCGCGTGGGTAAAAAAGATGCTGCATTCCGCTTACTTAGGTGAAAACGGCATGGAAACCGACCGGCAAAGCGCCGCCAACCTGCTCAGCATTTTTGAGATCCGCGACAACAGGTTTTTCCCCTTCGGCGCCAGCGACGAGCGCTTCAAAGTCATTGGTGGCAATGAACAGATACCACAGGGGCTGGCAAAGATGCTGGAGCCGCAGATCCGCTACGAACACAAACTCCTCTCCGTCAGGGAAAATAACAATAAATGCCTGACGCTTGCTTTTTCCCAAAATGGCACGACAAAAGAAGAAATCTTCGATATCGCCATTCTTGCGCTGCCCTTCACGATCCTGCGCGAATTGGATATTAAAATGGACCTGCCGGCGCTCAAGCGTCGCGTCATAGTGGAATTGGGCTACGGTACCAACACAAAATTCATCGTGGAAACGAAGGAGCGCACCTGGCGGGAAGCGGGCTATCGCGGTTATCTGTTCAACGAACAAATTCCCAACGGCTGGGACAGCGCCCAGATGCAACAGAACAACCGGGGCCCGGGCACTTTCACCTGCTTTTTCGGCGGCGACCGGGGGAAAGCCGCTGCGCGCGGCACGGAAAAAGAACAATTGGCTCACGTATTGCCCGGACTGGACGGCGCATTTCCCGGTACCGGCGCGAGCTTGACGGGCAATATGGAGCTCGCCCACTGGCCCGCCAATCCTTTCGTAAAAGCCAGTTATTCCTGTTTCGGCGTGGGACAAGCCACCGCCTTCGAAGGCGCAGCCTTCGAACCGGTACGGCGGCTTTATTTTGCCGGCGAACATTGCAGCACCGATTTCTGGGGCTTTATGAACGGCGCTGCCGAGACCGGGCGGCGGGCGGCGGAAAAGGTTTTGACAAAAATGCGGGTGCGGTGATTACTTTTGACCGAAAACACCTTTGCCATGTATTCCCGAGGATTTCTTTTTCTTTTTTGCCTCTTTTCGTTCGGTTCATTCCATGCGGCCGCCCAGCCCCAACAAGTCCGCGTCGGCGTTTACCTGATGAACCTCTACGACCTGAACATGGACGAGCACTCTTTCTACGCGGATTTTTACATCTGGTTCAAGTGGAAAGGCGATATTGACCCGACGGAGATCGAGTTTGTCAATTCCATCGAAAAATGGAGCATGGCTTATACCCAGTCGGGCGACAGCAGCAACATGGCACTCCGGGATGGTACCAACTACCGGATTTACAGGGTGGAAGGGCGCTTTTTTCATTCGTTTTCGCTCAACCGCTTCCCGCTGGACGTGCATGCGCTCGATATACAGATCGAAAGCCCCGAGCATTCTGCCGATTCGCTCGTTTATTTGCCCGACAACGATGCCGCCGAGATCCGCAACACACTCAAATTGGTGGGTTGGGAAACCAAAGGCTGCCACCTCAAATCGAAAGTGCACGATTACGGCACCGATTTTGGCAATCCCGAAGAAAATGCCCAGCGATACAGCAACCTGACTTATACCATCACGCTGGCGCGCCCGGTCAGTTATTTTTTGCTGAAAATGCTGCTGCCGATCCTGATCGTCATGCTGGTCAGCATTGGTGCGCTGATCCTGCATCCCTCACACATAGACACCCGTTCGTCGCTGCCCATCGGCGGGCTGCTCACGGCAGTTTTTCTCCAGCAATCGTACAGCGATGCTTTGCCCGACACAGGCTATATGGTGTTGATGGACAAAATTTACCTATTGTGTTATTTTCTCATTTCGCTGGTGCTGCTGCAAGTCATCCGGGCGGGCAACGACCTGCTGCGCGCCAAACCCGAACACCTCATCATTCGCCGGGAGCGGCGGCTGGCGCGGCTTTATTTCGTCGTTTTCGCTGTGGGCGTTTTGGTTTTGAGCGTTTTATGATTCCAAAAGACGTTTATTTGTTTATATGGCGATAAGTAATCAGACAAAATAAATCGAAGTTAGACATTGGACATTTGACCCTGACAACCAATCATTTGGCCAAATGTCCAATGTCAAAAATCCATTGTCCATGTACTTAATGTTTATTTGATAACAACTTTTGCTCAAGTAGTGCGAGGTGGATACTTTTGGGCGTTTATTTAAAAAGACAAAAACTGCGCTTCCTGCCATACACTCCTGATGTCCTATTTCCAATTCTACCAGCCTTTTTCCGGCGTCGTCCGGCACCTGATCATTATCAATGTTTTGATGTTTATCGGCACCTATGTCCTGCTGGGCCAGGAACATCTGGATCGCAGCATCGGTGAATACGATGTGTTGGGCCGTTTACAGCTCGCGGCCTTTATGCCGGGGTCGGAGCATTTTCAACCGTTCCAGATCGCGACACACATGTTCATGCACGGCGACCTGATGCACCTGGCTTTCAATATGTTGTCCCTGTATATATTCGGCCCGATGGTAGAAGCAGTGTGGGGGCACAAGCGGTTTTTGTTTTACTACCTGTTTTGCGGGATTGGGGCGTACGGCTTGCATGTGGGGGTGCAGTGGTGGGAGCTCGAACAGGCCGGAATTGATCCGCGGGCGTGGAACGGTCCGATGTTGGGCGCTTCGGGCGCTATTTTTGGTATTTATGTAGCATTCGCATGGCTTTTTCCCAACCAGGTGATCAGCTTGTTGTTTCCACCCGTATCTTTGAAAGCCAAATATTTCGTTCCTATCATGGCGGGGCTTGAGTTGTTCTACGGCGTTCGCGGGTATTCAACGGGCATCGCGCATTTCGCTCACTTAGGCGGCGCGGTTTTTGGTTTCCTTTTGATAATACTTTGGTACCGGGGGCGTTTGCGATGACGAACACGAACTGACAACTAAGAACCAATAACCATCAACTAACAATGGCGGTTTTCAGGTCAATCTGGGAGGACATCAAACATTCTTTTCGCGCAGGCAACATGGTGACCCGCCTGGTCATCCTCAACTTCGCCATATTTGTGCTGGTGAAGATCATTTTTGTCCTGCTCTGGCTGGCGATGCCAGGCAACCGCGACAAAGCCGGCGACCTGTTCGAGCAGGGGTTATTGTTCTTTTGTATGCCGGGCGACTGGCGGCTGCTGTGGCACGTATGGGCGCCGTTCACGAGTATGTTCCTGCACGAAGGATTCGGGCATTTTCTGGGCAATATCATCGCCTTGTACCTGTTCGGCGTCATCGTGGGCGACCTGATCGGCGACCGGCGCGTGCTGCCGATCTACCTGCTGGGCGGTCTGGTTGGCAACGTGTTGTACCTGATCTCGGCCCAGTTTATGCCGTATGTCGGCTCGTATGCGCTGGGCGCTTCGGGGGCCATCATGGCGTTGGCAGGGGCGGCGCTCATTCTGGCGCCCGACTACCGCGTCATGCTTTTTTTGCTGGGCGAGGTAAAGGTGAAATACATCGTCCTGGTGTTGGTCTTGCTCGATCTGGTGGGCATCGCCAATCAAAGCAATACCGGCGGCCATGCGGCGCACATCGGAGGCTTTGCTGCCGGATGCTGGTTCGTGTTCCAACTGCGCGACAATAAGGATTGGTCCGAACCGATCAACCGCCTGCTCGATAAAATGATGGGCTGGATATTACCTGCCCGTCCGCGCCCCAAAAAGGCGAAGCGCAAAACCCAACCCGCCTTCCGCGCGACTTTCGGCGGCGCCAAAGGCAGCGGCGTCAGCGACACGACCGATATGTCGTTCCAGGAGCGCCTCGACGCCATTCTGGACAAGATCAAAGAGAAAGGTTACGAAAATCTCAGCCAGGAAGAGAAGGATTTCCTTTATGAAGCGAGCAAGAAATGAGGTATCTCATCAAAAATGCATTCAAAATCCTGAGCGCAGCGGTCGTTACACTGACGCTGCTGGCTTATGTGTGTCCGCATGTGAACCCCGCTTCTTTCCGCTGGCTGACGTTCTTCGGCACCGCTTTCCCCTGGTTGCTCCTGGCGAACCTCCTGTTGATGGCCATGTGGGCCTGGCGTCTGAACCGCTTCGCGTTGTATCACCTGGGTATCCTGGCTTTCGGCTGGCAATACATCACCGGATTTATCGGCTTCGATGTGGGAAAAGATCGGGTGCCGGAAGGCGCCGTAACCATTGCGACGCATAATATCGGCGGCATCTGGCGTGGTCAACATTTTATTTCCGATTCAATGCGGGAAAAAACAGCGGAACGATATACCCGCTTCTGGCAGAACAATGGCATGCCCGACGTCCTTTGCCTGCAGGAGATCAGCGGCAAATTTTATCATCTGCTGGCCCAAAAAATGGGTTACGAATACACGTTCAATCTGAAAAAAGGCACGGTCATATTCAGCCGCTATCCGATAGAGGCGGGCGGCGAAATACCATTTGGGAAAACGTCCAATTCCTCCCTGTGGGCCGATATTCGGATTGGAAAGAACCTGAAGCGATTCTACAACGTTCATTTACAATCGAATAAAGTCTCAGTTACTACAGAAAAGGTGATCGGAGACCCGGATTTGAACGAAGGTGAGACCTGGCGGCAGATCGGCGGCGTGCTCCATCGCGTGGGCGGCGCCACGAGCGTCCGTGCCGACCAGGCGCAGCGCGTTCGCCAACACCTGGTTGCCTCTCCCCATCCCGTTGTCGTTTGCGGCGACTTCAACGACACCCCCAATTCTTATGTTTACACGCACATTGCAGAAGGCCTTACCGACACTTTTCGCGCCAAAGGCCTCGGCCTGGGCACCACTTTCGCCGGCGCGCTTCCCCTGCTCCGCATTGATTATATCCTGACAGAGAAGAGTATAGCCACCTTCTCATGCCGCACCATTCGCGGCGGCGGGTCGGATCATTATCCGGTGGTGGTGGCGGTGGGCATATAAATCTCGGGTGTCAATTGACGCATATTTTTCGCTCTAAAAAAACCGTCCACCGTCTGCCGTCTACCGTCTACCGTCTTTTTACCTTTGTGCCCATGACTCAAATGCGTTCCCTCAAACTCTACAATACCCTCAGCGGTAAAAAAGAAGAATTCAAACCCATCGCACCCGGACACGTCGGCATGTATGTCTGCGGCCCCACCGTTTACAGCGATGCCCATCTCGGCAACTGCCGCACCTACGTCAGCTTCGATGTCATTCACCGCTATTTCCTGCACCTCGGCTATAAGGTCCGCTACGTGCGCAACATCACCGACGTGGGCCACCTGACCGACGACGGCGAAGACCGAATGGCCAAAGGCACCAAAATCGCACAACTCGAGCCCATGGAAGTCGCCCAGAAGTACACCGTCGGCTTCCACGAGATGATGCGGATATTCAACACCCTGCCGCCGAGCATCGAACCCCGCGCCACCGGCCATATCCCGGAGCAGATCGAAATGGTGGAGGAAATTCTCCGGCAAGGCTACGCCTACGAACGCAACGGATCGGTGTATTTCAACGTGCCCAAATTCGCTGCCGAACATCCCGGCGTCTATGGCTCGGTCAGCGGCCGGGTGCTGGACGACTTGTATGCCGAAACCCGCGCGTTGAAAAATCAGGAGGAAAAAGACCACCCCGCCGATTTCGCTATCTGGATGAAAGCGCGGCCACAAGACCTCATGGTGTGGAACAGCCCCTGGTCGGTCGGTTTTCCCGGCTGGCACTTGGAATGCAGCGCGATGAGTACCAAGTACTTAGGTAAAACCTTCGATATACACGGCGGCGGCAATGACCTGAAATTCCCGCACCACGAGAATGAAGTGGCGCAAAACCACGGCGCCTGCGGCTGCCACCCCGCCAACTATTGGCTCCACACCAATATGTTGCTCCTGAACGGCAAAAAAATGAGCAAAAGTGAAGGCAATACCATCACACCGCACGAATTGTTCAGCGGCGACAGCCCCTTCGTGAGCAAAGGATACTCGCCGATGGTAGTGAAATTTTTCATGCTCATGGCGCACTACCGCAGTACGCTCGACATCACCGATGAAGCGCTGCTGGCTGCTGAAAAGGGTTTCCGCAAACTGATGGAAACCAATCGTCTGCTCCAAAATCTCCCCGTTGACCCAAACGATTTCGACGGCTCGGAAAGTGATACCGATCGCGCCATACTTGCGTTGATAGAAAATGCCTACCAAGGCATGGACGACGATTTTAATACAGCCGTCGCCATCGCCGCCCTGAACGAAATGGGTGCTTACGTCCACAAATTGGTCAACCAGCAAATAGACGCCGGTGAAATTGCTCCCTGGGTGCTGGAGCGGCTGAAAGGTGTGTTCAACCTGTTTATTTCTGACCTGTTCGGCCTGCAGGACGAAACGGCCTCAGGCGACAATAACACCGTCGAAGGATTGATGGAACTTATCCTCGACATCAGGAGCAATGCACGCAGCCAGAAAGACTGGGCTACCAGCGATAAAATACGCGATGCCCTCGCCGCGGTGGGTATATCGGTGAAGGACGGGAAAGAAGGGGTGAGCTGGAGTAAGAATGGATGAACCCCCGTTTCCGGGTTTTTACCAAGACTTACTTGTAAATAGCCACAACGCTGCCCTGCGACATCAGTTGCAGTTTGCCGTCAATAACGTCCCACGCGTCAATTTTCGTCAGCACGGGCAGGTACTTGTTCTCCCAGGTCATATCCGGGCACATTTTTTTGGTGGATACGGGTTGGGCAAGCCTGAGCGAACTGCCTTCGAGTTTGAACAGGCCGTTGTAATTATTGCACGATGCCGTTCCGCTGTAGCGGGTGTTCGCTTCGTCGAACACGATCATGATACGTGTGCCGGCGGGTACCTGCTCGCTGTACAATTGGGTAAGTTCCCATTCTTTGCCGTAGCCAATGGTGGTTTTGCAGCTTTGAAGGTTGCTGAGGGCGAGAAGCGCAACGAAGAAAAAGAAGATTTTTTTCATCCTGATTTGAATTGTAAATGTGAACAAATGGAATTTCAGGGCGAATAAAAGAATAAATTCCGGGAAAAGCGGATGAAGAATTTATTAATACGCCCCGATTGAAAGCATAACCAGCGTGCAACCTTCTACTGTCTCGATCCCGCGTTCCTGTGCCAGCCGCATCAGTTCAGGGTTCTCCGCGCCCGGGTTGAAAATGATACGGCGCGGGTGGAGCGATAAAATGTAGTCGTAGTAATCGCGTTGGCGTTGGGCGTTCAGGTAAAGCGTCACAGTATCCAGACCCTCGATTGCAGGTCTGCCTTTTCGAATTTCAATGCCCGCAACAACGCCATCGCGTATACCGAGCGGAATGACTTCATGGCCGTATTGTTTCAGGCGCAACACAGCAAGGTATGCATAACGGCCCGGGTTGGGTGTGGCGCCGAGAACGAGGGTCTTTTTCATATTGCGGCAAACAAGACTTTCGGACAAAAGTTAGCGCGCCGATAATTTTTCAGCGCAATGGGGTACTTTTGTCCGCTTTTTAACTCATACCCCATTGCTGTGCGATTGCCGGAATGATAGCCCCGGCCTGTATCCTGAATATGATCTTAACAGATAAAAAAATCCTGGAAGCCATCGCGCGTGGCGAAATCGTCATCGAACCCTTTCGCAGCGAGTGCCTTGGCACCAATTCTTACGACGTTCATTTGGGAAAATACCTCGCGGTTTATCGCGACCGGGTGCTGGATGCCAAAAAGCACAACCGCGTGGAACTGCTCGAAATCCCGGAAACGGGTTTTGTGCTGCAACCCGGCACGCTCTACCTCGGCGTCACCGAAGAATATACGGAAACGCACAGCTGTGTTCCATTCCTCGAAGGCAAAAGCAGTATCGGGCGCCTGGGGATAGATATCCACGCCACTGCCGGCAAGGGCGATGTGGGGTTCTCGAATACCTGGACCTTGGAAATATCCTGCGTGCAACCTGTGCGCGTATACGCCGGAATGCCCATCGGCCAATTGATCTATTTCAGGGTGGATGGCGATATCGAGAATTATTACAACAAAAAACAAAACGCCAAATACAACCAGCGCACCGACAAACCGGTGGAAAGCATGATGTGGAAGAATTTTCAGTAGCAGACTTGCCCGCCTTCGCTGAAGTTTCGGCGGGCAAGGGAGGCAGTGGCAGTGGGCAGTGGCAGTGGCAGTGGCAGTGGCAGTGGGCAGTGGGCAGTGGCAGAATTTTAATTCATTTCTAAGATTCTGTTTGGAGATGACCTTCTTATTTTGAGCAAATTTTTCATTTTTCAAAAAATATCATGAGACATAGATTTCTCAAAGTTGGTGTTTTATCCCTGATCCTGTTCTCCCCGGCGCCGGGATGCAAGGAATACAATAAAAACTACCAGCAAGAGGCCAACAACCCTGAATTCATGCATGCCGGCATCCGCCGCATCACCGACATCATCCGGCACGACATCTTCGCGCCGCCGATTTCCGCGCGGATATATGCCTATTCCGCCATCGCCGGTTACGAAGCGATGGTACCGGGCTTTCCTGAATATCAAAGCCTGGCAGGCCAAATGAATGGTCTGAAGCCCGGCCCGCAACCGGAAGCAGGTAAAGAGTATTGTTTCCCGCTTGCCGGTGTCAACGCCATGCTCACGGTAGGCAAACAACTCGTTTTTTCCGAAGGCGATATCCAGGATCTGAAAGAAAAGATCTTTGATGATTTTACCAAAATGAACATGCCGCCCGACGTGTACAAACGTTCGATGGAATACGGCGACGCGGTGGCGAAACATATTCTGGCCTGGTCGAAAACCGACAACTACGCACAAACGCGCAGCGCGCCCAAATTTACGATAGACACAAAGGAGCCGTCGCGTTGGCGCCCTACGCCTCCGATGTACGCCGATGCGCTCGAACCGCACTGGCCACATATCCGCACTTGGGTGCTCGATTCGGCGACCCAGATCAAATCCGATCCGCCGGTCCAATTCAGCACAGCGAAAGGCAGCGATTTTTATAAACAAGCTTACGAGGTGTACGAGATCGTGAAAGCCCAGGATACGACCCAAATTGCCACTGCCTGGTATTGGGACGACAACCCGTTCGCAATGGAGGTGAGCGGACACCTGATGTTCGGAAAGAAGAAGATCAGCCCTGGCGGCCACTGGATGAATATTGCAGCCCATGCCTGCCGCAATGCGAAAGCGGACATCATGCTTTCTGCTGAGACGTACGTGAAGGTTGCCAGCGCGCTGACAGATGCTTTTATAGTGTGTTGGGCTGAAAAATACCGCAGCAACCTGATCCGCCCCGAATCGTATATCAACCAGTACATTGACCCGGATTGGACGCCGCTGATCCAGACGCCGCCGTTCCCTGAACACACAAGCGGCCACAGCACGATCTCGGCTGCCGCTGCCGCCGTACTGACGAATTTATATGGCGACAACTTCGCTTTTTCCGACAGTACGGAGGTGGAGTTCGGCATTCCGCCGCGCTCTTTCAAATCCTTCTACGAAGCTTCCGATGAAGTTGGTCTCAGCCGGATGTACGGCGGTATTCACTATCGCCGCGGCAACGAAGCCGGCCTCAAATGCGGACGCGAAGTGGGCCAGTTCGTATTTGATAAGGTGAAAACGCGGAAATAATAATTGAAGGTTGACGGGTTGACGGGTTAACGGGTTTAGGAGAACGCAACCCGCCAACCCGTTAACCCATAACCCATAACCTCAAAAAGGTAATTTGCCCGACACAAACGCATTTTGTTGTTAATTTTTCGGCCTCTTCGTTTTGTTGCGGAGGGGAAAGACTATTTTTGTCACGCATAAGCATTTTTTACTCTCGCCAATTTTTCAATCCTTTCCTCCCGCTGCACTTGGAAGTTCGGTTGCCCGTCGTGTGTGACCCCTGCTTTTTCATTGCCTTTTAATCCTGCACTCATTATTTCCGGTTACCAACAAACACCTCTCCCATGAGAAGAACATTTACCGATCACCGGGCAGGCAGCGCCCCTTTCTTTTTTGGCGGACTTTTAACATTGCTCCTCTTATTTCCTGCTTTTTCCAACGCCCAGGTTTCCGTCGCCGTTACCGGTACCCACGTAACTTGTTTTGGCGCCAGCGACGGCACGGCCACAGCGGTCGCTTCCGGCGGCTGGGCGCCTTATACTTATCTTTGGAGCAATGGCGCCACCACTGCCACCATTACAGGTCTTGCTCCCGGAACTTATTCCGTAACGGCAACGGACATTGACCTGGGCTATGCAGTCGGCAGCATCACCATCACCCAACCGACAGACCTGTACGTCAATGTGTCGTGCGAAAGCCAGATCTGCGCACTGGCGCCCGACGGCTGGGCGAAAGTAGTCCCGGCCAACGGCACACCTCCTTATACCTATCTGTGGAGCAACGGCGCCACAACTCCCCTGATTACCGGATTGGCGGCGGGCATTTATTCCGTGACAGTCACCGACGCCAACGGCTGTACCAAAAGCGACAGCTGTGAAGTTGTTTTCTGGAACGAAGGTATCTGGCTGATGGACAGTACGGTGGATGTGACCTGCTTCGGACTGAACAACGGTTTTTCCCACATCGGCCCTATGTCGGGTACACCGCCTTATACCTTCATCTGGAGCAACGGCGCAACCACGCAGGATGTGTATAACCTCGCGCCGGGCAATTACACAGTCACGGTGACAGATGCCATCGGCTGCACCAACTTCCACAATGTGACCGTGACCGAACCGGCGCAACTGATGTGCAATGCCAGCACCGTTCCCGGCGCCTGCGGGCTTCCCGGCTCGGCTTCCGTGAACCCAACCGGCGGTACGCCGCCCTACACCGTGCTGTGGAGCAACGGGTCTACGAATTTTACCATCACTGCCATGCCGGGCACTTACGGTGTCACGGTCACGGATGCCAATGATTGTACCTGCACAGCCTCCGTCACCATTACCAGCACAACCAACAGCCTGAATGTGACGACCACCGTCAATAGCAGCGCTGGATGCACCGTCGGCGGCAGTGCGACGGCGACGGCTTCGGGCGGCACCGGCAACTATTCCTATTCCTGGGACAACGGCCAGATGAGCGCCACCGCCACCAATCTGACCGCCGGCAACCACAGCGTCACCGTGGTTGACATCACGACCGGTTGCAGCGGGATGGCTACCGTGAATATTCCTTCCGCGCCGCCGCTGACGGCTTCTGCTACTTTGGTTGCCAATGCGACCTGCCTCACCGGCGGCAGTGCCACGGCAGCAGGGAACGGCGGCACACCGCCCTATGCTTTTAACTGGGACAACGGCCAAACGACCGCCACCGCCACCAATCTCGGCGCCGGACCGCACTCCGTCACCGTCACAGATTCAAAAGGATGCGTCGCCACGGCAACCATCACCATCGGCCAAAACCAGGGACCGACGGTGACGGCAGCGGTGAACTCCAACGCCACCTGTACCACCGGCGGCAGCGCTACCGCGACAGCCAGCGGCGGTATCTCTCCCTATGTTTACCTTTGGGACAATGGACAAACGACGGCGACGGCGACCAACCTCTCCGTCGGGCCGCACATGGTCACGGTGACGGACGCGGGCGGATGCTCGGCTTCGGCATCGGTCACCATTACCCAACCCGATGCCCCGACAGTGGCGGTCAACAGCACAACGAATGCCAGTTGTACTGCCGGCGGTTCGGCTACCGTCGCGGCTTCCGGCGGCACCCCGCCTTATACCTACAACTGGAGCAACGGCGCGATGACTGCCACCGCCACTAACCTCGCAGCGGGCACCTATACGGTGACCGCCACCGACGCAGCGGGCTGCACGGCAACCAGCACTGTCAACATCGCCGGCGCCATCCCGCCCAACGTGGTCATTTCGGCTTCGTCCAATGCCAAATGCGACCAGCCGGGCAGTGCCACGGCCAGCGCGACCGGCGGCGCAGGCGCTTATACTTACCTATGGGACAACAATGAAACAAGCGCTACCGCCACCAACCTTGCCGCAGGACCGCACAGCGTCACCGTGACGGATGCAGCAGGCTGTACGGCAACTGCCTCCGTGACCATCGGCTTTACCAACAACGGCATCAAGATCGGCGATTACGTTTGGTACGACGACGATCAGGACGGTTTCCAGCACCCGCTCGAGACCAACGGCGTACCGAACATGACGGTCAAATTGATGAAGGCGGGACCCGACGGCAATTTCAACACGCCCGATGACGTGGTGGAACAAACCACAACCACCAATGCCAGTGGCAAATACGAATTTACCTGCGTCACTCCCGGTACTTATGTTATCCATTTTAGTGGTATACCGGCTGGTTACGAGTTTACGAAAAAGGACTACGTGGCCAACGACTGCAAGGACAGCGACGCCAATGCCCAGGGTAAAACCGCGTCGTTCACCATCGTAGCCGGGCAAACGGACAACCTGTGCTTCGACGCGGGCATTCATATTTTCTGCGACAACGTACTGAACGCCGGGACTATCTGCTGCAACCAGACGATCTGCGAAGGCGAGACGCCCATGCTGATCTACAACGTGCAGTCGCCGTGGGGCGGCACCGGCGCCATCGAGTATCAATGGCTGCAACTGCTCCAGGTGGGGCAGGGACCACCCAACTGGGTCGCCATCCCCGGCGCGACGAGCGCTACCTACCAACCGGGACCGCTTTTCGAGACGGCGTACTACATGCGCTGCGCCCGTCGCGCCGGTTGTACCACCTTCCTCGAATCGAATATCGTGACCATCACGGTGCAACCCGCCGGTTCGGCCAACTGCCCCGATTTCACCGGCGATATCAGCGCGAGTCTGGTCGGACAGAACACGGTGCTGGTGGAATGGACAACCGCCCAACCCGAAACCGATCAGTACCTCTATACGGTGCAACATTCAACGAACTCCATTGATTGGGTTCCCGTTACAACCGTCATGGGGCACCGCGACGCCACAAAACCGAACCATTACAGCATCGTGCACCAAACACCCGTTGTGGGCGCCAACTACTACCGGGTGAAACGCACGAACGCCGGTGGCCTCGAAAGCGTTTCGCCGGTTCGTTCGATTGATCTCGCCCTGTCCCCCGACGCGGCGATCGCCATCAACCCGAACCCGGTGTACGATGTATTGATCATTAAAACTGTAGCCGAATACGACGGCGATGTGACGGTGCAATTGGTGACCACCAACGGCGCGGTACTGCACACCCTGACCATCCCGGCAGGTAAGTTGTATTATGAAGAACTATCGGTGAAAGACCTTCCTTCGGGCCTCTATATGGCGCGCATCCGTTTTCCCGACGGCGAAGTGCGCACGTTGAAGATCGCGAAGTTTTGAGAAATTTTCAGGACGATTATTGCAGCCCCCGCCCGGTATGCCGGCGCGGGGGCTGCGTTTTTCAGGAATGGTGAAGATTTCTTCGATCACGGTTTCTTTATCTTCAAATGGAACTTCCCTTCTGTCAGCGAGATATACTCAGACGTACCGTTCTTAGGAGGTGAGGATGTGTTTTTGTGAAATACCTGAAACTGTCCTTCTATGGTTTTTTCTATCGGATCGTAATGCAAAACTTCCAGAAAATGGTCGGTGCGGGTAGTATCCGTTTTATAAAAGCCCAAACCTTGGTCATAATCTTGAAAAATCGAGAATCCCGCTTCAGGAATCAGATTTCTGGTATTTATTAAAGCGATACCTAATTCAACGGGATACCTACCTATTTTGCAGGGAATATCTTGCAGGAAAATTTGTAAAATACCTGCTTTTCACGCCAAGTGTTTCCCGATGATGACGGATTTTGGCAGAAAAATCAGACGATATTTCCGGGGACTTTTCTTTTGGTATCTAACCTGTTGATTTACAATCGCTTGAAATTCCTGTTTTTTTGTAAAAAAAGCCCGAAAACCTTTGGAAATTCCTTCTTCAAACGAGTATTTTACCGTATCTTTGCACACTTTTTTGAAGCATGAAAAACGGGACGCGGAATCGCGTCGCCGAACAAGGAATTTACCAGGATGAAAGAAGAAGAAAAAGACAAAAAAAACCTCGACCCGCAGGAGAACCAGCCCGAAAACCAGGCCGCCGATCATAGCTACGGCGCCGAGAGCATCACCGCCCTCGAAGGGCTGGAAGCCGTGCGCAAACGCCCCGGTATGTACATCGGCAGCACGGATACCAAGGGCCTCCACCACCTCGTGTGGGAGGTCGTGGACAACTCGATTGACGAGCACCTTGCCGGCCATTGCACCGACATCTGGGTGACCATACACCCCAACAACAGCATTACCGTAAAGGACAACGGGCGCGGCATTCCGACCGGCATGCACCCCAAATTGAAAGTCAGCGCCCTGCAAGTGGTAATGACGGTGCTGCACGCAGGCGGTAAGTTCGACAAAGATTCCTATAAAGTCTCCGGCGGTCTGCACGGCGTGGGCGTGTCCTGTGTGAACGCGCTTTCCATCCACCTCCGCGCCGAGGTGCACCGCGAAGGCAAAAAATTCGAGCAGGAATACAAACAGGGCAAACCGCTGTACGATGTGCGAGAGATCGGTACGACCGACTACCGCGGCACCATCGTCACTTTCCTGCCCGACCCGGAAATATTCGAGACCGACGAGTACAAATTCGACGTGCTGGCGCACCGCCTGCGCGAGCTGGCCTTTTTGAACAAAGGGCTGCGCCTCAAACTCACCGACGAGCGCGAAAAAGAAAACGGCGGCTTTAAATACGAAGAGTTTTACTCCCAGGGCGGCTTGCAGGAGTTCGTATTGTGGATTGACGAAGCCAAAACGAAACTCATTGATAAACCCATCTACATCACGGCCAAGGAAGAAGGCGTGGATGTGGAAGTGGCGATGAACTATAACACGTCGTATTCGGAAAACATCCTTTCGTTCGTCAACAACATCAATACCCGCGACGGCGGCACCCACGTCAGCGGCTTCCGGCGGGCGCTCACCCGCGAATTCAAAAAGTACGGCGACGACAACGGCTTTTTCAAAAAACTCAACTTTGCCATCTCCGGTGAAGACTTCATGGAGGGCCTTACCGCCATCGTATCGGTGAAAGTGCCCGAACCGCAGTTCAAAGGCCAAACGAAAGGCGAACTCGGCAACTCCGAGGTGCTCGGCATCGTGAGTCGCTGCGTAGGCGACGCTTTAAAAACCTTCCTGGAGGAAAATCCCAACCCCGCTAAACGTATCATCGAAAAAGTGGTGCTCGCCGCTACGGCCCGCAACGCTGCCCGAAAGGCCCGCGAAATGGTGCAGCGCAAAGGGGCATTCACCGGCGGCGGCCTGCCCGGCAAACTCGCCGACTGCGCCAGCCGCAGCCCCGAAGACAGCGAAGTGTTCCTCGTGGAGGGCGACTCCGCAGGCGGCACGGCCAAACAGGGACGCGATCGCAACACGCAGGCTATTCTTCCTTTGCGCGGTAAGATTCTCAACGTGGAAAAAGCCCTGGAACACAAAATTTACGAAAACGAAGAGATCAAAAACATCTTCACCGCGCTCGGCGTAGCAGTCGGTGAAAACGAGGAAGGGCATAGGATGCTGGTGACCGACAAACTCCGCTACCACAAGATCGTCATCATGTGCGACGCCGACGTGGACGGCTCCCACATCACCACGCTGATCCTGACTTTTTTCTTCCGCTATATGCGCGAGCTCATCGAAAAAGGGCACGTTTATATTGCTCAGCCACCGCTTTACCTGGTGAAAAAAGGCAAAAACCAGCGCTACTGCTGGAACGACAAACAACGCAAGGAGGCCCAGCTCGAATTTTCGGGCGGCCGCGAAGACGACGACTCCGTGAAAGTGCAGCGCTACAAAGGTCTGGGTGAAATGAACGCCGAACAGTTGTGGGAAACGACCATGGATCCTTCTACCCGTATTCTCAAACAAGCCACCATAGAGGACGCCGCCGAAGCCGACCGGATGTTCGCCATGCTTATGGGCGACGAAGTGCCGCCGCGCCGGGCGTTCATCGAAGCGAATGCGAAATATGCGCGGATTGATGCATAAATATTGATTTTAAGGTCAATACAACACGGGCTGCGCGACAAATCATCGCGCAGCCCGCTTTTTTGGGCAAAATCTTTTCAAGGCACCATATCGTGTTCCTCCTTCAGCCGGATGCCGGTACGGAATATTTCGCCAAATGCGAAAATGAGCAGGGCTACCAATGCGCCGATCACCACTCGTTCCCGGTGCAGGTCGTGCATATCGGTTATGTATTGGTGACCGTGAAAAGTATAAGTAATGCCCGCCAGGATCCAGTTGGAAACGAACAGGAGTGACGGAATACTTACCACAGACAAGGCAATGAACCGAATGCGGCGGACATTGCCTTCCTGAAACACCATTCCCTGTTCGAGATTACTCAGGATTTTGTACATCTGATACAAGATGATCAATCCTAGCAACCAGGCAGCGATATGGAAGACGATATAAGCCAGGTATTTTTCTTTAAAAAGCAGGCCCATGTCGGCGAATTCGATCGTCACCAGCTTGTGGTGGCTCGAATGATACAAAGTCGCACTGTGCGTACTGTCGGGGTGCGGGGTGCCCACCGGTTCTTGCTCGGTTACCATAGTAACCCAACCGTGAATAAACGGCCCGTCGCCGGTGATACCAAAGTAGGCGGACAGGTTTTTGACCATCAGAATGACTCCAAGGATCATCAGACCGATGAAGATGAACCGAAGCGTTCGGAGCATCGTTGCTTTTTGTTTAGCGCTCATAGTAGTTTTATCCAGTTTTCAAACGTATGCGTGATGCCGGGGCGGGGATAAAGATTTTAGCGCTGAACAGGCAAGAAATATGCCGAAGTGAGCGGGGATGTGGCAACAGGAAGATTATTTTCCAGAGTTGAACCGCACCAAACCAGCCCAATCAATGTCACCGTTTGGGAGGCAGAAATCGCGGATACTTCTCTTGCCAACCATTCGCAGTTTGGCTTTTATGAAGAAGTGTAGTCTAAATCAATTTTCTCATTAATCGCTTCTGCAATTACATCGAACCATTTTATCTTTTCAGCAATTACATCTTTAATTTTCTCAATCTCATCAGAGGTTAAGTTTCTTCCTAATTCTTGGTTAGCAACATTTTGAATGTCTTCAACCGTAAGCAAATATATGATAGAATTTTTCATGCTTTAACGACAAAATTTATTTTCACGGTGCCAAGAAATTGCATTATAATGGGGATAATTTTCTTTTCTTAAAGGAAGCAAAATCTTATATCTTTCATTAGAAAAAGATCTAATGAAATCATAGCCACCAATTTTACCAAAATCTAATGGTATCGAATTAATCTTTGATGAAACTTGTATCTCGAAATCATTTTGCAAGGTAAACCAGCCAACATCAAAAGCCCAATGATGTAGTCGACACAAGGCAATTCCATTCCATATGTCATCTTTGCCCATTGAACTATGCGGAACAATATGTGCTGCTTCGACTTCCCAAAATAATGAATTAGGGGAATTAATTTTCATTCCACAAAAAGCACATTTATAATTATAAGCTTCAATAACAGCTTGTCGAAAACCTCTTGTTCTTATCGCTGATTCTTTAGTCACTTTTGATATTTTTTTTTATTTTCAATGGGATTATAGTTTTCAGGCCTGGGGGCATCCATTATTTTGTTCACAATTTTCTGAACTTCAAAAGACTTGACTAAAATATATTCTTTTTGTGCAGTAGGTATATATAGAATCTTCAATGCTTCATCAAAGCCTTTTTCTGTAAGCATCCACTCTTTTTTATGAGTAATTTGGAATGTAGAGGAAGGTCTTGAAACTAATTTTTCTTTTGCTAATGAATTAGCGGCACGAAATAATAAACGATGCCATAATAAAGATTTTTTTATCCTATTCTCTTTAAGGTAAATAGTTTCCAAATGGGCTGTTCTTTGGTTTTCATTCAAAGCAAAATCTGCGGCAATTTCATTGACGATATCCTCGTTTGAGCTAAATTCCTTTAAATCCCTTCGTGTTTAAATAAAGTTTTTAATAATGCTTGCTCCACTTCTTTTCGAGAAGGCATTTTTAATGCTTCAAGCATTTTTCGTTCGTAGCTCATTATTTAATTTTAATTTTTTAGATTTACAATACTATACCTCGCGCCGCCAGGTATATATACTTCATTTAAGGGGTAGGACAGTTATGTTTTATAGGTCTTTCATTATAGTATGCAAAGAAAAACATAATATTTTGAAAAAAACCGTCTAAGTAACGCCCAAAGAATTATTTCTGCTTTCACCTTACCTGTTGTGTCATTCCGACGCAGGACGGGGCCGCTTAAGCAATTGAATATCAATACTCTTGATCGGATTCCTCCTACGTCCTAATGAACTGCTCTGCTTGGGAAGGTCGTTTTTGGTTTTAAGCAATCCTGAAAGGTTGCTCAATCGCTCGGAATGACACGACAGGTAAGGGAAATCGAGTACCTGTTGCTTAGCCGTTACTAATTCACAATTTTACTACTTATTTATCCACAATTCTTATCTCCACCCTCCGGTTCTGTTCCGCTTCCTTTTCGTTTTTCGGTCGCGGAAAAAGCATTTGTGTGTTCATATACCCTTTGTAGGTCATGCGTTCGGCGGGAATGCCGTTTTTGAGCAAATAGTCGTAAATTAATTTAGCGCGCCGCTCGGAAAGCGACTGCCGCCAGAGCGGCTCTTCCCGCATGATCAGGCCCGGGCCGTTGATATGCCCTGCGATCTCCACTTTCAGGCCGGGATTGATCTGCATGAATTTCAGGATTTTGGGCAGTTCCGGTTCGGAAACCCTGAGCAAGATCGCCTCGTCGCCCACAAAGAACAGGTCGCGCAAAACAGCCGTTTCGCCGACCTTGGCCGGAGGCAGCACGATGTCCGGGCTGATCTTGTATTTTTTGTACAATTCCGGGCTGCCAAAAATCTTTGCTGTTATGGTTTGAAAAAAATGATCCGGCGCGACAGCCTCCACCTTTACTACCGAGTCCTTTGGCAGACGTACGCTGTAACATCCCACACTGTCGGTGCGGATGGAGTCTTCGCGGGTTTTGGAACGGAAAGTGACGATGGCTTGTATTCCCTTGCCCGTATCGCGGTCTTTTACCTGTCCGGCAAAGGTTGCCATCGGCACGGCCACCAGGATATCGAGCGTGGCGCGGCGGTTTTTCTGGCGACCTTCCTCGGTGGAGTTGGTGGCGACGGGACGGCGTTTGCCGAATCCGGCCACTTCGATCTGTGCATCGCCGAGACCGCGCTGGATCAGCTTGTCGCGTACGGCCGCGGCGCGACGTTTCGACAGGGTCTCGTTGGCGGCTTGTGTCCCGATAGAATCGGTGTGCGCCGTAATACGGATGCGCAGATAGCGCGGTTCGGCTTTCAGCGTAGCCACCAGCGAGTCGAGCACCGCGCCGGCTTCGGGCGTAAGGTCGGCTTTTCCGAATGCGAAATACACCTCGGCGCTGCGGGCGGCATAAAGAGAATCGAAAATGGATTGGGAAACGGCAGTCGTTGCGAAGCTCAGGAGCAACAGACCGGGGAGCAGTCTTTTCATGGGAGGGTGGTTTTTTAATGCAAAATAAGGATACCGGCGGCGGGAGTAAAATGAGTGGTGCCAAACGAGGCCCGGGTGCTGCACCTTCTGGCAATATTTTGCTGCGCCGGAGTGCATGAATATTTCATTCAGGGGCCTTTTGGATGCAAAACGTCTATGAAACGGCGTTCCGGTAAGGGGTATTTCTACTTTCGCCGTCCGAAATTCTCAGCAATGGCCGCGACCAATTGTCAGGCGATTTTTTTATTTGATTCAACCAATTTCACTTTCAAAAGTATGAAACATCTTTTTACTACAGCTCTATTCCTGCTTTTTGCAGGCTTGCTGAATGCCCAGGAACTCCCTGCCTCCCTGAATGGCTACCAGTTCACCACCGTCAAAAACCTCGGCGCCACGCCGGTGCAAAACCAGAATAAATCGGGCACCTGCTGGGTATATTCCACCAATTCTTTTCTCGAAAGCGAACTCCGCCGCATGGGGAAAACACCCGTTGACCTGAGCGAGATGTACATCGTCCGGGCCGGCTATCTCGAACGCGCTGAAAACTACGTGCGCCGTCAGGGCGCCGCCGCCTTCGGCCAGGGTGCTGAAAACCACGACGTTATGAACATTGTGAAAGAGTACGGCATAGTGCCGCAATCCGTATACACCGGTTTTCCGCCCGAAGGCGGCTACGACAAACCCGTGCACGGCGAAATGGAAGCGGTGCTGAAAGCCATGCTCGATGCCGTTAATAAAAACCCCGACGGCAAACTCAGCAAACTCTGGATGAGGGCTTACACCGGCGCACTCGACGGCTACATGGGCGCTCCTCCCGCTTCTTTTACCTTCGAAGGGAAAACCCACACTCCGCAGTCGTATTTTCAAAGCCTCGGTATCAACCCGGACCATTACGTGGCGTTCACATCCTATGCGCACCACCCGTTCTATAAGCCTTTCGTTCTCGAAGTGGCGGACAACTGGTCAAATGGCGAATTTTACAACTTACCAGTGGATGAACTGATGCAGGTGGCTGAAAATGCCGTGGACAAAGGTTATACCGTCGCCTGGGCGAGCGATGTCAGCGAAAAAACTTTTTCCGCCAAGGAAGGACTGGCCGTTATGCCCGCTAAAGCTTGGGACGATATGTCGCAAGCGGAAAGAGATTCCGTCTGGAAGGCGCCAGTGAAGGAAAAATGGGCGACACAGGAAGACCGTCAGGCAGCGTTCAACGAATTGAGCACTACCGACGACCACGGCATGCACATCACTGGCATTGTGAAAGACCAGAACGGTACCAAATATTTCATTGTCAAAAATTCCTGGGGCACAGTAAAAAAAGAAATGGGTGGTTATCTCTATGTTTCGCAACCATATTTCCGTTATAAAACCATGTCCGTAATGGTTCACAAAGACGCCATTCCGACTGCGATACGGCAGAAGTTGGGATTGTAAAAAAGAAATGGAATTGGGAGGGGGAACAGGCACGGCATCTGTTGGTAAAGCTGCCTGTCTGCAACTCGCAAAACTCAAAAGTTATCATTTCAGGATTCACCGCTACTTTTGCCATGACCGGAAGTAAAAATCTCGTTATGGAAGACAGCAACTCCTCCCAATTCCCTTTTCAGCACCTCGACGAAATAGCGCGGGGCATTCACGAGCAGGAAAAGACCGCCAAATCGCGCATCGTCAAGGACTGGCTGCCGCGCTACACCGGCATGCCGCTGGAAAAATTCGGCGAGTACATCCTGCTGGTCAATTTCAGCGGCTACGTGAAAACGTTTGCCGACCGGAATGAAGTGCCGGTGTACGGCGCCGACCGCCCCATGCAGGCCGCTACGGCGGACAATATCACGATCATCAACTTCGGTATCGGCAGCCCGAATGCCGGCTTGGTAATTGACCTACTGGAGGCCATTCATCCGAAAGCCGTGCTTTTTCTCGGCAAATGCGGCGGCCTTAAAACCGGCAAAAATCAGGTCGGCGACCTCATTTTGCCCATCGCGGCGGTGCGCGGCGAAGGCACCAGCGACGACTATCTGCCGCCTGCCTTGCCGGCGTTGCCTGCATTCGCCCTGCAAAAGGCCACTTCCACTACCATCCGCGACTACGAGCGCGATTACTGGACGGGGGTCGTGTATACCACCAACAAAAGGGTGTGGGAACACCGCGAAGACTTCAAACAGCGCCTCCGCGACCTTCGTTGCATCGCCATTGATATGGAAACGGCAACTATTTTTGTCGCCGCCTTCAAAAACCGGATGCCCGCCGGCGCGCTCCTGCTCGTGAGCGATATGCCGATGACAACCGAAGGGATCAAGACCGAAGCCAGCGACAAAGAAGTGACCGCCAATTTTGCCGACATGCACCTCAAAATCGGCGTGGATTCGCTCAAACAATTGATCAACAAAGGTTTGACGGTCAAACACCTGCGGTTTGAAGTGTAGAACATATTACCCTAATTTCGCATCCTGCAACCTGATCTGACATGAAATCAATTATACCCACCCTGATCCGCGCCGTCATCACCTTTGTCATTTTTAGCGCGCTTCAATATCTGATCCCGTGGTACCTGCTGGCATTGGGAGGAGTTGCTGCGGGATTTTTTATGCTCAAAACAAGCGACGACCGGCCCCTGGCAGTGGGAGTGTTAGCAGGAAGCATCGCATTTGCCGTGTTCGCCTATGCAATGGCGCAGCTATATCCACAATAAAAGGGTTATGCAAAAGGTGAAACTCTTGTATGTAGAAGACGAGCCATTCCTCGGCAAAATCGTCAAAGAGAGCCTCGAAAGCCGCGGTTTCGAAGTGCACATGGTGGCAGACGGGGGCAAAGTGCTGACGGCGTTGAAGCAGTTTCAACCGGACATTTGTGTGCTCGACGTGATGTTGCCCAACCGCGACGGTTTTTCATTGGCCGAAGAAATACGCCGGCTGAGACCTTCGCTCCCCATCGTTTTCGTTACGGCAAAAACCCAGACTGAAGATGTGTTGCAGGGTTTTGCCACCGGTGGCAACGATTACCTGCGCAAGCCGTTCAGTATGGAAGAACTCATCGTCCGGCTGCATAATCTATTGGCGCTTGCCAAAGGCCGCAGCCAGGCCCTTGCACATCCGGCAGGCATCGTGCCCATCGGAAGATACGAATTTTTGCCCTTGAAATATGAATTACGCATCGGGGAAAAAACGCGCAAACTCAGCGCCCGCGAGGCCGATCTGCTTAAAATTCTTATGGAAAACCGGAATTTTACCGTCGCCCGTAAAGACATCCTGATGAAAGTGTGGGGCGACGACAACTTCTTCAATTCCAGGAATTTGGATGTGTACATCACCAAGCTCCGAGACTACCTGCGCGACGATCCGGCCATCGAAATCATCACCATCAAAGGTGTGGGATATCACTTTGTGACGGGGTAGATGGATGGTTTGATGGTCGGGGGAGGTTTGATGGTTGGGCATTCACATTCCGGAGTCGAAATACGTCTTCAAGTCCCCATAAAATGCTTCGAACGCAGCCACTCCCTGCGGCGTGATCCGGCAGATCGTCAGCGGATAATTGTTCTTATATGTTTTTTCCACTTCGATATACCCCGCTTCCTGGAGTTTGCCAATCTGCACGCTCAGGTTGCCCGCCGTCGCGCCGGTTTTTTCTTTCAACAGGTTGAACTCCGCCTCCCGCGCCACCATGAGAAAGGACATGACCGAAAGACGCAACTGCGACAGGAGCAGGGGATCGAGTTCTTTATACATGCCGGCTGCGGGATTGAGCGTTCAACAAATAACCCGGCACAAGATAACCCAACACGGCGCAACCGGCCTGCACGAGAAGGTGCTGGGAAGGCGTCAGAAACAGGCACCACAAGGCACCGGCCCACATCACAGCAGCGCCGATCATCAGAGGCGTGAAACGCAGCAAAACGCCCGACATGAAGGTAGCAAAACCGACCAGTACGAGGATAAAGGGTATCGGCGATATGCCGCTGCGCACCGCCATCGGGATGCTGATGATCATGGAAATGCCGAAGCCAAGCCAGATCAGACCATACCAGTTGTGCAGGACGCTCTCGGGTTTTTTCTTTTTGCTGCGCCGCCATTCATATAACAGCGCTACCGGAACGCCGACCACAACCATGAGCATCCAGGCCATGTCGGGACGTGAAATCAATTGGTTTTCAGCGAGATAGTAGTGCGCTGAACTGGCGGCGACCACCAGCCAGCCCCACAACAGGAAATGGAATCCGTTGTCGCGAAATGTTCGTTTGGCGATGTCGATGGTTTCGCGGATGATGCGCAGGCTTTCCTGGGGCGAGAGGCTTTTTTCAAAATTGTCCATTGTTGTCGTTATTTGGTTTGAAAAATAAATCGCTGCAAAGAAATAAACTTGTTTATAAAATAAACTAAATTTTTCGATAAAAATATTCTGGCAAGCGACGGGGCAAAGGATATTCACAGTAATCCAAGTTCACTTATCCCAACACTCCTCCTCCACCACCCGCGCATAATCCACATCGCGTACCAGCCGGAGATAAGAATCGCGGTTGTGGCGGTCGTTTTCCTCCACAGATTTTGTCTGGAAAATAAAGTCGGCCAGGCTCTGCCAGCCTTTCAATTCGGCGGCGGAGAGCGCGTGACAAATGCTGCGTTTGTCCGAAATATCAGGGTGGGCGCGGCGCTCCGCAGCACTGGCCATTCGGACATAAGTTTCTATGGTCGAATGTGTGGGCTGGTTGAAATCGAGGCGGTGTATCTGCGGGTCGGAAGGAAGGTAAGTCACAAGAAATGCGTCGCGGTCGGTCAGCGGAAAGCCATTGGGCAGGAGGATCTGCCCGGTGTCGGGCACTGTGAAGGCGCCGCTGATCTGGAGGCTGCCGGCGGTGGTGAAGCCGTAAAAGACCTTGCGTTGCATGGCCTCTCGTACGGTGAAGAGGTGCGCGGTATCGGTTTTGCCTTCCAGCGATAGGCGCCGTACATTTTCTTCGCTCAAATTGCTGAAAAGGCTGCTTTTGGTGAGTCGTTCGGTTTTGTTCCACCGGTCGAGCCATTGAAAACCCAAAACGCCGGCAATGATGACTGCCACAAACCCGGCAATGAACACGACCATTTGCCGCCGGATACGGCGCTCGTCTACCCGCCGGATGCGGTTGCGCGGCGTGTCAACGGTCTTGTTGACAACAAATTCGTAGCCGAACCGTCCGTCAGGTTCTTTATAAATATGAACTTCGCAAAGTTCGTCTTCGATAAAAAACGAGTACGTTTTAGACTCTTTCACCGAAAAATCAATCTGTACCACCCGCAGGTTGCAATGTATCATCACATGTCCGCTCTGGTCGCCGTGGTACAGCCCCACGCGATGCCGGCCACCCCGGTCGTCGAGAAATACCCAGCCCATTTGTGCCATGATGCGTACAGTGGAATTGGAGAAGGAAAGATAACGCGGCGCGGCGGTTTTTGTGACAGCCTTTTTGTTAAAATTTTACACCGCCTGCTGCCCACTGCCTACTACCCACTGCCCACTGACTCAATGCTCCTCTGCCACTGCGTGTTTGGCATAATCTGCCATCAGTTTCGCCTGAATGTCGCCTGGTACGGAAGCATATTCCGCAAAACTCATGTTGAATTTGGCTTTGCCCTGCGTGAGTGCGCGCAGTGTGGATGAGTATTTGTGCAATTCCTTGAGCGGCACGCGGGCGCGGATCACCTGGTAATGACCCTCGGAATCCATGCCCATGACGATGGCACGGCGGGTTTGCAGGTCGCCCATCACGTTGCCCATGTACTCAGCATCCACCATCACTTCGAGGTCGTAGATGGGTTCGAGTACCTGAGGCGCTGCCATCGGGAAAGCTTCCTTGAATGCCATGGTAGCGGCGATCTGGAAGGCCATGTCGTTGGAATCCACCGGGTGCATTTTACCGTCGTAGATGCTGACGCGGATGTCGCGGCAATAAGACCCGGTCAGCGGGCCTTCTTCCATTTTAGCCATAATGCCTTTTTTGATCGCATTGATAAAACGGGCGTCAATCACCCCGCCAACGATCGCCCAGCAGAACGAAAATTTACCGCCCCATTTCAAATCCTCGACTTCTATGTTCTTGGCATTCAGCCCATGCGGAGCGGGCATGCCATCGTAATAAGGCTCGATGCGCATGTGCACTTCGGCAAACTGACCGGCGCCGCCCGACTGCTTTTTGTGGCGGTAGTCTTTGTTGGCTTCTTTCGTGATGGTTTCGCGGTAGGGAATGCGTGGTTCGGCGAACTCGATGCGGACACCAAAATTTTGTTCCGCTTTATACCGGATGATGTCGAGGTGCATTTCACCCTGGCCCTGCACGATGGTCTGTTTGAGTTCGACACTTTGTTCGACAAGCAGCGTGGGGTCTTCTTCCTGGATGGAATGGAGGGCGTTGGCCATTTTTTCCACTTCGGATTTGCTGGGCGGCACAACGGCCATGCGGATCCGCGGAGCGGGGAAGTGGATGCGCTCGATTTTGATATCGGAGCCTTTGGGGTTGAGGGTTTGGTTGGTATGCGAACCTTTGAGTTTTACCGTGCAGCCGATATCGCCTGCGCGCAATTCGTCCACCTGGTCGCGGTTTTTACCCTCACTTTCAAAGAGTTGTGAGAAACGCTCCACCGTGCTGTTGTCGGCGTTGGTGAGTTCGTCGCCGGTTTTCAGCACGCCGGAATACACTTTAAAATAAGAGACATTGCCCACTTTGGGTTCGTTTACCGTTTTGAAAATGAACACGCAGGGGCGGGCGGCGGGGTCGCAGGGTTTGGAGCCGCCGCTTTCGAGGTCGGCGGCGGGGCGATCTGCCGGGCTGGGGCAGATGTCGTGGATAAAGCCCATGATCCGGCCAGACCCCATATCTTTCAGTCCCGATGCGCAAAAGACAGGGAAAAACTGGTGGTGCGCCAGGCCGATGCTCAGACCCTTGGCGAGTTCTTCTTCGTCGAGCGTGCCGTTTTCAAAGTATTTTTCCATGAGCGCCTCGTCGTTTTCGGCGGCAGCTTCCACGAGGGCGTTGTGCATTTCATCGGCGCGGCCCTTGTGTTCGGCGGGAATGGGTTTTTTCTCCGGTTTGCCGCCGTCAGCCGGGAAGACGTACATGACCATGCGCAGGGCATCTACAATGGCATTGAACCCCGGCCCCTGGTTGACGGGGAATTGCAGGGGCAAAACCCGGTTGCCAAAGCGGTTTTTCGCCTGTTCGAGCGTCATCTCGAAGTCGGCCTTTTCGTGGTCCAACTGGTTGACAACGAAAACGCTGGGCGTCTCGAACTTGTCAACGTACTCCCAGATCAGTTCGGTGCCTACTTCCACTCCGCTGCGGGCATTGAGCAGGATGACCGCTGTATCGGCCACTTTCAATGCTGTGACCACCTCGCCTACGAAGTCGTCGAGGCCAGGAGTGTCGAGGATGTTGATCTTGGTGTCTTTCCAGCTACAGTGGAGGAGCGAAGCGAAAAGCGAGTGGCCGCGTTGTTGTTCGAGCGAAGCGTAGTCGCTCTGGGTGTTGCCATCGCCGACGGTGCCGCGACGGTTGATGGCTTTCGCTTCATAAAGCATGGTTTCGGCAAAGGTGGTTTTGCCGCTGCCGGAGTGTCCGACCAGGACGACGTTCCGAATCTTATCGGTAGTGTAGGCTGCCATTGGCAAAGAACTTGGTTTGGTGAACGGAATCACGGTAGAAGGCGGAGGGTGGAGGGTAGAAGGTTGAAGGTTTTTAAACCCTCTACCTTCTACCCTCCACCTTCTACCCTCTACCGTTCATTGTAAACGGGCAGAGTGCATGACCAGAAATTTTATTTGGTGAAAAATTCTGCTTCGGGCGGTTAAAGTAGGTGGGTTTGGAGAATGGGAAAAGGAAATGGGGAAAAAATTTTTGACAACAGGATCTTGCCTCCGCATTCTTTTGAATATCAGCCATTTCTTTTTTTCTCTTCGTGTTAAAAATCAGAGTTTTAATCCCTGAAGGACGGTCACTTGTCCGTCTTGCCACAGCGCTTCCAACGTATATTTCCCCGTCGGCAAACTGCTCATATCCAATATATCCGGCACGTGGTCCAGATTTATTACCATCTGCCCCGCCTGGTTCGTTACCCGCAGGCTTTTGGGTTTTTTATTGTCAAAAAATTGAAACCGCACACTTTGCGAAAACGGGTTGGGGAAAAACTGAAAACCGGTATTCGCATCCGGTTCATTGGCAGCAGTACTGACCGGCACCCATTGGTTGAAGTCGAAAGAGCGCACAGATTGTTCCACAAAAACGATGTCGTTGGCGAGGGTGCGCTCGTTCGAGAGATAACCCGTGCGGTTGCCCGAAAAACCGATCCCTTCCGCCTGGCCGGTCACCAAAGCCGAGCCCAACTCGATGCGGCGTTTGTTGCCTGAAAAAAGCAGGTCGCTGCCCGCCTGCCAGTCCCACAAGAGCCAGACAAACACTTTGGGCAGGCTGCGCAGATCGTAGCCGAGCAGGGCCACCAATTTACCGTCGGGTGAAATATCGGCGCCGGTGATAAGCCCTTCCGTATCGAAGGTTTCGAGTTTTTCGGCTTTGCCGGTGATCTGGTTCACCACGTAATGCGAAGTGGTGTATTCCTTGCGATTTTTGGTAAAAAGGTGGAGTTTGCCGTTGAAAAAGATCATCGCTTCGCAGTCGAACACCGTGCTGTCGGAAGGTTGGGTAGCAAAATCCGTCTGATCCTCATAGATAAAAGGAATAAAAGTCCATTCGTCGTCGTCAATGGATTCCTGGCTGCTGCTGCCGATCCCGGAGAGGGGCACTTTGTAAATGCCGAGGTCCTGGCGGTCGTTGCTGTTGTTGCCGAAGTCGCCGAGGTAGACGTGCGTGCCGGAAGCGGCGATGTCTTCCCAATCTTTGTTGGAAGCATTTTTCAATTGTATTTCCTGGTTTAAGGTTCCTGTTTCGGGGTTGAAACGGTAAAACCGGGAGCCGTCGCTGCCGTCGTTGTGGCAATACCAATTGTTGCCCGCTTTTACATGCCCGCTGATCTCCATCATTCCTGCCGGCAGAAAGGCTTTGAAAATCGGTGTGTAAGTCGTCAACGGATAGACGCAGGAACCGTCGTTGGAGGTCGCCGAAGCGTTGTAGTTGGTGGCCTGTGGATCGGGACAGCCGGGTTGGGCAAAGGATTGAAAGAACTGGAAAAAGGTCAGGTTCAGGAGCAGAAAGGCGGTGCGTTTCATTATCGGAACAAAATTTTTGGGCGAAGGTCGGGAATTTTTTGCCCTCTGAAACCGCAAGAAGTCCGTCGCGCCGACCGTTATTGAAAAGGACTGGAATTCCAAAAACCAGAAAGGATAAGCGCTCGTATATGGGTGGTACGACCCGCGCGACGGCACGGCAAAGAAAAGCCGGTAGACATAGAGGCTGTAGCAAGTTGCTGCTTTCCAATGGTTTAAGCTATTTTTTGGTGTTGGTTGAAATTTTTTTTCAAAAAAATACCCAACCCTGGCAGCAAACGAACGGGGTCTGTACGTTCTGCGAACGTCTTACACACAAATCTGACTACATTAACCATGACAGCCACTCTTTCTTACACTCTTTTGCTGGCCGTAATCTACCTTGTCCGCAAGATGTGGGCATGGAGGCCGCAAAATGCCTGACCAACAGCCGCTAACGGAAAAAACACGCCCCCGCCGGATTGAATACCGGCGGGGGCGGTTTGTTTGGGGGGAATATTAGCCATTATTTTCCATTCGCAGGGTAGTATTCTGTTCGTCGTACATTTCGCCCAACCTACATCCCGATGGCGTAACTAATCCAGATGTTGTTGTCGAAAATTACTTTCATCGAGGTTGTGGCGAGGTGTTGCCGTAGCGCATCTCCATGAGGATTTCCGCGATTTCATCGTCCGATACAGGGGCGTTTTTCGGTGCATTTCGAACGAAACGGCTGATGATTTCGTCCAGTTTTTCCACCTGGACGTAATCGTATTGCTTCAAAATTTCCAGCAAAGCCGCCATTTTAGCAGACGGAACGGTGAGCACTAATTTTTGAGCGGCAGCATCCATGGTGCGTATGATTTGATGCAAATTTACGGAAAATTTTTGGGCTATTGTCGAAATTTTTCTCTTCTCCTCGCCTTTGTTGAACAACTTCGCAGGGATATGCCGTGGTTCGAGAGAAGGTTAATAGAATGGGAAGGATATCTTTTGTCATTCTGGCAGAATCTGCTCACTCTACGGCGGGAAAAGCCACGAGCGAGTCCCTTTAGAGCGGACAGATTCCTACGGAATGACAAAAAAAGCGAAGATTACTTGTACTTTTCGCCCATGCGCCGCCTTTCTTTTTCCAAACTCGCCCTCGCTGCCGTCCTGCTCGCGCTCGGCATTTCCCTCTTCGCCTTTTTTACAAAAAACGAAAATGGCGACGGGGAGCGACTACCCGAAGTGGTCAGTTTCAACTTCCACGTCCGCCCGATTCTTTCCGACCGCTGTTTCAAATGTCACGGTCCGGATGAAAAAAAGCGGGAAGCGGGGCTGCGGCTCGACACGCAGGAGGGAGCGTTCGCAGTGCTTGCCGATTCTCTGCCCGGCAGTGGAATTCACTATGCTATTGTACCGGGGAAACCCGAACAAAGCACCCTCATCCAGCGCATTTTTTCCGCGAATGCCGACAGCATGATGCCCCCGCCTGACGCGCACCTGGCATTATCGGATTTTGAAAAAAAATTGCTGAAACGCTGGATCGAACAAGGCGCCAAATGGGAAAAACACTGGGCGTTCATCGCACCGCAAAAGCCGGATCTACCTAAAGTTAAAAACGAGAAATGGGCGCACAATGAGGTGGATCTGTTCATCCTGCAAAAACAGCAGGAACACGGCCTCGAACCCTCGCCGGAAGCCGAAAAGGAACGCCTGATCCGCCGCGTCAGTTTCGACCTCACGGGTTTGCCGCCTGCGCCGGAAATGGTGGAAAACTTTCTGGCCGACAACAGTGTCGAGGCCTACGAAAAAGTAGTAGATGCTTTGCTGGCCTCGCCCGCTTACGGCGAACGCTGGGCGGTGTATTGGCTCGACCTGGCGCGCTACTCCGACACGCACGGCTACCAGGACGACCTTCCCCGCGTGATGTGGCCCTGGCGCGATTGGGTCATCAAGGCGTTCAACGAAAACATGCCCTACGACCGTTTCGTCACCTGGCAATTGGCGGGCGACCTGCTGCCCGATGCCACAAAAGAATCCCTGCTGGCGTCGGCGTTCAACCGCAACCACAAAATCACGCAGGAAGGCGGCGTGATTGACGAAGAATACCGCGTGGAGTACGTGGCCGACCGCACCAACACCTTCGGCAAGGCTTTTCTCGGCCTCACGATGGAGTGTGCGCGTTGTCACGACCACAAGTACGACCCCCTTTCAACGCGTGATTATTACGCTACCTCGGCATTTTTCAACAAGGTGCCGGAGCGCGGTTTCGTGCCGAACCTGGCGACTCCGAAGCCGTATATGCCCATCGTTCAGGCCGATCTGCAGGGTGTATTGAAATTTCTCAACGGAAAAGAATTTTTCAAAACCGGGAAGGACACCCTGCTGCAAATGGTCATGCAGGATTCGGTAGCCAAAGGCGGACGCAAGGCGTACATCCTCGTACGCGGCCAGTACGACCAGCACGGCGAGGAGGTGGCGGAGAATCTTCCCGCCGCCATTTTGCCTTTCGATACGTCCGCAGGTCGCAACCGGCTGGCTATGGCGAAATGGTTGTTCGACCCGCGCCACCCGCTCACTGCCCGTGTCATGGTCAACCGCCTCTGGCAGGAGGTTTTTGGCAAAGGCATTGTGGCCACGAGCGACAACTTCGGCCTGCAGGGCGCCCTGCCGACGCATCCCGAATTGCTCGATTGGCTGGCCTGCGATTTCCGCGACAACGGCTGGGATATCAAACGCACCCTGCGCCTGCTCGTGACCTCGGCCACTTACCGCCAGTCGTCGGCTGCCAGTGAAGAACTCTCGGAGAAAGACCCTGAAAACCGCTGGCTCGCGCGGGGGCCGCGCTACAGGCTGAACTATGAGTTCATCCGCGACAACGCCCTGGCAGCCAGCGGCTTGCTCGTGCCTGAGATCGGCGGCCCTTCGGTGAAGCCGTATCAACCGCCCGGCCTTTGGGAAGAGATCAGCGCCGACAAAACGGCCAACGATTTTCGTGGCGAAAACTCCTACAAACCCGACACGGCGGCAGCAAAGATCTACCGCCGCAGCTTGTACACCTACAACCGCCGCACCATTCCGCCGCCCACTTCGCTGTCGTTCGACGCTGCTCCGCGCGACGTTTGTGAAGTCAGCCGCGCCCGCACGAGTACGCCTTTGCAGGCGCTGGTGATGCTGAACGACGTGCAAATACTGGAAGCAGCGCGGGTGCTGGCAGGGCGGGTGTTGCAGGACAATGCAGGGCAATCGCCGGAATCGAATATCGCAACCATTTTTCGCCAAATTCTTATTCGGAAACCGGAAAAGACCGAAATCCACAAACTTGCGGCTCTCTACCAGGAAGAAATTGTCCGCTACCGGCAAGACCCCGAACGGGCAAAAAAATTGTTGAAAACAGGCCGGTATCCTCAAAACGCGGCGCTCGATCCGGCAGAACAGGCAGCGATGATGCTGGTCGTGAGCGCAATTTTTAATTTGGATGAGGCAGTGAGTAAGACGTGAGCGCGAAAACTTAATAATGATAACGGCACTGCAAGACAATCACTTGGTTGGCCTTTTCGGCGACGAAAGCAAATAGGCAGTTTCGCGCAGCGACTCGTAATATTCCTGCGAAATGACCACTACATTGTTCTTTTTAGGCCGTGAAATGATGAGTGCTTCGTGGTTTTCAAGCACCCGGTCGAGGTATTCTTTCAATTTTTCCCGAAAATCGGTGATGGTAGTAGCTGTCATGGAGAGCGTTTCAAATTGTAATGTATAAAATTACGTACAATAATTGGATTTAAAAGAAGGGAAAAGGGCAGAATAAAATTTCATCCAAAAATGTTGTTCCAAATGCCAGGTGCAAAATTCTACATTAGCGCCGCGTAAAATTTCCAGCAGCAATTCATTATGGCTGATTTCCACATCAAATCCGCCCCCAAAACCTACGACGTTATCATCGTCGGTTCGGGCGCCGGCGGCGGCATGGCCGCTTACGAACTCACCAAAGCCGGCGCGAAAGTTTGCCTGCTCGAAGCAGGCCAGCACTACGATCCCGCCGATGCGAAGTACATCACCCAACTGAAATGGCCCTGGCAAAGTCCGCGCCGCGGCGCCAGCACGCGCTACCGCCCTTTTGGCGACTTCGACGCGGCCTTCGGCGGCTGGGACATCGAGGGTGAGCCGTATACCACCGTGCCGGGCACTGCGTTCCGGTGGTTCCGCTCGCGCATGTTGGGCGGTCGCACCAATCACTGGGGGCGCATTTCGCTGCGTTTCGGGCCCGACGATTTCCGGCGGCGCAGCATTGACGGACTGGGTGAGGACTGGCCCATCGGGTATGAAGACGTGGCGCCGTTTTACGACAAGGTAGATCAGTTGATCGGAGTGTTCGGTTCGAAGGAGGGTTTGCCCAACGACCCCGACAGCATATTCCTGCCGCCGCCCAAGCCGCGCCTGCACGAGATGATGTTGACAAAATCCAACAAAAACCTCGGCATCCCGACGATCCCTTCGCGGCTTTCGATCCTGACCAAACCCGTCAACGACGAACGCGGTGTGTGTTTCTATTGCGCCCAGTGCGGTCGCGCCTGCGTGGCCTACGCCGATTTTTCGTCGTCGTCGTGTCTGTGCAAACCGGCCGATAAAACCGGCAACCTCGACACGATCTACTACGCTATGGCGCGCGAGGTATTGACCGACGCCAAAACGGGGCTTTGCACCGGCGTTTCCTACGTGGACACGCAGACGCTGGAAGAAAAAACCGTACGCGGCAAGATCGTCGTATTGGCGGCGAGCGCCTGCGAATCGGCGCGTCTGCTGCTCAATTCCAAATCGGCGCGTTTTCCCGAAGGGCTGGCCAATTCGTCGGGCGTGGTCGGCAAATACCTGCACGACAGCACCGGGGCTTCGCGCGGCGCCATTGTACCGGCCCTGTTCGACCGCAAGCGCTACAACGAAGATGGCGTGGGCGGAGCGCACATCTACAGCCCCTGGTGGCTCGACAATAAAAAACTCGACTTCCCGCGCGGCTACCACATCGAATACTGGGGCGGCATGGGTATGCCCGCCTACGGCTTCGGCTGGGGTATCGAAAACATCAACGGCATGTTCCCCGACCGCAACGGCAACAAGCGCGAAGCGGGCGGCTACGGTGCGTCGCTCAAAGACGACTACCGGCGCTTCTACGGCGCCTACATCGGCATGGCCGGGCGTGGCGAAGCCGTTCCGCGCGAAGACAACTATTGCGAAATTGACCCCAATACAGTAGACAAATTCGGCATTCCCGTGCTGCGTTTTCACTACAAATGGTCCGACTACGAGCGGCTTCAGGCAAAACACATGCACGAAACGTTTGAAAAGATCATCACCGAAATGGGCGGAATTCCGCTCGGAGAAAAGCCGGGGCCCGACAAAGATTACGGCCTGAACGCGCCCGGCGAGATCATCCACGAAGTCGGCACGGTACGCATGGGCAACGACCCGAAAAAATCCGCACTGAACAAATGGCAACAAGCCCACGACGTGAAAAACCTGTTCGTGGTGGACGGCGCGCCGTTCCCATCGCAAGGCGACAAGAACTGCACCTGGACGATCCTGGCACTTTCGATGCGGGCATCGCAGTATATCGTACAGGAGCGGAAGGCAGGGAATTTGTAAAATGAAAATAATATTAGAAACACTGCGCCTTATTCTCCGGGAAGTAGAGGAATCGGACCTGGAAGGCTTTTTTGAAATGGACAGCGACCCGGAAGTGGCGCGCTATGTCGGAGCGCCCCCCGTGCAACACCGGCAGGAAAGTCTCGAAATCATCCGGTTCGTGCGGAGCCATTATATCCTTTATGGCATGGGCCGGTGGGCAGTGGTGTTGAAGGAAACGGGTGAATTTCTCGGCTGGTGCGGGGTGCGACCCATGCGTGAGATGAAGGTGAACGGCCGCACCGATTTTGTGGATATCAGTTTTCGTTTTACGCGCAGGTATTGGGGCAAAGGATATGCAACGGAAGCCGCAAAGGCCGCTCTGGATTACGGTTTTCAAGTGTTGGGATACACCGAAATTTGTTCGTTTGCCGATATTCGGAACGTGGCTTCGCAGCGGGTGTTGGAAAAAATCGGCTTGAAAAGAAAAAACGAATTCGAGTTAGAAGGCGACACCCTCGTGTGGTTTGAGAAGAGTTTATTACTCTAAAAATCAGAGCATCCCTTCCGACTTTAAAATCTTTTGCACATTGAAACTAATCCCCGGCATCAACTCCACATCCCTGTCCCAGGAAACGAAATACCAGTCGCGGCCTGCATCGGCAATAAAAACACGCCTGCTTTTGGAGAAAACCCAGACAACCCGCCGTACTCCAAATTCAATGAGGCGTTGAATTTTAGGCAAGACGTATTCTTCAAAAAGATGGGCGTTTTTTTCGGGTAGTTCTACGGCCACGTCAATTTCAACAACCGCAAGAGGAGGGACATCGGCATATTTCATCCTTTTTTTTTCGGTTGTGAGCAATTGGCGGTCAAAAATAGCGATGTCGAGCCCCATGTTTTCGTTCGGCCCCAAATGAATGCCTACTTCGCCACGTCCCAAGCGGTATTTGGATGCATCGAGCAGGGCCTTGACAAGATCGCCGATTTGTTCTTTTAAAATCCATTGAAGCGTGCTGTCGGCCATAACGTCGTCGAGGGTTTTGGTTTTGTTCCAGACTGCACGGAAACCGGGGTAGAAATAGCGCGTTCCCCCAAAGGATTCCCGCACGAGGAAATCCGGTATATGGCGGGGTTTTGTCTTTGCCGCGCCCGATTGGCCTGGAATTTCAGCGGTGGATGCGCTCATAATTGATAATTTTGCTCAAAAGTCAGGTTTTTTTTCAAAAAATCAAACATAAAAAATGCAAAACTGGCAGATCAAAACCTCCCTCTTTCTCAATTATTTCGTGTTTGCCATTCTGCTCAACAGCGTCGGCACGGTGATCTTGCAGGTGCAGAACAACTACGGCGTGACGGAGGGCGCCGCCTCGGTGCTCGAAGCATTCAAAGACCTGAGTATCGCTGTCGTGTCTTTTCTGATATCGTCATACATCACGCGAATAGGATATAAAAGTGCCATGCTCATCGCATTGGGATTGGTGACGGCGGTATGTTTTGCCATGCCTTCGCTCAATGGTTTTTGGGCGACCAAACTTCTGTTCGCCGCCGTTGGCTGCGGTTTCGCGTTGATCAAAATGTCGGTGTACAGCACCATCGGTCTGGTGACCAGCAACGAAAAGGAACACATCAGCCTGATGAATTTCATCGAATCGTTCTTCATGGTCGGTATCCTGACGGGCTATTTCATTTTCAGCGCCTTTGTGGACGATGCCAACCCGCAATCCACCGCCTGGCTGAAAGTGTATTACCTGCTGGGGGCGATCTCCTTGGCGGCATTTCTGCTGCTCTTCTCAGCCAAACTCGACGAATCGGCCGCCAAAAGCCAGGAAACCGCTTCGTTCGTTCAGGATTTCGGCAAAATGTTCCAACTCGTAGTCGTGCCACTGGTGCTGGTGTTCGTGCTCTGCGCTTTTTTCTATGTGCTGGTAGAGCAAAGCATCATGAGTTGGCTGCCCACGTACAACAGCAAAGTACTGAACCTGCCTACCGCGCTCAGCATCGAAATGGCGAGCATACTGGCGGGTGCGACGGCGCTGGGGCGTTTTCTGGCTGGTATCGCAATGAAAAAACTCAACTGGTACGTTGTGCTCACCGCTTGCCTCGCTTTAGCCGCTGTGCTGGTGCTGACGGCCATCCCGCTGGCGAAAGGCGCCGAAGACCGCACCGTGACCGGCTGGGGCGACGCGCCGCTTGCGGCATTTGTGTTTCCGCTTATCGGTTTGTTTCTCGCGCCCGTTTATCCGGCTATCAATTCGTTGATTTTGAGTAGTTTACCAAAGCGGCAGCACGGTTTAATGTCCGGCCTGATCATCATTTTTTCGGCGCTGGGCGGCACGACAGGCTCGATTATCACGGGAAATATTTTCCAGCGTTTCGACGGCCAGACGGCGTTTTACTTTTCGCTCGTACCGATCGGCATCCTGCTGGCGGGTTTGTTTTTCTTTAAAAAATTGCAGGCGAGAGCGGCGGTTGAAATGGTTTGAAAAAAAGTTGGTAACAGTTTATTCTGCTGAAATGGAACATCTCTTTCACATCGAATCCCTCTCCCCGCTCTACGAAGCCGTGCAAACGAGCGGCATCTTTCCCGACTCCAAATATTTTCCGGATTGTACGCCCAAGTCCAATCCCCCTGCCATTTTAAAAGCGTTTGAGCAGGCCAAAGACGAAGCCGGATTCGATTTGAAAAAATTCGTGGAAATGCACTTCGATCCTGCACAAACGCCGGAAAGCGAGTATCATTCAGAGCGAAAAACCATTTCAGAACACCTTGATCACCTTTGGGATGCGCTGCTTCGCAACCCGTCCACCGTCCACCGTCCACCGTCTACCGTTATTCCCCTTCCGCATCCCTACATCGTTCCCGGCGGCCGTTTCCGGGAGATTTATTACTGGGACAGTTACTTCACCATGCTCGGCCTCCAGGTGTCAGGTCGCACGGACATCATTCAAAATATGGTGGACAATTTCGCACACCTTATCGAAACGGTGGGTTTTATTCCGAACGGGAACCGAACTTACTACCTCGGTCGCTCGCAACCGCCGTTTTTTGCCCTGATGGTCAATGTGTTGGCCGAAATAAAAGGCGAAGCGACGCTGTTGCAATACCGCCGCTCCTTAGAAAAAGAATACGCCTTTTGGATGGCCGGAGAACATGAGTTGACGGCTGAAAATCCTGCGCACCGCCGCGTCGTCCGCCTGCCCGACGGCACTATCATGAACCGCTATTGGGACGACAATGCTGCGCCGCGCCCGGAGGCATATACAGAAGACCTGCACATCGCCGAACAATCGGGGCGTGATCCGGCAACAGTCTATCGCCACATCCGGGCCGCTGCCGAATCGGGCTGGGATTTCAGCAGCCGCTGGTTCCGCGACGGACAAAGAATGGATACAATACAAACCGCTGAAATAGTACCGGTTGACCTGAATTGTCTGTTGTACTACTTAGAAAAAACGCTCGTCCACACGTACCGCCAATTGCCCGATCACACGCCGGTGGAAGTGATGAAAGACCGTGCCAGGTTGCGCCGGGAAGCCATTCAAAAATACTGCTGGAACGACGCAACAGATTTTTATTTCGATTATGATTTTATAGAAAAAAAACACACGGGGCAATGGACGCTTGCAGCGGCCTTCCCGCTTTTTTTCCGGATCGCAGAAAAGGAACAAGCGGAGGAAGTGGCGCATCACCTCGAAACAAAATTCCTTCAATCCGGCGGTCTTACGACCACCCTTACCCGCTCCGGCCAGCAATGGGATGCCCCGAACGGCTGGGCGCCGCTGCAATGGATGGCTTTTCAGGGGTTGCGCAATTACGGATTTGATACCTTAGCCCTCGAAATCCGCCGCCGTTGGATGGCTTTGAACGAAAAAACGTACGCCGCCACCGGGAAAATGATGGAAAAATACAACGTCATGGACCCGGGCGCCAAAGCGGGCGGGGGCGAATATCCCAACCAGGACGGCTTCGGCTGGACGAACGGGGTGTATTTAGCGATGAGAGCAAAGGGTTGATGCAACTATCTAACAGGAAATTGATTCAAAATCTTACTTTTGTCGAAAAAATGGAATGGTTAAAGGGCTAAAATTGACAGACTTTACTTGTTTTGGCGATGTTTCGTTGGATTTTTGCTCCGGCATTAACGTATTCATCGGAGCAAATGCAACAGGTAAAACTCACCTGCTCAAACTGGTTGCTGCTTGTTTAAAAGCCGGTGAAGAATTGACTAATGGAGCGTTGATGAGCAGGGAACGAGCAGAGGCTATTCTTTCCTCTAAATTATTGGGATATTTTCGCCCGGAAAGAATGGGGCGGCTTGTGCGCAGAAAACAAGGTAGAACCCGCAGCGAAGTAAAAATTAAGATTCAAGGAAGCACTGCCCTGCAATTCAACTTTGCAACTAACTCACAAAATGTCAAAATTGAAAACTTTCAGGGGTTACCTAAACTAGCTTCTTTGTATTTGCCACCGCGAGAAATGCTCAGCTTATATGAAGGGTTTATCAGCCTTTATGAAGGGCGGGAAGTCGCTTTCGATGAAACATATTACCAGTTGGCTAAGGCACTTAATTCACCATTATTGCGAGGTGCGCGCCTTAGCGAGATTAAAGATTTGGTGGAGCCTATCGAAGTCGAAACAGGTGTTCGCATTGTTAGGGAATCTGAAAGATTTTATTTAAAAGAAGCCGGCGACAAATTAGAAATGCATCTTGTTGCAGAAGGAATGAGAAAAATTGCCACTATTATCTATTTACTTACCAATGGAAAATTATCTAAAAACACAGTGCTTTTTTGGGACGAACCAGAAGCCAATCTCAATCCTCGTCTTGTTAGAGTTGTCGCTAAATTGCTTCGACAATTGGCTGACAGTAAGATACAGATATTTATTGCGACCCACGATTTTCTGCTGACCCATTATCTCTCCCTTTTTCAAGAATACGCGGAAACCCCAAAACCAGAACTACGTTTTTTCAGTCTGCAAAAGGATGAAGAACAGGGAATTGTTATTGAGCAGGGAGAGACGCTCGCCGCACTTCAAAATAATTTAATTTTGGATGAATTTGCTATGTATCATGATTTGGAACAAGCATATTTCAATCAAGCCTTAACTCATTGACAAAATGGAATTCGTGGAAAGCAATCTTCGTTTTTTATTCGATGAAGCGCATTGGCGAGTCACTCAATATGACGCCGAGAAAGGTTTTTATCGCGATAAAATATTGAAATCCGTGCCGGGAACAGAAGCGATTGATTTTATTGGTATTTATAAAAACCGTGAACTGGCCTTATTCGAGGTGAAAAACTTGCGCGGCTATCGCATTCAAAATGCGCCTCGATTGGCGAATGGAGCAGAAGAATTGACTCTTGAAATTGCCCGAAAAGTGCGGGATACGATGGCAGGTTTCGTGGGCGGAAATCGCAATGACATTCGTGAAAGTGAGTTTTGGAAAGACACAGCTAACCTACTCACAAACCCCAAGAGAGAAATTTTTATCATCGCTTGGGTTGAAGAAGATATGCTCTCTTCTTATAATAGTAAAGAAATTAAAAGAATCAAGACCGTGCGAGCCAGCAAATTGAAACAGAAATTGCATTGGCTTACATCGCGTGTTTCTTTTCAAAATGTTAGTGACTACACTCTTTCTTTTGAAGGATTCAATTGCCAATTTATTGCCGGTAGTTGATTCTGTTAAAACAATTCAAGTCATATCAATTATGAAACGCCGCGACTTACTTAAAAACGCAGGACTTACCACCCTCGGACTCGCCGGTCTCAGCCCGCAGGTAAAAGCAGCCGAATGGCTCGACCCGCTCGTGCCCGAAAGTGAAAAAGGCGATAAGGACTTCGAGCAATTCGGCCGCACCGACTACGAAAAAGAGCGCGACGCCAGACTGTTCAAAGAAGTGTTTTTCAACAAACACGAAGTGAAAACCATCGGCGTGCTGGCCGACATCATCATACCCAAAGATGACCGCTCTGGCTCGGCCACCGAGGCCGGCGTGGTGGACTTCATCGAGTTCATGGCGAAAGACAAACCCGAATTGCAAACGCCCCTGCGCGGCGGACTCACCTGGCTCGACACGCAGGCCAACCGACGCTTTGAGAAAAAATTCGTGGATTGTTCAAGTGCCCAACAAATTGAGATCGTGGAAGATATCGCTTATCCGCAGCGCAAAAAACCAGGCATGAGCCAGGGTGTTGCCTTCTTTTCCCTGATGCGCAACCTCACCGCCAGCGCCTTCTGGTCGAGCCAGACCGGGCTGGCCGATTTGGGGTATATGGGCAATACGCCGAATCAATGGACGGGCGTGCCGGCGGAGGTGCTGAAGCAGTACGGTTTGGATAAATAACAAACACAGCGGTAGCTGCAGGCTTTTCTCACCCAAACGTGTCATGCCGAGCGCAGCGAAGCATCTGATTAAACCATTGAATGTCAATTGTATTTAACCGGATGTTTCGCTGCGCTCTGCATAACTCGATGGGGAGGCCATTTATACCTTTCGTCGCCAGGTTTTGTGCATAGCGTGCTGGCCAAACTCACTCTTAATCAATTCGTCCGACGAATGCGCAGGTTCTGGCGACGCGAAAGTATAAGAACTCATTTCTTATCTCTGGACGACTAATTTCCAGCTGAATTGCCAGTTTCCATTCGATACTTGCACCAGATAGACCCCGATGGGCAAGGCCGCCACATTGATTTCCACATTGTCTGCATTGGAGACAGTTTGTTGCGAGACCATTTTTCCGGTAATATCCATTACGTTCACCTGCGTCGCGCCTTCGGTTTTTTCATAAAACTCCAGGTACGCTATATCACTGGCAGGATTCGGGTAAACATTGAATAATTGGTTTTGAGCAGATGCGGGGGCCTGGCCTGCTTCTTCTTCCGCCCGGTCCCTGCTTGCATTCACCGAATAGGTTCCGGCAGGCAGGGTATAGGCAAGCAATTCAACACCATTAAAGTTGCTCAGCGCTCCAAAGATAAATTTGTTGCCCAAAACAGCCCCTTTTGAAGGGATGGATCCTTCCTCGCCACTGTAAATATCCTGTACCATGACCGTACCGCCGGCCGTGCCGCTGCTTTTCCAGAGCTCTGCTCCGAACGTCGGGTGATACGCACCGAATAGGAACAAGGTGGACGACGCGCCGAGTGCATAGGGGTAGGAACCCTGCGAACCAGGGATTATGTCCTTTAACTGGATCGTGCCGGCAGCCGTGCCGTCGCTTCTCCAGAGTTCCTGACCCGAGGAAAGGGAATTGGCACTAAAATACAGGTTACCGTTTACCACAGAAAAGACATTTTGAAACGATTCCAAATTTTCGTAGATACTGCTACTGGATCCCACACTGATATCTTTCAACAGCACCGTACCGGCAGCCGTGCCGTCGGTTTTCCATACTTCAATTCCCTTGGAGGGTGAAAAAGCGGCGAAATAGACCGAATTGCCCATCGTCGCGAAACTGAAAGGCGCGGAGTGCGGAGCGCCCGGATTGATGTCTTTGACGATGTAAGTGCCTGCTTCGGTGCCATCAGAACGCCACAATTCATTTCCCTGTGCGTCATCCGATGCCCTGAAGTAAAATATGCCGGCCAACACGGCGCCATCGGAATAGTCGTATCCGATGCCGCTGCCGGGGCCAGATTCAATGTCCTTCACCAAGACAGTGCCTTCGGCCGTGCCGTCGGTTTTCCACAACTCCCTCCCTTGACCGGCGGTAGTGGCCATGAACAAAGAGATGCCGCTGCCGATGTCGTACATTTCGCTGGGATCGGAATCCTCCGGACCAGGATTGATTTCCTTCACCAGCATGGTACCGGCTTCCGTTCCATCCGTTTTCCACAATTCGATCCCCATAGATGTATTCCTGGCGCTAAAATAGACGGCATTGCCGATTTTCTTTAAGTTGTGGGGTTTCGAACCGCCCCAACCGTCCCCGATATCCTTTATTTGAACCGTGCCGGCAGCGGTGCCGTCGCTCGCCCAAATTTCAGTACCTGTGCCTGCAGAAATGGCTGAGAAAATCAGAAGCCCGTTCAAATCAGTGAAATGGGCGGGGTCAGAGCTCCCTACTCCCTGGCGAATGTCTTTAACCATCACGGTGCCGGCAGTCGTTCCGTCGGTTTTCCACAATTCAGTGCCTATGCTATCAATTTCAGATGAAAAGAACAGATAATCGCCCGATTTCGTAAAACCCAATGGGTTCGAATCGCTGTTGAGGCAATCCTGCAACAGCTTCGTGCCCGCGGCGGTACCGGTGCTTTTCCAGAGCTCCATCCCGATAGCGCCATTTTGCGCCGGGAAAACGAGGGTATTGCCAAGGGTCAGCCCATTGTGCGACTTCGATATACCGTCCAATGTCGCGGGGGCAATGTCTGCCATCAATTTGGTACTGCTTGCAGTCCCCGTTGTGGAATACAGTTCGCGGCCGGTGGCAGCGCTGTTGGCTGAGAAATAAAGACGGGAAGTGCCTGCTGCAAAATTCAGCGGCGATGAATTGGAAGGCCCCGGTTCGATGTCCTTCACCAGGGCGGTGCCTGCCGCGGTGCCGTTTGTTTTCCAAAGTTCGGAGCCTGTCTCAGGTGTGTAAGCGCTGAAATAGACAGTCCCGTCAACGAACGTCAACCTGGACGGGTATGAACTCTCCGGCCCCGTGAGAATGTCCATGACCAGTTCCGTGCCGGCGGCAGTCCCGTTTGTTCTCCAAAGTTCGTAGCCCGAAATGTCGTTGTATGCTGTAAACAAGACCATGTCATCGCCTAACGCGGCAAAACCAGTCGGCCATGAACCGTACCAACCTGGCCAAATGTCGGACACTAAGACTGTGCCCGCGGTCGTGCCATCGGATTTCCACAGCTCGGCGCCATTGACCCCGTCGTCAGCCGTGAAATACAAATTGCCGTTCCAGGCATATAAGGAGGATGGAGAGCCACTGCCACCACCTGGTAAGATATCCTTTACCAAGGCTGAGGTATAAAAATATGGAGACAAGTGTTCCGCTTTGAAAAGTTCGTAGCCATTTACGCCATCGTTCGCCTGAAAATATAAGGCGCCATTGAAATCAGTCAGATAATAGGGGTAGGAACTGCCCCATGGGTTGATCTCAATTTCCTGCGCATAATAACTGTCGCACCAATACAGTTCGCGGTCGCCGCCGCTGTTTCCCGTAAACCACAGGGTGCCGGCCGAATAGGTGAGATTAAAAATTTCAGTCGCGGGGTATCCATAAAATAATATCTCCCGGGTTCCTTCCGAAGTTCCATCTGTGATCCAGAGATGGGTTTCGTCCGTGAAATACACCAAACCTTCGCCATACCCGGCCTCTGTGATGGCCTGAACATCGTAAGGCAATACCTTTTTTTGAGTAGTGCCATTGGTTTTCAGGATATTGTACCACCCCGAAGCGTTCTTGTACTTGAAATACGCATAACCGTCGGCTTTGAAAAGAGCTTTGATTCCGGAGTTGGCAGAATCAATATTGATGTCTTTGAGCAGGGACACCTGCGAATTCAGACTGGTTAGCGAGAGGAAAAAACAAAAGACGGTTAAGATGTTTTTCATCTGGTCAAAAATTTTTGATTGTTTCAATTAGGTTGAGTTGAATGTGAATGAACGATGTGATTGATTCAATTGCGCCGTAAGGTTTGCCGGGTAGGCAATTTTTAACCTGCGTATTCGAGCCGGATAGTAGCCTTTTCGAGCAGGAACGTACCTTTTTTGAGGAAGAAACTTTTTTTGGAAAAAACACCGTGCGACGGGCGGTGTCTTTTACGGCACTCAATTAAACCGCCCAACGGCTCAATATTCGGGGGGGCGCAATCATACGCTTTTGGAAAAAGCAATGAAATCGGTGACCGGGCAGGCGAAGGGACCACCTTGAACACCATCAGTCAAATACACAAAAAAAGGGGCGATTACGACACGGCCTTGCACAAGCGGGTGGTGCGTTTCAAGTACCGCGCCCTCGTGCTCAGCGCGGGGCTGTATCTTTTTGCGCTGGGGGTTCTGACGTGGGTGTATTTGCCCTAAGGATGCCTAATCTACTCTTCCCCGTCGCTTTTTTTACCCTTGCCCACCTGTTTCGCCTGGTTGATGCGGTAATTGAACGTCAGGTTGATTTGCCGTCTCCGCCATTGAAAATCTCCCCGGTTGTAAAAATTGGCGCCTTCGGTGACAGTGCGCATGCGGCGGGTATTAAAAATATCTAAGATATTTAAAGTCAGGGTACCTTTCCCGGCGAGCACGTCTTTGCTGGCGGCGAGATCCGCATACCACAAAGCCCTGCGCTCACCCTGTGCCGTTTTTTGCGGCGCTTCGTAGTTGCCCCTCAGTTGAATGTCGAATTGCCTGGGCAACATGAAACGGGAAGTCTGTCGGGCAAACCAACTGTAGGTAGTGGCTTTGTAAGTAGCTTCGATATTACTGCCGTCCACGTCGGCGTGGAAAAAGTTGAAATTAAAATCCAGTTTCCACCATTTGACGGGCGTGTAGCCGCTGGCAAATTCGACGCCGAAGGCTTTTTCCGATACCAGGTTTTCCGGGCGTGTCGTAGCGAACCCCTGGTCGTCCACTGCCCTGATGCGGTCAATTTTGCCGTCGGTATAGCGGTAATAGACAGAAGACGACAGGGAGCCTTTTTCAAAATATTTGACATGACCCAACTCGACCACGTCGCTGAATTCCGGGTTAAGATCGGGATTACCGCTCCAAAAATTGCGGCTGTCGGAAAACGTCACGAAAGGACTCAGGTCATTGTACACCGGCCTTCTCACCCGGCGGCTGTAACTCAGTTGAACGGCGTTGTTTTTCGGCAGATCATAAGTGAAATGGGCACTGGGAAACAAATTGAAATAGTTGCGCGGGTTCTCCTCGCCGGTTTCCCGCAGGATCGTGGTCACAACCGTATATTCGGCCCGCAACCCGGTCTGCCAGGAGAATTTTTTCTTTTTGTTGCCGTAAATGCCATAGACACCATTGATGTTTTCCTTGTAAATGAAATAGTTGTCCAATCCCGGCAGCGGCTCGAAAATACCGCCTGCGTTTTGTTCGCTAACAACATAGTCATTGACCATATCCCGGAAACTGCTCCGCGCGCCGAATTCCATTTTGCCATCTTTGCCAAAAGGTTGAATGTAATCCAACTGGAACAACCATTGGTTTTCATATTCGTCGTTCAGAGAATGTTGCACCTCCAATTTTGAAATTTCTTCGGTGCCGTCGGGAAGAAAGGTGTGCTGCGTGAACAACTGATCTGAATGTTCCCAGTAGTTCAGGTATTTCGCTTCGGCAGTCAGTTCGTGCCCCTCTGCGGCGAATTTTTTCTTGTATACCAGCGAATACTCCGAATTGGGTTCGTCCTCGGTTTCTTCCTGCCGGCGTGTGGTATAACTGTCGAGATTATTCGTGCTGAACAAATAATCTTCATACCGGATATCGGTTATGCGGTTGGCGTCGCTTCTGCGCCAGAGATAAGCAGCCGTCAGAATGCTTTTTTCGTCGAAGAAATAATCGAGACCGCCCCGCACGTTGTTGTTGAATCCCCGCATTTTGCCTTCATTGTTTTGCAGGAGGATAAAAGTCGTGTCGTTTGAATAGCGTTCCTGGTAGAGCGAACCAACGCCGGGCGAGATGCGGTAAGCGAGCCCGTAATTGATAAAAAAGTTGATCTTCCGGTGCCGGTAGTTGAGGTTGGCGGCGCCGCCGAAATTGGCCGGTTCGCCGGCGATCACTTCAAAAGAGCCGTTGAAACCGCGTCGGTTGTCTTTTTTCAATACGATGTTGATGATGCCCGCCGAGCCTTCCGCTTCATAACGGGCGGAAGGGTTGGTGATGATCTCCACCCGGTCAATCATACTCGCCTGCAATTGCTGCAAACCGCTCCCGCCTTTAAAACTCACCAGGCCGGAGGGCTTTCCGTCGATCAGAATGCGGACGTTGTCGCTGCCCCGCAGTTTGACGTTGCCTTCCGGATCCACAGAGACCGAAGGTATGTTGGTCAGAATATCGGTAGCCGACCCGCCTGCGTTCGCGAGGTCTTTGCCCACGTTAAAAATCTTTTTGTCCAAAGCCAGTACCATCGTGCTTTTTTCGGCCGTGACCACCACTTCGTCCAGGTTGCTGGAAGAAGCAGCGAGCGGTATCGTCCCCAAATCGCGCAGGGCATTTTCTTTGGACAAAGTGAATACGCCGGTTTTGTGTAGTTCAAAACCGATGAACTCGATTTCTGCAATGTATGCTCCATAAGGCAGTTCGACAGCGAAGGCGCCGGATTCGTCGGTGAGTGCGCCGTTGACCAGTTTGTTTTCGGGCATCTGCAGGATGCGAACGCTCGCATAACCCAGTGGTGTACCGGTGGCTGCTTCTGTCAGTTTGCCTTTCACCAATGTTTTGTTGCCGGGTTGGGCGGCGAGAGGAGCAACAAAAAGCAGTAGGGGCAGAATTAAAGCAGTGGCAACAAGCGCTCGAAGTGTAAATTTGCTCATCCCTTTTTAGGCGTGAAATATGTCAGAAATGCGAATGCAAAGGAGCGCACGAAAAAATTATCGGACCCGGAGAGTAGATAAAGCCGGAGAATGTGGCGACGCTGCCCGTTATCCGGCGCCGCATGGACGGGCGCTTGAAAAATCTGCTGGTTTCCGACATCCTCATCCGCTTCTGCGAGCAGATCCCTTATGTATTCGTGGTGATATGGTGCATGAACGAGGCCAACATGTCGGCGGGGCAATTCGGTATCCTCACTGCCATCGAAATGACGGTGGCCGCGCTGATCTACATCCTCGTCGCCCGTTTTTCCGACCGCACGGAACGGAAGCCTTTCGTGGCCATCGCCTTCTTTTTCTTTACGCTTTTTCCAGTGCTGTTGTTTTTCATCAAAAGCTGGGCGATGCTGATGATTGCCTTTATTGTGCGAGGCTTGAAAGAGTTCGGAGAGCCGACCCGAAAAGCGATGATTGTGGAACTCTCTTCTCCCCAAGCGCAGGCATGCACGGTAGGCGTCTATTATTTCACGCGCGATTTCGCAATAGCTTTCGCCGCGTTTTTGGGCGGCTGGCTGTGGCACGTCAGCCCCGCGCTGAATTTGTGGGCAGCGGCGGGGTTCGGAGTGATAGGGACAGTGATGTTTATGATTTTTGGAAAAGGGACAAAATCATGACCTCACATTGCCCCGTTCAATATCTTATTCCAATACAACCACGGCAGGATATAGCGCTTCAATATCCACATCGTCCAGCGTTCTTTCGACTGGTCGAAGGGAAACGTCTCTGTCGGTTTGTTGTCGTAATCGAACTCGGCGAGCATGAGTTTGCCGTAACCCGTAACGATGGGGCATGAACTGTAACCGCTGTATTTGGCGGTCGGCATCTGGCCTGCCATCACAGCGAGCAGGTTTTTTACGAGGACGGGCGCTTCCTTGCGCACGGCGGCGCCGGTTCTGGAATTGGGCAATCCCGCAGCATCTCCCAGCGAAAATATATTCGGGTATTTGTTGTGCTGAAGCGTGTATTTATCCACGTCTACCCAGCCGGCTGCGTTGGCGAGCGGGCTGCTGCTGATAAAATCCGGGGCGCTTTGCGGCGGCGTCACGTGCAACATATCGAAGTGGACGGTTTCTTCCGACACCGAACCGTCGGGCGCGGTTACTTTGAATGTGGCCTTGTGGGCAGGGCCGTTCACCCGGATCAGGTCGTGTTTGAAATGGGTGTTGATGCCATAGCGTTCCACCACTTTCCGGAGCGTTTTGGCGTATTTTTCAATGCCGAAGATTACGCCTCCGGCCGTCCAGAATTCCACTTTTACTTTGCCGGCGAGACCGGCACGGCGGAAATAATCTGCTGCCAAATACATGATCTTCTGCGGAGCTCCGCCGCATTTCACCGCGCCGCTGGGCGCCGTGAAAATAGCTGTGCCTTCTTTCAGATTCTGGAGGCACTCGAACGTGTAGGGTGCGTATTGAAAAGAATAATTGCTGCAAACTCCGTTCTTCCCCAGCGTTTCGGGCAGGCCTTCCACCTGGCTCCAGTTCAGTTGAATACCGGGACACACAACGAGGTATTCATATCCAATGGTTTTGCCGTCGCGGGTGGTTACGGTATTTTGCTCCGGCTGAAAAGTCGCGACGGCGTCTTTTATCCATTCGGCGCCTTTCGGGATAAAGTCCGCTTCATTCCGGACGGTATCGGTGATGTCATATGAGCCACCCCCTACCAGTGTCCATGCAGGTTGGTAGTAGTGTTTGTCAGAAGGTTCTATGATACCGATTTGGAGTTTCGGGTTTTTCCGCAATAATTTGGCGGCAGTGGAAAGGCCGGCGTTGCCGCCGCCGACGATAAGAATCTGGTATTTCATTGAATAGTCGTTTTGTAACAGCGCAAAGCTACGCCTGTGCCTTGCCTTCATTATTGAACAATTGTCACACAAGGCGATGATAATTATCAGCATCCGGCTGGGCCCTAGCGGGCGCTTGTCCGGCGCCCATGTTTATCCTGCTGGGCAGCGGATACACGGTGCTGATTGTGTACCTCGTCTCTGCCATGACGGGCACCTATTTGTACGGGATTTTCCAGAAAAGATTGTCGCATTGACGGAGTGGAGTGGGTTCAATTGCCCCCTCTCAAGTCGAATGGTTTGATGGGTGAGCGGCGTTGCCGTGCTGTTCCCGCCATTTCAGGGGTGTCAATCCAAACTCTTGTTTGAATATTTTGCTGAAATAACCAGGATCACTGAAACCGGAATAAAAAGCCACCGCCGTTATGCTTAATTCGGGGTTCAACAGCAGCGATTTTGCCTTATTCAAACGAACAGAGCGAATGAATTTATTGGCGGAAATGCCGGTCAGGGCGGAAAGTTTGCGGTGTAGTTGAGGATGGCTCAGGCAAACTTCTTTACAAAGGATTTCCACTGTGAACGAATAATCGTCTAAATGCGCCTCCACCACTGCGCGTACTTTCTGCACGAAAGCGTGTTCAACGTCGCAGGCAGGAACGTCGTTTTGAGGGTCGCTTCCTTCTCTCAGGCCTGCCAGAGCGAGGTAATGTTGCTGCAATTGTTGTCGCAATTCCAGCAGTTTTCTGATGCGTATCATCAGTTCCTCTTTGTGAAAAGGTTTCATCAGGTAGGCGTCGGCGCCATGCCCCAGGCCTTTTAATTTACTGTCCGCGTCCGCTTTGGCAGTGAGCATGATGATGGGGATATGGCTCGTCCTTTCGTCTTTTTTCAACACTTCGCACACTTCGAAGCCGTCTTTGCGCGGCATCATCACATCGGTCACAATAAGGTCGGGGATAATGTCGAAAGCCATCGTTTCGCATTCCCGCCCGTCTTTGGCAATGGCGAGGCGATAATCGCCCGACAGACATGAGGCCAGGTAAGCGACCACATCGGCATTGTCCTCGGCGATGAGCACGAGCGGCTTTTCGGCGGATGCCTGATTGGCAATATATGAAGCGGGACTTACGACCTCAACTTCACCGGATTTCCATTGCCATTCATTTCCGTTGTCCAATTTCATTTCAGCCGTTTGCAGCACCGGCAGTGTCACTGTAAACTCAGTTCCCTTGCCCGCTGTACTATGGACGCTAATACCGCCATCCATCAGTTTGACCAATTCTTTCACCAGCGCCAGACCAATGCCCGTCCCTTCGCCATGCCGGGTATGTGAGTCACCCACCTGGTAAAAGCGGTCAAAAATATTTGCAAGATGCTCCTCCGGAATGCCGACGCCCGTATCCTTTACTTTTATCACGAGTGTCTGATTGCTCCCGCCTTTGCCACTGTTGCTGTCGCTGCTCAGTGAAAAGTAAACCTGCCCGCCTTCGGGGGTGAATTTGATGGCGTTCGACAGCAGGTTAGAGACGACCTGCTGCAACCTTTCCGCGTCAAAATCCATCGTAAGTGTCTCTATATCATTGAGAAAATGAATCCGGACGTTCTTGCTTTTGGCGAGCGAGTGAAAACTCTCGGCGAGGTATTTCAGAAAATTAACCACGTCGCCTTGTTGGGGGTGTAGGGACAATTTGCCGCTTTCTAACTTGCTCAGGTCGAGCATTTGATTCACCAAATTGAGCAGGTTTTGTCCATTGCGAATGATCATGTCCAACCCATAGCGGAAATGCTCTTTGGGGTTGTCGAGTACTTGCCGCGCCATGCCGAGGATGACGGTCAAGGGGGTACGGAATTCATGCGTGATGTTGGTGTAAAGACGTGTTTTTACCGCATCGAGTTCTTTGAGGCGTTCCGCTTCGCGGTGTTCCAAATCGAGTTGGGCTTTCAGTTGCCAACGGCGTTTGCGCCAATTGTAGGCGGCGCGAAGAGCAGCCACTGTCAACGAAAAATACAGAACGTAAGCCCACCAGGTGCGCCACCAAGGGGGCAGCACTTGAAAGCGCCACTCCAGTGGCAATTCGGCGTAATGGCCGTCGCTGTTCAGGGCCAGCAGTTGGAACGAATACCGCCCCGGTGGAAGTTGGGTGTAGCGAACATAGCGCCGGTCGGTTTCAGCCCAATTTTCTTCGTAACCTTTTAGCCGGTAGCGGTAAACGATTTTTTTCGGCTCAAAAAAAGCGATGCCGGAAAACTCAAATTCGACGACGTTTTGGTCGTGTTCGAGCCGAAGCGGGCTTGCCAGGCCGAATGAATTTCCCTCGAACAAAGCCTGTTCGTTCGCTTTCACCGAAATCAAATAAGGCTTGGGCAATTCGCGGTTTTCCGTCAGGCTGTCGGGGTGGAAAATGGCGAAGCCGTGCCGGTAGCCGAGCAGCATTTCGCCTGTGGTCAGCAACTCGAGGCAGGAAAGCGAGAGGTTGAAACCGTCGCCGATTTCTTCGTTCATCACCTGCAACCCCACCGCCTCTCCGAAGAGCCTGAACGTGCCTTTTTGGGGGTCGAACATTTGAAGTCCCGCTTGCGTCACCGCCCAGATGCGCCCCCGGCGGTCTTTTTTCAACGCCCACATTTTGTTGCTCAAAGAGCCGTTTTGCGCCTCGAAACGCCGGATGACGCCATTTTCAGGATGTTCGGGGTCAACCATCATCAGGCCGCCCACCCGAATATCGGACAGCCAGATGTTGCCCTCGTCGTCTTCCTCGAAGTCTCGCGGAAAGTCGGCGGTCATGGGTTCGCCGGGGCGATAAGGGACGCGAAAAAGGCTGTCTTTTTGCGGGTAATAGACTGAAAAACCCCTTCCAGAGAGCCAGAAATTGCCCCGGCTGTCGCAAAATGCGAGCGGCGTGCCGTTGAGATACCGCCCTTTCAAGCAATCGCGGTATTGGCCCGTTTTCACATCAACTTTGTAAAAACCGTCGAAACGGCTGTTTACCCAGAGATATCCCTCGCGGTCTTGCACGCAAAAACCCAACTGCATTTTTGCGGCAAACAAATCCTCCAGCAAAGGCAGGTGGACCAGCCGCCCGCCCCGCACTTCGAAAATGCCGCCGTCGCCCGCCGCCAGCAGGCGGCCGTCGTTCAGGCGCATCAGGTTGGCAGGCGCCCAGCGGCGACTTTTCGGGTGGCGCGGAATGGCCTCGAACCTGCGGCTTGCGCGGTCGTAGTCGTAGATGAACTTGCTGAAAGTAAATCCCAGCCAAAAGCGGTTCTTTTCCTCTTTTTCAAGAACGCAGTGCAAAATGTCAGGCGAGCCATCCGCGTCGGGGACGAAATAGTGATTTTCAACGGTATATCTGCGAAAGTCGTAGAGCAAAAGCCCTTCGGTGCAGCCCAGCCAGAGATGCCCCGGCGCACCCAACAAGTTTTTGGATTCGCTCCCCGTGTTGAAGCGACTGGGAAAAAAATCCGTCACCGAATCGTTGCGTGTATCAATAGCCACTATGCCATCGTCGGTCGCTCCCCAAATCGTCGTGGGCGAGCGGGGTTGAAAAACTCCCAATTTCATCGGGAGATTTGCCCAATGAGGGTTTTTGTAATCTAATGGGCGGAAAGTTCGCTTGGAGATGTCATAAACTGTCCCGCCATCTCGCCAGGTGCTACCTAAGTAAACTTTATCCTTTGTCGGGAAAAGCGCCGTGAAATTGAGCGAGACCAGCGTGCCGTCGGGCGGGCGTCGGGCGGGAAAAGTGTATTCGCCCGTCGCCGTGTTGAAACGTGCCAACCCCAGGTTGAAAGCCAGCCACAGGATGGAGTCTTTCGCAGCGTCCTGATCGATTTGGTAAATCGTCGGGTAGTCGCGAATCAGGCCATGCCCTGCATCAGGCGGCATCGGAAAATAGTGAAGCGCGGTGTCGAGTTTTACCAGACCGAACCCCATCACGCCGAACCAGACATCGCCCCGGCGGTCTTTGAAAACAGATTTGCAGATACCGCCTGCCTTGTCCGGCTGGCCTTTTTCCCAGAGGATGTAGTCGGCAAAGGTTTCCGTTTTCAAATCGAGCCGGCTAGCCCCGGCATGAGTGGCCAGCCAGAGTTCCTCCTTTTCCCTGTCTAAAAAAATATCGCTGATTTGCCCCTCGTCTATCGCCGAAAAAGTAGTTTTGGCGTACCTTACTTTTCTGAAAAAAGCCCCATCGAAGCAAAACAGCCCCCGGTTGGTGGCGAGCCAGACGAAGCCGTTGTTGTCTTCCTCGATTTTGAAGATGTACTCGAATTCCTTGCTCTCGAAAAGGATGGGTTGGGGAAAATTCTGCGCGGAATGCTGCCCGCACACAAAAGCGCAGCACCCGGCGAAAAAAACGAAAAGCAAAAGGCAGCGGCAAGGGTAAATCATGGCTTCAAAATGGCTTCCGGCAAATTTAGAAGCCACTCGCCCTGCCAACAATGACTTGCATCACCGCTTTCCCTGCTTTTGCACGGCCGCCAGTTGCTCCTGCACGTAGGCGGCATCCCAGATGTAAATTTCTTTTTTCCGAAAATTGATGGCTGTGCGGTATTGGCTCAGAAATTCATAGCCCATGATGCCGTCGAGGTCGGGGCCGGGCAGGTCGCGGTTGAGTTGTTTGAGCGAAATAAAAAGCACGCTCAGCGCCGGACAGCGAATGTTGCGCACGCGCACGCTGTCGAGTTGCGCGCCCGACGCGACGAGGGTGTCCGTTCCGAAACTTGCCAATGATCTTTTCCCGCCGTTTTTCAGACACGATTCGATGTCCGCCTTTTTGTTTTCCTCCAAAACATTCACACCCGCGCCGGAATCAAGCCCCACGCGCAGGTTTTTTTCGCCGACGCGCATTTCGACCGACGGCATGCAGCCTTTTTTTTCGAAAGACAAAGTGTCGCGCGGCGGGTCGTGCAGCGCCCTGCCTTGAAGCGGCTCGCCGTTTTTATTCAGGCGGTAAATGGTAAATTCTCTGAAAACGTAGTCGAACACGACTTCGCAGTCTTCAAAAACCTTGTTGCCGATGGCGCCCAAAATAGGCAGCCCCATGTAAGCTTCGATGGCCGTGAAGTCAATTATTTTGGCTTCCGTGTCTTTGACGAAGCCTTCGATGTTCAGCCGGACGAACTTCATCTGCACGTCGAGCGCCTCGGCATTGACGCCGTAAAAAGTCTTTTCGGAGGTTTCGCCTTGAAAATACAAGTCGTTCAGCGTGAGGTCGGGCGTGCCGGTATCGAGGATGAAAAAGCCTTTTTTCCCGTCGGCCTCGGCCTGAACTACGGCGAGTTTGTTCACGCAGCCGAAGGGGACGACTGTCACGTCGGGGTCGGCGGCAAGCACAAATTGGAAGGGCATGGCGAGCGCCATTGCCAGTTCAAGTAATTTCATGGGTGGAAAAATTTACGTTTTTAGGAAAAAAATTTCGACGGCAGGCTACCAGAGCCGGGGTCATTTTGGGGCGGATGACCCCGGCGGCTCTATCGTTTTCAATCAGTGATTTCACTCAAAGCAAGGTGGCTTTCGAACGCCCGATTTTTCAATCGAATCCTTCGGTTCAATACCACAGCCAGCCCCATGTAAAAATTTTGCCCTCTCCTTCAATAAACATACCCGAAGGGGCGTCGGGTGGCTGGCGTTTGACGTGCAACTGTTGGCGGAGGATGCCTTCCGAATCTTCGAAGTCGCCCGTGCTGTAGCTCCAGCATAAGGGGTCGCCATCATTTGCATTACAGACCTTGATATTGTATTCAAGTATCTGGTATTCAGGCGTAGATGAAAATGTTGGCACCGAATAGGGACGGTATTGCAAGATATGCTCGTCTTTTTCGTAAGTGCCGTTCCAGCGGTCAAAACCGCCACCGCAAATGAACCTCAGCCAGGTGTTCCAAATCTGTCCGTATCCCGTCATGTGGCCGTCGCCGCCTCCACCCCTTCTGACCGGCGGAACAATGGGCGAGCCAGGGGGTATCCCGGGGCAGTCCGCGGGGTTGTAGCATATCTCGGCCGTTGGGGGTGTAGTGCAGTTGGAAAGCACCGGTAGATTATTGGATGTTATGTCGCCCCAGCCGAAAAACGGCCGCCACTTTTTCGGGCGCTTGCCGTCGTGCCCGCCCGGCTGCGGGTTGGCGGGGTTGTGGGTGGGCTTGCTGGCCCAGAAGGCGGCAATTTGTTCCGGGGTCAACAATTGTGCGATTTCTTCGGGCATTTCTTCACCGTCCCGCGAGTCAACTTTTTGGTCGGAAAGAGGCGGCGAAGGTTCGTCATTTTTGCTGCAACTGAATACGAGCAGGGCGGCTGCCAAGCCAAACATGGCCAGGGAGCCGAAGAGAAAAATCTTCTTTTTCATGACAAAAACATTGTTAGTGGTGAATGAATAATTTGATGTGCGTCTGAAACTTTTGCACCCCCCAAAATTCACCACCTTCGTTTCCTTCGCGCTCCGACATATCTTTCATTCGATTCGACATTTATTGCATTTTGCCTCGAAAAGCCATGCTGATGCAGGACACGACGACCTGTAACTGTGCACTACGAGAAATAAGGATTAACTTCGCTGCCGGTAACCAATGCCGAATCAATATGCAAGCCCCGGTCAAGATATTTGTCGTATATGCCCATGAAGACAAGCCGGTACGCGACAAACTGTTGCGCCAATTGCGACCGCTGGCCGAAAAAGGCGAGATCGAACTCTGGAGTGACCATGAAATCAAACCAGGTGCACTTTGGGACGATGAAATCCGCCTGCGCCTTGTCGAATCCGAAATCATACTGCTGCTTGTCAGCGACGATTTTTTCGCTTCCGACTACATCCGCCGGGTGGAGCTGCAAATGGCGCTCGATCTCCACGCACGCGGCCAAACGAGGCTTGTGCCCGTCATCGCCCGGCACTGCGGCTGGGCCGATATACCTGCCCTGAACCGCCTGCAGGCGCTCCCACCGGAAGGGCGGCCGGTGCTGTCGAAGGAATGGGACAGTGCGGATGAGCCATACCTGAAAATTTATGAAGGCGTGAAGGCCGTCGCCCGCGAAATCGGCCAAAAACAGCAAAAAGTTGCAACCAACGCGCGCGGGGTTTCCGAAATTCCCGTTCGGCAAAGCAGCCGAAAATGGTGGTTGGTCGGGGTCGCAGCATTGACAATTGCCGTTTGGGGTTTAACAAAATGGTTTCCCCCGGAAAATGAGACAGCTGGGCAGCCTCAAAGCGAAATTTCCCAAACGGTTTTGCCAAAAACGGAAAATTCGGCATCGAACCAGCCCTCCGAAAAACGCGAAATTGCTTCCCCGGGAAAAAAAGGCGAACCGGAGGCTGGAAAAAACGCCCCTGACAAAACCGTAGCCCAACCTGCTTTGCAAAAATCGAAACCGCCGCAAGCACCCGTCCGCAAGCCGCCAAAAGATTCGGTTTCGCAAGCCGCGCCCCCGCAGCCTTTGTTCGACCGAAAATTGGAAACCGCCGAAGGCATGACCCGAATCGTCAAAGGCAATCAGGTGAGTTTTCTGAATTCGGAGGATAAATGGATTGGCCGTTGGTTCGATTACGCCGAGAATTTTCACGACGGCTTGGCCTACGTCAAAGCGGGAAAACGGTATTTCTGGATTGATAAATTTGGAAACTGCGTGAAGGACTGCGAGTGAGATTTTAATTTGTTATTGGCCATTAAACAATTGGTTGTAAATAATTTATGACCAAATAGCCAATGACTCAACAAATAAAATTATGCGCCACTATCTACTATTGCTCGTTTGCTGCGCCGCAGGGCTGCTCCCGGCGCAATCCACGGAAAAACGCATCGCCCTCGTCATCGGCAACGCCCGCTACGCGGCCAACCCTTTGACCAATCCGCCGAACGATGCCCGCGACGTGGCCGAAACGTTGCGCCGCGCCGGGTTTTCGGTCACCGAAAAACACAACCTCAACTACGTTGACTTCAACAATGCCATCACCGATTTCACCCGAAAGTTCACTGACCCGAACATTGTGGCGTTGATTTTTTATGCCGGACACGGTGTCCAGGACAACGGCGAGAACTACCTGGTGCCCGTGGATGCCGACAAGCTCGCCGACGACGAGTTGCTGCATCGCTGCGTCAGTCTTGCGGGTATCGCCTCCAAAATGGCATCGGCGAACAACCACATGAACATCGTCATCTTAGATGCCTGTCGCAGTTATCCCGTCCAAAGGCGGGTACGCAACGTATTGTCGGGACTTGCCCAATTCGACGAACAAATGCCCGAATCGCTGGTTGCCTATGCGACAGCCCCGGGGCAAATCGCACTCGATCAAAACAACAAGCCCAACAGCCTTTTTACCGAAAACCTCCTGAAATACATCGTCCAGCCCGGAATGGAGATCAGCGAGGTGTTTTTCGAAGTTCGCCGCTCCGTCAAGGAACAATCAGACGGCAAGCAAATCCCGACCTTGGATAATCGATTGACGCGGAAGTTTTACTTTTTCAAGGCGCCGGAGCCCGCCGCGGCGACAACCACGCAGCCCGCCGCCGTGCCGCCCATGAAGTCGAAGCCGCCGAAAAACCCCGAGTCATGGGAGCATTGCGTGGGCATCAGTTATTCCCGTTTCGGCCAGGAACCGAATGGAAGTTATCTCAAATCCGCCCATTTCAATGCCTACCAAGCCTACTACATGCTGGTGAAAAGAGCAGGAGGTTTCGTCTCCCTCGGCGTATATTCCTGTAGTTATGACCTCGCCCAAAGTGGCGGCTACCAATATTCGCGAGCCATGGCTACCATTGGGCCGGGTATCAGGTTTTGGGGGAAGCCGCCAAGTTTCAGGCTATATGGTTTTGCGGGTGTTGCACTCTTTATGAACAATCCTGATGGGGAGGTATTTGGTAAAAAGGTTTCCGATATAGGTTTTGAGTTTTTAGTGGTAGGCGCAGTCGGCCAAATGGGCTTTAAAGTGGGGTATTTGAGCGCGTTCGAAGAGGCGAAAGGATTTGCGGTGGGGATGCAATATTGTTTTTGAAGAAGCACAATGGTTGTTTCCCTTGCCCATCACGGCGATCCAGAATTCCTGGGTGACCGGGAATTTGCCGATGTAAAAATCGCCCACGGTGACTTGGTGGGCCGGCCCTTCCCAGCCCAGCATTTCCTCGTATTCGTCACTGCCCATGAGAAAGGAGCCGCCTGGGACATGGATCATTTCCCCGGAGAAGTTGGAGGGTAGGGTGTCGAGGTAGGGGGATTTGGGCATGCTGGGTATTATTTTTCAATACCGGAACAATAGCGAGTTTGACTCCGCAAATTTGTAAAAACGGTTTTTGGTCGGCAGTGATGAGAGTCACCAATAACCCCAATATCAATTGCGGCCAATTTCGCGCCAAGATGCACCATCATAGAACAGTCGCAGCGATGCACCAGTGGTAAAAGTCTCTTCTGCAGGGGTTCTGAGCTGAATATTTCCATCTCCTACAATAGTGGTGTTGTCATTATCAAACAATAGTATCAATTCCTGCGCTTCATGGCCATCTGTAATATGGCGAATAGTAACAGGATATGAAAAAGCCATTCTATATATAGGCTGCTCACCCGCGGTAATTGTATTTTCCTCCGAAAGGTGATCCTGAGTGCCGATGATGCCCCTCGTGAGCACGAAAGGGCCTTGTGCGGGAAGCGCTTTCAGTGCCCGGATATAAATATGTTGTACTCCAGTGCTCGGAACTTGAATAATTTGCTCATTTGCCCCCCATATATTTACGTCTTCCAGGCGTATTTCTCGCGCGCCTTCGTTGATTTTAACGGAACAAGAACCTTCAACACCACTGGCAATTGTTCCTCCGATTACCCGAACATTACGAGCAAATTCACCAATGTTAAGCCCAATACCGCCTATGTTGGTAGGGGATGAGATTGCAGGCTCTGTTATAAGTACGTTCGAAATGTTTCCAATATCCATTTGTATCGCCGTCGTTTCGCCTTCGAACCCGATACCGTTGAATTGAATATTTCCACCTAAGGCCCCCGAATTGAGTCGGACCCCAAAACCTTCATCGCATACGCCAATACGTGTTCCTATAAAGACCATATTTCCTCCCATCACGTCCATCCCATTTGTAACGCTATAATCGATATTCGGTACTTTAAGATTGATTATTGTAACGTGCGATCCTTGGAGGTATAATCCAAGACCTCCTCCGTTCACTCTAACGCTTTCAAGAACACAATTCAGGAGCCCCTCAAGATGCACATTGGTGGCGCTTCTGCCCACGCAATGACAGTGGACATTTCGCATTCTGAAATCAGTCAGGCGCATCCAGTCTGTAGGTGACAGATGCCGCAGGACGGGGCCATCATTGGAACGTGCAAGTTTCAAATCTTCAATGCCGAAAAACTGCGCCGGCATATCAGGGGCATCATCGAAGGTTATTATTGGAGCATCTTGGGGTAGAGCCCCTGAAGCAGTGATTTCAGCGGCGTACCCGCTGCCGCGCAGGATGAGCGGAGCAGCGCGCGGCAATCGAATCGATTGATCAATGACGTATTCACCAGGCGGAAAACAGATGATGCCGCCCCGACGCGATGCCACGTCAACGATTGCATCCTGAATGGCCTCGCTATCTATAGTGTGCGCATCGCCCCTAGCGCCATAGTTTTTTACATTCACACTGCATGTAGCCAGTGGGTTTTGTTTATGGGAGTGTTTCATAATCGATGGAACTTTGAGTCGTTAGATAATATTGAATATGCTTTTGTTCTCAAACCTGGCCGCGTTTCTGCCGAAGTTTTGCCTGATCCACCTTGTTTGGGCGGATTCGCATAACCCGGACACCCCGCTGATCCCCGGTCAATATCAGGAAGTGTTTTTTGTATTTAGAAAACCTGCCGGACAAGGGGATGAATTCGCTCATCCACGCCTCTAAGTTCCATTTGCCAGTGACCTCAAAATTCCCGGCCTTAGAAATATCTACCGACTCCACGTGTTTATTGTCGTATATTAATATTGCAGAGGTCATGGTAAGGAATGCATTTTGTATTTCCTTCCTCGCGGGATAGCATCCAACCGTTTTGGGTTGTTCGGGCTTCGACAGGTCCAGCACTTCCATGCCACGCTTGCCAAACAGGTACAGGTTATTCCCTTTTTGCAAAGCTTGATTCGCCTTAACCCGGATAGAAATGCTGTTGCGCTTTTTAGGGTGTTCCGGATCAGCGAGGTCGAGAATATGGATACGGTTGCCTATGCCATAAACTATGCTGCCACGATTATTGGCAGTATGAAACGTCCTGATCCCGGCAGGAAGAGATAATTTTCCAATTATCGAGGGTTTTGCCGGATTGGTCAGCCCATATACGAACAATCCATTCTTGTTGACCAGGAGATATTTCCCAAAAGCGGCCACAGTGGTCGCTCCGGCCGCACTGCGCACCAGGGCCACTCGTTTAGGCTTTTTCAAATGATTCAAACTAATGACCTCCATTCCTTCGGGTCCGACCGCATAAGCGTGCTCGCCAACGACTGCCAGTTCGCCGAGGCGCTGGCGGGAGACGTACAGGCCATCTTGCTGAACGAGCCAGCGGCGCATGGTGACCCTGGACGTTGTTGCCCCGATAACCGATCGTGGCATCTTAGCATGCAAGGAATATTCATTTTCTTCCCTTATGGGCGTCAACAGCGTTCGAGTTGGGGAATGCGAAAGATTGGTTGCAATAAGCTGACTATTTACACCCCTTACTTCGAATCTCACGTCAAATGGAACGTCAAGGAAGTCGATCTCCCAGAGATCGACGCACCGGCACGCCGGACTATGCAGGGGCGGACAGCAATCTTCGCCACCCAGAAAGGGAAGTAGCCGTTCTACTTCATGAACATCTAAAATGCGCCCATCCGTATCCTCGACCCTGTCCCAGTCCGCGTCTGCGCAAGCTTTATCCCTATCGAAGCCCATATGGTGTACTACCCCCCAAGGGTCATCTTCGTGGGTAGTCACTTGGCCTGAGATGCGTATTTGCTGCTCTTCACCGCCATTGGTCACCATGCGCATGGTACCATTGTATACCCGATTCTTACCCCAAGGCGGTGAAAAGGTCACGCTGACGATGGCCGTGCCGGCGGCAAAGATGCCAGGATTCGAAGCCTTGAAAACGTCCCCCAAATCTTCCGATAACTCAATTGAACAAATCTCCATGTGCCCAGGCCCCTCGTTAACGATTTCAAGATCAAGAACAACAGATCGATCGGGAGGATGACTACATCCTGACCATTCATATTCAATGTGCCCAAAATCGAGCTCCTCGGCTGTAGGTCCGAGCGCTACGGGATTAAAGTTCGCGTCGAGGGTGACCGATTTATTCTGAGCGTCATTTGGGATGTCCAGCAAAGCAAGATAAACACTGCCAGGATCTCTGCTGCATTCTATTTCAATATCGATCTGTCTGTTGGGACGGAGCACCTGACCGGTTCCATCGTCCAGGAGCTGATTTGGGGAGATGACTCTAAAGAAGCCGGCGTCTTCTGCACCGCCATCCGGGTGCTTGCGAATACTTACAGGACAGAGATGTAGGTTTTTACTACCTGTATTGCGAACCTGAAATCGACTTATAGAAGGCCGTTGAGGGTCAAAACAACCTGTGGCGAATAACAACGTGTCCGGAGCGCTGATAGAGCGCTCGGCGGGCCGAACACTGCTTGATCCACGCAAGACAAGTCCTTCGGGTCGGATCTCTACCGCTTCCGCCACCAGCCTTCCCAGAGGATCGTCGCGCTCTCCAAAACGGGTAGGGAAATCTTCTGGATCGAGACTGCCAATTGCCGGAATCTCTACATCAAACAAGTCCATTAAAGCTTCAGTAGGATCGGGATCGGCAACATGCAGCAAGGGTATACTTATGTCCGTGATGGTATATTGCCCCTCCAAACGGCCGTTTTCAATTCTCATTGTTATATCAGCTTCAAACTCAATTTCATAAAAATCATTTGGAATAAAAAATAACTCATCGGGTGTGCATATGTAGATCGCCCCGCTGCCCCGCACGTTTATCACATTGTTCCGCAGCGCTTCCAGCTTAAGACAAAAAGATCTCCGGGCATCCTTGTATTCGCAATCTTCCGTCCCTTCGCCCTCTTTGTTAATGCCTGTGGAGGGTCGGCCCCGTAATACCGCATCTATAACATGCGCATCTAAGGCAATAGCCCAGTCGCTCCCGTCCAGAAAAACCTCCTCATAGTCGGCTTGGAAGGCATTTAGGTCTACCGCAGGTTGGCTTGGCAGGCCACACCGGTGAGGAATGAGGTTTTCGGGGCCGGCAACCAGGGGGTCCGCATCTTGATCGACCTCCGGGCCAAATACCATAAGGTCTTCATCCTGAGATAATTGTACATCCAGACCCATGACAAGGCAGTTTTCCCCTAATGCTTTGACCTCGGGATTGCCATTAATTGTCAGGGCCAATATCGTATTGGTACGGCTAATCCCGGCTTCGTCCTGAAATACCTGCACCTTGTTGAGAAAATTTATTGGAAACGAGAAGCCGTCGCCTATAATGCCGCCAATTTCGGGTGGAAGTGAAGAAGTGTCCACACTGATCACGATCTGATCAAGGTCATCATTGACTGAAACGAGCAATGGAAGTGGATCAATGGAAAATGAATGGAATTCCTCATAAAGCGTGCCAGGGGGAAGGTCGCGGCTCTCTTCCGCCTCCAATTCCAATTCACCAAGGCTCTTCCAACTACCCAATATATCAACTTGGGCATAAAGTAACCGCAGGTCCAGATTGATAAATACGGGTTCAGAAGGGGAATGCTCAAACGAGACATCTTCGATGAATATTCCTGCTCTTCTCACAGCCACGGGAATCTTCTCCTCCGGGTCGGAAGGATTAGGAATCAAGACTTCATTTGCCGCGAAGCAGCCCTGATCAATATCAATCAGCCTTTTGCGGAAGACTCTTAAAATGAAATCGGAGGATATCTCGATGAGGATATCCATTCCGGAGTTAAGTGCACTCATAGATTTTATTTATTGATTATCAATTAAATATGAACCAAGGATGCCGAAATCCCCACCCAATTCAAATAACCCATTGCCACCGCCCGAATTATACCCCAACCCAATCGCCGGCATAAACCCGTTCCGCCCTTGCAAAAACGGCAACGGCAAGCTCAGCGAAGCCGTGCCATTCGCAGCATTTACCTGAAATTTCTCGTCAATGCCTTTGATGGCGCCGCCGCCTTTGGGCAGGGATATCTGCGGAATTTGGATGGAAAAAGAATTGGTATTTTCCTCCCCTTTGAAAGAGGCGGAGAATCCGGCGGTCTTAGAACTTCCGGCAGAAGGCTTATTTTCATTGGTCTGCTGCATAAACGTCTGAATTAAACAGAAAAATCAGCATTAAGGGCTCTTGGCATTTTTTGTCTTTCAAAGGTAGCATGATAATTTTTCGGAATAAGAATGATCGCCGTCATATACATAAATGATTTTCATCAATATTGCCATCAATAAGCTCTCGCTCGTTACAAAATTGCTATCAAGCGCCCCCCTCCCCGCTCCGACAAATCTTTCATTCTACCCGACATTTATTTCATTTTCCTCCAACTTGCCAAAAATTCCGAACTTTCGCAGCGTTTTTAAATGCCCGACATGACGAATCCTCTCTTCGAACATCATCTCCACCTCAACCGCCGCACCTTCCTCCACCGCGCAGCCATCGGCGTCGGAAGCCTGGCGCTGGGGTCGTTGCTCGGCTGCGACCAAAATGAAAAAGTGACAGATTTTCAAAATTTGTCACTTCTAAAATTGCCCCACTTCGCGCCGAAAGCTAAGCGCGTCATTTATTTGTTCCAAAGCGGCGCGTCCTCGCAAGCAGCCTTCAAGGAGTGACTCCGTGTACCGGCTTGTCTGCGCTAAGCAATTAAAAAAATGTCTTTGCATGAGTTATCGCATATAATATGTAATTTTGGCATTTAAAATTCCTTTTTTGCTACAAAAATGGAAACATACATTCCAAGATTTCTACTATTGCCTGACCAAAACTGTTTCCTTTTCGGCCCTCGCGGGACTGGAAAATCTACTTTTTTGCGCCACCACCTCCCTGACGCGCTATGGATTGATTTGCTCAAGCCTGAAAATTACCGGAATTTCAAAGCCTGGCCCGAGCGCCTCGAAGAACTTGTTTTGGGTAACCCCCAACAAAAAGACGTTGTCATTGACGAAGTGCAGCGCGTACCCGAATTGCTGCCATTGGTACATCGAATTGTTGAAATGAAACTGGGGCACAGATTTGTTTTGACCGGATCGAGTGCCCGCAAATTGAAAACTGCCGACATTGACCTCCTTGGCGGCAGGGCAATTCGCAAGTCCATGTACCCTTTTATGCTTTCGGAATTACTGCACCCCGCTGATTTTGAAGACATGCTTCGATTTGGGCTTCTACCGGTGGCGTTTTCGTCGAATGACAAAGCTGCCACACTTGATGCTTACATTTCGCTATATATGCAACAGGAAGTCTATCAGGAAGCCTTGGTGCGTAATATCGGCGATTTTGCCCGTTTTCTGGAGGCAATCAGTTTTTCACACGGGTCAGTTTTGAATGTGAGCAATGTTGCGCGGGAATGCGGTGTAGGAAGAAAAACGGTAGAAGGGTTCATCCAAATCCTGTACGATATTTTGTTGGCGTTCCAAATCCCGGTATTTGCAAAAAAAGCATCAAGAATGATGTCTTCGCACCCGAAATTTTACTTTTTCGATACCGGCGTTTTTCAGGCGCTTCGACCCAAAGGTGTTTTGGACAGGCCGGAGGAAATCGGAGGAAGCGCGCTCGAAGGTTTGGTGGCACAGCATTTTCAAGCCTGGATTTCCTATTGCACCGAACCTTTCCAACTTTCTTTCTGGCGCTCACTAAGAGGGATCGAAGTGGACTTTGTCCTGTATGGCAGCTCCGGTTTTTATGCTTTTGAAGTAAAAAACAGCCATCGTATTCGCCCCTCCGACTTGACGGGATTGATCGAATTTGGAAAAGATTATCCTGAAAGCCGCCGGATTTTACTTTATCGGGGAACTGACCGCCTGCTGAAAGGCGATATCCTTTGCCTGCCTGTGCACGATTTTTTGAAACGACTCAAGCCAAATGAGTCTTTGGATTCCATTTGAAATAATTGATTCGGTTTATTCCTTCTTTTGCAAAAGGATCAACAACTATGACGAATCCTATCTTCGAACATCACCTCCAACTCAACCGCCGCACCTTCCTCCACCGGGCAGCCATCGGCGTCGGCAGCCTGGCATTGGGCTCGCTGCTGGGCTGCGATAAGCGGCAAGAAGTGACAGATTTTGAAAATCTGTCACTTCTAAAACTGCCCCACTTCGCCCCCAAAGCCAAACGCGTCATTTATCTTTTCCAGAGCGGCGCACCCTCGCAACTCGAATTGTTCGACTGGAAGCCCCTGCTCCGCAAGATGGACGGCCAGGAACTGCCCGAATCGGTGCGCAAAGGCCAGCGACTCACCGGCATGACCGCCAACCAGAAAAAATTCCCGCTCAAGGGGGCGCTCGTGGAGTTTAAACAACACGGCCAAAGCGGCGCCTGGTTGAGCGACTTGTTGCCGCACACCGCCAAAGTGGTGGACGACCTGTGCATCATCAAAACCATGCACACCGAGGCCATCAACCACGACCCGGCGGTGACATTTTTTCAAACGGGCAACCAGCAACCGGGGCGACCCAGCGTGGGCTCCTGGCTGAGTTATGGCTTAGGCAGCGAAAATGCCAATCTGCCGGCCTATGTCGTGCTGTTGTCGCGGGGACAGGGCAATGTGCAACCCTTGGCCTCAAGGGTATGGGGAAGCGCTTTCCTGCCCAGTGTGCACCAGGGCGTACAGTTCCGCATGGGCAAAGACCCGGTGCTCTATCTCCGCGATCCCGAGGGACTCGATTCACTCAGCCGCCGCGCCATGCTCGACAAAATTGCCGAACTCAACCGGCTGCATCTCGAAGAATTCGGCGATCCCGAGACCGCTACCCGCATTGCCCAGTACGAAATGGCGTACCGGATGCAGACCGCCGTACCCGAACTGCTCGACCTGTCCGACGAACCCGAATCCACGTTCCGGCTCTACGGCGCGGATGCGATGATGCCCGGTACCTACGCCGCCAATGCACTGATGGCGAGGCGTTTGTCCGAACGCGGCGTGCGTTTTGTGCAATTGTATCACATGGGTTGGGATGCACACAATGATGTGCTGGGCATGACCGGCCGTCTCGCCAAAGACGTGGACCAGGCCAGCGCGGCGCTCATTACCGACCTGAAGCAGCGGGGATTGCTGGACGAAACACTGGTCATCTGGGGCGGCGAGTTTGGCCGCACCAATTATTCCCAGGGTCTCGACGCGGGTTTCGGGCGCGACCACCACCCGCGCTGTTTCACGATCTGGATGGCGGGCGGCGGGGTAAAACCCGGCATCGTTTATGGTGAAACGGACGAATTCGGTTACAACATCATCGAAAAACCCGTCCACGTCCACGATTTCCAGGCGACGCTGCTGCACCTGATGGGTATTGACCACGAGCGGTTCACATATCAATACCAGGGAAGAAGATTCCGGCTGACGGATGTCGCGGGAGAAGTGGTGAGGGATATTCTGGCTTAGCTAAGCATGTGAACAGAATCAGTTACACTAACACTCTTCTTAATATCCTGAAAATGAAGCATCTGGACGGAAAAGATTTCCGTGCTGCCACTTATATTTCCTGCACGATAAAAAATCCGTCCGATCCTTTCGGCTGGTACAACGGCATCAGCATCAGACCGTCGTCGGGAGAAAGAATGGGGCCGGTCACATCGTCCGCTACGGGTTCGTCTTTTTGTACGGGTTGGAAATTGACATAACCCGGCCGCATCCGAAAATCGTCGCCGGGGCGGATGTGGTGCACGTAGCGCAGGCGGGTCACTTTTGGAAGCCTGTTGCTGTATTCCTGCAGCACTGCTTCGTACGGATTGGGCAAATCTTCCGGCTGGATGCAGCCTGTGGCCCGGAGACAGTTGATGATGGCAGCGATCGAGCGGCTTACGGAAAGCGGTTCGTCGTGCTGACCGGCCTCGAAGGCCGCGCCAAAAGCCAGTTTTGGGAAACCTCCGGTCTGGAGGTGCCCATCGGCTGCGAAACGCAGGAGCGTACCTTCGACCCCTTCAAAAAGATTGAGTATTACCGGCGCGTACAGCTGTTTGGCCAGGCGGAGGCTCGCTTTTTCATCGGTCGGGATGCAGAAAATACCACCGCCCGCCGACGTTGTATGCATATCGAGCAATACGAGCACTTCGGGACGAAGCGCTGTAATTTCGATGTGAATAGCCGACATGAGTTCGGCGATTTCGAGATCTTCAGCAGCAAGGCCGACTGTTTCGTTGTGCTGGATTCGGCGAATATTGTCATTCGTCCACTGCCGGTTGAGGTCTTTTTCGATGAATCGCTGACCGGCAGCAAAAGCCTGGCGATTGCCCAGAACGCCAACCAGTTTTCCGTAAAAACGAAAGTTTGGATTGTCTGCCGCTTCGCGTTCCAGCATTTGAAAAATTGCTCCCAGGGCCCGCACACCCGCCGGTTCGTTGCCATGCAACGCGCCGAACACCAGCACCATTGCGCCGGGTTGTGTGCCGCCAAAACTACCGATGATGCGATCCATACTGACAGGCAAAAAAAAGGCTTCCGAAGGATCAATCCCCGGAAGCCGTGATCATTTATTTCTCAACGCTTATTTTTTCTTACCGCGCATGGCTCTGATTTCCGCCATACGCTCCGGACTTAAACCCTTGCGCTTGGTCTCGCCGGCTGGTTTGGCCGCTTTTTGAGCACCAGGTTTTGCCTTTGGTGCTGCTGGTACTTTACCGGTATTCTTGGCGGCACGGGCAGCACGTGCCTTTTCGAGAATTTCGGCGCGTGTCAGTTTGGGTCCTTCGGCTTTGGCTGCTTTAGCGGCTTTTTTCGGTGCGGCGGCAGGTGCTCCCTGTTTGGCGGCGCGTGCGGCGCGGGCTTTGGCGAGTATTTCGGCGCGCGTCGGTTTTGGCCCTTCGGCTTTGGCTGCTTTAGCGGCTTTTTTCGGTGCGGCGGCAGGTGCTCCCTGTTTGGCGGCGCGTGCGGCGCGGGCTTTGGCGAGTATTTCAGCGCGCGTCGGTTTTGGCCCTTCGGCTTTGGCTGCTTTAGCGGCTTTTTTCGGTGCGCCGGCAGGTGCTCCCTGTTTGGCGGCGCGTGCGGCGCGGGCTTTGGCGAGTATTTCGGCGCGCGTCGGTTTTGGCCCTTCGGCTTTGGCTGCTTTAGCGGCTTTTTTCGGTGCGGCGGCGGGTGCTCCCTGTTTGGCGGCGCGTGCGGCGCGGGCTTTGGCGAGAATTTCGGCGCGTGTCAGTTTGGGTCCTTCGGCTTTGGCTGCTTTAGCGGCTTTTTTCGGTGCGGCGGCGCGTGCGCCCTGTTTGGCGGCGCGTGCGGCGCGGGCTTTGGCGAGTATTTCGGCGCGTGTCAGTTTTGGTCCTTCGGCTTTGGCTGCTTTAGCGGCTTTTTTCGGTGCGGCGGCGGGTGCGCCTTGTTTGGCGGCGCGTGCGGCGCGGGCTTTGGCGAGTATTTCGGCGCGTGTCAGTTTGGGTCCTTCGGCTTTGGCTGCTTTAGCGGCTTTTTTCGGTGCGGCGGCGGGTGCGCCTTGTTTGGCAGCGCGTGCAGCGCGTGCTTTGGCGAGAATTTCGGCGCGTGTCAGTTTGGGTCCTTCGGCTTTGGCTGCATTAGCGGCTTTTTTCGGTGCGGCGGCGGGTGCGCCTTGTTTGGCAGCGCGTGCAGCGCGTGCTTTGGCGAGAATTTCGGCGCGTGTCAGTTTTGGCCCTTCTGCTTTGGCTGTTTTAGCGGCTTTTTTGGCCTTCGGTGCGGCGGCGGGTGCTCCTTCTTTGGCGGCACGTGCGGCGCGTGCTTTAGCGAGTATTTCGGCGCGTGTCAGTTTGGGGCCTTCCGCTTTGGCTGCTTTTTCAGCGGCGACCTCTTCACTGCTGCGACGGAGGCGCCTGCGGCCCGGGGCAGCAGCGGGTTTTTCGGTTTCTTCTTGTTTCGGTTTCCCCTGCGCGATCAGGCGAATGTGGGCCACATGGTGTTGCCCATGCCAGGCATAGAGTGCAATGGCTTCCGGGAGGGGGATGACCCTTTGTTGTTCGGGATGGAAATAGCCGCGTTCGAGGTCTTCTTCGGAGAGCGATTCGAGGAACATGACCCAGCGTTTGTGCAGGGGCGCAAGTATTCGGAGCGATAATTTGACAGGGGCATTTTTGGCGTCTTCCGTTTTTGCCCAATCGGCTTCTTCATAGGGTTTGATGATCGGTGTGGTTTCGGTCACGGCAAGTTTCATGCGCACATAGGCGTTCATATGGCTGTCGGCCAGGTGGTGTACAACCTGACGCGCCGTCCAACCGCCGCGGCGGTACGGAGTATCCAATTCTCCGCCTTTCAATTTTTTGAGTACCTTTTTGAGTTCTTTTGGCAACCTCGCGATGGCTTTGATGTTGCGGCGCGTGTCATCGAGTGACCACACTTTGCCATATTCGAACTTGCCAATAGGGTATCTCAGACTTTCCTGTGATTTCATTGTTTGCTGCTGTTTTTGATTTTGAATGATAGAATAATCCGCGGATAAGCAATATATTTGTCTGCGCGGATGGTTTTAGGATGAAACTGCGTTGTCTTTCCACCGCCACAAATAGCGGCTCGCTATGGTGCGGTAAGGGCGCCAGGGTTCGGCGAGTTCTATCATTTGTTGTTTGAGATTTTTATCTTTTTCATCGAGTCCATAAAGCCGCGTCATTGCCTGTTGGATACCGAGATCGTCAACTGGAAAAATATCAGGTCGGCCGATAGTAAACATCAGGATCATTTGCGCCGTCCATTTCCCGACGCCTTTGATTCGTGTCAGAAAATCAATGATCTCTTCATCGCTCATGAATTTCCATTGATGGTTTTCAAGATCGTATTGAAGGGAAAATGCGGCTACGTTCTGAAGATAGGATGCTTTTTGATTGGATAATCCGGCGCTGCGCAAAATTGGAATTTCTATTGCAGAAAGTAATTCGGGATGCGGGTAATTATCGGGAAACAAAGCGCAGAAACGGTTAAAAATCGTAGAAGCAGCTTTGACGCTCAGTTGCTGGGAAACAATGGATTCCAGCAAATCGTAATAAACTCTTCCGGAAGGTGAAAAATCAGGAATGTTTATAGTCTCAACCAATAAACGGATCTTGTCGTGTTGTTTTAAATGCGCTATTGCAGCCTCTGGATTCATACGGCAAAGTAAATTGACTTACAACCACTTAAACAAGTTTTTATGCAATAGTTTTTCAGGATCGCTTCTTTTTAACAATGAGCAGGGCGATTTTTTAGTATAGTACAACTATTTTTTAAAATATATGAAATAAAAAATAAATAATAATTATTTGATAATCAATGATTTAATAATTTATCTGTTGTATGCCTCGCGCCGTCAGGTTTTGTGCATCGGCATTAGTAACGTTTACTAAACTTTCAAAGTTTAGTAAACATATTTTCCCGCTATCCATGCACAAATCCTGGCGGCGCGAGGTATAAATATAAAAGCCAGGTCACAAACGACGGTATTCTCTTTCCGTATATAGCGATAGGGCATGATATAGTTAAAGGAAAGGCAGATGAGGGAGAATAGCCACCCGGGTTGTCATTCCCGGTGCATGATTCGTTTTAATCTTCGACCCCAAAACATCTTTTGCCTATCTGGTTTAAAAGAAATAATATTGCCCTGCCGGATTTCATCCACAACCGCCCCGGCTTTTCAAATTATGGGATTTCAAAAAGTAAACACGATCGACAGCAAAAACGAAATGCTGCACTTTGTACGCAGTCTCCTGGACGACGTTCAGGCATTTGAATATATGCTTGAAAATGATTGGTTTGAATCGAACATCGTGCGGATCGGCGCGGAGCAGGAAATGTGCCTCGTTCAAAATAAAACGTTCAAACCTGCGACGATAAACATGGAGGTGCTGGCCAAACTCGGCGATGACAAACCCTGGTGCGTCACCGAACTGGCCAAATTCAATCTGGAAACGAACCTCAGTCCGCGCGAATTTACCGGCGACTGCCTCAGTCAACTGGAAGCGGAGAACCTGAGCTATCTGAATATTATTCAAAAGGTACTGGACGAGTTCGATGCCTCTATTATTTTATGCGGAATATTGCCCACTTTGCGCAAACACGATCTGGAAATGCAAAACCTGACTCCTAAAGACCGCTATTATGCGCTGATGGCGGCTATACAGAAGCATCTTCTGGGCACTGCATTCGAATTACGTGTAGAGGGAGTGGATGAATTATTGGTGAAACATGATTCCCCTTTGCTGGAAGCCTGTAATACCAGTTTTCAGGTGCATTTGCAGGTCGCTCCGAAGGATTTTGTAAAAATGTACAACATCGCACAGGTGCTCGCCGGTCCGGTCATTGCCATTTCCGCCAATTCGCCACTCGTTTTTGGCCGCCGGCTGTGGCACGAAACGCGGATCGCGCTTTTCCAGCAAAGTCTCGATACCCGCACCACCCACGACCACATGCGCGAACGCCTGCCCCGCGTCAATTTCGGTTCCGGCTGGCTGCGCGGCGATATCACGGAGATCTATAAAGAAGACATCAGCCGTTTCAGGGTGCTGCTCGCAGGGGCGATAGAAGAAGACTCGATTGCCATGGTACACGCGGGCAAGACCCCAAAATTGCGCGCCCTTCAAATCCACAATTCCACCGTCTATCGCTGGAACCGCCCCTGTTATGGCATTTCCCCCAATGGCAAACCCCATCTGCGCATCGAAAACCGCGTGATGCCGGCCGGCCCGACACCCGTAGACGAAACGGCAAATGCCGCATTTTGGCTCGGCTGTATGGTCGCTATGGGAAATCAATTTGACGACATCACCAAACACATTGACTTTGCGGATGCACGCGACAATTTTTTGAAATCGGCTAAATTCGGAATTGACACTACTTTTACCTGGATGAAGGACAAAAAAGTGCCGGTCACCGAATTGATCCTCAAGGAATTGTTGCCTATGGCCAGAGAAGGTTTGAAAATGCGCAAGGTAAAATCCGCCGATAGTGCCAAATATCTGGACATCATAGAAGCCCGGGCCCGGGAACACAAAACCGGCGCCCGCTGGGCTTTACGCACTTTTACTGCCTTGAAAAAAGAAGTCACCAACGACGAAGCCGTTACGGCTGTCACCGCCGCCACTGTGAAAAATCAAAAAGAAAATAAACCCGTTCATACCTGGAAAGAAGGCACCGCCGCCGATCTTGCAGATTGGCATCCGGGTAAGATCAAGGTGGAAGAATTTATGTCCACCGATCTCTTCACCGTTCAAAAAGACGACCTCATAGAGATTGTGGCGGAAATAATGGATTGGCGGCGAATCCGGTACATGCCGGTAGAAAACAGCAAAGGTGAATTGATCGGCCTCATCTCGAGCCGGATGCTGTTGCGCCATTTTGCCCGGTGCAGCAAAATGGATAAACAGAACGTCGCCACGATTGTAAAAGACATAATGATAGAAAAGCCCGTTACTGTGACACCGGAAACGACCATCATGGATGCAATGCATAAAATGCAGCAGCACCGCATCGGATGCCTGCCCGTAGTTAAAGGCAAAGAATTGGTCGGTATTATCACGGAAATGGACTTTCTTCGCATTACTTCCCGGCTGATGGAACGGCTGGAGAAATAGAACGCCGGGTAAACTTTGGATTACCGGACGTTGGACATCGGACTGAATAGTAGGATATCATTGTCCCATGTCAAGGAGTCCAACATCTAACGTCCAGCCCCCGGCTACTTAACAGACTGTTTTTAATCCTTTATTTGTCAACCATTTCAAACTTTTTTGTATGAAGCGATTACTTCTTACCCTCGTAATCGCCCTGACGGCTGTAGTTGCCTTTGCGCAACGCAACGTAACAGGGCGGGTCACTGACCGCGCAAGCGGCGAAGCGCTTATCGGTGCTACCATCACTGTAAAAGGCGGCAATACCGGCGCCATTACCGACACCGACGGCAATTTTGCCATTACCGTGCCGAACGACGAGGCAGTCTTGCTGGTAGCCTATACCGGCTATGAATCCGCCGAAGTCGCCGTGGGCGCCCAATCCCGTGTGGATGTGATGCTGGATGCGGGCAGCACGCTTGTGGACGAAGTCGTGGTCATTGGCTACGGCAAACAGATCAAATCCACCCTCACCGGTAATGTCGCCAAAATCGGCGGCGAAAATCTGAAATCCATGCCCGTCGTGTCGGTCGAACAAGCCATGCAAGGCCAGGCTGCCGGCGTGTTTGTGGAAAGTGTGAACGGTAAAGTCGGCGGCGCCATGCGCGTACGGGTCCGCGGCGTCGGCTCCATCAACGCCGGCACGGAGCCGCTCTACGTCATTGACGGCATTCCGATTGCCAAAGACGCCCGCAATACTTCCGGAGCGCCACTCAATCCCATCGCCGACTTGAACTTCAACGACATCGAATCCATCGAAGTGTTAAAGGATGCTTCGGCAAAAGCCATCTACGGAGCGCGCGGCTCCAACGGGGTGGTCATCATCACCACCAAATCGGGCAAAAGTGGCCGGCCGCGCATCGAACTGGACGTACAGGGCGGCGCGAGCATGCCTACCGGCAAACGCGAATTTTTGAATGCCGCCGAATACATCGAATTGTTCACGGAAGCGGCCAACAACTCGGACGATATAGACGGATTGCCTTACGACGATCCCGATTCCTGGACGGAATTTACGCTGGGTCGTTTCAGCCGCTATTCGGGTTTCAATGACAGCTGGATGGAAAAAGTGGACCGCACCGATTGGCAGGAAGAAGCGCTCCGTACCGGCAGCGTATTCAATTCCAATCTTTCATTTTCGGGTGGAAATGATAAAGTCCGTTATTATGCCAGCGGCAACTGGGGCAACACCGAAGGTATCCTTGTCAGCAATGACCTGGAAAAAATGGGAGGCCGTCTCAATCTCGATTTCGATGCAACCAGCCGCCTCAAAGTGGGCGTTAATCTGAACCTCGCCCGTACCCTCACCCACCAGGTGTCGAACGACAACGCATTTTCCACTCCGATGCAACTTGTGGCATTGTCACCTATTACGCCCAAGCGCGACGAAAACGGAGAACTTTACGACCGCCCTGTAACTATTTATTACAATGGCCTGATTGACGTGGAAGACGGCTCCCGCGAAGTGTTTACCTTCCGCACCATTGCCAATGTCTACGGAGACTATTCCTTTACCGAACACCTCGGATTGCGCGTGGAAGGCGCCGGTAATTTTTACAACGTGCGCGATGACGCCAAATTCGGCGAGCGCACCGACAACGGCAACGACAGCCGCGGTTACGGCTATTCGGCTTTCGCAGGCGCTACCGACTGGAATACCAACGCCGTGCTTCACTGGGACCGCGACTTCGACCGCCATGCGCTCGGTTTTGACCTCGGCACGGAATTATTCACAAGCGAATACACCCGTACCTACGTAGAAGGCGAACAATTCCCCAGCGACGATTTCAAGACACTCGAAGCGGCAGCCAGTATAACGGACGCTACTTCCACGCTTACCAATTATAGTTTCCTGTCTTATTTCGGTCGCGCGCGATACAATTTTGACCGGAAATACCTGGTCAACATCAGCGGCCGTGTGGACGGTTCATCGCGTTTTGGTAAGGACAATCGCTATGCGTTTTTCCCCGCCGCTTCCGCCGGCTGGGTGCTGAGCGAAGAGGATTTTCTGAAAAACAACAGTACGCTCAGTTTTCTGAAATTGCGCGCCTCCTGGGGCGTTAGCGGCAATGCCGACATCGGCAACTTCCTGTCGCTCGGGCTTTTCCAGGCGGGCAATTATAACGGCAACAGCACACTCAATCCGGAGCAGATCGCCAATCCGGGCCTGACATGGGAAAGAAGTACCGAAACCGACTTCGGTATCGACTTCGGCTTGTTCAAAAACCGCCTGACGGGTGAAATTGACTACTACATTAAAAACACAACCGACCTCCTCCTCGAAGTGCCGGTGCCCGCTACTTCCGGTTTTAGCACCCAATTCCAGAACATCGGCGAATTGCAAAACAAGGGGATCGAATTCACCCTCAACTCCAACAACTTCGTGGGTAAATTCTCCTGGACGACTTCTTTCAACATCGCAGCCAATAAAAATGAGGTGAAGTCTCTGGCCAGCGGCCAAACCCTCATAGACGACGGCAGCAACACGAATGTTGTGAAAGTAGGGGAGCCCATCGGCGTATTTTACGGCCCCGATTACGCAGGCGTAGACCCTGAAAACGGTGACGCGCTCTGGTACGTCAACGAAACCGACGACAACGGCAATATCATCAATCCCGGCGCTACGACCAACACCTACGACGAAGCCAATTTTGTTGTGCTCGGCTCGCCGCTACCCGATGTCATCTACGGCCTCGACAATACTTTATCATATGCGGGCGTGACGCTCAACTTCCGTTTTCAGGGCCAGGCAGGCAATGAGATTCAGAACGGCGCCGGCAACTTCATGTCCTGCGGCGCTTGCTGGTTCGACAACCAGACCCGCGACCAACTCGACCGCTGGCAGCAGGCGGGCGACATCACCGACGTGCCGGAAGCCCGTCTCGGATATGGCAACGGCGAACAGGTGCGCAGCAGCCGCTACCTCAGCGACGGCTCCTACCTCCGCCTGAAGAACGTGACGCTGGCCTATGACTTCCCTTCGAAGATTTTTGGTAAAACAGGCTTACGCGACCTGAGGATATATGTCACCGGTACCAACCTGCTCACCTTCACCAAGTATGAAGGATGGGATCCCGAAGTGACGACCGACTTCCTCGCCAGCAACATTATTTACGGCGTGGACTTTTATGCGGCGCCTCAGCCGAAAACCATTGTGGCGGGATTCCGCGTGGGATTCTGAGCCAGGCATTGCGGAACGGAGTTCCGCAGCTTTCCGGAGCAGTGTTCCGGGATACATCATTTTGAAAATTAAAAAATCGCAACATCATGAAATTCAATAAATATTGGCTACCGGTACTCTTCATGCTCAGCCTGGCAGCCTGCGACAAAGAACTCGACCTCGACCCCGCTCAAAGCATCAGCGAGGACCTCGCGCTCAGCACCGACGCCAACGTCAAATCCGTGCTGCTCGGCGCTTACGACGGTCTGGCGCTCGATGGTATGTTCGGCGGCAACACCATGCGCGACGCCGAACTCATGGGCGCCGACGGCGAGATTCGCTGGGTCGGAACCTTCGAAGGGCCGCGTTTCGTATTTTTCCACCAGCAAATTGCCAACAACTTCGAAGCCGAAAACATGTGGGTGGATGCCTACTATACCATCAACATCTGCAACAATGTGCTGGATGCCCTCGATGTGGTGAACGAAGCCGACCGCGCCCAGGTAGAAGGCGAAGCCCGCTGGATACGGGCTATGGCATACTTCCAGTTGGTGCGCTTCTACGGCCAGGCCTATGAGCCGGGTGGCAACAATTCGCAATTGGGTGTGCCTATCGTGTTGCGCCCCACCCGCCAGATAGACGAGGCCAGTTTCGTTACCCGCAATACGGTGGAAGAAACTTATGCTCAAATTCTGGACGACCTGACAAAAGCGAAGACCTTGCTGCCGGAAGAAAACGGCGTGCAGGCCAACAAGCACATGGCGGCTGCAACGCTGGCGCGCGTATACCTGCAAATGGGCCGCTACGCCGATGCCCGCGACAATGCCAGTGAAGTCATCGAATCGGGCGCGTATCAGTTGGTATCGGACTATGCCGCCGAGTGGAACAATGACGACAACAGCAGCGAAGACATCTATGCCGTGCAAGTTTCCTCCCAGGATTTTCTTGAGTCAACACTCGTGGTGTACTACTCGATCCCTGCGTTCGGCGGTCGCGACGGCGACATCGAGATTTTGCAAAAGCACCTCGATCTGTACGATCCGAATGACGCACGCCTTGCCTTCCACTATGAAGGCGCAGGCGCCATGCGTACCGGCAAATGGCGCGATCAGTACCGCAACCAACCCGTCATCCGCTTAGCCGAGATGTACCTGATCCGCGCCGAATGCAATGTCCGGCTCGGCACCTCCGTCGGCGCGCCGGTGGACGACGACTACAACGCGACCCACACCCGCGCCGGTTTACCCGCCGCCTCCGGTGTCACCCTCGACGATATCCTGCTCGAACGCCGCCTCGAACTGGCGCACGAAGGCCACCGCCTGCACGACATCAAACGCCTCAAAGGCTCTGCCGACGGCCTGAACTGGGATGACAATAAATTGCTGTACCCGATCCCGGCGCGGGAGATCGAAGCCAACCCGAAACTCCAGCAAAACCCGGGTTATTGATGGGATTCAATCGTTCAGTATAACCGAGCAAGGATTTGATGAATAAAAATGCCGTCGGACATCATCGTCCGGCGGCTATTTTTTACTGAAAAAATTCTGAACAATAAAAGCAACCTGTGAAGAAGCTGAACTGCCATTTAGTGCATCTTTCACAAAATATTTTCCAGATGATCCACAAAGTAATCTTTCTTGCCAGCCTTCTTTTTGTAACTAAAATGTTGTCAGCGCAATCATTTTCTGTCGGTTTTCGTGCGGGGTACACGCTTGCAGATGTTGACTTCAGGGAGGTGAAAGATGTAGGTATTCTTTTCGAGGCGCCGAACAAAAAGGTATTGAACGGTTTTCATGCCGGCCTGGATGGTCGTATTGAATTCAATGAGCGTTGGGCTGTTTTGACAGGTATGCAATTTAACCGGAAGGGATATCGGTCCGAACTCTATTGGCCATCCGGGCCAGCGGTTGCAAACTATTTTTTTCAATACCTGACCATCCCGGTTGTCGGCGATTTCAGGATATGGCGGGGACTCTCCGTACAAGCAGGAATGGAAGCTGGAATATTACTTGACGCCCGCCTGAAGTCGGCGGGTGAAAACGTCGACCTTGAGGACAACGGAATATACACTAACTTCGACAGCGGCGTGGTGGCAGGATTGGAATACCAGGTACATAATTTCTTTATTGGAGCGCGATACACTTTAGGGCTTATCAATCTTTTTAAGGACATAAGATTTACTGACCACGACGGCAATGAGATTCACACTGGCGCGCACAACCGGGCGGCACAATTTTCGGCGGGTTACCGTTATCCTTTCGGAAAATGAAAAGAGGCTGCCCCGCAAGTCTGTTTATTCGTTTATTTGTAGATTTGGTTATTGCGTTACCCCCCTCATAATCAGGTTTTTTTTCAAATAAACAAATCACTATAAACAAATCACCAACTTGAGAGGCAACCTCCTTCAATGAGAGGGTATGTGGTCACAATCCGACGGTTGTCAACAAATCAAAAACACCAGCCGTTGGCTTTGCGCACGGCTTCTGCCACGAGGCGGCGTTTCTCTTTTACATTCACGGGCGGATATTTTGCGAAGCGTTTCACGCCCATAAGGAAAGTTTTCAGCAAATCGCCCTCGGCAAATGAGGCAATTGCATCGGTGGCATTCTTGACGATCCGCGCCGAAGCATCGTGGAAAAACACCTGCAGCATTGCGTCGTATACTTCCTGCGGTTGCTCTTTTTGCATGCCTGCCAGTTTTTGAACCCGCAGCAGCATGGATTCGGCGGCGAAAAGATCGATCATCATGTCGGCGCAATTCATCAGCAACTCCTGTTCTTCTTTCAGGTCGAGTTTGCCGTCCATCTGCATCTTGGCGGCGCCGCCGGCCGTCATCAGAATGATTTTTTTGAAATCGGCGACCGCCTTGTGCTCTTCGGCGTAGGCGCCTTCCACTTTTTCAAAGGAAGGCATAGACGCCAGTTCTTTCTGCACCGCCCAGGCGGGGCCGACAATATCCAACTGGCCTTTCAGGGCGCGTTTGAACAATTGATCCACCATCAGCATCCGGTTGATCTCATTGGTGCCTTCGTAGATGCGGTTGATGCGACTGTCGCGGTAGGCCTGCGCAGCCCGGTATTCCTCGCTGAAACCGATGCCTCCGTGTATTTGGACGTTCTCATCCACGCAATAGTCCGTCACCTCCGAGCCCAGTACCTTCAGAATGGAACACTCGATGGCGTATTCTTCAGCGGCCTCCAGCATAGCCCGTCCGAATGACTTGCCCTCCTCTTCCGATGCCGCTTTTTTGTCCTGCATCAATTGGGAAGTGCGGTAAGCTGCGCTTTCGGCGGCGAAGTTGCGAATCGCCATTTCCGCCAGTTTGTACTGAATGGCGCCGAACGAGCCGATGGGCTGACCGAACTGATGGCGTTCGTTGGCATAGCGGGTGGCCATGTCGAGGACTACCTTGTTGCCGCCGATGCACATGACACCGAGTTTGAAACGACCGATGTTCAGCGCATTGAATGCGATCAGGTGGCCTTTGCCAATCTCTCCCAACACGTTTTCAGCGGGTACTTTGGCATTTTCAAAAAATACCTGCCGGGTAGAGGAGCCTTTGATGCCAAGTTTGTCTTCTTCCTCGCCCAGAGTGATACCCGGCGTATCGCGTTCCACGATAAATCCGGTGAATTTTTCACCTCCGATTTTGGCAAAGACGATAAAAAGATTGGCAAAACCGGCATTGGTGATCCACATTTTCTGGCCATTGATCAGGTAGTGGCTGCCGTCGGCGCTCAGGTCGGCACGGGTTTTTGCATTCAGCGCGTCGGAGCCGCTGCCGGGTTCGGTCAGGCAATAGGCTGCCTTCATTTCTCCGGAGATGAGTTTGGGCAGGTATTTCTCCTTTTGGGCTTCCGTGCCGAAATAAAGAATGGGCAACATGCCGATGCCGGTATGGGCAGCGATGGACGTGGCAAACGATCCCGAAGGGCCCAATACATCGGCAATAACAGTATTGGTATTGGTGTCCAGTTCCGTACCGCCATATTGAGCGGGCATGTGCGCGCCAAGCAATCCCAATTCGCCCGCTTTTTCCAGCAGCCGCTCCGTCAAACCCGGCTCCTTTTTTTCAATTTTCGCGTGATTGGGAACAATCTCATTTTTAATAAAATCCGCGGCCATCTGGCTGACCATGAGCTGTTCTTCGTTGAGTTCTTCGGGTATAAAGGTGTCTTCGGGGCGGCTTTCGCGAATGAGGAACTCACCGCCTTGGAGAACGTCTGTTTTAATTAAAGTGTCTGTCATACTTATAGCAAGAGAAATGAGTGAATGGAAATGAGCGAATTTTCGCTGCAAATTTATTCCCTAATTTCAAACAATTCAAAGGGTAGTCCGGCACATTTGCAAAATATTTTCATTCCGGTCGTTTTGAGCCTCCAAACAATGTGTGTCGGCAGCGCGGCGTAAACGCCGCCCCGGCAGAGGGCGTTTATGACCGTAATGGGCCATAATCGGCCAAAAATAGCCATGACCGGAGCCGCATGAATGCTGCGCTACCCATAACAGGCACAACATTTGTTTGTCCTTGTATAAGCTTTTGTAAATTTTTTTCCCTGAACATTCCACAGTTTCACCTGTTTCACTGACTTTTGAGCTTGCATTCATCCGCTTGGCCGTTTTATTTTATATTTTTCAGTAAGTACATGGACAATGGATTTTTGACATTGGACATTTGACCAAATGATTGGTTGTCAGGGTCAAACGTCCAAAGTCCAATGTCGATTTATTTTGTCCGCTTACTTAAATCGGAAGATTAACACCAAACGGCGAAGCGGGAGAACGACAGTTTGAGCGGAAAATGGCGATTTACTCTATCCGGGATTTGGAAAAACTGACGGGCATCAAGGCCCACACCATACGCATCTGGGAACAGCGCTACGGGATGGTGAAGCCTGCCCGGACGGATACGAACATCCGCTACTATACCGATGAAAACCTGCGTTTGTTGTTCAATATTGCCTTACTCAACCGGCATGGTTACAAGATCAGCAAACTGGCGAAAATGACCCCTGAAGAGATCGCAGCCAGAGTTGCCGATATTGCGGAGAACAATGGCAGCCAGAACGCCCAGATTGACGCGCTTACACTGGCGATGATTGACCTCGACGAGGCGACGTTCGACCGCATTTTTTCCACCTACACCCTCGAGAACGGTTTCGAGCGAACCATGGTGGAATTGGTGTATCCCTTTCTCGACAAACTGAATGTCTTGTGGTTGACGAACAGCGTCAGTCCGGCGCATGAGAAATTTATCGGTCATCTGATCCGGCGCAAGCTGATGTGTGCCATTGACAATGAACCTGCAGAAACTTCGCGCGAATCCGCCACTTTTCTGCTGTACCTGCCGGACGACGAATCCCAGGAGTTGACCCTCCTCTTTATGCACTACCTTCTGCGCAACCGCCACCAGCGGGTGGTATACCTGGGCCACCGGATATCTTTGAGCGATCTCGAAGATGCAACCCAGCCTTTGCGTCCGGATTTTGTATTCACTATCTTGCAGGAGCCGATCCCGCGACACCCGATACAGGGTTACCTGGATTCCGTTGCAAAGGTGGTCTTCCCTTCACAACTCCTGTTGACCGGAGCCCAACTGTTCGTCAATCCGGTAAAACTACCTTCCAATGCGCGGGTACTCAACGGTTTGCAGGACACCATTCAATTCCTCGATGCCCTTACACTCAGGCAACGCGGCAGTAAAACCACTTCAGTGGGCGACTTACAAAGTGCAGTGGGCAGCGCACAGTGAAAACGTTATTAGCGTCATTGGGGGGATTTTAAGGTAGGGTGGCAGAAAGAATGGGGAGAGAGCATTCGCGCCGGAGATTTCTATTGCCCTGCCTGTTGTTGGTCCAACCATGCCGACATGGCCGTTTCCTGATCGTCTTTTTCGCGGATACGCCCCATCCAGCGCTTTGCAAATGCCCATTTTTTATTGCCGACCGCTATCATGGTGCACAGGGAAAACACAGCATCCTGCAAATCGCGTGTGGGTTGGACGGCGGTGATATCGCGGAAGGTTTTGAAGGGCCCGCTGAAGGTCACATTGTCTTCTCCCAGGAATCTGAAACCCATTTTTACGCGGATAGAATCTTTTTCGTAACCCTGATATTGGCCGAAAATAACCAGATCGGCCCCGCACTCTTTTGCCAGGCGTTCGGCGTCCTGCGCGTTGGCGCCGTCCTTTGCATCGCGTTGGCCAATTTTCACCTCCGACGGTATTCCTGCTTTTTGTGTCAATTCCTGAATGGCATCCTGAATGCGCAACGCTGGTCTTGATTCGGGGCCGCCGAGCCGGTCGAACGGCAGGATCATCACGTGCAAAGCCTTCTTCTGTTCAAATTTCGGGCAGGCAGCATTGCCCCTCCGCAAAAACCAGAACGCCAGTACGCCCAGCAAAATGGCGCCGCCAATGCCTGCCCACAACCATTTGCGGCGATTACCGGACGCCGGAACCACCATAGCAGGCACACGCCCCGATTCGAAATCGTCGAGCACGGCCAGCAAAGTGTCATTTATTTTATTGTACTCCCGCTGGGCTTCCTGGAACGACAGGATGCCTTTGAGTTCCTGCTGGCGGGTGGCATTGAAGTTGGCTTCTGCCACGCGCAGGGCGCGCAAGAGATTGTCTTTGAAGCGGGTATCTTTTTCAAGTAAGGCGATGAGCAGTTGAACCGCTTTGGCAGTATCACCCTGGCTGAGCAGGGCGCGGATCGTTCCGATTTCAGCATTGTTTTCCATTGGCAAAATATTTTCTGCGCTGCAAATTGACAAAATTTTATACAGTTCTTTTCGCAAACTTTTTACCGGTACCATCGTTCCATTTTCGTACGCATTTATCCTACATTTGCGCGCTTTTTTATTAAAAACAACTGGTTTGTGGCACTGCCGTTATCCGTAGTCCGTCAACCGTCAACCGTTTTTTCCATGATTTTTGACCTGAAAATGATCCGGGAGTTTTACAAAAACTTCCCTGACCGCGTAGACGCCGCCAAAGCGAAATTAAAACGCCCGCTCACCCTCTCTGAAAAAATAATCTTCGCACACCTTCACTCCGACAGCCCGCTGGCCGATTACAAACGCGGCTCGGACTATGTCTTTTTTCAGGTGGACCGCGTGGCGATGCAGGATGCGACAGCGCAAATGGCTTTGCTCCAGTTCATGACCTGTGGGCGCAAAAAAGTCGCTGTACCCTCTACTGTTCACTGCGATCACCTCATCACCGCCGAAGTGGGCGCTGCGAAGGACATGGCGGTGGCCCTCGACAAAAACAAAGAAGTATTCGACTTCCTCAGCACCGTGAGCCAGAAATACGGCATCGGTTTCTGGAAACCCGGCGCAGGTATTATCCACCAGATCGTCCTGGAAAACTACGCTTTCCCCGGCGGCCTGATGATCGGCACGGATTCGCACACGGTAAATGCCGGCGGTCTCGGCATGGTGGCCATCGGTGTAGGCGGCGCCGACGCGGTGGACGCTATGAGCGGTATGGCCTGGGAATTGCAAATGCCGAAGCTGATCGGCGTGAAACTCACCGGCAAACTGCGCGGCTGGGCTTCTCCGAAAGATGTGATCCTGAAAGTGGCGGGTATCCTCACCGTGAAAGGCGGCACGGGCGCCATCGTCGAATATTTCGGCCCCGGCGCGCAGAGCATGAGCGCTACCGGCAAAGGTACCATTTGCAACATGGGCGCTGAAATCGGCGCCACAACCTCCACTTTCGGCTACGACAAAAGTATGGCGCGTTACCTCAAGGCGACGGGTCGCTCGAAAGTGGCTTCGATGTGCAACAAGATCGCCCCATACCTCACGGGCGACGCCGAATGCTACGCCAACCCGGAAAAATACTTCGACCAGGTGATCGAAATTGACCTGAGCAAACTCGAACCGCACATCAACGGCCCCTTTACGCCGGACCTCGCGTGGCCGCTCAGCAAGTTTGCCGCCGCCGTGAAAAAGAACAAATACCCGGCAAAACTCGAAGTGGGCCTCATCGGTTCCTGCACCAATTCCTCTTACGAAGACCTCACCCGCGCAGCTTCTGTGGCGCGCCAGGCGCGGGAGAAAAACATTGAAGTGCGTGCGGAATTCACCATCACGCCGGGTTCGGAACAGATCCGGTACACCGCCGAGCGCGACGGCTTGCTGAAAGAATTTGAAAAGATCGGTGGCGTGGTGCTTGCCAATGCCTGCGGCCCCTGCATCGGCCAGTGGGCGCGCCACATGGACGATATGAAGCGTCCGAACTCGATCATGACTTCCTTCAACCGCAACTTCACCTCGCGCAACGACGGCAACCCGAACACCCACGCTTTTGTGGCATCGCCCGAAATCGTGACGGCGTTCGCTATCGCAGGAGACCTTACGTTCAACCCGAAAAAAGGCGTCCTGATCAACAAAAAAGGCGAGGCTGTCAAACTCGACCCGCCCAAAGGCATCGAACTGCCCAAAGCGGGCTTCGCGGTAGAAGATGCGGGCTACATCGCTCCGGCCAAAAAAGGCGGCAGCATCAAAGTCGCAGTGGACAAAAAATCGGAGCGTCTGCAATTGCTCAAACCCTTCGCGCCCATCGCCAACGATGAACTCCAAAATATGCGCGTCCTTATCAAGGCCAAGGGCAAATGCACGACCGACCATATCTCGATGGCCGGCCCCTGGCTCAAATATCGCGGCCACCTGGAGAATATCTCCAACAACTGCTATATCGGCGCCACCAACGCTTTCAACGACGAGCGCAACAAAGTGCTGAACGTGGAAAAAGGCGAGTATATGGAAGTGCCCGCATCGGCGCGCCTCTATCAGAAAAAAGGCATCGGCACCATCATCTTCGGCGAAGAAAACCTCGGCGAAGGCAGCAGCCGCGAACACGCCGCCATGGAACCGCGTTACCTCGGCGTAAAAGCTGTGGTGGTCAAATCCTTCGCCCGCATCCACCAGACCAACCTGAAAAAACAGGGCATGCTCGCGCTCACTTTCGTCAATCCGGCCGACTACGACAAAGTCCGCCAGGATGACAAAGTAAGCATTCTCGGTTTCGACAAATTCGCACCCGGCAAGCCGCTGCAGATCCGCCTTGACCACGCCGACGGCACTTCCGACACTTTCAACGTGAACCACACCTACAACGAGCAACAGATCGAGTGGGTGAAAGCGGGGAGCGCATTGAATAAGATCAGAAAGGATTTTGGAGTGAAGTAAACTGTAAGACGGGACGGCGTTCCGGCATAAACCGGCTGTTCGTGCATTTTAGACGAATAGCCGGTTTTTTTGTTAATGAGGCTCGTTTTATGTAATTTTGCCAATCCTGGTGAAAAATGAAAGAAGTTAACAACATACTTTCCAAATTAGAATCCCACATAAAAATTGGGACGTTTGAGCAGTTGGAGTCTGACAAAATTGAACTAAAGAGCCTTGCAGATGGTAGTGACTGGAACGAGCTATATAAGTCTGTGTGTGCGTTTTTAAATACTGAAGGAGGGATAGTGATTGTAGGAATTCGGGAAAAAAATCGAACCTATTCATTTTCAGGCTACAAAGGAGAGCAAAATGAAGAAGAGAAGATTAAATCTTTATCCACAATATTCACTGACGAGAATGGTGAAAGATTGATCTTAAATGAGCAGTTCCCACAAATTGAGATAGTACCCTTTTTGGATGGCCGGGTTTGTGTTATCTACATCGAAAAACTTCCTGAAGATAAGAAGTATGTATTTTTAAAAGGAGAGGCCTATTGCCGGAAAATGACCGGCGATCATAAAATTACACCACAACAAATCCAGGCCCATCGCGAGTACAAGGAAGAATTAGCTTCCGCCTATGAGTTGAATCCTGTAAAAGGCACGACAATAAATGATTTAGATGTTGATAAACTCAACGATTACATCATCAGATTGAATCGCGAAGTAAAAGTGGAAACTTTAAAAGCCGACATTCCTTCAGCCATATCTTTTTTAACCCGTAAAGGCTTCGTGCGTGATGGACAACCAACACTACTGGGTATGCTTGTTTGTGGGACAAATGTATTCGACTGGGTGGGCGGACGTTGCCAAGTTGATGCTTATGTAGATTCACTTCTTCAGGTAGCTCAAAATAAGCAAGTGATAAAGGACAATATTTTCCAATTGATGGAAAATGCGGTAGGATTTGTCTATAAAAATATTCAAGTTGGAGTAAGTTACGAAAAAGGAGGTTCACAACTTCCCGAGTATCCCGAAAAACTGATTCGGGAAACGGTCAACAATGCACTCGCTCACCGTGATTACAGTTCGGACGGCTTCGTTAATCTAATTATTAAACCTAATCATAGTATTGAAATTCGTAATCCAGGGCGCTTTCGGCAAAAACAATTGCTCCAATTGGCTGACAAAGGCCAAGGTATTCGTTTAAATCGGATTATTCCAATTGCCAAAGCCCGCAACCCTAAAATAGCAGACATACTAAAAACTTACGATCGTTGGGAGGGCCGAGGTATTGGTATGGCATCACTTACTAACGCCTGTTTAGAAAACCAAATTGATGTCCCTTACTTTATTCTCAGGCCCGAAAATGTTAGTCTCTTTATTCCTAAGGGAAAGGTTTTGGACGATATTGCCGAGATGTGGTTGGATAGTTTTGACGGATATATTCGTCAAAAAAACAATGGGCGGAAACTAACCGACGAAGAGCGCATTGTGATGTCATATTTTTATAAATCGGAAAAACTTAATCGAGAAGAGAAATTCACAGTTTTACTTACCCCTGATAACAATCACTTTTCGGTAATCACCAATCTTGAAGAAAAAGATCTTATCTTTAGACTCCCTCAAGATTCTGATTATCCAATTTTCTTAATTGATAAACAACTGCATCAAACAGATTTCTCAGACGAACTGCGGGCATTCTTCGGTCCAGCATATGATGGACTTGGCCTTGAATACCAGGATGTGTTAAATGTAGTGTGGTTATTTACTAAATTTAGCAGCCAGGAAAAACAGGTGAGCGCTAATCTAATTGGAGCGTATTTATTTTTCAAAAAATCTACATATATTTCAGATGCCAGAGAATATGACAATTTTAGAAGAAAAGTAAGAAATATCATTAATAGGTTAGAGGAGTATTCATTTTTAATTAGAAAACAGGGCAATAAACCTGACTTCACCGTTAATCCGAAATTTATTGAAACTTCGCTGTCTAAAGGATAGTCAAAGTAGCTTGTCGTCCATATTTTCCAAATGAACCGAACACAAGTATCGCTTCAGGAAGTCATGACGCCTGCTTACTAGACGTTCTCCATGCAACATGAGGGTAATTTTCAGTAATACTTAGACCTTTGCCCCATGCTCCCATCCGAATCCGCTCCATTGTTGTACCGCGAACTGGCCAGGATCACGACCCATGCCGGTTGGTCGCCCAAAGAACAAGTGCTGGCATTGGCCGGCTTGATGGAGCGCATTTTTTTTGAAGCAACCAGACAGGAGCAGATCGCGTTCAGCACCCTGTTTGCCCGCATCAGCTATGCAGGGCATAAATTCCTCTTTGGAGAGAATACCCTGCGCACGATCCACCGCTTTCGATTGGCCGCCAAATGGGTGCGCAACAGCAACCCCGCCAATGAGCAAACCGTACAGTTGGGCCTCCGCGCCGTAGCCGAAGCGGTGCTGGTTTTGACGGGCGCAGCGATACCGCAGGAGCTGATTGAATTGCTGGGCGAGGCCCGGCCAGATACCGGATCCATTTATAAGGAAGGTGAACTGACCTTTGCCGCAGTAATCCGCGTGGTAGCGCTCGAAGACAGCCCCGAAGACAATTGCTTTATTGCCAATGACGAAGACAATCCCGAACGCCGTGTCCGGGTTCGCTACGGGCTGCCGGACCGCAATGAGAACTTCATGCCCACCATTCAGGTCATCCGCAAAGTGTTCGGATTTCCGGTGACGCTCAATCTGTTGGACGTAGACATTGATGTCAGCGGTGACTACCGTCCCCGCGCTTTTGTGGTGGAACCGGATTATCTGGTGGATGTGTCGGCCATTGCAGAGTGTTTTAAAGATACAGGGGCGGAACCGTATTCCTATTTGGTACGGAAATTTCTGCCCATCGAGACAACTGAGCCCAAATTGCTGGGAAATATCGCCAACTTTTTCCTCGACCGGCTGCTGAACGAACCCGATGCCGAATGGGCAACGGTTTTCCGGGAAACATTCCAATTATTCCCTTTCATCTACGCGCCCATGACCGATGCGCAGGTGAAGTCCGTTTCCGGCAAAGCCCAAAAGCATTTTTTGAACCTGAAAAATATGGTGATCTCCGGGTTGGCCAAAGAGGGCATCGAGCCGGAAAATTGCTTTCTCGAACCCGCTTTTTTCAGCGAGAAATACGGCATCCAGGGGCGTCTCGATTTGTTTTACCGCACGGAAGAAAAATCCGCTATTGTGGAATTGAAAAGCGGAACACCCTTCAAACCAAACAGTTACGGCATCCAACGCAGTCATTTCACCCAAACGTTGCTCTACGATCTGCTGGTTCGCTCGGTATATGGCCGCTCGTTGGATCCCGCCAAATACATCCTGTATTCCGGAGCAGATATGAACCATCTGCGTTTCGCGCCCACTATTGCTCCGGAGCAATGGGAAGCCTTGCAAGTCCGCAATCAATTGGTCGCACTCGAACGGCTCCTGACCAGGATACAGCCCGGCGACGAAGCTGTACCGGCGTTTGGCCGCCTCCGGGCCGCTTACGGCAAGGGTTTCACCGAACGCGATTTCGCCCGGTTCGAGGCAGCCTATTCGGGGCTGAGCACTTTGGAAAAAAAGTACTTCAATGCCTTCACCGGCTTTATTGCCCGCGAGCACTGGCTGGCAAAAGTGGGTGAAGAAACTTCGGATTCATCCAATGGCCACGCCGCGCGCTGGCGCAGCAGTTTTGAAGACAAACAACAGAATTTCAGCATATTAAGCCATCTTGAAATTCTTGAAAACCACGCTGATCAGCCAGAGCCGTACATCGTTTTTCAAAAAACGGATCACACCAACCCGCTTGCCAATTTCAGGGTAGGCGACATCGCGGTGCTTTACCCGGCTGTTGAAGAGACGGACACCGTCATGCACCACCAGGTGATCAAATGCACCATCACCGAACTCAGTAAGGACCGGGTAACGATCCAGCTTCGTTTCAGGCAGCACAACCTCAAGCCATTTCACACCCGGGGCCAGTGGCGGCTGGAACCCGACCTGATGGACACGGGTTTCGCAGCCATGTACCGGGGATTGCTGGAGTGGGCGGAAGCGGGGCGGGAAAAAAGGGAATTGTTGCTGGGATTGGCGCCGCCGGGTCGCCCCACCCAATCCCAAAACTACTTCCTCCTCTGGGGGCCTCCCGGCACCGGTAAAACCAGCGTTATGTTGCGCGACCTTGCAGCGCAAATACTGAACGAAAGCGCCGACAACCTGCTCCTGCTCGCTTACACCAACCGCGCTGTGGACGAAATCTGCGAAGCGCTCGACAGCATTGGGGGCGATATCCGGAGCAAATACCTGCGCATCGGAGCGAGATACTCGACGGCGGAACCCTATCGTCCTCAACTGCTGAACGCCCAAATCGCAGGAGTAAAAAACCGCGCCGGCTTGCGGGCGGTGATCGAAAGCCGACGCATATTTGTCAGCACAGTGGCTTCTTTCAGTCAGAATGAAGGACTCCTGAAGATCAAAAAATTTCAGCGACTCATCGTGGACGAAGCATCTCAGATCCTTGAACCTCATTTGATCGGACTGCTGACGCGCTTCGATCATTTTACACTGATCGGCGACCACCGCCAACTGCCAGCTGTCACCACCCAACGGGAAGAAACGACCGCCGTGCGGGATACCGATTTGAATGGCATCGGCCTGACTGATCTTCGTGATTCTTACTTCGAACGGCTCTACCGGCGTTGCGTGGAACAGGGCTGGCATTGGGCGTACGGCCAACTCGACCGGCAGGGTCGGATGCACACGGAGATCATGGCATTTCCCAACCTTCATTTTTACGGTGGGAAGCTCCGTACTTTATCAGAAGATGCGGCACACGCTCAATGTCGTACTCTGGCTTATACCACCCCCGGTTTCGACCCGGCTTTTGAAAAAATATTGTCCGGAAAACGCGTTGTTTTTATTCCTGCAGCCCCGGAAGAAATGTCGCCGCATCAAAAAACCAGCCGGGTCGAAGCTGAAATTACCACCCGTATCGTACTGTATTTCAAAAAGTTATGGGAAAAGAACGGTAAAGCCTGGTATGCTGCCAAAACGCTCGGCATCATTACGCCGTGGCGGGCACAGATCGCCCAGATCCGCGAAAGCCTGTCTGCTGCCGGCCTCGACCCCGATGAGATCACTATTGATACCGTAGAGCGTTACCAGGGCGGTGCGCGCGAGATCATTGTCGTTTCCACCTGTGTTCATTCGGAATTTCAGCTGGCAAGCCTTGTCAACCTCAGCGGCGAAGGTGTGGACCGCAAAATGAATGTTGCGCTGACACGCGCCCGCGAACATTTGATCCTGCTCGGAAACGAGGAAATATTGCAAAAGGACGCGCGATACCGGGCTTTTATCGAACAGTATAAAATTGAGCCATGATCTTATAACCGGCGCAATTTGGCTTGCCACAACATGCGTCCGTAAAATAGCGGCTTTTAACAATTTCAAACCACTCGAACCACTTTCAAACGACTTTATCCGCCGCATTCCGCGAGGTTCAGCCGTTCTTGTAACTTCGCCGCTTCAAATACATGGAATTCGTCATCGCCATTTCCCGAAAATTCGCACTGGCCGCCTGCGCCGCTGCTCTTTTTTTCGCCTGCGCCCGGCAAGGTTCGCCCGCGGGCGGCCCGAAGGATACGGAACCGCCCAAGGTGGACACGACGGTGAGCACCCGCAATTTCAGCACCCGTTTTTCTGCAAAACGCATCGAACTGGCCTTCGATGAATGGGTTACACTGAGCGACGTCGGCACACAGGTCGTCATATCGCCGCCCCTGGCGAAGCGCCCGGAGATCGTCCTGAAAGGTAAAAAGGTACTCGTCGAATTTGATGAAAAGGACACCCTCCGCTCCAATACAACTTACACCATCAATTTCGGCACGGCTGTAAAAGACCTGCACGAAGGCAACCCGGCCAAAGACCTGCGTTTCGTATTTTCCACCGGCGATTTCCTCGACAGCCTCGTCGTGGTCGGCAACGTGGCGGATGCTTTCACGGGCGATCCGGTCGAAAACGTGTCGGTGATGCTCTACGACAACCTGAGCGACAGCGTGGTGCGCAAGGAAAAACCCTACTACTTTGCACGGACCGACAAATCCGGCCAATTCGACCTTCGCAACGTCCGCGCCGGCGTTTTTAAAATGGCAGCCATCGAAGACGCCTCCGGCGACCTGAAATGGGACGGCCAGAATGAGCGTATCGCTTTCCCCGACAGCCTGATCCGGCTCACCGATTCCACAAAAGGTTCGATCCGGTTGAGGCTGTTCAGAAACCAGTCCAGATTTCGCCTGTTCGACAGCAAAACGCTGCGCTTCGGTTTGGTGAAATTGGCGTACACCGCTTCGCCCGATTCAGTCGTCATCCGCACCGAAGCGCCCGATATCCGCTTTTTTACCGAAAAAATGCAGGATACCCTCTTCGTCTGGTACGACATGACCCAACCCGCTGCCTGGCAATTGCTGGCCGGCGCCGATACGGTGCAGGTGCGCAACCTCCCGCGTGAGGATTTTTTTAAAAATTACAAATTTCGTCCTGCGGACACCGGTACCGGAGGAGGCGGCGCTCCGCGCAAACGCATCGGCCAACCCACTGAACCTGCCGCCGGCGCGCCCAGAATTGTAAAAACTGTCAACCAGCATCCCTCGAAACCTGCCCTGATCCCATTCAATGCGCCCGTCGCGGCGGTGGACACTTCGAAGTGGGTATTGACGCACGACAGCACCAACGTGCGGAATTTTTCAGCCATACCCGATTCGGCAGCGCCGCGGCAGTTGAAGATCAATACCTCATGGAAGCCCGGGAAAAGTTATAAACTCACGCTCCTGCCCGGCGCTGTGACGGATTTTTACGGTGTGGCCAATGCAGATACCCTGGAGCGAATCCTTGGCGTTCTCACGGAAAAACAACTCGGAGGGCTCAATCTGACGGTGCAAAATCTGACGCCGGGAGGCGGTTACGTACTGCAACTGCTCAATGGCTCAGTAGTCGAAGAGGAACGGCTTTTTACGGCAGACACTGCCGGTGCGAAATTGATCTTCAAAAACCTGATTGCAGCCACCTATACCGCACGGCTTATCGAAGACCGCAACCGCAACGGTCGCTGGGACACAGGCGACTATTTCGCCCACCGCCAGCCGGAAGCGGTTACTACAAAAAAATTAGACGCCCTGCGGGCAAACTGGGAACTCGAAGCGGTAATAAGGGCGGGCATGCCGGAGGAGATAAAAGAAAAGAAGAAGAAATAGTTACTTCTTCAGTCCAATCTCTCTCAATCTTTCATCCAGATACTCCCCGGCCGAAATCGGCGCGTAGTACAGCGGATTGTCTTTCGTGACGCACGAAGGCAGGCAATCGAGCCGCATTTCGCTGACCGGGTGCAGGAAAAACGGGATGCTCAGGCGCGGCAGGTGCCATTCGGAGCGGGGCGGGTTCACCACGCGGTGGGTGGTGCTTTTCAGGTAGTTGTTGGTAAGCCGCTGGAGCATATCGCCCACGTTGATGACGATCTCGTCGGCTTCAGGCATGATGGGAATCCATTGATCTTCAGAGTTCAGCAGCTCCAGGCCGCCCGCGCTGGCGCCTACCAGCAGGGTGATGAGGTTGATGTCCTCATGTTGCTCGGCGCGGATGGCGCTGGCGGGCTCTTCGGTAATGGGAGGGTAGTGGATGCTGCGCAGAATGGAATTGCCGTACCGTATCTGGCGGTTGAAATAATCCTTGTCGAGGCCGAGGTGGGCGGCGATGGCTTCGAGCAGGAGTCCGCCCGCTTTTTCAAACGCCTGGTACAATTCACGGCCCAATTGGGCGAACTCGGGCGCTTCAGCCACCTGCACATTATCGGGATATTCGGATTTGCGCGGGTGGTCGGCGGGCACTTCCTGGCCGATCTGGAAAAACTCCTTGAGGTCGGCGACTTTCGACTGCTTGGCGTGTTCCTTGCCGAACGAAGTATAGCCGCGCTGACCTGCGAGTCCGGGCACTTCGTATTTTTTTTTCACTTCTTCCGGCAGGGCAAAAAAAGCCTTCGACGCGGCATAAAAGCGGTCAATCAATTCTTTCGGGACGCCGTGGTTCACGACGGCCACAAAACCTACCTCATGGAATGCCTTGCCGAGCGCGCGGACAAAGGCTTCTTTTTCAGCCGGGCTGCCGGCGGAAAATTTGGAGAGGTCAACGGTCGGGATGCCTTTTTCTTTCATCGGAAATGAATGTGATAATGTGGTCAATGTGTTAATGTGGTCAATTGGTCAATAGGACAGGGAAAAAATCGAAATTTCAGAGTATCCGAACCAGTGAACTTGCCGGCCATGGAAATGCGCAACGGCATGCCTTAGTTCGCAAATACCATCTGCCGCGTATCCACTACCTGCCCGTCTATGACGAGCGCATAAGCAAATGTCCCGCGAACGCCATATCCGTGGGTGTATAGGGTTTCGTTCAGTCCCTGTTTGAGTTCAACAGGGAGTTGAGCAATCAATTTTCCTTGTAAATCAACAATTTGAATAAACGCTTCGCGGTAAGTCGGCACTTCATTTATCCAGAATGAAATCCACGTCGCTTCGTCGAAAGGATTGGGGCGGTTTTGGAACAGGCGGATGTTGCGCTCCGCTTCGGCGTCCGGCTCGTTTGCAGAAACGACGGTGCTGACGAGTTTTTCTCCTGAAAAGAGGCTTTCCGCTCCTTGTGCATCCACCCCCGCCACGCTCAGGAACAAGGCGCCGGTGGGATTACAGGGAAAAACGCCCGTAGTAGCGCCCGTGAGCGTGTATACAGTATCCCAGTCGGTCGTTGTTGTGCGCAGGGCAACGCGGTAAACGCCCGTATTGGCCGGGTCGGTGATAGCCACCGAGAGTTGCCCGCCCGTACGCGTACCGGTGAAATCCGTCGGCGTTGGCACATTCCGGGCGGCAATGGCAGCCGCATTGGCGTTGATGACGGCATTGCGGGCTAAGTAGTTGAAATCCACAAAAAATGAGTCCACTGCGCCGTCACCGTCGGTGTCTGCGCCGAGGACGTCGCCGGAGGTGTGTTGGCGGTCTGTATAGCCGGGGACAATCTTGGCGTCGCCGTGTTCGTTGGCTGAAGTGAAGCGCATGGCAGCGAAATTGCGCTCGCGGAAAGGGATGTGGTCGCCCCCGCGCCCGGTGCGGTCTTCGGGACTCATGACGCGTACGTTCATCGGTACGAGTGCCTGCGGCAGGATGTTTTCCCGGTATTCGAGTTTGATAAACCGGGCGAGTTGTTTGTGTTTGGAATTGAAACTTCCGAAAGAAAACAGCCGGACACTTGTGGAATCAATGTTGTCCAGGCCGGGGCAGGAGGGTGGTGACGAGGTTTGCCCGCAAATGATGCCGCCGATCACGTCGTTGTTCAGAACCGCCCGCAACGGGATGTTTTTTTGCTGGCAATAAATGGCGAATGCCTCCGCGCCGAACAGGCCCTGCTCTTCCCCGATGGTCGCCATAAAAACGATGGTATTTTCAAAAGTATAGGCCGACATCACGCGGGCGAGTTCCATCACGAGCGCCGTGCCGGTGGCGTTGTCCTCTATGCCTTCGGCCACGCAGGAGGTATCGCACAACACGTCGCAGCGGCTGTCGAGGTGGCCTTCCACGAGTATGACACCGTTGTTCGCCGGATTGGCCCCGGGCAGGATGGCCATGATGTTGCGAAATTGTCCCAACCCGCAGGTTGACTGGTGATCGAACTGCAGGTAAGTGACTACGAGGCGGTTTTCATTCTGGTTGTCAAATTCTTCAAATTTCCGGTATACCCAGCGCCGCGCCGCGCCGATGCCGGTGACGGGAGAAAGAGTATCCGAGTGCGTGTTGCGGGTTTTGAACGTACTCATTTTCAAAATGTATGACTTCAGACTGTCGGGTGCGATGCGGCTGTTCAGCCCGGCAGAAATGGCAGCCGGATCGGTCACGACCGTCGAAGCGGCGTACTCGGCGGGGTTGTAATTGCCGAGCAAGATCTGCTCGGCGAGGGGGTTGGTAGTCAGGAAGTTGGTTTGGGCTAAGGCATAAAAGGGGAGGGCGAGGAAACATATGAGCAAACGAGCCATAATTGCAAACGCGGTTATGATATGACAAATGTAGGCAATTGGCCGCTGAAGGCGTAGTTTTTGCGAAAATTGTATTGACTGCATGGCTGCAGATACCCAGAGTGACGGTGGGGCGGCATCGGAACAAGCGATCGCTGCGTTCCGTTTCCGCATTGGGTGCGCCGGCGGGAGACAGGAGCTACCGGCAGAATTTTAAATAAGAAGGAGCCGCCGGTCCGGTATTGAAAAGCAGGTCGAGAATGGATACGAAGTGGTTGAACGGACCAAAAAGCTGGGGATATTCCGGGTAGTTGGAGTAGTCCATCCACAGAACATCTATCCCGTTTTGCCGGAAAATATCTTCCTGAAGATAGCCTTGGGCGGAAGGTCCGCTGATATAATGAGTGGCCTGCAGATCTTTGCAAATATGGAGCAGCTTTTCACTTTTATCTCCTCGCAGCGCGAACTCGGATGACCAGCGAATATGGGTATTGATGCCCAGCATACCGGCAATGGCTTTCAGAAAGCGGTAGTTTATCTGGCTGAGGTGCTGTTCGGTTGCTGATTGATACAGCGCTTCGAAGCGGGGGCCGTATACAGGAAAGAACGGCGCTTTCCGGTAGTTGTTAACGATGCATTGCCAGTGGTTCAGGGGCCAGTCCTGATCGGCAACCTCGGTTTCATTGATCTTCTGGAAGTATTTTCCTTTGACCTTAACCGGGATACTCAGCCACTGCAACCCGTTCGGCGTTTTGATCTGGTTGCGGTTGCGCCAGTCCCTTTTGGTGTATTGCATGTCGTCGTACAGGACAAAAACATCGGCTCGCTGGATGGCATCAAAATAGCCTTTCCAGGGGATATAGTTGGATTGAGAGATAAAAACCTTCATTTCAAAGGGTGGGCAAAAAATGGCGCTGCAATTTTACATTGTTGGTTTGTTACAACGTTATTTGGAGGCAACCTCCCGGACAACCTTGCAGGGGCTGCCGTATGCGACCACGCCGGGAGGGATAGACCGTGTCACCACACTGCCGGCCCCGATAAAGGAGTCCGCTCCAATTTCGATCCCGTCAAGCAGGACTGCACCGATCCCGATGGTAACCCGGTCGCCGATCCGCACTTTCCCTCCGATATTGGCTCCCGGATTGATGCTCACGAAATCGCCAATAATACCGTGGTGACCGATGTTCACACCGCGGCGGATATTGACGCCGAAGCCGATGGTTGTATGGGAAGAAATGACTGAAAGTGGTTCCATAATAAGACCGCCGCTTGTGCTGACCGTTCTGGAAACAAAACAAGTCGGATGGATCAGATCCGGATAATATTCCCGCTGAAAGTCGCCGAATTGTTGAAACTCCTGGAAGACCTTTTGTTTCGATACCGGTTGCACCACGGAAAATGCCACCTTTTCTCCGCCACTTATCGCCCAATCGGTTTTCCGGACGAGGTCAAAATGCACCCCTGGAACATCAATGCGGCTGTGCCCTTTTTCTACCTCCATGTTTTCGATGATCTGAAAACGCGGGGCATAACCGCAATCGAGGGCGATCTCCGCCAGGATAGGGATCATTTCTTCGCAGTAAGCCAGGATATGAAGTTCCGGTAACATAGGCTATTGAATTACCTCTAACTTTTGCTTGTTGTAAAATCCCATTTTACCGAGTTGCCCGGGCGGCATCAGGATTTCTTCATGGATTTCCATCAGTTGGTGTACGCGGCGCACCAGTTCGATATTGGTGGCGAGGCGGGTTCGCTGCTGATCCAGCCAGATGTTATCTTCGATACCGATGCGCACACCCACGCCCAGGCTGATCGCTATCGCCGCGACCTGAAGCTGACTGCTTCCTATTCCGGCAAAAGCCAGATAGTGATTGGATGGGATCTCAGTCATCGCTATCCCTATCTGGGAAGGCGTAGCCTGCAGCCCGGCAATATTGCCGAAGAGGACATTCCAGTAACAGGGCCCTTCGATCAGGTTTTTACTGATTAAATATTTCCCATAATTGATCATACCCAGATCAAAACATTCCAACTCCGGATTGACGCCGTATTCCCTCATTTTCATCGCCAGCCTCGCGATGATATCCGGGGGATTGACAGAGGCTTCCTTCGCGAAATTCAGCGAACTCAGGGTCAGCGAGGCCATGTCGGGTTGCAACTCGATCAGGGCGGAGCGCTTTTCAAATTCAGGGAAGGTCCGGCCCGAAGTGCTGCCACAAATCAGTAACTCCGGGCAGTAGACGCGCACCCCTTCAAATATCCGGGCGTAAATATCTTTTTTCCAGGTAGGCACCCCGGTTTCATCCCGGGCGTGCAAATGGGCAATGGTGATCCCCAATTCATACGCTTCGTGCACCTGTTCGATGATCTCCGCGGGAGATTCGGGAACATACGGGGTCATTGCCTTGGTAGGCACCATTCCGGTAGGGCAAAAATTGATGATAATAGCCATGGCATTTGATTTTTAGTACGAATAAATACGCTGTTGTATCAGGTAGGGCTTTTTTTGCTCTGCCACGGCTTCTGTTCGGGTAAAAACGATGCCCAGGAATCCCAGCGTGATCAATAAAAAACCATTGATCATAAGGATAACAAGTCCCAGGAACAGCCAACCCGGAACATCTTTGCGAAAAAGGTGCCAGGTTGAAAAGCCCAGGAGCGATACGAGGCTCAGCATAAAAAGCACGCCGCCGCTCCAGGCGACGAATTGAAAAATTGGCCTGGAATTATTCACCAGCAGGCGACTGAACAGCCGTATCAACTTGATCAGTGAATAACCACTTTCCCCTTCCTGGCGGGGGCTGTGGCTGACGGGCGCTCCAACAACGTCGCTGGTCACGTAAAAAATGAGGGACGATAACAATGGGCGGGGCATACAGGCAATGTTCAGCATCTTTTGGGCAATACTGCGGCGGATCAGGCAGAAAGTAGATATGCGCAGGTTCCGGGGTTTTCCCGAAAGCACCCGATCGAAGTAAGCTTTGGTATTACTGAACAGATTTCTACTCCACGAATGTTGCTTCACAAGAAATTGACCGATCACGACGTCGTGTTCTTGTAAGCTGATCAGCGCGGGAATGTCTTCCGGCGCGTGTTGCAGGTCGTCGTCCATCGTAATGATATACTCCCCCTTTGCATGAGCCAGGCCGCATAGTATAGCAGCGTGCTGCCCAAAATTACGGGCCAATTGGATGGCGCAAACGTTTTGCCCTGACCGTGCCAGCGCCTCGACCACCGGCCAGGTTTCAGGGTTGGGAGACTTGTCGTCCACCAGGATAATTTCATAGGATTGCCGGATATGGGAAGCAAAGGTCTGCTCGATCCGTTGAAGCAATTGCCCGAGAACCCAGGTGGTGTTGTACACCGGAATGACAATGGAATAAGATGTAAAAGCGGCTGTTTCCATTATTGGACAGCTGTTTGATGCCGATGCCGGGGGGGGCGAAACCTAAGGGTTAACCGATGCACGATCTGTGTAATATAATATACGAATAAACCGAAAATGAAAGGCTCGGCGGGAAATTTGAACCGGTTGGCATCAACTGCCGTGACGAAAGCAAAATTGATCCCCCAGAAAGAAAAAACGACAAAAAACATGGTCAGCAGCGTAAAATCAAAATTCCAGCCATTACGGATGCTGCTTGCGATAAAATAGAAAAAAGCGAAAAACACGAACAGGGAAATACCCACAAAAGCAAGCCCGTATATTTTAAAAAAGAAACCGGGCAGTATATTCAGGTTTATTTTCCCGAATTCAGCGGGTAACAAGCCGCTTTCAGAAACCTTGAAACTATATAACAGGGAAATAAACCGGAATTTTAGGACAAAAGCCTGGTTTTGCTTAGAAATCTCCTGGTAAAAGCCAGACAACTTTTGGGATAGTTCATACTCCCCAGCTGACGCCGGCAAACCGAAGTGCCTGCGCAGATCGGGGACCGCCACCAGGTAGATATTATACCCCCCGTAAAAGTCAGCCGAAATACCAAATTTATCCATTTTTGAATTCACCGGGCTTTCCTTCAGATAGTTTTCTCTGGCCTTTAAGAATATTGCCAAAACGGGTTTGTTTTCTTCCGATACCTGATACTCCGGGCGGATTGATGCTACCGTAATATTCCTGGAAACCGTTTGTCCGCTACTGCGGGGAAACAAGCCATAAAAACCGAAGTGATTTTTATTGTAGAGGCACCAGGCATTGACCAGTAAAAGATACGGTACAAAAAACGTTCCGATTGAAAATACCCATTCCCTCGCCGGTGCTTTTTGCCGAAGCAAGACAATGAGCAGCAATACGAAGAAGGTGAAAACTATTGGCACCGCACTGAAACGCGCCAGGGAAATCAGGCCCACCACAACTCCAAGCGCAAAGTATTGTCCGCGTTTGCCAAAATCATCAATTTTCACCAGGATGACGAGTGACAAGACAACCAGAAAAACGGTCAGGATCTCCGTTTGAATTAAGTTGGCAAAAGTTATTGTCGCAAAAGACACATTGAAAAGTACGGCGGTAAGCATAGCCAGCCACTTGGCTGAAAACACCCTTTGGAATAACCGGTAAACCATCCAGGAAGTAAAAGCGATCAGTACATAGTGAATACACACCATGACTTTATACAGCATCGGCGGCTTCAGCAGCAGCATGAGTCCTGCCAAAATAATCGAGAACAATGGTGAGCGATGCGCCAGGTTGACATCAGTGGCCTGTCCGAGGAAAGACTTGCTAAGAAGTATGTACTCTGTAGGATCGAACCGGTCTGTTATTGGTGTTGCGTATACCGCCAGCGCTCCATTCAAAATAGCCAGCAGCACCATAAAGTTTCTGTTGTTCGATGAGCGTTTCAATATGATAGAGCGATTAGTTTGGCAATAACATCCTTTGTGTCGAGTTCGAAGAACATTGGCAAGCGGAAAAGGCAATCTGAATACCGGTCCGATTCGGGCAACACCCGCCCATCGTGTTTATTCCGGTAATAGGGACTATTGTGCAAGCCCAGATAATGAAAAACAGCGTGCACCCCATTTTCGTTAAGCGTCTGTAATATCTCCGTTCTTTGCTGTAAGGAACGGCAAACCATATAAAACATGTGGGCATTATTGGTGGCAAACTCCGGGATCAGCGGAAGCTGAATACCTGACCGGTTAGCCCATTCCTGCAATCCCTCACAATAAGCAGTCCAGTGCCGGGTCCGTTGCTGTTGAATGGCGTCGAGGTTTTCCAACTGCGCCCAGAGAAAGGCCGCGCTTATCTCTGACGGCAGGAAAGAACTGCCGACGTCAATCCAGCCGTATTTATCTACTTCTCCTCTGAAAAATGCCGATCGGTTGGTTCCTTTTTCCCAGATAATTTCAGCACGGGCCTGCAACCGCTTTTCATTGACTACCAGCATTCCCCCTTCTCCGGACGTAATGTTTTTGGTCTCATGGAAGGAAAAAGCGGCCAAATGGCCTATGGAACCCAGCGCCCTTTTTATTCCATTCTTGTCGGTATAAAAACTCTCAACCGCCTGAGCCGCATCTTCTACCACCCAAAGCCCGTATTTCCGGGCCAGGGCCATGATCTTATCCATATCGCAAGCGACGCCTGCGTAATGGACTGGCACAATGACTTTGGTTCTTTCATTGATCAGTGCCTCTATAGCGTCTTCGTCTATCCCGGGGCGATCCCGGTGACTATCCGCAAAAACAATTTTAGCGCCACGCAATACAAAGGCATTGGCTGTGGAAACAAATGTATAAGCAGGCATGATCACTTCGTCGCCGGCTCTGACTTCACACAACAGGGCTGCCATTTCCAGCGCTGCGGTGCAAGAGGTTGTCAAAAAACTTTTGCCAAAACCATATCGTTCCTCGAAGAAATGCTGGCATTTTTTAGTGAAGTACCCATTACCGGAAAGATGCCCCGAACACGCCGCCTGGTAGAGGTAATGGGCTTCTTTGCCCGTAAGATAGGGCTTGTTAAAAGGGACCATGAGCGATGATATTTAAACTAACACGATCCGGGTGTTGCCGGGTCTGGACAATACTTAAAAAACGATGCATCCGGCGCACATGAATGACAACCCTTTTAAACTGGATGGTATCTACCGACAAGGAAATTTTCCTTTAACTTTGTCAAAAAACCTTATTATCAGGCATTTTTAACTAAAATTGTGCCAAATGTTCGAGGGTGTTAAGCCGAAAACAGGGAGAATGAGGAATATGAATGGCAATCATGCCATCGCGAAAAGAAGTGAGAGATATGGCAGCTATAATGCCCGTTCGGGGTATAATTTTTGGAGAAAATCGCTTTGATTTACACGCTCAAATATTCCCGGATAATGAAACACAAAACCGCCTTTCACTTGTTGGCTTGTATGCTGGTCGTGCGCGCGGCACATACCCAAACCGACCTTCCCTGCGCGACCGGTGCGCTGCACCAACGGGCGCTGCAACAAGCGGCTGATTTTCAAAAACATCAGCAATTGGAACAGGAAGCCTACGATTTCTATTCCCGCCACATCGTCACCGGTCGCGGCAGCCAGGCGCTGACGGTGCCCGTTGTCGTCCACATCGTCCATGACAACGGCCCGGAAAACATCTCCGACGCCGCCGTGCAACAAGCCGTCCAATGGCTCAACCAGGCATTCGCCAACCAGGGTTACTTCGACCAGGGCAGCGGCGCCGATGCGGGCATACAATTCTGCCTCGCCCAACGCACGCCCGACGGCCAGCCGACCGACGGCATCACCCGCGACCAGAACGCGCTGACCGTGTTCACCGCCGAGACGCAGGAATTGACGATGAAAAACATCAACCGCTGGAAACCGAAGGATTACATCAACATCTGGGTGGTGCGCGACATCTGTTCGACGACCTACGGCTGCGGCATCGTGGCGTATGCCTACTATCCTTCTTTTCATGGCAGCAACATAGACGGCATCGTCATCGAGGCGAATTTTCTCAATTCGGCGAGCAATGTGAGCGTGCTGGCGCACGAGATGGGGCATTATTTCGGCCTGTACCACACCTTCGAAGGCGGTTGCACGAACAACGACTGTCTGCTCGACGGCGACCGCGTGTGCGACACACCGCCCGACCAAAGCACCGCCGCCGTGCCCTGCGACCAAGCGGTGAACACCTGCTCCACTGACGCGCAGTCGGGCTTTTCGACCGACCAGCCGGACATGCTGCAAAACCACATGGACTACGGTCACATTGACTGCAAACACGATTTCACGCCGGGCCAGGCGGACCGGATGAATTATTTTCTGAACGGCACGCGCAAGAGCCTGCTCGACTCGAAAGGCTGCCTGCCGCCCTGTCCCTTGCCGACGCTGGCGGCGTTCACGCCGGGCGACACGACGATCAATGCCGGCCAGACGCTGTTTTTCGACAACACCAGCCAGAACGCGGTGATCTTTTCGTGGACTTTGAACGGCGTTCCGTTCGGCGGGCAGCAGAACGCGTCGTACCTGTTCGATTCGGCGGGGGTGTTTACGGTGAAGTTGGTGGCGCAACCGCTGAACGAGCAGTTGTGTGAGGCGGATTCTGTGCAGGCGATAGTGCAGGTGGTATGCCCCGTTACCGCCGGTTTTACGCTGAGTAACCTGACACCGGAAGAGGGGGAAACGGTATTTATCACCAACACCAGCCAGAATGCCATGCAATATGAATGGTTTGTCAACGGCGTCAGCCAGGGAGCAGTACTGGATTCCATTGTATTCAGCGAATCGGGCAGTTACGACATTCGCCTGGTGGCCAAAGGCAGTTTTTGCAAGAGCAGCGCAACGGAAGCGGTGTTCGTAAGGGATTCGTGTACGGGCAAGACCTTTGCTTTGTATAATAACACACCTGAAATAGGACCAACATCGCCATCGCGGGAAAACCAAGCTGCGGCTGTTTTAACCGACGGAAACCTGATATATGCGGGTTTTGGAACCTTGCCGAACACATTCCAAAAGGCGTTTTTTTTTAAACTGAAACCTGACGGAACCTTGCTCTGGACAAAGCTTGTCGGACAGGATTCTATCGGTTCCTTGTCTTGCCCTGCCGTAACCGCCACGCCCGATGGAGGGTTTGCAGCCCTCATTTATCAGGCTTTTTATTCGTCTACACTTTTACCGAATAAGCTGGATATGGTCAAATTTTCACCGGACGGAGATATAGAGTGGACTCGAAAACTGTACGAGGACAGTACTTTCTCATGGAATCCGCTGTTAGGGGACTTAATAGTGATGCAGGACGGCAATATACTGGTGGGAAACAGGCTCAAATTCGATTTGTCGGGCAATCTTTTATGGTACAATACGCAACCCCTGACGGACGCTTTAAAAACAGCCGCTATGCCTGACGGCGGTTTCGTGACGGCCGGCTGTGATAATTGCGGAACTGGTTCCTATTCTGTTGCACGTTACGATGCTGCGGGCAATCTGCTTTGGGGAAAATTGATCGAAGTATCGGGAGGATATATAATGGATGTTGCAGCAGATACAAACGGCAACATTTTTTTATTGGGCAGGAAAAACCACCTGGCCATTGTTCTGGGGCACACGTTAATGATCAAAATGGCGCCAACCGGTGAAATACTGTGGTCGAGGAGGTATTTCCGTCAGTTGGCCACCGGTTTTGATCCGGGCGCTATTGTTGCCACGCCTGACGGGATCACCATCGGTGCCCGGGCAGACGTTTGGATTTCTCCGGGCAATACGAAAGAGTACGACGTGTTGATGCATACGGACAATGATGGGAATATTAAATGGGTGCGACACTATGAGAGTGACTTCTTTTTCAACAGTTTGTCCGTTGTGCCCGGCGGAGGTTATTTGCTGACAGATCATATGATTAAAGCAGACGCCTTGGGCTATATCGGTGAATGCCCGGATGCGCAATGGGAGGTGCAATACGAAGATTTGTCGTTAAGCATCAATGACCTGACTGTCGGTGTTTCACCTGCAACGGATTATCCTTTAGACTCTTTGCCGGTTTCCGACTACCTGATTGCGCTCGACACCATCTGCGCTCCCGCTTGTCCGCGCGGCGTCGAAATCTGCAACAACAACCTCGACGACGACGAAGATGGCTTGTTCGACTGCCTCGATCCCGATTGTAACTGCCCGGAAGACGTATGCGCGCCCAGGCAGGCAAACGTCTGGTACTTCGGCGACCACGCGGGGCTGGATTTCAGCACGGAGCCGCCGACGGTGCTGACGGATGGGCAAATGGATAATTTTTTTGGGTCAGCCACGGTATGTGACTTACTCGGCCACCTGCTTTTTTACACAGATGGGGACACGGTGTACAACAGGTTTCATCAACCTATGCCCAATGGGATGAATCTGGTAGATATAAGCGGCAATATAAATCATCATTCTCATGCCATTGTGGTGCCTAATCCAGCTGATAAGGCACAGTATTATCTTTTCAATTTGGGACCGGGCCTTTATAGTTCATTTATATCTTATTCACTGATAGATATGCGCTTGGAGAACGGACAGGGCGATGTGGTTCCCGGGCAAAAAAGTGTTCCATTTCATCCGACAACGGTTGAAACCGAATTTACCGCTGTTCGTTCCTGTTCGTTCAATGGATACTGGCTTTTGATACGCGACCGCCCTGCCAATAATTTTTATGCCTATAAGATCGGCCAGAATGGTTTGGATACGAACCCTGTATTCAGCCCGGGCGGAACGGGCCCTTCTGTTTACGGGCAAATGAAATTTTCGCCGGATGGTAAACGTGTAGCCCGCAACGGTGACGGAGGTGTGATAGAAATTTATGATTTCGACTTATCTGCCGGACTTGTAACCAATCCTGTCCTGATAAATCTGCCGGGTACCTACCTGACACTGGGCATTGAATTTTCTCCCAACGGACGATACCTATACTTTTCAGCCTTTGATTCTCATAAATACATGTTGTATCAGATAGACCTGGAGGCGGGAACTCCTGACCAAGTCTTCAATTCACTGACTTTACTGGCAATTGAACCTAATAGCAGCAATGTACATTTCGGCACTTTACAACTCGCGCCGAATGGCAAAATTTACGTTTCCCCCACCGGGATATTGGTTTCCTCTGCTGACGCAGCTTTACACATTGTTCATCAGCCCGACCTGGCCGGCACTGCCTGCCAGTTTCAGAAAGATGGACAGTCTTTAGCGCCGATACCCCTGGTAAGTTACGGCATGGTCAACGTCGTACAAAGCCTCTTCGCCCAACCCGCCATCGCTTTCTCCAAATCTGCACCCGATACCATCTGCATCCTCGACAGCCTCTACACCTATACGGCAGAAAAATCGGGCTGCTTCGCTGCCGACTCCTTCGCCTGGAAACTGGAAGGTCTAACGGGAACGCTGAACCACGACCACGCTTACGGCTGGGCGAAATTCGACGCCCCCGGCTCCGGCCGTATCATCGTCACCGCCCATACCGAATGCGGCATAGTCTCCGACACCCTCCCCATCGTCGTCGCCGAACCCTTCGACAAAACCCTCGACCTCGGCCCCGACCGCGTGGTGTGCGACAACGGTGTGTTCACTTTCAACGCCGGCGGCGGCTTCGCCCGCTACCGCTGGCAAAACGGCTCGCCCGACTCCGTGCTCACCACCCTGCTGCCCGGCCAATACTGGGTGGAGGTGTGGGACGCCTGCGGCAACCGCCAAACCGATACCGTCACCGTCAGCATCGCTCCGGCTACTGTGCTCGACCTGGGCGACGACCGCGAGGGTTGCGACGACCTCACGGCTTCATTCGAGCGTCCCGACTTTTTTTCGCATTGGCAGTGGACACCGGGCAATTTTACCTCCTGCGACACCTGCGCCAGCGTCACCGTTTCACCCGCTGCCACCACCTCCTGGGTCGTGGTCGCTCAAACCGACGACGGCTGCATTTCGGTGGATACCCTGACATTCTTGATTCGCGACACTTTATTTTTTCAACTCGATACGAGCGTTTGTTCCGGCCAAGTGATTGATCTGTTCGGTATCTCGTTGCCGGCGGATACGACTGCGCACTTCTTCTTCCCGGCTGAAGGCCCCGGCTGCGATACTTTGCTGACCGTGAATGTGTTGGGGTTGGACGCGCCGCTGTCGGAACTGGAAGCAACGGTATGTCCCGGCGCATTTTTCGACTTTAACGGAACGCTGTTGCCGGCCGATACGACGGCTGTTTTTCTGTTTTCCGCTGCGGGCAATGTCTGCGACTCGGTTGTCACTGTCACCGTCTCCGCCTGGCCGCCGCTGACACTGACACTGCCGCCCGACACGACGCTGCGTGTGGGCGCGACGCTGGTCCTGAACGCCGAAACTACCGGCACGGGGCCGTTTTCCTTTGCCTGGTCGCCTGCGGGCAGTTTAAGTTGTGCGGACTGCCCCGATCCGCTGTCGGCGCCGCTGGAAACGACGCTGTACACCCTCGCTGCGACCGATGCCAACGGCTGTTCGGCACAGGACTCGGTGCTCGTTACGGTTGACCGAGCCTGCGTGGTCGTCATACCCAATGCTTTCACGCCCAACGGCGACGGGGTGAACGACCGTTTTTACCCCAGAACCGACCCTTGCGTGCGCGCGGTGCGCACGTGGCGGGTGGTGAGCCGCTGGGGCGAGCCGGTGTTTGAGCGGTTCAACCTGCCGCCCGACGACCCGGCGCTGGGTTGGGACGGCAACCGGCCGGACGGCGAGCCGTTCCCCTCCGATGTGCTCGTGTGGTATGTGGAACTGGAATATTACGACGGCAGGAAGGAAGTGCGGAACGGGGATGTGGCGCTGCTGCGGTAGAGTAAAAATCATCGGCAGAATTGAATACCCGCCGGAGGTATCCTAACTTTCGCCGAAGTTTGGCATTCAAAAAATTTCAGTCATGCGACGTCTGTTCCCTTTACCCGCCAAAGTCTTGACGTCGGCGGGGTCATTTATAGTCCTGACAACGGCGGGGCTTCTTTTTTCATTGGTTCATTTCTCCTGCGATAAAAACGACATCCCGGCCCGCATCCTCGTTTTTTCCAAAACCGAAGGATTTCGCCACGACTGTATTCCAACCGCAGTAGCGGCATTGCGGAAATTGTGCGCCGACAATGGCATCGCCATGGACTCTTCCGAAGAAGCGGAAGATTTTACCGAAAACAATCTGAAACGCTACAACGCCGTCGTATTCCTGAATACCACGGGCGACGTATTGAATCCGGTGCAGGAGGCTGCATTCGAACGCTATATCCAGGCAGGCGGCGGTTTTGTGGGCATCCATTCGGCGACAGATACGGAGTACGGCTGGGGCTGGTTCGGCGATCTCGTGGGCGGCTATTTCAACGGGCACCCGCAGCAGCAAAATGCGACTTTGAACATCCTGGACCACGACCATCCGGCCACGCAACACCTGCCCGGAAACGAGTGGATCCGCTGGGACGAATGGTACAACTTTAAAGACCTCAACCCTGAAGTAAACCTGCTGCTCAGCATTGACGAAAGCAGTTACCAGGGCGGCACCAACTGCACCGCTGTCCCCAATCAACCGGCGCCCGATCCCAAAACATGCCACCCCATGTCGTGGTACCACGAGTTTGACGGCGGGCGGGCATTTTATACGGCGCTGGGACACACGAAGGAGAGTTACAGTGAACCGGCTTTTCTCCAGCACTTGCTTGGCGGTATTCAATACGCCATAGGTAAAAAAAAACGCCTTAACTATACCGCGTGCCGGACGCCGGAGCAACCCGACCCTACGCGCTTCGTAAAAACAGTGTTGGCTGACGAACTCACCGAGCCGATGCAGTTCGGAATGTTGCCCGGCGGAAAAATCCTGCTCATCGAGCGGCGCGGCGCGATCAAACTCCTCGATCCGGCGACCGGTCTGATCAATGTCGCCTACAAACTGCCCGTCTGGTCGGAAGAGGAGGACGGGCTCATGGGCTTGGCGATCGATCCCAAATGGGAACAAAACCATTGGATCTATCTCTATTATTCGCCTCCCGGCGACGAAGCGGTCAACCAGCTCTCTCGCTTTGTTTTCCGCGGCGATTCCCTCGACCGCGCTTCAGAAAAGATCATCCTGAAAGTACCCGTACAACGCGAAGAATGCTGTCACGCCGGCGGTTGCCTGCGCTATGCCGACGACGGTTATCTCTACCTCAGCACCGGCGACAACACCAATCCCTTCGCCTCGGAAGGCTATTCGCCCAGCGACGAACGCCCCCGTCGCAGCGCCTGGGATGCGCAAAAATCGTCGTCCAATACGATGGACTTGCGCGGTAAAATATTGAGAATCAAGGTGCATGACGACGGGACTTATACCTGCCCGGCGGGGAATCTGTTTGTGAAAGAAGATATTCATATCACGACTGACGCAGCAGCGAATAAGCAACCCGCCTCCGCCAAGGCTACGGCGGGTAAACCTGAAATCTACATCATGGGCTGCCGCAATCCTTTTCGCATCTCCGTAGATGCGCGTCGCAAACTGCTTTTCTGGGGCGAAGTCGGCCCGGATGCCGGAGAGACCGACAGCGCACGCGGCCCGGCAGGCCACGACGAAGTGAACCGCGCCCGTGCCGCCGGCTTTTTCGGCTGGCCGTATTTCGTGGGCGACAACAAACCCTATCGCGACTACAATTTCGCGAAGAAAAAACCGGGACCTTATCACGATCCCGAACACCCCGTCAACGACAGTCCGAACAATACCGGCAGCCGCGAACTGCCTCCGGCACAACCGGCTTTTATCTGGTATCCTTACGGTAATTCGCCTGATTTTCCCCTTGTCAACAATGGCGGTCGCAATGCTATGGCGGGCCCGACCTACTACTGCGACCAATATCCGGCAGAAACCCGCTTCCCCGATTATTATGACGGCAAACTCATCACCTACGACTGGATGCGCAATTGGATGATGGCCGTCACCATTGATTCGCTCGGCAACTTCAGCCGCATGGAACCCTTCGGCGACAGCATCCGGCTCTCGCGGCCCATGGACATGTTCGTGGACAAGAACGGCTCGATCTGGGTGCTCGAATACGGCACGCAGTGGTTCTCCTCCAACCCCGACGCCCGCATCAGCCGCATTGACTACGTGCGCGGCAACAGGCCGCCGCTACCGGTTTTACAAGCCGACAAAACAGCTGGCGCCGCTCCGCTAACAGTCGTTTTTTCCGTTTCCCGGACCCGCGATTACGACAACGACCGGCTTTCGTATCTGCTTGATTTTGGAGACAATACGAAGCCATGGATCCTGAACGGCAGGCGACCTGCCGCCTGGGGAGCGAAAGCGAGCATCCATCATACACCGTTACCTACCCTGGATTCGATCACCCATGTGTATGAAAAAGCGGGGACGTATGAAATTACACTGAAAGTGACCGACGCTTCCGGAGAAACGAAGTCTGTAAAACGCCGGATCAGCGCAGGCAACGAGCCGCCCCTTGTGTACTGGGACTTAGCTGGGAAAAACCGCAGTTTTTATCATCCGGGCGCCATACTGCACTACCAGGTTGTGGTCGAGGATTTGGAGGACGGTTCATTGGCCGATGGCGGCATCTCTTCCGCCGCCGTAGCCACTACAATAGACTACCTGGAAACGGGTTTCGACATCACGGCCATCGCGCAAGGGCACCAATCGGCCAAACAGCAAGCGGAGTATGCCAAAGGAAAAACGCTGATTGACCGTTCCGATTGCAAAACCTGTCACGCTGTGGATCGCCAGATCAACGGCCCGGCTTACCAGGCCATCGCCGAACGCTACCGCAAAAGTGAATTTGCCGTGCGCGACCTGTCTCAAAAGATCATCAAAGGCGGCGCCGGCAATTGGGGGCAAACCGTCATGAGCGCGCACCCGCAAATTTCGGAAGAGAACGCAGGCGAAATGGTGCGCTGGATACTTTCGCTCGGCGCTCCTTCCAAACCCAAAAAGTCATTGCCGGCAACGGGCGAATACACACTCGATGTACCATTGCCGGAAACGAAAAACAAAAAACGGAATGCCGGCACCTTCATTTTCAAAGCTTCCTATAAAGACCGGGGTAGCAGCACTCAGACGCCGCTCGAAGCGGGCGAAACGCTCGCCCTGCGCCCGGCTTTCCAACAGGCCGAACAGGCGGACAGCCTCTCCAAAGGAATCACGAGCCTGCGTCCTTTTGGAGGGGACACGGTTGTGCTCAAAGACCTGAAACACAATAGTTTTTTCGTGTTCAAACACGTGGATCTGGCCGGAATATATTCCGTAGCGATGGGTGTCGGCTGGGGCGACCGGCGGTATCCGTTTGCAGGCGGCCGCGTCGAACTCAGGCTGGATTCTCCCAAAGGGAAATTGGCAGGAGAGGTGAAAATCAACGTAACGAAAGGCAAGGGTAAAATGGAATTCGCGGAAATCACCTTGCCTCTTGCCGTGCAGCCGGACGGAAAATTCCACGACCTGTATTTTGTGCTGAAAAATGAGAACAATCCCTCGCAGCAGGTAGCGGCGGTGGATTGGGTGCGGTTTAACTTATAGAGGGTTATTCAATCACTTTCCGCTTCAATTCGAAGTGTTTGCCTAAGTAGACTTTGCGCACCATTTCGTCGGCGGCGAGGTCTTCGGCGGTTCCTGTCCGGAGGATGGCGCCCTCGAACATGAGGTAGGCGCGGTCGGTGATGCTCAGGGTTTCCTGCACGTTGTGGTCGGTGATGAGGATGCCGATGTTTTTGGTTTTCAGTTTTGCCACGATGGATTGGATATCCTCCACCGCGATGGGGTCAATGCCCGCGAACGGCTCGTCGAGCAGGATAAATTTCGGGTCAGAGGCCAGGGCGCGCGCGATCTCGGTGCGGCGGCGCTCACCGCCGGAAAGCGTGTCGCCGAGGCCGGTGCGCACACGGTTGAGATTGAACTCTTCGAGCAGCAATTCTAATTTGTCGCGCTGCTCTTTTTTGCTCAGTTTGGTCATTTCCAGCACCGCTTTGATGTTGTCTTCCACCGATAGCTTGCGGAACACGCTCGGCTCCTGCGGCAGATAGCCGATGCCCTTTTGAGCGCGCTTGTACATGGGCAGATCTGTTATTTCCTCCTCGTCGAGAAAAACATGACCCTCGGTAGGCCGGATAAAACCCACTACCATGTAAAATGAGGTGGTTTTACCCGCGCCGTTGGGGCCGAGCAATCCCACGATCTCTCCCTGTTTCACGGTAAACGATACATCCCGTACGACGGTGCGCTTGCCGTAGGTTTTGAAAATATTTTCAGCTCTTAAGATCATGCCCCAAGCAGTTTTTTCACCATCTCTGATATCGCCCGCCCGTCGGCTTTACCCGCCAGATGTTTGTTGGCGGCGCCCATCACTTTGCCCATGTCTTTGGCGGAAGCAGCGCCCGTTTCGGCGACAATTTTTTTCAAAATCTCCTCGAGTTCGGCGCCTTCGAGCATAGCCGGCAGGTAACGCTTGATCACTTCGATCTCCTCGCGCTCTTTTTCGGCCAGTTCGGGGCGGTTGTTTTTCGTGTAAATATCGAGCGACTCCTGGCGGGTCTTTACCAGTTTTTGGAGCATCTGCACTTCGCGGGCTTCGTCAATGGCCTGGCCGCTGCCGTCGGTTTTGGCCAGCAGGATGGCGCTTTTGATGGCGCGAATGCCGCGCAGGGTGACCTCGTCTTTGGCTTTCATGGCGACGACGAGGTCTTTGTTGATCTTTTCTTCGAGAGACATTTCGGTAGATGATTGGTGTGTGCCGGTGGCGGCGCAAAATTACAGGGTCAAACGCAATTCCCTCCCGAAGAGTTGCCTTCCCGGAAAAGCATTTGAAAAAATGCGGGATTTTTCTGCCTCTTCCAACAAAATTTTCCCAAATTTAGCCGCTAAAACAACTTCCCACGTGCTGTTTTGTCTTCACCGACCTGCATTTCCGCTCAGCATTGCTGTCGAGCACATCGTCTATTACGAAGGTTATTCGCCGCCGCACCAAAAGGAACGCCTGTTGCCCGACGGCGGCACCGATTTGGTGATTGATTTGACACAAGAGCCTAAAAATGTCTATGATAATGAGGATTTCAACCGTTTTACGCCGTTTAAAAAAGCGTGGATATCGGGCATCCGGCGTGCATACATTACGATAGACGCCGGACAAAACGCAAGCATGATGGTCGTGCGCTTCCGGGCGGGAGCAGCGCATGGTTTATTCGGCTTTCCCCTGAACGAATTGGCCGATACGGTGGTAGAGATGGATGCCATCGCAGGCGCTGAATTTTTCCGGTTCCGGGAGTATTTGCTCGAACAGCCCACGCCGGAGGCCAAATTCGCCGCATTGGAAAATTGGCTGCTCCGACGGATGCGCGGCGAAGCCGGGCCGCATCCGGTGGTCGGCTACGCACTCGATCGCATACAACGCGACCCGCACCTGCTCACCGTAATGGATATCCAGCAAAAGACGGGGTTCAGCAACAAGCATTTTATTCATCTGTTTGAAAAATACGTCGGCGTAACACCAAAAACCTATTTGCGCATTGTCAAATTCCAGCGCGTTCTGACAGAGATCGAGCAGGCGCGAAAAATCCACTGGAACGACATCGTCTATAGCTGCGGCTACTACGACCAGGCGCATTTTATCAAGGAGTTCCGCCATTTTTCGGGCCTTAACCCAACGACGTATCTCGCGAATAAAGGCGAGTTTCTGAATTATATTCCGCTGAAATAGTGGGACGCTGGATTTTTTGACATTTGACATTGGATTTTTTGACATTTGACATTTGACGTTGGACTCGTTGACATTTGACGTTGGACTCGTTGACATTTGACGTTGGACTCGTTGACATTTGACGTTGGACTAAATGATGGGCTATCACGGTCCAGCGTCCAAAAATCCAGCGTCCAAAAATCCAATGTCCTAATAGCCGGCCAGGTAATTTTTTTACAATACAAGCCAATTCCCACCACCTACATTTGCCTCAAAAATTAAAACATTATGTTGAAAAAAGCATTGTTGCTTGCCAGTTTTAGCGGATTTATTTTTTCGGCCTGCTCGAAAAAAACGCTTGCACCAGTTTCGCCTGAAAATCTTAAGATCGTGTACAATGTGTTGGAAAACAGCGATAAAGACGATTATGAATTGTACGCCATGAATTTCGACGGCTCCGGTCAGGCGAATATCACACGGCACCCCGACGTAGCGTGGACGTATTACGCCTGGAAAGACAAGCTGTTTTTTATCTCCGACCGCGACACCTGCCGCCGCTGTTATTTTCTCTACGAATCGGATGCCGAAGGAAATCGCCCGCGCAAGGTGTCCAACCTGCGCCTCGAAGACTCCTGGATGAGCAGCAGGAACAATGGCAGGGAAATGATCGTCAGCGGGCGCATCGGCAAGGAGATCCGCTACCAGTTTTTCTTAATAGACATAAAAACCGGCGCGTTCCGTCAGATCACGACCGATACTACTGCCGCTTATGCCGATCCTTGTTTTTCGCCCGACGGCAAACAAATCGTGTATCGCTACAAGAAAAACCGCCGCGACCGCAACGAAAAAGCCGAACTCTGGCTGATGAATGCCGATGGCACGGGCACGCCCCGCCAACTCACGCATTATCCGCCGAACGATACGACCGCACAATGGCATAGCTACCACGCCGGGCCGCCCAAATGGAACGCCCGCGCGGGTTTTATCACTTATCAATCGCTGCAACAAGGTAAATACAGCCTCTATGCGGTCACGCCCGACGGAAAGCGCAACTTCAAATTGGCAGGCTTTCCGCTCGAAGCCGGCTGGCACGACTGGAGTCCCGACGGCGAGTGGCTGGTCACGGAAATGTTCGATCATGAGCAGAAGCAGTTCGACATTTGGCTGTGGAACCGCAAGACGAAGGTGCTCAAACAATTGACGAGTTCGGAGAAGTATGAGCAGGCGCCGGTGTTTGTGGAGAAGCGCTGAGTGTGGAGAATATTCATCCGTAAAGCCCTGTCAATCGCGGCTTTCCGCATCGTCTCCGGATTTGAGTTCCAGGTAACAACCAGGAGCTTTCCCTTTCATCTCGACGCCGGTGCCGAGTTTTTTCCCCTCTCTGTTCAGCACTGCCGCCATCCAGGCAGCGTCTTTTTCCTCCGCATAATTCAGCCGGAACCGGCGCATCCGGAACGGTACCATGTCTAATCGCACGAGATGCCCGTTGGCAGGATCCATGACAGGAAAGTACATCAGGGTCAGATCGCCCCGGTATTCTTCCTCGCCGCTGATACCTTCGTAGTCGTTGATAAAATCGCCGCAGCCGTACAGGATGAGTTTGCCTTTATATACTTCTATGCCGCGGAAATGGTGGGAAGAATGGCCGTGAATGATATCCACACCGGCCTCTTCTATGAGTCGGTGGGCGAATGCGCGATGCTCCGAAGGGATATGATACCCCCAATTGCTGCCCCAGTGAAGAGATAAAACCGCAATGTCACCGGCGCTTTTCAGCGATCCGATTTGTGCCTTGATCTTCAGGATGGTTTCGTTCGTAAAATCTTTGGCAAAATGAACGCCGGGTGCATTCCCTTTTGCAGCCCATGCTTCCGGAACGCCGCTGTCGTCCGTGCCCAATGAAAAAAGGAGCAGGCGCCCGTTTTTCAGCGTCCAAACGGCAGGACGGGCAGCTTCCTCTTCATTTTCTCCCGCACCGGCGGTTTTGATACCGGCCTTGTCCAATGTCTGGAGGGTCTCCGTCAGGCCCTTATAGCCCCAGTCGAGCACGTGGTTGTTGGCCAAAGCGCAACCATCGATCCCGGCTGCGGTCAGGCATGGAATGTTGGCAGGGTTCATCCGGTAGCAGACGGATTTGTTTTTCCAGTTGTCATCACTGGCAGTGATGCTGGTTTCGAGGTTGATGATGCGCAGATCAGGCTTTCGTTTTTCCAGCTCTGTCAGGGCATCTCCCCAGATATAGTCAAAAGATATGGGTGTGGCAATGTTGCCGTTTGCCTGCTCCGCCAGGCGCAGGTATTCTTCGGCGTTTTTGACATACGATTCGTAAAGACGGGGATTGCCGGGGTGCGGCAATGCCTGATCAATGCCCCTGCCCGTCATGACATCGCCGCAAAGAAAGAGGGTGACGAGAGTGGAGTCTTCGTTCAAAGTAAAAAGTGGTTGTGGGGGATTTGTTAATTGGGCAATCTCTTTTGCATTTGCGTTTTTGTGATCTGTATTCCACCCGCCGCAGGAATATACAAGGACAGCGGCGAGCAAAACCGATATTTTACATAAACGGCGCATGAAATTTCCAATGTCTTTGGATGAAATGCAATCGCCCGTTAAACAGGGAACGGCGCCCTTCTGGCAGCAGCACTCCGTTCCCTGATCGTCAAAATGTCCGCCTTTTTTACATACGTTTTACCACCAGCGGCGCATCGCCCCGCCCTGCACAGGCATCCGATACCTTGGTAAAGGTGGCCGTGTTGCCGTCCAGTGTGAAAGCATAAACACCTTTTTGGTCGGGCGGGCAGGTATTCTCGCCGGCAGTGTCCCAAATCGTGATTTGTTTGCCATCCGAGGTATAGGAACCTGTCACATCCACCTTGCCGTCCATACCCATATCGAAGTGATACGTATTTTCGGTGATGGTCAGGGTAAATTTCAACGCCGGCTGATCGTTTTGACCGGGGAATTCACCCGCCCACTTGCCTACCAGACTCTGGGCAGACGTGGTTGCTGAAAAAGCGAAAGCAAGCAGGGAAAGAACAAAAGATTGTTTCATAAAATGAGGATTTGGTGAAAAAAATCGGATGCAGAGCTGCGAAGATAAAAAATAAATACTTTTCGCATCAATCAAATTCAATTGTATCTCCCGCTTTGTACGTCTTTTTGTTCTCCTCTTCTTTCGTCTCCGGCTTGTTTGACGGAACAGCGTTCCGGGTTGCATCTTCCGTTTCGAACAGACTGGCCTGCTGCACCGGTGGTTCCGTATGAGCCGGAACAGACTTCCGGCTTACTTCGCCCGCTTCGATCTCTTTCACCCCGCCGAGCATTTGATCGCTCAGGCGGTTGCCGACGGCTTTCCAGCCTTTTACGTCCATGAAATCGCCGAGCGAGACTTCGCCGCTCATGGCTTTGCCCTTGATTTTCAGAGTGTATTTGATGCGCGGGTTTTCCTTGACGGATGCGAACAGGAGTTTCGACTTCGGGTGGTCGGTGAGATAAGAGAAACGTTCCTTCAGTTTGTTGGTCTCGATGCGGAAGCGTTTGACCATCGTCCAGCCCTTGTGACCGTCGAAGTGAACGGAATTGATGACGAGTTCGGGCGTGAGTTTGCAGAGGTGCAGAATTTCTTTCATTTCGAAGCGCTGCTGCACGTCGGTATCGGTCACTTCATAGGAGCCGTCGTGGTAGAGTACGAGCAAGGTGTCGCCGGTATCGAATTCGCCGAGCAGGGTTCCGCGTTCCTGTGTGTTGAGGCGGCCCGTAATGTCGTCGAACCACAGTTTCTGCGCGCCGATGGTGCTTTTACCCACCTCTTTCTGGCGGATTTGTTTTACCGGGTATTTGGTCAGGATATTGCCCTGCGAATCGCGGCCTTTGATGGCAAGTTCGGCGAAGTCGTAGTCGAACACCTTGATCTTCGCCGTGCTGCCGGGACTGAGCGTCACGGTCACTACCTCGCTTTCGCCATTGGGATTGACGGTGAGGTAGAGCATTTTGGAGTTTTTGGCATCGGAGCCGAGTTGGTATTCCTTGTCGCGGGTGATGGCCGTCACGTTGAAACGTTTGACGTAGGCGCGGCCCGATTTGCCGTCCACGTAGGCCATATTGTAAGTAGTGCGTTCGTCGTTCTTTTTCCACACCGCCACGTGCACGATGTCTTTGCCGACGAAGGTTTTGTCGCCGATCTTGACGACCTTCATCACGCCGTCGCGACGGAACACGATGACATCGTCTATGTCGGAGCAGTCCTGTACGAATTCGTCTTTTTTCAGGCCGTAACCGATGAACCCGTCGGCGCGGTTGACGTAGAGTTTGGCGTTGTTGGCCACCACAGCCGTTGCCTGAATGGTGTCGAACTGGGCGATCTCTGTGCGGCGCTCGCGGCCTTTGCCGTGTTTGGCCAGCAGGTTTTCAAAATATGCAATCGCGTACTCGGTGAGGTGTTCAAGGTGGTGTTTGGTCTGCAGGAGTTCTTCGCTGAGTCTGGCGATCTCCTCGTCGGCCTTGAAGGAATTGTATTTGGAAATGCGTTTGATGCGGATCTCGGTAAGGCGGACGATGTCGTCCTCCGTCACGTCGCGCAGGAGTTTGATTTTCTTCGTTTCTTTTGCATAACCCGGATCGGAAGGCGTTGAAATGTGTTTTTTCAAACCCTTGTCAATGGTTTCGATGACGGCCTCCCAGGTTTCGCACTCCTCGATGTCACGGTAGATGCGGTTTTCGATAAAGATCTTTTCGAGCGAGGAAAAATGTAGTTTCTCTTCCAGTTCGTGTTTCAGTATCTCTAATTCCTGCCGCAACAACTCCTTCGTGTTTTCGGTAGAGATCCGCAGCAATTCGTTCACATCGGTGAATACCGGTTTGTTGTCCACGATGACACAGCAGTTGGGGCTGATACTGACCTCGCAATCGGTGAAGGCGTAGAGTGCGTCAATCGTCACGTCGGGGCTGGTGCCGGGTTGGAGTTCGATCTCCACATCCACGTTGGCTGCCGTCTTGTCGGTCACTTTTTTGATCTTGATCTGCCCTTTTTCGTTCGCTTTCACGATGCTTTCCATCAGGTCGCCGGTCGTGACGCCAAATGGGATCTCCGTGACGTGCAGCGTTTTTTTGTCCTCTTCTTTGATGCGGGCCCGTACGCGCACTTTACCCCCGCGCGCGCCGCCGTTGTAGTTGCTCGCGTCAATCATTCCGCCGGTGGGAAAATCGGGAATCAGGTCGGATTTCCGGCCTTTCAGACAGGCGATGCTCGCCTTGATGATCTCGATAAAATTGTGCGGCAAAACCTTGGTGCTCAAACCTACCGCGATGCCATCCACGCCGTGTGCCAGTACCAGCGGAAATTTCATGGGCAAAGTCACCGGTTCGCGCTTGCGCCCGTCATAGCTGAGTTGCCAGACGGTGGTATCGGAATTGAACGCCACGTCGAGGGCAAACCTGGTCAGGCGCGCCTCGATGTAACGCGGCGCGGCGGCGCTGTCGCCCGTGCGGTAGTCGCCCCAGTTGCCCTGACAGTCAATGAGCAAGTCTTTTTGTCCCATGTTCACCAGCGCCTCGCCGATGGCCGCGTCGCCGTGCGGGTGGAACTGCATCGTCTGGCCGATGAGGTTGGCGACCTTATGGTAGCGCCCGTCGTGCTGCTCGAACATGGCGTGCAGGATGCGGCGCTGCACGGGTTTGAGGCCGTCCTCGATGGCGGGCACGGCGCGTTCGAGAATAACATAGGAGGCATAGTCCAGAAAATAATTCTGGTACATCCCGGAAAGGGTGATGACCGTATCCTCGTGGTTTTTCGAGGTGGTCGGGGGTGTGGAGTTGTCGCGTTTCTGCTTTGCCATAATTGTACGCCGGAAGTCCGTTCCGGCAAGGTTTCACGGTGCGCCGGAAGTCCGTTCCGGCAAGGGTACATAGTGCGCCGGAACGGAGTCCCGGCAGGGTTGTGTGATGCGTCGCCGGAACGGACTTCCGGCGCATATTTTACAGAACTCCAAATTGCACAGGCACGTCGTATTTCACTTTCACAGATTTTCCGGCTTTTACCGCGGGCTCGAAACCATTTTGCGCGGTTTTTTTCCAGGCATTTAAATCTTCTTCGTCGCTGTTGTCATTTTTTTTGTGTTTCTTCTGTCTTCTTGTTGTTGTCGCAAGAGATCGCAATTATTGCCAAAGTGAAGCAGGCGAGCGTCAGTTTCATTTTTGGGTTTTGTTTTCTTCCCCGGTGTTTTCGCTGAACCACATCCTGTTCCCGAACGGGTCCGTGAGGGCCATGTAAATCCCGCCCCAAAAAGCATCCTCTACAGCGGGGCGAAGGTATTTGTAATTTTTGGCAATGAGGCGCTGATGCCATTCGCGCAGCCCCGTGCAGCGCAGAAAAACCTTGCCGCCGGGCGTACAGTCGCCGGCGTGTTCGCTGAGGTGCAGGGTCAGTTCGCCGAGCGTGACTTGCATATAAATGGGCATTCCTTCCTCGAAGCGGTGCTCCCAGTCTACCTGAAAGCCCAGCCAGTCGCAATAGTATTCCCGCGCTTTTTGTTCGTCGAAGATGCGGACGACGGGGATAGTTTTTTCGATGTTCAGCATAGTCTTTGTCGCGATGGTCCCACCGGTGAACCGGTGGGTTGAGATAAAAAAAGTCCTCCGGACTTGGGTCGCTCAGCCCACCGGTTTATCGGTGGGAAATATCGGTGGGTGCAAAATGCGGATTTTTGATCATCCCGAAAATATTGCCCCAAGGGTCTTTCACTGTAGCTACCCAAATGTCTTCCCCCACGTTGGTCGGTTTCATTTTGGTGGTAGCGCCGAGTTCGATCATGTGCGCAAACGTCGCCTGGATATCGTCCACGCCCCAATATGTCTCGATGTTTTCCTTGTCCGCCGTAGCTTCAGCGGAGGCGGGGGTTTCGTAGGGTTGCAAACCGAGTTCGTAGCCGCCCACCTCGAACCCGACATAAAAAGGCTGATTGAAATAAGGTTGAAAACCAAGCACTTGCGTATACCATTCGGTAGCGGCAGCGAGGTCGGGTACACGGTAGATACAGGTGCGGAGACCGAGGAAAGTAATCATAGTGATGAGAGATGATTTATAAGCGATAAATAAAAGGAGTTTGTCATTCTTGCCCCACCGGTGAACCGGTGGGGTTTTTGTCGTGATGGTCCCACCGGTGAACCGGTGGGTTGAGTTATAAAAAGTCCTCCGGACTTGGGTCGCTCAGCCCACCGGTTTATCGGTGGGTAATATCGGTAGGAAATATCGGTAGGTGCAAAATCCCCGTTTGATATTCAATGCTTTGCCGGCAGCGTCTCCACAAACGCTTTCGCCTGCGCTACCAATTCGCCAAGCCGCTCGTCGTTGTCCCAACCTTCGGCTTCCACGAAGAGCCAGCCTTGCATGGGCTTTCCGGTGATGTCCATCGGACGGCACCAGGGATGCCGGAGCAAAGCCTCTTCCGCGTCTTTGCCCACGCGCAGCACCAGCAAGTCCTTATAGACGCCTGCCACCATGTTGCCATTCACGAGGTAGCCTGTGCCGCCGAACATCTTTTTGCGCTCCGCATGAGACCATTGTGCGGCGAGTCGTTGGAGTTGGTCGTCGAGCGCCGGGTTGAAAGGCATATCATTTTGTTTTTAAAACAAGATTGCGGCAAAAGTCGCAAATTGTTTTAAAAATAAAAACTTTTTGTTTTTAAAAATTTCAAAATTCTCCCCCTGAATCAGGTTCCGAATCAAAAAGACTTGGGAGATCAATCCCCGATTCATTTTTGATTTTCCATCAACAGGTCATTCCTCCTCCGAGGGCGCTCTGAACCGCAGCGCATCGTGGATCATCACAGCAATGATGATACCTGCCGGGAAGAAAAAAACTTCCGTCTGCCAGCCGGGAAAAAAAGCCACGCTGAACATCGCGCCCATCAGGAAACTGCACATAACGGTGACGCGCAGGAGCGCCTCGCGCTGGATGAGCCGTCGTTTTTCCCCTTCGGAGTGAAAAATCTCCGCGATGTCCACGCCGAGTTCATTCACCACCCCTGTCATCTGGCTGGCCTTGATGAGCGAGGAAGTGGTGAGGCTCACCATCGCGTTCTGGATACCGATGGAAAAGAGGATCATGCCCGGAAAAGCGACCGGGTGCAAAGCCATCGAGTTTTCGCCGGATCGCCCGACGTAAATAAAAATCCCGGCCACTACCGCCAACGGAAACAGGTGCAGGTAGCGCCATTTGAGCAGTTTTTCGCGTTCCACACACCAGCCGGCGAAAAAACCGCCGAGAAAAAACGCAAACAGCCACAGGAAGATCGAACCGGCTGTTCTGATCTCTCCCTGATACAGATCCTGGGCGATTTGCGGCAGCAACCCCGTCACATTCGTCACCACGACCGAAAATGTCATCAGTCCGGCGTAAATGACGATACCCGAACTGAAGGGGTAAATGAAGGCATACAGCATTTTCATGCGGAACGAGCGCCGCCGGGCCTTCTCGCTCGGCCGCGGCAACATGCTCACCCAGACTGGCGGATAAAGGTATTCGTACCACTTACTCGATTTCGCCCGCTCCGGTGTATCGGTCGGGCGCGGATGTTTGGTTTTGGACATTGAACTATGTTTGCTTTTGATTTGCGACTTTTGCGCCGATTTTTTTGAAACACATAGACATACACGCCGCATAAATTAAAAACCCTGCTGTGTTCTATGTGTCTATGTGTTTGATTCTCATACTTAAAATCCATGCAGACGTTCACTTCCTGGCTCCCCATTCCCGCCGATTCCGATTTTTCATTGTACAATCTGCCTTTCGGCATTTTCCATACCGGCGACGGAAAAGCCCGCGCAGGCATCGCCATCGGCGACCACATCGTTGATCTGGCAACGGCTGCCGACGCCGGTTTGTTTGGGAAACGCCGCTTTTTTAAAAAAATATTCGGGCAAAACACGCTCAACGACTTCATCGCCCTCGGCAAACCCGTTACCAGCCGCATCCGCCGGAAGGTACAGGACTGGCTGACCCGGGCTGAAGCGCCTGAAAATGCTGCCCGCCTGCTCGCCGACCGCCACCAGGCGACCATGCTGCTCCCCGTCCGCGTGGGCAACTACACCGACTTTTACAGCAGCATCGAACATGCTACCAACGTAGGCAAAATGTTCCGCCCCGACAATCCCCTGCTGCCCAACTGGCGCTGGTTGCCCGTGGGTTATCACGGCAGGGCGTCGTCGGTGGTCGTGAGCGGCACGCCCATTCGCCGTCCGTGGGGACAAATCGTGCCGAAAGGCCAGGAATCGCCCGTTTTCGCCCCTTCCCGCCAACTCGATTTCGAGCTCGAAATGGCTTTCGTCATCGGCAAGGACAGCGCGCTGGGCGAGCCGGTTTCCATTGACAAAGCGGAAGACCACATCTTCGGTCTGGCGCTTTTCAACGACTGGAGTGCGCGCGACATCCAGCGCTGGGAATACGTGCCGCTCGGGCCCTTTTTGGGCAAAAACTTCGGCTCCTCGATGTCGCCCTGGATCGTGCCGCTCGAAGCGCTCAAACCCTTCCGGGTGAAAAGTCCGAAACAAATACCTGCTCCCCTTTCTTACCTGCAACACACCGCGCGGATTGGGCAGAATTACGATATTTCACTGGAAGTAAGTGTTAAAACGGGAAAAATTAACGGAGAAACCGTAATTTCGCGTTCCAACACCAAATACCTTTACTGGTCTATGGCGCAGCAGTTGGCACATCATACGGTGAACGGCTGCAACGTCTGTGCAGGCGACCTGATGGCATCCGGTACGATCAGCGGGCCGCAGGCGGGAAGCTACGGCTCTATGCTCGAACTGAGTTGGGGCGGCCAGCGCCCGGTGGAACTGAACGACGGCTCTTCCCGGACTTTTCTTGCGGACGGCGATACCGTGACGATGCGGGCAGTGGCGGAGAGGGGCGGCATCCGGGTCGGATTCGGGGAAGTAAGCGGGATGATATTGCCGCCTTTTGAGTTGCAGCAATAGAACAATTATGTGTCACCCCGGGTTCGGAAAACGGCTTCGCAGAAGCCAAACTCATACGAATCAGGGATTGTAGCGCAAGGGACTCGTTATAGACACCGTAGAGCCATTTCCCGCAGATTTCCGCAGAAAAAATCCCGCAGATAACCGCAGACTTTGATTTCGATCTGCGAAAATCAGCGTAATTTTTTCTGCGGAAATCTGCGGGAAACATTTTTGCCCCGATTCGCACGACTCTTGTTTTTAATCCATATGATTTTTAACAATTTAACTCAACTTCCGCCTTCTTATGACAATACTCACCTCTTTTAGGGAGCGGGTGCTCCGCTCGTTTTTCTCTCAACCTACAGGACTTTTCCCCTTTGTTGTCCTGCTATTCTTGTTCCCTTTTAAAAAAGCAACCTCGCAATGCAACGGGAATACCGTTATCAACATCAATGCTGCTGGCGGGGCGATAACATTCCTTTGGGGGGCGCCATCCACCGGAGGACCGTTTAATGTTCAAATTACTGCTATAGGTGGTAGTGGCGGTGGCGTTCAGGGCGGGAATCTAGGTGGTGGAGGAGCAGAGGTAATTGGAACTTTTATTGTGGAAAACAATGAAAAACTTTTTGCAATAGCCGGCAGTGCTGGCGGATCAGGCACGAATGCAAACCACGCGGGCGGTGGCGGTGGCGCTTCCGGTGTAGTTAATTGTGGCACGATCCCTAATTGCGCAACTGGCGCCTTTTTGGTTATCGCTGCCGGTGGTAATGGAGGACAGGTAGATAATGCTGGCTTGGGCGGTTCGAATACGTATAACGGTTCAGGAAATGGTGGTTTAGGCGGCGGCAACAATGGCGGTGGTGGCGGAGCCGGAGATAGTGACGACGGTGGTGACGGAGCCAATGGAAACCGGGGATTTGGAGGTAATCAAGCCCAAACTACCGGTATCGTACTTGGTGGTGCGGGCAGCAATGGAACAAATAGGGGCGGTGATGGAATGGGCGGCGGCGGCGGCGGCGGTCTTAACAGTTCGGATGGATCAGGAGGAGGGGCAGGACAAACCGGTGCAGATGCTGGAAATACGATAAGTGCCACTTCCTTTAATTCCGGCAGTAATCAGGGAGGTCAGGATGGAGGTGTTGGTGTTACAGCTACTCCGGGCTCAGTTGTCGTAGTTTGCCTCGGCTCGCTCCCGGTCGAACTCATCAACTTCAAAGCCGTCCTGCTCGATCAGGAGGTCAAACTCGTCTGGAGCACCGCCACCGAAAAAGACAACCACGGCTTCGACATCGAGCGCAGCGCCGACAACCGCAACTGGACGACCCTCGGCTTCGTGCCCGGCCACGGCACCACCGCCGAAAAATCCGAGTACGCTTTCACCGACGACCATCCGCTCGCAGGCGTCAACTACTACCGCCTTAAGCAAATGGACACAGACGGAAGTTTCCAGCACACGCCGATGGTGGTGGCCGATGTGCACGCCAACGCGCTGCAATTCGACATTTTCCCCAACCCTTCCACCGACGGCACTTTAACCTTCCGCACCGTGAGCCAACGGGAAGGCGAGGCACAGGTCGAGATATGGGACTGGGCGGGCTACAAAGTCTGGAACGAAACCCAGCGCCTCTGGGAAGGCACCACCGTCTGGCCCGTTCCGATGACCAATTTCCCGAAAGGTACCTATTCCGTCCGGCTGCAAATGCCCGACGGCACGGTGCAATTTAAGAAGATCGTGTTGCAGTAGTGTTCACCGTGTCATTCTGAGCGCAGTGAAGAATCTGCTTAAAGGCAACTGATTATCAATTGCTTAGCCAGATTCTTCACTGCGCTCAGAATGACACGTTGGCAAGTGAATGAATATACATGCGTCGCTTTAGTGAGGCGGTGACTGCCAGTCACCGCCTCACTTGCATTCTACGAAGCCCAACCTTTCAAAGCGCCTGATTTTACAAAATAATAATAACAGAAATCTTACACCCTTTTTGGTACGACTTTGGCAGGAAAATACCTTTGCATTCTTTTTTACTGGAAATAGTCCTGATTGAAACAAACACACCATTTATCCTATTCTGTCGGATAGGGAATAATTAACGCCTTCCAACCGATGCATTCTTTTAACAAACTGCTTAAAATCAGTCTCTTATTCATCACGCCCCTTTTTATCCGGGCACAGGATTGCAACAACACGACCGTGATCGCCCTTACCGGCCCCGGCACGGCCGAATGGACTGCCCCTGCCAGCGGCGGGCCGTTTTCGGTGCGCATCACTGCGACCGGCGCAGGTGGCGGCGCCAATACGGTAAATTTTAACAAGCCCGGCGGCACCGGCGCCGTCATGTCCGGCACTTTTATGGTACAGAACGGCCATAAGTTGTTCGCCATCGCCGGCGATTTCGGCAAGGATGCCACACTCGAAGGCGCGGGCGGCGGCGGCGGTTCGGGTGTCGTCAACTGCTTAGATGGGCCTTGTGTGCAGGGAACCATCCTGATCATCGCAGCAGGCGGCAACGGCGGCGGCGATGTGCTGGGGTCGGGTGGTTCGGCGCTCATCAACGGCAGCGGCAACGGCGGGCCCGCCGGCGGCGATCCGGCACATCCCGGCGACTGGGGCGGCGGCGGCGGCGGTGAAAACACCGACGGCCAGAGCGCGTCGGGCTCCGGGGGGAAAGGTGGTAGCAAAGTAAAGAAAAACGGCATTTCGGCAGGCGGCATGGGCAGCCGCACCCAGGACATCAACGACGGCGGCGACGGCATGGGCGGCGGCGGCGGCGGCGGCGACTACGGCGCGGGCGGCGGCGGCGGTCACACCGGCGGCACCGGCGGCAACCTGGCGCAAGCCAAATCGTGGAATTCCGGTACCAGCCAGGACAATTCAGACGGCGAATTGGGTGGTGGCAATAACCTCGGCACGATCACCGTCGTTTGTCTGGAGGCGCTCCCGGTCGAACTTGCCAATTTTAAAGCCGTGATACCGCGAGATGGCGAAGTGCACCTCATCTGGGAAACCGCTACGGAAAAAGACAACCACGGCTTCGATGTGGAGCGCAGCGCCGACGGACGCAGCTGGTCGGCATTGGGATTCGTGCCGGGCAACGGAACCACCGCCTTGCCGCAGGATTACTTTTTTATAGACGAAGCCCCGTTTGCAGGCGTCAATTATTACCGGCTGAAACAACACGACACCGACGGCGAATTTGAATACTCGCCGATGGTCGTGGCCGACGTGCGCACGGAGGGGCCGGATTTCAATGTGTTCCCCAATCCCTCTGCCACCGGCGAATTGTCGTTCCGCATGGTAAGCCAAACGAAAGGCGAAGCCCTGCTGGAGATCTTTGACTGGGCGGGTTACAAAGTGTACAAAGAGCCTGTCGGCATTTTTGAAGGTACGACCGTTTGGCCCGTTTCTTTGGCCACATTTCCCAAAGGCGCCTATACCGCCCGTCTGGAAATGCCGGGAGGAGCAGTCGTTTTCAGGAAGATTGTACTTCCATAGTTGTTTAAGGTTGTTTGAAATGGTTTGAAATCGTTTCCCGGCAACCTCACACCATTTCAAACAATCTCAAACAACCTCAAACCATCCACCCAACCGCATGAGAAAACGCTACGCCTTCGCCGTATCCCTGATTTCAACCCTTGTCGTCGCGTCGCTGCCTGCCCGCGTTCAGGCGCAATGCAACAACAACACTGTAATCACCCTTACAGGGCCCGGCACGGCAGAGTGGACGGCCCCGGCTACCGGCGGGCCGTTTGAGGTAACGATCTCGGCCACCGGCGCAGCGGGAGGTGCTTATATCCAAGCCAATCCGGATCGAACGGGCGGCACCGGCGCTACGATGAGCGGTACCTTTATGGTGCAGAATGGTGAAAAATTGTTCGCCATCGCCGGCGGTGGCGGCTTCCATTCCCAATTGGAGGGCGGTGGCGGCGGCGGCGGTTCGGGTGTGGTCAACTGCGGTACAGGCGCGTGTGCGAGCGGCGCCATTCTCATCATCGCGGCCGGTGGCAACGGCGGTCAGCTCGGCGGGCCCAACGGCGGTTTCGGCCTGGGCGGCTCCGCCGCTATCGGCGGCGACGAGCAGGGCGGCGACAACGGTGGCGACAGCGACGGCGGCGGTGGCGGCGGCGGACTTCAAACGCCCGGCCAGGGCGCGCCCTCCGGCGGCGGGGGCGGCGGTAAGGTTTCCAAAACGGGGTTGGCGCCCGGGGGCCAGGGCAGTTTCAATCCGGTATCCGGCGACAACGACGGCGGCGCGGGCATGGGCGGCGGCGGTGGCGGCGGCGACGGCGCTACCATAGACAATGCAGCCGGCGGCGGCGGGGGCCATACCGGCGGCGACGGCGGCAACTTGTCGGCGGCGTCCTCTTTCAATTCCGGCAACGACCAGGCGAATCAGGACGGCACAGCCGGCGGCGGCAATCCCGGCGACCCGGACACTCCTCCCAGCACCCCCTCCAACCCGGGCACGGTCACCGTCGTTTGCCTCCAGGCGCTCCCGGTAAAACTCATTGATTTCAAGGCCGTTATCCAAAAAACCGGCGATGTCGCGCTGCTCTGGAGCACGGCCACCGAAAAAGACAACCACGGCTACGACGTGGAACGCAGCGCCGACAACCGCCATTGGACCACACTCGGTTTCGTGCCCGGCAGTGGCACCACTGCGGAGCGCCGCGATTACACTTTCACCGACCAGGCCCCTTTGGCAGGCGTCAATTACTACCGCCTCAAACAAACGGACTTCGACGGTAAATACGAATACTCGCCGATGGTGGTGGCCGACGTGCGCGCGCAACACCTGCAATTCGACGTTTTTCCCAACCCCTCCGCCGACGGCAATCTCTCCGTCCGCACGGTGAGCCGGCAGGAAGGCGACGCCCTGCTCGAACTTTTCGACTGGGCCGGATACAAAGTTTTTAAAGAAAAAATACGCCTCTACGAAGGCACCACCGTGTGGCCGGTATCGCTGGCGACTTTCCCCAAAGGAACCTATACGGCGCGGATCGAAATGCCCGACGGAACGGCGCAGTATGAAAAGATTATTTTACAGTAAAAGGATGGATGTCAAGCGCATACGTTTACGAAACCTTCAAGGTTTCGTAAACGTGGCACAAGGTAAACACCAGATGCCGGATACCCGACAAAAAAAGTATCCGTCTACCCATTGTCCCCTACGCCATGCGTGGTATTTTTGGCAGTTCTTTTTTAACACACTCCCTCTCCCGTAACAAAAGCAGATTACAACTATGAAAAAACACCCGACTCCCGGTCAACGAATGGTTCGTTCGTTTTTAGTCCTGAATTCAACGTTATTTTTCTTTTTTACCCTGTTCCTGCAACTTGCACCTGCCGTTTCATGGGCGCAATGCAATGGGAATACGGTGCTCACTATTACTGGGCCTCTTTCAACAACCTGGACTGCACCCGCAACAGGCGGGCCATTTTCTGTAAGGATTACTGCCACAGGCGGTGGGGGGGGTGATGTTACCGATTTTGATAGCGAAATAGGCGGCAGTGGTGCTACCATGTCCGGAACTTTTACAGTACAAAATAATCAGACAATCCGTGCAATCGCAGGGGGGCCGGGTGGTGACGCTCCTGACAAAGGCGGCGGTGGTGGCGGCGGTTCAGGTGCTGTAGATTGCGGAACGGCCGGTCCGGGAGGATGCGGAAGTGGAACAATAATGATCGTCGCTGCGGGTGGTAATGGAGATAATGGCCCGGGTAACCCGGGCTTAGGTGGTTCTATTGCTGAGGGAGACGGTTCCGGGGGAGCCGGTGGGGGGGTGGATGGCGGCGGCGGCGGCGGCGGCGAATCAGGCAATGGGGAAAACGCTGACCCATTGGATCCAGATTCTCCTGGATTTGGAGGAGGATTTGGCGGATCGCAGATTTCACTGACAGGTATATCAGCCAGTGGTCAGGGCAGTAACAGCGGTGGCGGCGATGGCGGTGCAGGTATGGGCGGCGGCGGCGGCGGCGGCAATAATGGCAACGGTGGCGGCGGTGGACATACCGGCGCTCCCGGAGATAATGTAGCCGCAGCTCAATCCTTCAACCAAGGAACAGACCAAGCCAATACTGATGGTGCTACTGGCGGAGGCGCTAATAACGGCACTGTCTTGATCGTCTGCCTCGGCGCCCTCCCCGTCGAACTCATCAACTTCAAAGCCGTGATCCAGGGAAGCAGCGAAGTGATGCTGCTCTGGAGCACCGCATCCGAAAAAGACAACCTCGGCTACGACGTGGAGCGCAGCGCCGACAACCGCAACTGGTCGTCGCTCGGTTTCGTGCCCGGCAGCGGCACTTCGGCGGAAAAACACGAATATAATTTCCACGACGAAAAACCCCTCGCGGGTGTCAACTACTACCGCCTCAAACAAATGGACACCGACGGCCAATACCAATACACGCCGATGGTGGTGGCCGATGTGCGCGGCGGCGGTTCGCAATTCGACGTTTTTCCCAATCCTTCTGCCAGCGGCGCTCTTTCCGTGCGCGCCGTGAGCACTAAGGAAGGCGACGCTCTGCTCGAAGTGTTCAGCTGGGCGGGCCTTCGGGTCTATAAAGAAACCTTCCGCGCCTACGAGGGCACCATCGTGTCGCCGCTCGATATGACGACGTTCCCGAAAGGCACCTACACCGCCCGGCTCGAAATGCCCGACGGCACGGTGCAGTTCAAAAAGATCGTGTTGCAGTGAGGGTGGAAGGTAGATGGTAGAATCCCATTTTCCCGATGTGTCCCCGCCCAAGACCCCGAAGGGGTCGAACTTGAATAACCCGGCTTGAAATGCCGGGTCGAGGCCCCCAACCACGTGTCGCAACCGCGAAGCGGTTGAATGTGTGGCTTATAACTTTCTCAAATTCAACCGCTTTGCGGTTGTGACACGATCTGATATAACGAATAGCCCGGGGTGAAACCCCGGGCTATTCAAATTCGACCCCCTTCGGGGTCTGAAATGATCTGGTATTTGGAGAAAAACATTTTCAGGATGTGGGTACTCGGAAAGACTGGAGTGGGGCATCTCAATCCGCTCATTTTCAGTGGTATGAGTTATTGCTGAAAAATTCGGGGTGACTTATGTTGACCTACCGTCGAGCGGACGGGTCCTTACAGGATGGCAAAAGGGAAATGGCGGTGGTATTGGCATGACACGTAGGGTGAAAAGTTTTTTGAACGGACGGCTATTTTAAGCAAAATTTAAAAACCATTTGGCGGATACATGGCTAAGGATTATATTTGAACGAACATTCAGATAAACGCAAAATCCTTAGCCAATGGGACATCTTTTACCCGTTTTCCTGTTATTGCTTTTTGCCCAAAACCTCCTTTCCCAAAACAACGAATTCGACATCTTTTACGACCAGACCAATTCGCGGTGCCATTTCCAGCAAGCCGATACGCTGTGGGTGGGCTGCGAAGGCAGTTTGGTGAAAAGGCTCGCTCCCACCGGCGAAGTCATCGGCGTGTGGGACGGCAACAACAGTCCTTTACAACACGGCATTTCTGACGTATGGGTGGATGCGCAAAACCGCATCTGGCTGGCGCTGGGCGACTACGGCGCGGCGCTCAAGGACGGCGATGCGTGGACGATGTGGACGACCGCCGAAGTGACGGGCAACACCGGCGATGCGCACATTTACAGCATCGGCGCCGACGAGAACGGCAAAATCTGGGCGTACGAATGGGACGACCGGCTCATCTATTGGTACGAAAACGGCGCCTGGCAATCCTCGGGCTTTTCCTCTACACAAGCAGGGTACAACGTCCGGTTTCTCAGCGACCCGCAGGGACAACTGTGGTGGCTCAACGACGCCGGCGTTCACCGTTTCCAAAACGGGATGTGGCAGCATTACCAGGCGCCCAACACCGGTTTCTGCGGCGCCCAGTTCCGCCACGACGGCCGACTGATCGTCTCTACGCAGGACGGACGTTTGCTCCGCTTTCAACCCAACGGAAGTTTCAGCCTGATGGCCGTTTTTCAGGGCAGTTTCCTGGATTGTTCGAGTATCGCCCTCGATACTACCGGTAAAGTGTACGTCGCTTCCGGCACTACGGTCAGGATATTTACCGGTTCGGGCTGGGAGACTTATTACAACGATTATTTTACTTACAACGACGACACGCCCCGCCAAATATCGGCAGACAACTACGGCAACGTCTGGATGTCGCGCTACAACTACGGCATACTGCAAAAGTTTTCCAACGGCGAGTTTACAAATCTGACAGCAGGCATCGTCGGCGGCAACGACGTGTGCAGCGATGAAAGCGGCGAAAATATATGGTTCAACACGTTGTATTTTATTTCCCGGCTGCACGTGCCGACGATGACGTCTGCGCAGTACGACCCCGGCGTTGATCTGCTATACGATTTCGCGCCTGCCGGTCCCGGCGGAAAAATGTGGCTGTGCACATCCGAAGGATTGTACCATTTCGACGGCGATGCCTGGCAAGCCGTGCCTGATCCTGCGCCCGGCGCCGAACAACATCTGTACAGCATTGCGGTAGGCGCTGCCGGCGAAGTGTTGGGGATCAATAGCCAACTGATCAAAATATACCGCCCGGCGACCAACACCTGGGAGCATTACCCGATGGGCCAAAACGGCGTACCCGACGGGATCAACTGGTCGCCGTTCCGCGAGCCGAACGGGCGGTTGTGGTTTCCCGGCTGGCAAGGCATCAGCAGCTATTATCTCGGCGAATGGACCTGGCTCACCCCTGCCAACAGCGGGATGCCTTATTCCGAATGGTACAGGGTGGCTGTGACGCCCGACGGCCGTTTGTGGGCCACGCGGGAAGACGTCCTGTATAGTTACGACGGCGTCACCTGGACGCCGGAAATCGAAATTCCGTGCTATTTCAACTGGAATCAATGGTTTTCCGACCTGTTCGTGGACAGCAGGGGATGGCTGTGGGTAACGAAGGGTTGCGGCAACGTGAGTGTTTTCGACGGCACTGCCTGGCAGCATTTCACACCCGCCAATTCCAACCTGCCCGGCTTCGGTTTCAGGAATATTGCCGAGGATCTTGCCAAAGACATCTGGATAGGCGCCGACCCTGCCGTGCGCTACCGCGTTGGAAGCGTGGGGTCGAACGAAGGCTCGCTTTCGTTGCCCGAAACGATCCATCTTTCCCCCAATCCTGCCACCGGCGACGTGCAGGTGCAATTGCCCGGCAGCTCCGGTACGCTGGAAGTATCGGATGCGAAGGGCCGGGTGTTGCGGCGTCTTTCCATCGAAAGCAACACCGCCCTGATTTCCCGCGAAGGGCTTCCCACCGGCATTTATTTCGTCCGTTTTACCCAAACGAACGGGCGGATTTTTACACAAAAACTCTTCTTTTTCTAACATTCTTTTACCCATGTGCAAAACGATCTTTACCCGCCTTGCCTTCCTGGCATTCGCGCTGGCCGCATCCCTGCCGCTTGCCGCGCAACAAATTCAATTGGAAAAACTGCCTTTCTTCACGAACGGTTTCGTGTTCAAAGGCAATGAACTCTGGCAGGCTACCGCCGCCAGCCTGCTGCGACGCGACGCGGCAAGCGGCGAAATTTTGAAAAAATACGAATTGCTCTCCGGCGCCGACGGCTACGAGGGCATCGCGCTCGACGCCGCCGGAAATTTATGGCTCACCCTCGGACGCGGCGGTGTGGCGCGTTTCGACGGCGCCGACAACTGGCAGGTGTGGAATTGGCAAAATACGCCCGCTTTGCCGGAGGGTTTTTCCTTCAGCGGTATCGGCGCCAACCTCGCCGCCGGCGAGATATGGGTGAGCGGCTGGAACAGCGACTTCAGCGTCAACACTTTTTTCTGGTTCAATGGCGCCACCTGGCAGGAGGAAACGGGATTGGCCGGACATTACCTCCGCAAATTTCTGAACGGCCCGCAGGGAGAGTTCTTCCTCTGCGCCAGCGACACGCTTTTGCTGCGCGAAAACGGCGCCTGGATGAGCATCCCCGAACCGGACGAAGGGCTGTACAATTATGTGGAAAACCCGGTATTCGACAGCGAAGGCAAACTCTGGGTCACCTCCCTTCATACAAAATTCTACCGCTACGACGACCTCAACCAGACACCCCAACTGATCACACAAAACAATCAGGAAGTGCTCGATATGTTGTTCGACGGCAACGGCAACCTGCTGACCGCCACTTTTGAGGGAGGTATGGGGCGTTGGGACGGTTCTTCCTGGGAATTCCTGCCCTCCGTCGCCGGAACGGATTTGAAAACATACATGCACGATTTGGAACTGGCCCCCAACGGGAAACTGTGGATCGCCCAATCCGTCTCGGCGTATACGAGCATGCTGACTTTGTGGGACAATGGCGCCCCGGTCAAGAATTTTTACGCCGGCATTACCGAAGCGATCATGATGGAACATGACGGCGCCGGCAACATGTGGTTTGGCGGCTACGGCCCCGTACTGACGCGGCAAAACCTGTCCGACGGCTCGCTGAACCACTTCGAGTTGTTCGATTATGAGGACGAGTTTTGGATTGGCAGTGCCAAATTGATTACCGGCCCGGGGGACGATATCTGGCTGATCACCTCCGAAGGCAACGTGTTGCAATTCGACGGTGCGGAGTGGAAACTTTTCGATTCGCCCAATATTCCCGAAACCATGCTCGACATGGCCGTGGACGGAAACGGCGTTTTGTATTTTATCGGGTATTCTCCTCCGTCTTTTGAAAACGAACTAACTATCTACGACCCCGCCGGCGACTCCTGGAGCACCGTTGATTTTTCGATCTTCGGTTCGTGGTCGCCGTATATCTCCGAACTTGAAGTGGACGAGTCGAACAACCTGTGGTTCAGCACCGACCAGGGCTTGGGCAAACGCAGCAGCGACGGTTCGCTGGAAATATTCCCCACGCCCAACAGCAACCAATGGTCGTTCAACCAGATGAAGGTGCGAACCGGCCCCGGTGGAAAAGTTTATATAATAGAAGAAGATCAGTTCAATTCCGCCGGTCTGTACGAATTTGACATCGCCAGCAGCGAATGGACCGGTATCTCCTGGCCGGTTTCCGGTTTTCCTCAATGGCTTGACTTGTATTACCTCAGGTGGCTGGCAGATCCGCAGGGCCGCATCTGGGTGGCTTATTCGCCCAACGGTTTTGGCGCCTACCAATACTGGTATTGGGAAGCGGGCATCTGGAACGCGGTCACGGACTCTTTGCCCGGCTCTTTTTACAACCTGGCATACGACGGCAACGGCACGGTGCATTTCGGATTTTACGAGCATATCGGCCGTTTCAAACCTTCCGGGCGCATCGAAGGGCTGCTCCGGCGCGATGGCGACGAAAACTGCACCGTAAGCGCCGCCGACACGCCGCTGCCGGGTTTTCTGCTCATGGCGACCAACGGCAACCAGCAATACCTCGGCCTGAGCCGCCCCGACGGTCAATACCGGATCTACAGCGGCGCGAGCGAGGTGACGGTGAACGCCGTTCCGCCCAACGATCTCTGGGAATCCTGCACGCCCGGAGGTGTGGCGGTCACCGTGAACGAGGACACGCCCGTCCAACTCGACCTGATGCTGCGGCCCCTGGCGGATTGTCCCGCGCTGTCGGTGGATCTGTCCACACCGTTTTTGCGCCGCTGTTTCAACAACATCTATACGGCCAGGATATGCAACAATGGCACGGCGACCGCCGAAGACGCCTATGTGGACATCAGTTTGCCTGCTGAAATGGGGATCAGCGGCGCGGGCCTGTCCTTTACCGAGATTGCCCCCCAAACATACCGTTTTCAACTCGGCGATCTTGCCGTGGGCGACTGCAAGGTATTTCCCGTCACCCTTCACGTGAGTTGCGAAAATACTGCGCTGGGGCAGACACTCTGCGTGACGGCGGCGGTATTCCCCGATACCATCTGCGCGCCGCCTGCTGCCTGGAACGGCGCCACGGTGCTGCTCGACGCCGCCTGCGACGGCGATTCGGTGCGTTTTTCACTGAAAAATACCGGTACGGCGGCAACTTCTGCGGGGCTGCCATACCGTCTGCTGCGCAACCTGACCACCGAAACGAGCGGCAATTTCAGCCTCCAACCCGGCCAGACCCGCACCTTCAGCGCGCCGGCTACCGGCGACACCTGGCGGCTCATGGCCGCCCAGGAACCGGGGCATCCTTTCCTGCCGGACATTCCGTCGCTCGCGGTGGAAGGCTGCACAACAGGAGGAGGAATGTTTGAAACCGGACACGTCACGGCTTTTGCCAACTCTTCCGGTTCGGCCTTCACCGAACGCGAATGCCAGGAACTCATCGGTTCCTTCGATCCCAACGACAAGGCGGCCTCGCCCAAAGGTGCAGGCGAAAACACGCATTTCATTCCGCCCGGCACCGTGCTCGACTACACCATCCGCTTCCAGAACACCGGTACGGACACGGCTTTTACGGTCATCGTACGCGACACGCTCGACCGTCTGCTCGACCTGTCCACCTTCGAGCCCGGCGCGAGCAGCCACCCCTACCGCCTCGACATTGCGGGCGATGCGCTGGCGTTCGTGTTTGAGAACATCCTTTTGCCCGACAGCAACATCAACCTCGAAGCGTCGCAGGGATACGTCAGTTTCCGCATCCGCCCGCGCGCCGACATTCCGCTGGGCAGCGTGGTGACCAACGACGCTGCCATTTATTTCGACTTCAACGAGCCGGTGCTGACCAATACCGTGTGGCACGTGGTACACAACGATTTCTGGCAAACGGTCTCGACGCAACAGCCGGATTACACGGCAAGGCCGCAACTCCTGGTATTCCCCAATCCGGCGCAAAATAGGTTTTGGGTAAAAACGCCTGCTGAAACAGGCATCCTTGAAATGTACGATCTGCAAGGGCGCCTGCTGCAACAGATCCGGGTTAACGGCGATGCGCCCGTTCCGGTGGAATGCGGCGATCATCCCGCCGGACTGTATACGCTGCGTTTTATCAGCAGCGGGAAAGCGGAAGTGACGGGTGGGAAAGTGTTGTTGCGGCGGGAGTAAATGACGCAGTTTGCGATCGCGTGGCATCTGAAAGCGGTTTGAATTGCTTGGCAAATGATCAGGTTTCCCGACTTTTGCGGGGATGATCTACCAGCTTTTCAAACCGCTCCTTTTTTTACTTCCCCCTGAAACCGCCCACCGCGTCACCGTTTTTTGGCTCGATCTCGCGGCGGCATTTCTGCCCGGCCGGTGGTTGCTGCGCATGTTATTCTGCCATCCTTCCAAAGAACTGGAACGCAGCGTAATGGGTCTGACTTTTCCCAACCCCATCGGTCTCGCCGCGGGCTTCGACAAGGACGGCAAACACATCGAAGGGCTGGCCTGCCTCGGCTTCGGCTTTGTCGAAGTCGGCACGGTGACGCCGCTGCCACAGGACGGCAACCCGCGCCCGCGCCTGTTTCGCCTGCCGAAAGACCGCGCCCTTATCAACCGCATGGGCTTCAACAACGAGGGTCTGGAAGCGCTGGCGGGCCGTTTGAAAAAACTCCGGCAAAAAGGTGTGCCGGGCGGCCTCATCATCGGCGGCAACATCGGCAAAAACAAGGCTACGCCCAACGACCAGGCCGAAAACGACTACCTGAAATGTTTCGAAGCGCTGTTCCCCTGGGTGGATTATTTTGTGGTCAACGTCAGTTCGCCCAACACGCCGGGGCTGCGCGACTTGCAGGAAAAAGAACCTCTGACCCGCCTTTTGAACCTTTTACAGGAAAAAAACAAGGCGCAGGCGACGCCCAAACCCATCCTGCTGAAAATCGCTCCCGACCTGACCGGCAGCCAGTTGGACGACATCGCCGGCATCGTTCGCGCGACCGGGCTTTCCGGTGTAATTGCCACCAACACAACGATTTCGAGAAATAACCTGAAAACTTCGGAAGCAGAAATCGCGGCCATCGGTGCGGGCGGACTGAGCGGCGCTCCCGTGCGCGAACGCGCCACGGACGTCATCCGTTATTTGCGGGAAAAGTTGGGGAAAGAGACCGTCATCATCGGCGTGGGCGGCATTGACTCGGCCGCATCGGCGCGGGAAAAGTTGGACGCCGGGGCGGATCTGGTGCAGGTATACACGGGGTTGGTGTATGAGGGGCCGGGGTTGGTGAAGGGGATATTGAAGAAGTTGGTTGAGTAACGGAATGAGACGCTCCCTCTTACCGACTTATGCCGCAGGAGACTTTTCGCCGCCTCCTTTTCTTCTCCGGTTTCTTCCGCCCCGGTGGCGTTTTTTGGGACGTTCCTGACCTTCTGTCGCCGGCGTCTTTTGTTTTTCCCCGCTCCCTGCATTTCTGGATTTGGCTTTGTGCGGTGGTTTCCGCCCTGACCGCTCCCGCTCTTCCACAGCCCCGATATGCGCTGGCACCGCAATCTTCGGCACCTCGTTGCCGATCAGTTTTTCGATGCGTTTGAGGCGAATGAGATCGGCGTGCGAAACAAGGGTGAGCGCTGCGCCTTTGCGCGCGGCGCGGGCGGTGCGGCCGATGCGGTGTACGTAGTCCTCGGCGTCGCGCGGCACGTCGTAGTTGATCACCAGGTCAATGCCTTCCACGTCTATGCCCCGGCTGAGCACGTCGGTGGCGACGATGATGTCTACCTGGCGGTTGCGGAAGGCGAGCATCACTTTTTCGCGCTCTTCCTGTTCGAGGTCGCTGCTGATTTGCCCGACGTTCATGCCTTTGGCCCTCAGTTGTTTGTAGAGCGTGCCGACGGCTAATTTGCTCGAACAGAACACCAGAATACGCTGACCTACCTTGTCTTTGAGGATGTCGGCGATGAGTGCCAGTTTTTGCCGCTCGTGCACTAAGTAAGCCGCCTGCGTGACGCCTTCGGCAGGTTTGGAAAGCGCGATGCTCACCGTGGCGGGGTTGCGGAGCAGCGTTTTGGCCAGTTTCATCACGCCTTGCGGCATGGTGGCTGAAAACAGCAGGCTTTGGCGGTTGGGGTTCAGCGTTTTGATGATCTTGTTGAGATCGGGCATAAAACCCATATCGAGCATGCGGTCGGCTTCGTCGAGCACGAGAAAGCGCAGGCGAGAAAAATTCACGTAGCCCAGATTCATGTGTGCAAGCAGGCGTCCCGGCGTGGCGATGATGATGTCGGTCCCGCCGGTGATGGCCTCTTTGCCCTGGGCGAAGTCCTTGCCGCCGCCGCCGCCGTATATGGCGATGGAGGAGATGCCGGCGAAATAGGAATATGCGCCGATGGCCTGGTCAATCTGCATCGCCAGTTCGCGCGTCGGCACGATGATGAGTGCCTGGGTATAGTGCGACTCGTTGGATTCCAGTATCTTCTGGATGATGGGCAGGACGAACGCTGCCGTTTTACCGGTGCCCGTCTGCGCGATGCCGATGAGGTCTCTGCCTTCCAGGATCAAAGGGATGGCCTGCTCCTGAATGGGGGTTGCGGTTTTAAAATTGAGGGCTTCGATGCCATCAAGCAAGTCGGGGTAAAAGCCAAATTCGGAAAAGTCCAAGCAGAGGGTGTTTTTGATAAAGGATAAATTCCGGCGCAAAGGTCGTCAATTTTTGGGGAAATTGGGAAGTACCTGAAAGTATGAAGTAATTGAATGCCATCGGGTTTACCTGATAGTTTGAAAAATGACTTCAATGACCTCCCTGCCTTCGTTAAAACTCCGGCGGGTAAAAATGACCACAATAACTTCAAGCTTCCTTATTCATCTTTCGCCGGGTGCTGTACCTGTTCCCATTTGATGCCGATCATTTCTTCCAGGTTGATCTTGGCCAGCATCACGTCCGTCTCGGCTTTCAGGCGCGCTTCCTGGGCGGCGTAGTAGGCGGCGGAGGCGGTGGTGTACTCTTCGAACGTTTTTTCGTCGGTTTTGTACAACTGCTGAATAACCAGGTAGTTGGCGTTGACTTCCTGTTCGGCGATGGTCCGGGTTTTGTAGAGTTCTCTGGCGAGTTTGTAGAGGGCGTAGCGTTGCAGCGTTTCGGCGCGGATCTCGAGTTTGCGTTGGTTCACTTTGTGTTCGGCGATCCGGATGTCGCGTTTGGCAACGGTATTTTTGCCTTTTTGGCTGGCGACATTAAAAAGGTTGATTCCCACACCGAAATTGTAGCGCGGAAAGAAAACATTGCCGTCTTCGCCGGCGCCTTTCAGGTTTCCTTCGTTGATGTTGAACGATGCCTGCACGTCGCGCATCCATTCCTTGCGGGTGGTTTTGGCTTCGTCCTGCGCGTTTTTTACTTCGTCCTGCGCAATAGAGCTTTCGGGTTGGTTGAGCCAGGCGAGTTGCACGAGGTATTCGGAAAAGTCGCGGGCTTTCGTTTCCACCGGGATCACCACGGCGTCGAAATCTGCTTGCTGAGCGCTCAAAAGGCCGGTAAGGCCGAGCGAGATGCTGAGGGTTAAAATGTGTTTTCTGTACATAGTATGATTGGATTGCGGATTTCGGATTGCGGATTTCGGATTTCGGATTTCGGATTGTACTTCTCACACCTCTCTCGCTTCAAATGCCGGATCGAAATTTTTAAGCGTCACCAGGAGGGCGAGGAATACGTTGTAGATCACGTTCATCGGCAGTTGTAAGATGGCTTCCTGCACGTAACAAGCCACGGCGAGCATGAACATCCAGGTCGTGATGCCCGCGTAGATCGCTTTGATCAGCGGGTCGCGGCACCGGATAAAATAGTACAGGCCCGTTCGAAGGACGACGTAATGCAGCAAAGTGTACAAGATCAAACCTATCCACCCCAGTTCGACGCCCATGCGCACAAAGCTGGAGTCGTGGGGGAATTTGGAGAGCTCCGATTCCGGATTAAAACGTTTGCCCCATACGCCGCAACTGCCCAGTCCGCCGCCGATCGGATGACTCTGGATGTAGGGTTGTATTTTTTTCTGATTTTCCAGGCGCAGGTTCATCGAATCGTCCTGCGCAGGCCGGAATGCCGACTGGATGCGGAAGATCACCCCGCTGCTCGTAGATTTCAGGACGAAACCGGCGCCCAAAACTGCCAGTAAGCCGCTGATCAGGACCACTTTCCTGTTGAGGATCAATCCTGCATAAAAAACCGCTCCCACCGGTACGAGGGCGAAGGCCGTGCGCGTGCCGGTGTAGGCCATAGCCCACAGGGAACAGATCAGCATCACAGCCCACAGTAATTTGTGCTCGATTTTGACAGGGCCGACCATAAATACCAGGCAAAAAATGGCAAAACAAGCCATTAGAATGCCGAATGTTGTAGGGTCGTAACAGAACGAGGGGATGCGCATCATATTCCACTGGTAGTACAACTGGAACCGTTCCGGGTCGGCCATCACCCAGGCTGTTTCCGCTGCGCTGAAACCGAAAAATTGTTGTTTCAAACCATACAACGCCGCGGCAAAACACATGAGGACAATAAGTTTCAATACGGCAAAAATCGCCTTGCGATTGTTCCGGAATGCATAAGCTCCGATGAAAAACACCACCTGCTGGATGGCTACGCTCCGCACGGTGTACAGCCAGGCCATTTTCGACTCGGCATAGGGATTCAATACCTGCATCGCGTTGTAATACAACCAGATGAGGATCATGTAACTGAGCGGATACTTCGCAAAGGTCCAGTCTCGCTCCTTGATCTGTCTCAATAAAATCCCCACTGCGCCTAACAGGATCAGCAAATCGAGGAGGGTGCCTATCGGAACGTTTACAAACTTGGTCACAAACGGCACCATCAGGGCTACGAACAACATCATCCCGATACTGAAGGCCACGTTGAACAGGCACAATACGATCAGCGGCGCTCCCACCAATACCACGTACAACACAAAACCCGTGCGGAAACTCAACGACGACATCACCCATGCCACGGCAAGCGATGCCAGCAGCACCAGGGCCACACCCAGCGGGTTGTTGAGTTTCTGTACCCACAACCGGCGTTCGAGCCAGGTTTTCGCCCGCCCTAATACCGAAGTGTGGCGGAGAAAAAGATGTCCGTGATTGAATCGGCGCATTATCGGGTCATTAAAGTCATTTTTACCCGCCGGAGTTTTAACGAAGGCAGGGAGGTCATTAGGGTCATTGAAGTCATTGGGTCATTGAAGTCGTTAAGGTCATTTTTATCTTCTACCCTCCACCTTCCACCTTCCACACTCCACACTCCACACTCCACCAATTTTAAATAACCAAAACTTTCAGAAAAATGGCCAACAGCGTGAGAATAATGAAGGCGTGCATCATCGTCTCTATAAAGCGCTGGTAGCGTGTGAGTTCTATTTTAGGCCCTTTCATCAGTTAAGAAGTGTTTGAGTGTTGGAGTGTTTGAGTGTTGGAGTGTTTGAGTGTTGGAGTATTTGAGTGTTGGAGTATATGTTTCTACGATTTCCCACAATTGCCGGATACGGGTTTCCCAGGTATTCGAATGTGCCGTTTCTATGCGGTGGCGAACCCCGTGGGGGTTGTTCTCTACGATCGCCTCGTCAATCTTGTTAATAAAATCCGCGTGGTTTTCCGCCAGATAAATACAGTCTGCAAAACTGCGAATATCCTCCGAAAAATCCGTTGACACGACCGGTTTTCCTGCCGCTAAGTATTCATTGATCTTCAGGGGGTAAATACTCTTTGTCAGGGTGTTGCATAAGAATGGGATCAGCACGGCATCCATGTGTTGAAGCAGGGGCGGCAGTTCGCCGAGTTGCCGGCTGCCGGTGAAAATGACGTTGGGCAACTTATCCAGGCCAATCTGTTGCGGCTCCGTGCTATTGACCGGCCCCACGAGCAGCAGTGTTTTATCCGGATGTGCCAACGCGATCTTTTTCAACAAAGGATAGTCCATCCGCAATTCGTCTAAGTTGCCGATGAAACCGATGACTTTGCCCTGGCGGCCCTGCAACTCCAGCGGACGCGGGTATTTTTCAGTCATCGCTTTTTGAAAAACGGATACGTCGGCGGCGTTGAAAAAAGTCTCCACATGACCGCAAAACGGCTGTTTCAATCTTTTCAAATTCGCACTCGTCACCAGTGTCACATCGGTGTGACGCATCGCCTCACGCTCCAGATCTGCGCCATGTCTGGCAGTGTAGGGGTTTTGTGTGATGTCGTCAATGCAATGGTAAATGCACAACGCGGCGCCCATTTCTTTCGGCAATGCGCCTGCAAAAAACGGGTCGTAGCAATTGATATAGATATAGTTGCGCACATCGTGGTCGCGCAATACTTTCCGAATAGAGCCGAGTACGATGCCGTTGTTCAGTCGCTGGAAAAAATCGTAAATCCGTCCTTTCGGGAGCCAGTTGATGGGCAGCGTCAGCGGCGGTTGGGCGGCAACAAAGTTCTTCGGAATCGTTTCCTCTTCCTCGTAACGCACCCGTCCGCTGAGCAGCCACGGCAGACGCGCGCGGAGCATTTTGTCGCCGCGCAATAGTCCCGCTACCAGGTCTTTCAGCGAATACGGGTGATGCACATAAAAGACGCGGTGCGTTTTCGCCAATTCCTTCGCCATCGAAAGCGAAATGGACGAATACGGATTGTCCGTGCGGAAAAGGGTGAAAAAAACGATGTCCATTTTTACAAGTTTCCCAGCGGCGAACCGGCGGGTTTATGTCTCAGCCCACCGATTTATCGGTAGGGAATTTATCGGTTCGGGATTTACCCGCGGGAAAAAAGAATTTTTCCCGCGCTATATCCCAGCCCGTTCCGTATACCTCCGGCATATACCGAAAGGAGTTTAAGGCATTGATCTTAAAATGTTTGAACAAATATATCTGCATCCATGTAAAACTCAGGGTATACCCAAAAAGGGTTGCAAATGCCGCGCCAAAAAGCCCGAATTCGGCCACGAACCAGTAACTCAAACCGAGGTTAAGGAAGGCGGTTAACAATGTAAAAACGAAGTTTGCTGCCGGTCGGCCGGTGGAATCCAGCACCGTACCGAACTGAACGGCAAAAGGCAGGAACAACCCGAAAAAAGCTGTCAGCCGCAGTAAGTCTGCTGAAGCCATGTATTGCTCTCCGGCAAACAGCCGGATGATCGGTTCGGCAAATACCACCACCAGTACAAGAAAAGGCAGGATGATGGCGAGGATGGCTGCGACGCTGCGTTCGTATAGTCGCTTTACACCCGCCGCGCCATTGCGCGCCATGCGTTCAGCGCTGTGTGGGAACACAACGGCAGCGATGCTGAATGAAGGCGTTTCCACCATTTGGGTCACTTTGCCTGCCACGTCGTATAGGGCAAATGCTGCCGGTCCGAGCAGGTGGCCCAGCGTCAGTTTGTCAATGTTTTTATAGAACATGGTGCTCAGGTTGGTGCCCAGCACGTATTTCCCGAAGGCGAATAACTTTTTGACCCACTGAAAATCAATTGTTGAAGATAGTAAAAGAAAAGGGCGGGCGAACATCCAGGCGGCAATTCCACCTGTGAAAGCGCCGGCCAGCATTGCTCCGGCAAGGTGCGGCAATTCAACTGGCTTTCCGGAGAGCCAACAAAACAATACCCAGAAAAATGGCATTCCCCGGAAAAAAAATGCACCCCAAAACACGCCGCGAAATTCGGCATTGGCCTGTTGGACAAATTGGCAATGCGTATAAGGCGCCATCACCAGGTTGATGATAAAATAGACCGGCAACAACGATGCGATTTGGAGCGCCTGATAGTTTTGCGTTATCCAGGCGGCGCCCCACCACAACAGGAGATTCGTGACAATGGAAAAAGTGATATTGAGCGCAAAGGAAGCCATTGAAATGGCCGCATATGTATTCCGGTCATCGCGGTACACGGCGAGGTGACGCACCAAACCGTTCTGGATCAGCCCGCTGCGGCCCATTTCCACAAAATACGTCAGAATGATAAAAACACCCCATGCGGCAAAATCTTCCTTGGTCAGCAGCCGCAGCAACAATACCGTCGTGCCAAGGTTGAATGCCAGCGCCACCCCTTTTTCGAGCAGGGAAAAAAAGCCGGAGCGCAGCCAGTGTGACGGTAGACGGTAGACGGTAGACGGTAGACGGTGGGACATCACTTGTGTTTACAATTGTTTTGTCTCTCGAGAGGTAACTTTGTTCAGGTGAGTTTTAAGTTTTACTATTCTGATTCAGCCACTCATTGCTCAGGAGTACCCTCAGCCCAAAACAGCCGGTGTGTGCCGTCTACCGTCCACCGTCTACCGTCCACCGTCTACCGTCCACCGTCTACCGTCCACCGTCTACCGTCTACCGTCCACCGTCTACCGTCCACCGTCTACCGTCTACCGTCTACCGTTAATTCAGATTCCGCGCATCCACCTCAGTCAATACCGCTCCGGCAAATTTGTCGCCGATGCTTTGCAGGTACTGGAGCGAGTCTTTGTCGGCGGGTTTGATGACCGAGCGGGCATTGAACACGGCAATGACCTTGTCCACGAAAGGCACGAGTTCCTGCGCGTCGGAATAGTCGTTGAGGGAAGCCGATTCGAGGAAAATGTAATCGTAGTGTTCGCGCAGGTCGCTGATAAACTGGCGGAATTGGTTGGTTTCGAGCACTTCGGAAGGCGATTTCTGCAGGCCGTGGTTGCCGATGATGTCCACCTTTTGTTTTTTGGCTGCGCCGCCGAGGGGCGTTTTGAGTTGGAATACCTTGGTCAGATTGTTTTCCCGGATGATCTTGTTCAACACCGCAGCACCGTTGGTAGGCCGGTCGGTGTAATCCTCCGGCAGCGGGGTTTTAAAATTCGTATCGAGCATGAGGACGCGGTTGTGGTTGGCTGCGAGTGAGTGCGCCAGTGCGTGCATGGTGAACGTTTTGCCCTCGCGGCTTTTAAGGCTCACGATGAGGAACACGTGGTCGTTTTCGTTTTGCAGCAATACCGTGCGGATCTTGCGCAGGCTCTCGCGAAACAGGGTGTATTTCGGCATTTCGCCGTTGGTAGAGAACACCTGTCCGAGGTTAAGACCTTGCAGCGGCACGGTGCTGACCGCACCGAGCAGGGGCAGATTGCCGGTGTAGCGTTTGAACAGATCGGGCGATTGCAGGCTGCCATCCATGTAGGCCAGCAGGAAGATGGCGATGGTCGCGAGGGTGCCCGCAACCACGGCTGCGAATAGGCTGAGCAGTACCTGGCGGTTGGGTTCGGGCCATTCGGGCAATTGCGCGTTTTCGACGATGGAGAGCGGACTTTCCTGCTTGGAGAGGTCGAGTTTGGCGTCAATCAATTGTTCGTTCACCTTGTTGAACTCCTCGCGGGCGCGCTCTTCGTCCACCGCCAGGCTGGAAGAATATTCGTCGTCTACCACCATGGTGCTAAGGCGACTTTTCAAAGCGGCGATCTTTCCGCTGAGCTGGCCGACTGTTTTTTCCGCGTCTATGCGATCGAGGTCGGCGCTGACGCGTTCTTTGTACAGGTCTTCGCGGGTGCGTTTGGACTCTTCTTTTTCTTTCGGTTTGCCGATGCTGCGGGCCGATTTTTGAATGGATTCCTGGAGTTGTTGTTTGGCTTCGGCCAGTTCCTCTTCGACGTCGGGGTCTTTTCCGCCGGCAGCGACGCTCATTTGGGTGAGCTCGCGGACCCGCGCCATTTGTTCGTCGGTGTCTGATTTGTCAATGATGCGCGCCTGGGTCTCGCCCGCGTCGCGGGCGCCGCGGCGGTTGAGATAGTCGTCAATTTTCCGCACCGACGCTTCGGCGGCGTTGCGTTTGGAAGCTGCCATCTCGCGGTCGCGCTCGAAGTTGGATATCTGGGTGATGAGGTCCTCACTTTGTTTGCCGATGGAGGGCAGGCCCCGTGTGCGGAGGTAGGCGTAACGTATTTCAGTAATAGAATCCACGGTGAATTTTTTCCGGGCCGCCAGGTCGGTCAAAAATTCGGCCTTTTTCCGCTTTTCGCGCACGCTCAGGTTTTGGTAATACGTCATAAATCGTTTGGCGTACTCATTGGCCATGTATTGCGAAAGCGCCGGGCTCTCCGTCGTCATTTCAATGGTCAGGTAGTCGGTGGCGGAGCGGCGTTTGACCAAAAGGCCGCGCAGGATGGCGTCGTTGTCATATCCGTAGGCACGGGCGATCTTATCGAGCAGGTAGTCGAATTGCTGGCTGAAGGCGGGGTCGCTGATGCTGTCGAGGTTGATTTTGACCAGTTCGGCCAACAGGGTGCTGCGCTCTTCACTGCTGAAGTCGGACAGACCTTTGTTGGCTTGCCGGAAAGGTTGTTCCGTGCCGCTAACTTCGGCCAGCAGGTCGTGTTTGAGCATCTGGATGGTCAGCAGTTTCACGCTGGAGCGCGAACGAATGAATTCGATGAGGTTGGAAAAGGCGTTTTCCACCTGGTATTGCTGCACAAAAGCGTCGTCGTCGTTCGAGTTCAGTCCCTTGTAATTGACGATGCCCGTTGACATGATGACCGTAGCCCTGTATTGCTCCGGTTTGCGCCCGATAAAAAGAAAAGTTGCGACCGCCGCAGCAACCATTGCGATGAGAATTAGCCATTTGCGGCGCGCCAGTATGCGTAGAAGGTAGCCTACATCCATGGGTGGTGTCAGTTTTTGGTGAAAATTCGATTAAAAGGCGGGAAACGACTGAAAAGCGGCGGTATTATTACAGGCAAAGGTAATGCCAAATGGAGGATTGGAGATAAATTCGTCTTGCGCTTCATCATTATGCCTGGTTTGTGCTTTTCAATTTCAACCGGTCACAACGACCGAAAAACCTTTCCCGTCATAAGTTTGTAGAAAAAATCGCGCCGTCCGACACAAACCGTGCATTCTTACGTTTCATTCCGTACCTCCCGCCGCCGCGCGTTATTGTTTTCTAAAACAAGCCGTTCGGACAACCGCGACAAACCACAACTGTTTATCTTTGTTAATTAAAAAACACCTCGCAAAAGATGTTGAATTTTAACAGCCCCTTCGGCAAATTTGATTTAGATAAATTTCTCCTGGACATGAAATTGAAATCGTCCGTCGTATTTTTCTCCTTCCTCGGCATCGCGGGCATCGCGTTTTTTGTCAGTCAGTTCAATCCTTTCCGCACTCCCGCATCGAGCCCCGAAAAGGAAGCCGCACTCATGCAGGCCATTCTGCAGGGATTGAACCGCTTGCATTTTCAACCCAAAGAAATAGATGACAAATTTTCGCAACAAGTCTACGATCTTTATCTGAAAGACGTGGACGGCGGCAAACGCTTTTTCATTCAAAGCGAAATTGCCCAACTGAAGAGCTTCGAAAAACAATTGGACGACGAAGCCAACAGAGGTACCTTCCATTTCTTCGATCTCTCTGTCATGCTCATGGATAAAGCGATCGTGAAAACCCAGAACTGGTATCGCGAGATATTGGCCAAACCTCTGGATTTCAATAAAAACGAAATAATGGAAGGCGACGGCAAAAAACTCGATTGGGCAAAAGACGACGCCGAATTGCGCGACCGATGGGAAAAGCAAATGAAATACGAAGTGATCTCGCGCATTACCGACGAACTCGAAAAGCAGGAAAAACCGGATTTCAAGGGCGAGAAAAAATCTTTCGCGCAACTCGAAGAAGAACAGCGCAAAAAAGTGCTCGATACTTATGACAAATGGTTCAAGCGCCTGCAGAAAACCGATCGTCCCCGCCGTCTGGAAATATACCTGAACGCTTTTACCAACGTCTTCGACCCGCACTCCGGCTATTTTTCTCCTAAAGAAAAGGAGAATTTTGACATCCAGATGTCAGGCAAACTCGAAGGCATCGGTGCGCGTTTGCAGACCGACGACGAAAAAACCATCGTCTCCGAGATCGTACCGGGCGGCCCGGCCTGGAAACAGGGCGTTCTCCAGCCCAAAGACGCGATCCTTAAGGTCGCCCAGGGCGAAAACGATGCGGAATCGGTAGACGTGATGGGTTGGGACCTCGACGATGTAGTGGGTAAAATCCGCGGGCCGAAAGGCACAAAAGTGACGCTGACGATCCAAAAACCCGATGGCGCGGAGAAAGTGATCACCATTACCCGCGACGTGGTCATCATGGAAGAGGGTTTTGCCAAGTCGCTCATGCTCAGCGCCAATACCGCCCAGGACAAAGTGGGCTATATCTACCTGCCGAAATTTTATGCCGATTTCACTTCGCAGGGACTTACTTCCTGCGCAGCGGATGTAGCGAAAGAGATCGAAAAACTGAAGAAAGAAAACGTGAAAGGCATCATCCTCGACCTGCGCGGCAATGGCGGCGGTTCGCTCCGCGATGTGGTGCAAATGAGCGGACTTTTCATCGAGGAAGGTCCCATTGTACAGGTGAAAAACCGGGCGCGCAAACCCGAGATCATGACCGACAACGACCCCCGCGTTCAATGGGGTGGTCCGCTTGTCGTCATGGTGAATAGTTTCAGCGCGTCGGCCTCCGAAATCCTCGCCGCCGCTATGCAGGACTACGGCCGCGCCGTTATCGTCGGATCGGCAGGCACATACGGCAAAGGCACGGTGCAGCGCTTCCTCGATCTCGACAATTCCACCGGCGACGAGTCGGTAAAGCCTTTGGGTGAAATGAAACTGACCATCCAGAAATTTTACCGCATCACCGGCAAAACAACGCAACTCGACGGTGTAAAACCCGATATCGTGCTGCCCGACTTCTACAACCTCGTAGACCTCGGCGAGCGCGAAAATGATTACCCGCTCGAATCCACTACCATCGAGGCCGTGCCGTTCAACCAAAATGCATATCACATCACCGATCTGGCCAAACTCAAAACAACCAGCGAAGCCCGCGTCAATGCCGACGAAACGTTTAAAAAAGTAAACGAAAATGCCGTGCGTTTGCGCAAGATAAAAGATCAGTCCCAATACCCCCTGCAGGCAGAAAAATTCCGCCAGTGGCATAAACGCCAGGAAGAAGAAGCCGACAGATACGACAACCTGTTCAAACCCATCGAAGGCTTCAACCTGGCCAATCTTGTTGCCGATATGCCGCAAATTCAAAGCGACACATCCCGGCAGGCGCGCAACGACAGCTGGGTGAAAGACAAACAAAAAGACATCCAACTCTATGAGGCGTACCGCATCATGCAGGACATGATCAGGTTGGATGCGCTGGCGGGGAAGAATTGAGGGAAATTAGAAATTGGAAATTAGAAATTGAGCGCCCTGTTCCGGGTCATTGGAACAGGGCGCTCAATTTCTAATTTCTAATTTCCAATTTTCCCACCTCTTCACTCCACCTGCACCACACTCCTTTCCAATACTTCCTCGTAATAGGCTTCGTAGTGCGGCAGGATATTTTCAATGTCGAATCGTTTGGCCTGGGCGAGCGCGTTGCCGCGGAATTTTTGCAGCATTTCTTCGTCGCTGAGCAATTGTATGGCGTAGTGCGCCATTTCGTCCACGTTGCCGGGACAACTGAGAAAACCCGTGACGCCGTGGATGTTCACTTCCGGCAGGCCGCCGCTGTTGGACGAGATCACCGGAACTTCGCAGGCCATGGCTTCGAGTGCTGCGAGGCCGAAACTTTCATTTTCAGAAGGGATCAGGAACAGATCGCAGATAGCGAGCAATTCTTCAACGGCATCCTGTTTGCCGAGGAAGCGCACTACATTCGTCAGGCCCAGCTCGCGGCTGAGGCGTTCGACGTTCTGGCGTTCCGGACCGTCGCCGATCATCAGAAGTTTCGACGGTACTTTGTCGTGTACCTGCTTGAAGATCAGGATGACGTCTTCCACCCGTTTCACCTTGCGGAAATTGGAAGTATGCGCCAGGATGCGTTCGCCTTCGGGTGCGATGATCTTTTTGAAGTGTTCCTTGTTGGTTTTTCTAAACCTTTCAAAATCAATGAAATTATAAATCACCCGGATGTCGCGCTGGATGTCGAACAAGCGCAGGGTGTCGTCTTTCAGGTTTTGGGATACCGCCGTCACGCCGTCGCTTTTGTTGATGCTGAATTCCACGACGGGTGCGAAAGCGCGGTTGTTGCCCACCAGCGTAATATCCGTGCCGTGCAGGGTCGTGACCACCGGCACGTAGCGCCCCTGCGAGATCAGTATCTTTTTGGCCATGTAAGCCACCGCCGCATGCGGAATAGCGTAATGGACGTGCAGCAAGTCGAGGTTGGAATACTGCACTACGTCAACGATTTTGGACGCCAACGCCGTGTCGTAAGGCGGGTATTCGAACAGCGGATAATCTTCGTTGTCCACTTCATGATAAAATACATTGGCGTCGAAATGGGCGAGCCGAACGGGGCGGCGATAGGTGATGAAGTGGATTTCGTGGCCTTTTCGGGCAAGTCCGAGGCCGAGTTCGGTGGCGACCACGCCCGAGCCGCCATAAGTCGGGTAACAAACGATACCGATTTTCATTCCGTGCTGTTTATTGTTCATCGAACGTGAGCCATAACAAACATTTTCCCCGCTTTGTTGCCGTCTTTTACCGGACGACTGACACCGATCCACTCCTTGAAAAATCCGAAACCGTATTTCCGTTTGACAGAACACCTCTTATCTGAAAGACATATACGCCCGGCGCTACTGTGCGTCCCCGCGAAGTGCCATCCCAAAATTGCACCGGGTCTTTGCTTTCAAACACCAGATTACCCCAACGGTCGAAGATGCGCAGCGAATATTCGAGCGCCAGGCAATTCGTATAGATGCCGAATGCTCCGTTTTCGCCTCCCGAATCCGGCCTGATCACATTGGGTAAATAAACGAAACATTCCGGACAGGGAGTCAATGCGACCTGCATGGAGTCGGCCAGCATGCAGCCTTCCGGTGAAGTAGCCAGTAAGGTATACATGCCTGCGGTATAAATAAACCTGCCTGTTCCCGGGAAGCCATCCGCCCAGACAAATTGCCAATCCTGGGGCGTCGGTATTTCGAGATAAAGTGGCGTGTTTTCACAGGAAAAGGTATCAGCCGGCAAGGGTTCCCGGGGAAAATCAACGGTCTTTACCTGTACGGCGCCAACATCGGAACAGCCCACCGCATTGGTTACAGTGACCGAAAAATTGCCCGGCGCTTTTGCCCACCGGCTGGCAAGCGCGACGCCGTCGTTCCAATGATACTGCCAGCCCGGACCACTGCCGGGGTTGATCAGGATGCTGCTGTCCGGGCATACCAAAGTATCGGATGGCAGCACTAGCGCCGGCTTTTCTCCGATGCGGATGTTGACTTGGGTCGTATCGCGGCACCCCGCTTGTTCGAGGATATGCAGGACGGTGAAATTGCCGGTATCGGGAAAAATGACGCCCGGCGGTTCCGGCCCGTAAAAACGGTCAGGGACGCCTCCCTCCAACAACCACTTCGAAGCACCCGTCGTCAGACTGTCGCGATGAAAAACAAACGCATCGCCGGTACAGCCGCTCGTATCGGAAATCAGGATATCCGCGTTGAATGATGGCAGTGGCGCGCAATAATCGGTGCTGGTCAATGTTTGAAATACCGACGTCGCCGGCCGGGCGACGATGTGGGTGACATTTTCGGTTGTCCAGGAGGGTGGGGGGAGCGGCTGCAACAAGGTATCGCGCATATTGACCTGGCACAATTGTCCTGCGGGGCAAGCATCGAGGCGGCCATCCGCATTGGTTTTGACAAAAACGAAGGCCCGCAGCGGGTTGTTTGTGCTGAACGATGTCCAGGCCCATCCACCGCCGGGAAGGGCGAGCAATTTGTTGAACGCGGCTTCTTTCGACGGCAGGAAATGACCTCTTGAAAAATTTCCGTTCAGATCGAATTGCATCAACAGGCGTTGTTCCTCCAACGCCGCGCTTTGAAAGGACACCATGAGGCTGTCATGGGCGCCGTTGAAAGCCAATGCACCGTAGAAATACGCGTCTGCCGGCAGGCAGGGCACTTTTGTCCATTGCAATTGTCCGTTCTGAATCTGACCCAGGAGTATCTTTTCCGCCGTATTGCCAAGAAAAAACAGGCGCCCGTCGGGGTGCTCGAGGGCGTGCATGAATGTAAAACCGCCCAGCGAAAGCACGTTGGTAAAATTCCCCGCATCATCGAGCACAGCCAGATGGCCGGCGGAAAGGTTGGCATTCTCGGTGTGCAGCAGGAGCAAAATTCGCTGGCCGGCCAACGCTTGTGTGCCGGAAATGGCGACCGTCCCCAAGTCCGACGATAAGTCTTTTTCCCAAAGCACGGTACCGTTGTCGGCCAGACAAGCCAGGTAGCGTTTGTACGGCGACGGCGGATACCGGGCCGCCACAAAGGTGCGCCCACCGGAACGTTCCAGAAAATCGTCGAGCAAACCCACGCCGGCGATCTGGCGGTTCCATTGCACCATGCCGTCCGGCCCTAATTTTACCAAGGCCCATCCTTGCTGTACCACTTGCGACTGGTACGATTTGCTGACCATGACGATACAGCCATTATCACTTGTTGCCGCAATGGGGCCTTCCACAAATCCTTCGCTTCCCGTGATATTGGTATGCGCCCGCAACCGGACGCTCCATCCAACTGCACCGTCGGATTCCAGGCAGGTTACATGCAGGCGAACGGAATCGTCGTTGACCATGTGCGACACCAGGAATTTGCCGTCGGGCCGCAGCGCGGCGTTGTACGGAATGACAGAGCCGCCGCCGGCAGGGGCGTATTCTTTCTGGAACGACTGGCCACACAACTGCCGGGCTGCAAGCAGCAGTAGCACGAGCAGGATGCGGCGGCGGTTCGGCACGGTGAAAGTTTTTTCAAAACTATATAAAAAATGCCAAACGGAGTGCGCAAATGTGCTTAAAGGCTAATTTTGGAGCATATCAGCCTTTCAACACCAGGTTATCAATCAGTCGCACCTCTCCGGCGAAGGCCGCCGTGCAGGCTACGATAAAATCGCTGCCGGCCCAACGCGCTACCGGTAAAAGCGAAATGCCGTCCACGATGTCGAAATATTCCGGTTGCAATCCGGCTTCAGAAAGCCGTTGCATGGCTTCGGCCCCGATCTCCGTTGCCGGACGGGCTTCCAGTTCTTTTTTCGCCCATTGCAAGGTTTTATGGATTACCGGCGCGATGGTTCGCATTTCAGGAGTGAGGCGCATGTTGCGGCTGCTCATGGCCAGGCCGTCGGCTTCGCGCACCGTGGGGCACATCACCAGTTCGACGGGCAGTTGCAGTTGGCGGATCATGTCGCGTACGATGCTCAGTTGCTGAAAATCTTTTTGTCCCATGTACAGCTGCTGCGGCTGCACGATGTCGAGCAGGCGTTTGACCACTGTCGCCATGCCTTTGAAGTGCCCGGGGCGGAACACGCCTTCCATCACTTTGTCGAGTTGTCTGAAGTCCAGTTCGATCGTCAGCTCTATGCCGGGCGGATACACCTCTTCCACCGGGGGCATAAAAAGTGCGTCGCAATGGGCGCCGAGGAGCAGGGCCGCGTCTTTTTCCGGCAGCCGCGGGTATTTTTCCAGGTCTTTCGGGTCGTTGAACTGGGTGGGGTTGACGAAGATGCTGGCCACGGCGAGGCAGCCGTCGCGTTTGGCCATGCGGATAAGCTCGAGGTGGCCGTCGTGCAGGGCGCCCATGGTGGGCGCGAAGCCGATTTTATCGCCTTTGGCGCGCTGGCTGTCCAGCCAGGATTGCAGGTCGGCGACTTTTTTGAAAAGGAGCATTGAGGAGAAAGTTGGTTTTGAAGGGGCGAAGATTGGGAATTTCGCGGATTGTGCTATACCTCCTGCTGAAGCACATCCAGCCGGTATTAACTGGTATTCTTTTGAACGCTAACACCTTTGATCAAAAGCCATAGAATAAACGGGATCTCTCCTGTAAAATAAGTGGGATAAATGAACTTTAAAACGGTTTTCAACAGCTCAGGGAACAATATAAACGTAAAGCAGTGAATGATATAACCAAGACCGTTGACTATTAGCAATATCCCAAATATCCGGGGAATAAATCCGGACTTATAGACCAGCCAGCCCAATGGCATCAGCCAGAGCCCCCAGTATACGGTCAGCATTTGAGCGGAATATTGGCTGATTTTGATAATGGTCATGCCTATATCCTGCGCCTGTTCTGTTGGGAATGATTGCAAAATATTCCCCTTAAAAATGTTCAGAGCAGTCATTTCCAGTGCATCTCCCGTAAATGCAACCGGGATAAATATGATCACCAAGGCCACCATCAATTTGGCCTGATGCTCGTTTACCTGTTTGAGTAAACGATACAACAGCAATACAATGATCACAAACAGGATATTGGTAACTACCCCGGCAGCCTTGCTCATTCGGAATAAAAATTCGTTTGCCAACATGCTATTGGCGGTGGCAGCAGCGTCCGTACCCGCCAATAGCTTTGGCTGAACATAAGCAAAGATGCAGAAACCGGAGAGCGCAAGAATAAGATATAAGAAGCCGGCGAGCCTTGCAGTTTTGCGCAAATCCATGTCTGCAGCGTAGTTTGCCATTGCGATTCTTGAATTTATGTTCAGTGTCATCGTTGATGTCAGAAGTCAATGCCTACCGGAAGAAACTGCCGGAGCATGATCTCGGGTATTCATCTTTGTATGCTTGTCTGTCGCAGGTATATCGTCGGCTCCGTCGCCCCGCACTTTTTGAACGATCAGGGCGCCTACTTTCCGGCCCATCTCCAGTCCCACCTCGTTGTCGGTGCGGAAATGGATGCCCCCCTGGAAGCGTGATTCGGCTCCGTCTCTGGCTCTTTTCTGAAAATAGGCGCGTTCAGCCGGGAAGAAATAGGAGTACAGTTCGGCCATCACGCCGCCCACCATAGCGTGCCCGGAGGGATAGCCGGGGAAGGGTGGAGAGAAAAACAGTATCGGGTGGAAGGTGGTGTCGTACTGGTCGGGACGAGTACCCCAATAAGTGTACTTGGCATCCCAACAGGAAACAAAGCCGTCGTACGTCCCAATGGCGGCGATGGCGTACATCCTTGCAGCCCGGGGCGGGTTCAGGTGGAGGTTGTATTCGAATATTTTTTTACTGAGCACGTCATCCGTCTGGCTGGCAAAATGAAAAGCATTGGCTGTGGAGCGGAAGTTCGGCTTGAATTTTTTCAACTCCTCCATGTCTTTCGAAAAATCGGGCGGCGGGCCGGGCCGGAACTGGCTGCTGCTGTCCAGCACCACGGTCTTGCTGCGCCCGGCCAGCGGAAAGAGCGGCTGACCCTGCCACACGTTGGTTCCTTGCGGTCGCTTTCCATCCCAGGCCGTTTTGGGCACGAAACCTTTGGTGCGCCCGATTTCCGCTTCGGCGATCTGCCGGCCCAGGTCAAAGCCCGCCCTGGTGTCGCTGGGGAAAGCGACGCCGGCTGCTACCCGCGAAGCCAGTGCCCGTTGAGCCATGCGATTCACTGAATCGGCCATTGCCGGATAAAAATGGGCAATAACCTTGACCGCCACACCCGCCGCCACGGAATACTCGCAGGGATAGGAGGGGCTGGCCGGTTCCGGCACAAGCGCCTTGATCCTGTTGTCGGCCCTGAAAGGCCGGGGGCGTTTGTAGGCATATTTGGTATCCCAGGTGGCAATGGTGGCGTCGTAGATGGCCACTCCGAGCAGCATGTTGGCCAGGGCGCCGTTGTGGCTGGTATCATACATCCAGAGTTTGTCCATCATGTTCTGCCAGCGATAACCGGGCGCCCCTGCATTCCAGTACAGGACCTGTTGCAGACCCGCAGAGTCGAGTTCCCGTTGCCTGGCCAATACCTGGGCGATTTCCGCCTTGTAGGCGGGCGGCGCGGGCAGGCGCCATTCCTTGCCCGATGAAATAAACCAGGTTTTCCAGGTGCCGGCAGCAGGTTCAACCTGGGCGTGTACATAAGGCGCTGCAAAGAGTGCCATCGCGATAAAGAGAAAGATCTTGTTCATAAGCTTGCATTTTCCCGCAAGAATATCCGCCCGAAAAAAATGCCCCAAACGGGCGTCAACAAACAGCAGATCATCGTCAACAATCAACGGTCTCCGGTCAACCAATACAAGACCCCGATTGGCTATTTCTCTTTAGGTTTGTCCGCAGAAAAGAACGATGCGTTATCCGGACATCAATCGCCTGAAATTTTACGGATGGGTGGGCCTCGCTTACCTGGTGCTATCGTCGTTTGGCGACTTAGTAAGCCATACCGATACCTTCTCCGGCAGGCTGGTCAATCAAATATGGCGGGCCCTCTTCATCACTGCCGCCAATATCGTCTTCTTCGAATATACGCTGCCTTTCGTCCGGCAACACTGGAAAAAAGTGTTCGCCCCGCTGGCAGCCCTCGGTGGCCAGTTCCTGCTTTTTTCTTTCGGCATGTATGCCTGGCGGGCCATCGGTATTCAATTGTATATCTGGACACCGTATACGACTTATGAAAAGTTTCTGGACGGTGTCTGCGATCAGTTTTCGTCCAATGTCTTTTCCCTTTTCTTTTTTGCGATCATCCGGCATGTTTACGACTATATACAACTGCGACAGACGGCGCAACAACTGCGCATCGAGAAACAGGAAGCGGAGTTGAACTACCTCAAGTCGCAGACCAACCCCCATTTTTTATTCAACACGCTCAACAACATTTACGCGCTGTCCAAAGACAAATCCGACCTGACCCCTGAATCCATCCTGCGTCTGTCGAAGATCCTGCGTTTTATGCTGTATGAAGCGGGCGGCGCGTATATCGCGATTGAAAAGGAGTTGAAGATCATCGGCGACTACATCGCGCTGGAGCAGTTGCGCTACGACGATTCGCTGCGGGTCAACTTCAACTACGACGTGGAAGATATGCGGCAGGCCCTGCCGCCGTTGTTGCTGATCCCGCTGGTGGAAAACGCGTTCAAACACGGCGCTGCCGAAACGCGGCGCCAGCCTTTCGTTGACATCCACCTGTCGGTCAGGGAGCGGCACCTCGCATTTTTTGTGAAAAACTCGACCGAAGAACCTGCCGGAGAAGAGCGTGTTAAAGAAAACATCGGCCTGTCGAACCTGCGGCGCCAACTGGAACTGCTGTATACTGATTACCAACTGTCGGTGCATCAAAGCGACCACCAGTTTACCGCGACTTTAAAAATTAACCTGGCAAGCCATGTCTGACATCCGCTGTATCATCATTGAAGACGAGCCGCTGGCTGTAAAAATTTTGAGCGGTTACATCGCCCAGGTGCCGTTTCTCCGGCTGGAAGCTGCGTTCAAGGACGCCATCCTGGCCACAGACTACCTGCGGCAACACCCCGTTGACCTCATTTTCCTCGATATCCACCTGCCCAAACTAAAGGGCATGGCTTTTTTAAAAACGCTCACCCATCCGCCGGCCGTCATTGTCACCACGGCATATCACCAGTACGCGGTGGAAGGGTTCAACCTGAACGTGACGGACTACCTGCTCAAACCTTTCGAGTTCGAGCGTTTCCTTGTGGCCGTGAACAAAGTGAACGCTACACGGGGCGAACAACCGGCTCCTTCCGAAAACCGGGAAAAGGATTTCGTGTTCCTGAACGTACAAAAAAAGAAAGTGAAAGTGCTGTTTTCCGAGATCGTGTACATCGAGAGCCAGCGGGAATACGTCCGGATCGTGACGACCAAAAAGGAATTTCTTTCCAAAATGAGCACCCATGAGATTGAAGACCTGCTCCCGGCGGGAATGTTCAAACGCATACACCGCTCGTTTATCGTTTCCGTCGAAATGATCGAATCCTATACGGCCGAGGAAGTGGAAGTGCGTGGCGTGTGTTTGCCGGTGGGGCGGGGGTATCGGGAGGTGTTGGAGGGGTTGTAGGGTTTTAACACACATCACACCTCCTGCCTTAACACCTCCAGCGGCGGCTTGAATTATTTACAAATCCAAAACCACACGCAACCTGTTTTTCAATTCGTCAAAAATGGCAGGGGTGATGTTGCCCAATTCGCCGGAGAAAATAGACTTGTCCAGCGTCGCCAGTTTATCCATCTTAAAAACGGAAGTTCATTTCAAACCAGTTTGTCCAAAGGCTGGGTCGCTGTCCGAATGGATAAAATCGGAAGGAGATGCTTTTGTCGGGAGGACAGAAGAAATAAAGGCGACAATAACGTCAGGATCAACAGAGTCAACTTTGGAAACAATGACGGCCGGTCGCCGTTTTGTGGCGCTCAAATCGGTAAAAGGAAATATGGTGAGCACGATTGTGCCTCTTTTCATACGTATACAACAGTTATATTTAATATTTTACTTTCAAATCTGCATCCGAATATATATCCTCTTCTTCGGTAGTGAGAAAGTCAAACGAAGGACTAGCCGCCTGCAAAGCATGAAGGTCTTTTGCAGCAATTGGTGTTTCCTCGTCGCCGTTTTCTTCCGGGTATTCAAGGAAAATCACAATCACTTGCTGCGGCTTTTTAATATTCAATGGCCGGGATAATTTCAAATGCTGGCCGTCGTATGTGGCTCTGACGCTAATCATAATTGTCTCAAATTTTCTCCAAAGGTACAGGTTTTTCGTTGAAAATCGTAGTGTTGGTCATCGTTGGGGTAAGGTTGCACTTTTTGAGATGGGGTTGCCAGGATGAAAGCAGGCACAACTCCTAAGATAGGACAGAGGAGGTACAACCTTGCGCGAACGCAGGTGGGGTGATGTCGGGAGGCAATTCGAAATTTAGTACACACGGGGTGTAGTCTCAAACGAAGAGGGGTTAGCCTTAGCCCTCTGTGCACTATCTGAACCGTCCCTCACCGCACTAAAAACGAATTACTCACACCTCTTGCCGTAACACCTCCAGCGGCGGTTTATTCACCACCTCCCGACTGTTGAACAGTCCAATAATAACTGTAATGACCGTAATGACGACAAATGTCGCCGCCAGCGGCCACCACTCCACCTCGAACGGAATTTTGAACGCGAATTGCGCCAGCGCCCAGGCCCCGACCACCGACAGTCCGATGCCGGCGAGACAGGCCAGCGCCCCGAGCAGAAAATACTCCAACGCATTGATCGCCAGTATCTGGCGGCGGCTGGCGCCGAGAGTGCGCAACAGCACGCTTTCGCGGATGCGGGCGAATTTGCCCTGGTAGATCGAACTCACCAGCACCAGCAAACCAGTGAGAATACTGAACAAAGCCATGAAGCGGATGACGAACGACACCTTGCCCAGCACCTCGTCCACCGATTTCAGGATCTGGGTCAGGTCTATAGCCGACACGCCGGGAAAACGCCGTACTAATTCTGACTGAAACTGAGCGGATTGTTGTGCACTGCCCACACGGGATATAACGACGTGGAACTGCGGCGCTTTTTCCAGAACACCCGTCGGGAACACGACGAGAAAGTTAGTCTGCACCCGGTTGAAGTCCACTTTACGGACGCTGCCGACTTCCGTTTCGAGCCGTGCGCCTTGCACGTTGAAAACGATCTTCGTCCCGATTTTGGCTTTCATGCTTTTCTGCAGGCCGTCGGAAATGGAGATCTTGACAGGCTGACCGGGTTTGTGTGTGCCGATCCACTCCCCCTCGATGATCTCCTCCGTATTGATCAGGGTGTCGCGGAACGTGACGCGGTATTCGTGGTCCCACACCCAGCGGTTTATCCTGTTTTCGTCTCTTTCCCCCGGCGGCCCGTTCCGGCGGCCTTCCGCTTTCGGGATGGAATCGGAGTCGGGATTTTCAGCCTCGTACTGCGCTTTCGTCACGCCATCAATCGTTTCGAGGCGGGTAGTCACGACGGCCACCTGCTGCATCAACGGCATGGCGTGTGTGCGTACGAGTGCTGCCACTTCGTCCTTGTCAGCCGTCTGGATGTCGAAGAGGATCATGTTGGGCTGGTTGCCGCTGCCGGAGAATTCAACCTGTTTGAGCAACAGGTTCTGGATCAAAAACAGGGTCGAAAGCAACATGGTGCCGAGTCCGATAGTGACGACGAGCAACACCGTCTGGTTTTCGGGGCGAAACAGGTTGGCAATGCCTTGTCGCAGCACATAATTCCATTTTTTCGGGAAAAAACGGCGCAGCAAAAAAGTCAGCAAACGGGCGATGCCCCACAGTACCAAAAATGCGCCCGCGATACCGCCCATGAAGATCAGCGTTTCTTTCCAATCCCTGATGAGCCACCAGGTGAAGCCGAATATGGCGAGCAGGATGAGCGAATAAACGCTCCAGCGCAGCATCCGGTTATCGTCCTCGTGTTCGCCGAACGAGGCGCGCAGGGTGCGCAGCGGCGAGGTTTTCAAGATGCCGGAGAGCGGCAACAAAGCGAACAACACCGCCACCGACAATCCCAGTGCCATGCCCTGCGCCACGGATGCCCATGAAAAATCGGTGCTCACATTCTCGATGGGCAGCAGGTCGCGTACGATCCAGGGAAGCAATTTTTGAATGAGCGACCCTGCTATTGCTCCTGCCACAGCGCCCAATAACCCAATGCCCGCCACTTGTACCAGGTAAACATAAAAAGCCTTGCGCCCGCTGGCGCCGAGGCAGCGCAGGATGGCGACCGTCGGCAATTTGTCCTTGATGTAAATGTGCACTGCGCCCGCCACGCCGATACAGCCGAGTAGCAACGCAATGAAACCGACGAGGTTCAGAAAGGTGCCGAAATTGCCGAATGCCCTGCTGACGTTGCGCTTGCGGTCTTCTACGGTGTCCCAGTCGAGATTGGCTAGTTCTAACTGTTTTTCATGCGGTCGAACTACCGCGCCTACATCCGTACCCTCGGGCATTTTGTAAAAATATTGATAATCCACCCGGCTGCCGCGCTGGATGAGGCCCGTGCTGTCGAGCCAGGCTGAGGGAATAAAAACGACCGGCGCAATGCTGCTGGCGATGCCCGCCCGGCCTGGGGAGGAGAGCAATTCGCCCTCGATGAAAAAGGTCACGTTGCCCACCTGGATGCTGTCGCCCGGTTGTACGCCGTATTGCAGCATAAGCGAATGGTCAACGAGGGCTTTTTTGCCGTTGCGGAAAGTTTGCCACGAGTTCTCCGGGTTGCTTTTCCATTTGCCGAAAAACGGATAGTTGCCTTCGAGTGCACGAATCTGGGAGAGGCGGGTGCCTCCGTTTTCCGGGAATCGCACCATGCTCAAAAAATTGGTCACCTGTGCGGTCTCCGTGCCGGGCGTTATTAATTTCGACAACAAGGTATCCGGCGCCGGCTGATTGGAATCGAGTAAAAGGTCGGCACCGAGTAAGGTTTTGGCTTCCCGGTCGATATCGGCGGTCAGGTTGACGGAGAAAGAGCGCACGGCGGTGAGTGCCGCGATGCCGACCGTGATGGCGGATATGAACAGGAAGAGGCGGGCGCGGTTGCGGCGGCTGTCGCGCCAGGCCATTTTCAGGATAAAGGACATAGTTTGACGTGGGACATTGGACGCTGGACAGCGAGTCGACAGGTAATGGACATTGACTTGCCGGCCTATACATTCATTTTTAATCAGAAATCCCCAACCTCGCTCTCCAATGTCCAACGTCTTACAGTCCAACGTCCAACAACGGTCAAAGGTGGGAAGGGTTGCGGTTCTTTGGGAAAAAACGGATAAAAAGCGGGAAGGTATAGATGAAAAACAGGTTCACCGGGTTTCAAAATACAGCCGGTGGTACCGGAAACATTCTCCATCGACGCTTGTTTTTACGATTTGTAAACAAACAACGGTTCTGTAAATGAAGTATTTGCTCCCGATCCTATTCCTGGCCATCGGTTTTGTAGCCTGCCAGGACAAAACCCAAAATACCACTGCAACCAACGCTGCCCCGAGCGCAACTCCGGTGGCGACCCCAGCTGCTCCGGTTGCACGTAAAAACATCGTTTTTTTCGGGAACAGCATTACGGCTGCTTACCAACTTTCACCGGAGCAGGGTTTTACGCACCTGATCCAATTGAAAATTGACTCCCTCGGCTTGCCCTACAAATGCATCAATGCGGGCCTGAGCGGCGAGACGACCGCCGACGGCGTGAGCCGCATCGAATGGGTGCTTCAGCAGCCGGTGGACATTTTTGTGCTCGAACTCGGCGGCAACGATGCCTTGCGCGGGCTCCCGCTCGCGGAATCGAAAAAAAACCTGCAAACCATCATAGACAAGGTAAAAGAGAAGAATCCCGATTGCAAGATCGTCGTAGCGGGCATGATGGCGCCGCCCAACCTCGGCTCCTATTCGAAAGACTTTCACAACATTTTTCCAGCCATTGCCAAAAAGAACAAGGCAGCGCTCATTCCTTTCCTGCTGGAAGGGGTAGGAGGCGACCCGAAGCTCAATTTGCCCGACGGCATCCACCCTACTGCGGAAGGACACACAATTCTGGCGGAGACGGTCTGGAAAACACTGAGGCCGCTTTTGTGAAGCGGCTTCGACGAGTTTTAAGCAAGGCAAATTGCAAACCTACTATTTTATCTCCTGCAGATCAGAGTAATAGATCAGCGCCCACTCCCCGTCCGCTTGTTTGGCGAAGCGCCGCTCGATGCCGTAATTGGCCGTTTTGGGGCGGATGCGTTCTATGATCAGTATATCGCCGAGCATCTTCCGGTCGAACACATAATCATTGTGGTTGAAGTCTAATTTTTGCATACGCCAATCCGCCTGTTGCCAGGCGGTATTTTTTTTCTGGAAATGAGTGCTGTCAATGCGTTCGTCCGTGTCGCCTTGTAAAGGCCAGTTGATGTGGGCTACCTGGTACAGGCTGTCGCGGTGGAATTTTTCATAAAAGTCAAGAAAATCCTGCGGCACCTGTACATTGGTTTGTGTCACCTGTTCCGCTTCTTTGGGCTGGTTTTTACAAGCTGGTAAGATGCAGGCAAAAAGAAAAAACAGTGGGAACAATCTCATTTGAGCGGCGATTTTAATTCGAAAAACAGGAGGCAAAAATAGACAGGTGTCCGAACGTTTTTTCTGAAAGTATATTTGCTGCTGCCTGCCAAAACCCCGCGAAGGCAGTTTTTTTACCCGCTTTTCACTTGTCGCACATGAAAGGATTTTACACCATTGCGCTCCTGGTGCTTTCGAACGTTTTTATGACGTTTGCCTGGTACGGGCACCTCAAATTCCAGCATCTGAAGTTTTTTCAAAAGACCGGCTTGTTCGGATTGATCCTCGTCAGTTGGCTGATCGCTTTCATGGAATACTGTCTGATGGTTCCCGCCAACCGGATCGGTTACAAGGAGAATGGAGGCCCCTTCACCCTCGTTCAATTGAAAGTAACGCAGGAGATCATTACGCTTCTGGTGTTTACCGTATTCACTTTGCTGCTGTTCAAAAACGAGTCCCTGAAATGGAATCATTTCGTGGGATTCGTCTTCCTGGTGTTGGCGGTGTATTTTATCCGGAAATGAGCTGCGTCTACAACCAGGCGGTTTTTTCCGCCACCGGCCTTCTTTTGCCAGGCAATTCAGGCATCGTGTGCCAGCCGAGGTAGAACAGGCCGAGGCAGCGTTCGCCCGGCTGCAAATTCAGGAATGTACCGGCCTCCAAAGCTGCCCTTGGTGTGCTCCAGTAACAACCCAACCCCATCGCTGTGCAGGTGAGCCACATATTCTGAACGGCCATGGCGACCGAGGCGATTTCTTCAAATTCGGGTACCCTTGCTTCGGGGTCGCGCTGCATCACAATAGCGATGACGGCCCCCGACCGCATAGGGTTTTCGCCGTTTTTCTTCATCTTTTCTTCCGAAAACTGTTCCGGCGGGGTGTTTTTCCTGTAAAATTCAGCCATATAGTCGCCCAAACGGCGGCGGCTTTCTTCCGAGTGAAATACCCGGAAACGCCAGGGTTCGGTCAGTCGGTGGGTAGGCGCCCAGTTGGCGTTTTCCAGCAATTGTTCGATGAAACCGCGCTCGACGGGTTTTCCGGGAATGTAGAATTTGGGAAAAATGGCGCGGCGGTGGTGGATGAGGGAGGAGATGTCGGAGGGAGAGATGCCGGTCATATTTTAAATGGGCAAAGGAAGGTAGATTTCAGTAACTTGTGATTATCATGAGAATTAAGGGAGTGTAGAAATTTATCTAAAACTATTTTTCTATGACAGTGAACTTCCCAAACCAAAGCGCTTTATGACCGCCATCCTCCCGCTTTTGACCGATCACAAGGTAATAGAGGCCGGGGCGGATTTTGAGTTTCGTTTCAAAATCCACTTGATACGAGCCATCGTTTTTTAATTTTATATTGAAAGGGGTAATGAAACTTGGTTGCTTATTTTGCCATGCCTCGGTTCGGTTCGAGTAAACAAGCAATTCGAGAGGCTGATCAGAAGTGATTTCTTTTCCGGTCACAGTACCTCGAACGGCAAGTGTTATTTGGGCGTTTTGCAGATGGAACGACGCGCCGACAGGGGGGCTGCTTATTTCAAAATGAAGGTTGCCGCCGCGCATCATGTCGCCGATCCGGGCCTCCAGAACGGGGTTCGGCTCAAAATCTGCCGGGTCAGCTACGGCAATAGTTTTGTTTGGACTGGGGCTGGGAGGAAGGTTGGCTGTATCGGTTGGAGTGGCTTTTTGCGGGGACGAGGCGGTATCGGCGGATGGCTGTTTCGCAGGTTGGGAAGAGGGAGCGGGTGTGGAATCGCTTCCGGGAACCACCCATCGCCAAATCATGTATCCGAATGCTGCGAGCAAAATTATGACACCCGCCAAGCGAAGCCAACCGGGGCGCGACGCAAGCGGGAAGGGCGTTTTAGTAGTGAGAGTACCATCCAAAGGCGGCGGGTTGCGCAGCAAGTCGTCGAGTGCCGAACGCAATTGAAAATTGCCTTTGTCGCCCAGCGATATGTGCAGGGCACGTTGGATTTCCACTTCGGCGCGAAACTCTGCGTCGGTTGCCATTTGATGTTCCACTTCCTCACGCTCTGCATCTGCCAGTGTGTTGTCTAAGTATCGCTCAATCAAGTCGTACAATTCTTCCTTGTTCATACTTCGAGCAGTTCCCGGTATTCCGGACGATTTTTGACCAATTCCACCAGCCGTTCTTTGCATTGGAGTTTGCGGCGGCGGGCATAGCCTTCGCTGCCAAAGCCCATTTGCAAGGCGATGGTTTCCATAGGTAGTTTTTGAAAAAACAGTTCGAGGAGTTTTTGACAATCTTCGCCGAGCTGGCGGAAAGCGCACCAGAAAAGATTATCCCTCTCTACCTGAAGAAATTCGGCTTCGAGGGAGCTTTCATCAGCAGTATATTTCGCATCTTCTGAAATTATTACCTCTAAAAAGGTAGATTTTTTGGAACGGTGATTGAGCCATATATTGCGACAAATGCCGTAAAAAAAGGCACTGAACTGACTCGTTAATTGAAAATCAGGCTGTTTGGCTTTCTGATACACCACGAGCACGGCATCCTGAAACACATCTTTTGCATCCATTTCCGAGCCGCCATTTTTCCGCAGCAAATCCCGGATAGCGGGGAATTGTTCCCGGTACAGCCGTTCGAGCGCAGTGCGGTCGCCTGCGAGGATAGCGGAAAGGTCGTCTGTGTGCTTCATAGTGTTAAGAGGTCAAAAGTCCATTTTATCCGTGATTTTTTCGATTTTACTCTACCAGCACAAACCCGGCCCATGCCGACGCGCTCCCCTGATACTTTGTTCGCATGACTTGTTGTGCTCCCCGAAATGCATCGGGTACGTTTTTTTTCTCCTCCAGATATTGCTTGTAAAACTCTGTCATCAACTCGCCTGTCATTCGGTCGCTCACCTGCCAAAGACTCATGATAAGGTACTTCGCTCCGGCGATTTTGAACGCCCGTTGCAAACCATACACACCCTCGTTGCCAACTAAGTCGCCAAGGCCGGTTTCACAGGCGGAAAGCACTGCCAGTTCTGTGTTCGACAGGTTCATCTGGCTGATTTCGTAGGCTGTCAATATGCCGTCGTCGCCCTGTACCGGGGGCTTGCCCGTGGTCCAGGTAGGGTTTGCCCCGGCGAGGATGAGACCGGAACGAATCATGGGGTGACTGCTCGCTTTAAAGGCGGGGGTGTTGCCGTCAACTTTTTGCCGTTTGCTTTCCGCCGACTGTTTCGGGTCTGGAAAAAAATAGCCGTGTGTGGCAAGGTGCAGGATGCGCGGCGATGGTTTGGTGCGGCCAAGTTGTTTGAAAGCTTCTTCTGTGGCTGCTGTGCCGGTGTGCAGGCTGGTTTTAAGGCCTCGCTTTTTGAGCAGCGCTGCGATGTTGCGGACTTCGGTTTCGGTAGCGGGCAGGGGCCTCCAGGGGTTATTGTTGCCGCCGCGCAGGGTGGTATCGTAAGGGAAGGGCAAATCAGTGGCAGTGGCAGTGGCAGTGGCAGTAGCAGTGGCAGTGGCAGTAGTAGTGACCGGAGGGAGTCCCGTACCGGAGGTCGAGATGGCAGTGCCCCGCATAGCGTCCGAATCCGAATTGGTGTTTTGGCCAGAAGCGGCAGCGATTTTTGAATCGTACTGAATCCCACCAAACAGTGCCGCACTACCGCCACTGCTACTGCCACTGCCGCTGCCACTGTTCACCACCAACTGCCTCGTGCTGCCGACAAGAACGAGTTGGTAACGGTCTGCAAAAGTTTGGGTGGAATTAAGCGGGATAGCGCCAAGGTTGACGCGGTGCAGCAGCCCGGAGGGTGAGCAATATATCGTGTTGATGCCTTGAAGGAGGGTATCGAGTGGTTGCCAGATAAGCGTGTGGAAATCGTTTTTGTTGTTGCGGAAGGTGTAGCGCTGGTCTATCAGGTCGAAGTCTGGGTCTTGTGTACTAACCAATAAGGGAGCAATCTGGCGTTCCTCTAAAAGGGGAACAAAGATGGGAACAGTATCGCCGGGGCGAAGGAGGAGAGCAGCGTACATCACACTGTCGGTGGGCTCAGGAGTGTAGTAGTTGTAGTGAATAAATTCAATGGCAGCCTCACCCGGCTTGAGAGCCGCCTGCACTTCCTGCCAAGTAACTTGCCGGATGGCGTTGCGATAGCCCGCTACGGTGCGCACGAGTTCCTTCTCGATAGCGTTGGCTTTTTCTTCGAGTTCTTCTATGTTCTTACGCTCGGCAATGGGTTTAGAATATTCGGCGGCGAGGTAGCGTTGATAGGACTTGAAGAGGTTGAATCTAATTGTTGCCAGACTGTCTGCATCAATTAATCTTTTTATCTGCGTTGAAGAATTTAAAACAAATCCTTTATAAAAAAGTGAATTATCAAAACAAGTCTCTGATAAAACAGATGAATTCTTGGATGTGATTTGGGCGTAAGAATGGTATTGGTCAATCTCATTATTAAAAAGATTGAAATAAGAAGAAATCTCCTTTTCAGAGAGATGGCTGATAGACGTAGTTAATAATGACTTGTGAATATTACAGGCCTCTTGAACAACAAGTTCAACATCTTTTATGCGATTAGTTTTGAGATATAATATAGATAGATTATTTAGACATGCAGCATGATTGGGTGTAATATCTCCTCTTGCTATTCTTAATATTGATGCAGCTTCTCTTAGTAATAATTCAGATTTTTTGTAATCATTTTTCATCAAAAAAACAAATCCCAAGTAATTGAGATTCTGCGCATAGTTTGGATGATCTTTTCCGTACAGATTTTCCCAAACTGCTTTAGATTCTTCAAGCAATAATTCTGCAGCTTCAAAATCACCTTTAGATAAATACAGTTTCGCAAGGTGGTGCAGGCTCCATGCATAACCATTAGACATTTTACCTAATTTTTTTGCCCTAATTTCTTTAACCATGACAAGAAGTCGCTCAGATTCTGTATATTTTCCTGTAATTCTATAAATATTGGCAAGCCCAATCATTGACCCAGTAATATTTACATTGTTTTTATCAATATTTTCTCGTATGCCTTTGCTTTCCAAATACAACTTCTCTGATTTGGCATATTGACCAGTTATCATGTAAAGTCCTGCCAAACTTTGAATAGTTGCAGAATATCTAATGTTTTCTTTTCCTATTATGTTTTCTTGAACTGTTTTAACTCTAGTGTAGAGCGTCTCAGCTAGTGAATACCTTCCAGTTAGTTGGCACAAGACTGCTAAATTATATAATGTAGCAGCATATTCAATATTCTCTGTGTCATTTATACTTTCCCAAAGAGATTTGCATTCTAAGTGTATTGTCTCGGCCATGTCATATCTTCCGATAATTTTTAGGTAATTTCCATGGGAGCGAAGTTCCTTGGTATATGCATAAATATCTCTGCTTAGCGATTTTTTCCAAATGTCTCTCGCTAAGCGATACCAGTTTTCTGCTTCCGCATAATCGAATTTGGCATCGAATATTTTGCCATGATTAATATATGCACTGGCTAGGGAAAGCGATGAGGGCCCCAGGCTTTTAATAGCCAATTTTTCAGCAGTCTCGTTTTTGATCAATGCCTCATCGAATCTCTTTTCCTCTGCCAGGATGTTCGCTATCTTGAGTAGGCTATCCACCTGTCTTACCACAGTCGAATCTATGACTTGGGAAAAAGCCAGCCACGGAAGGAGCCAAGGCAGGAAAAGAAAGGTTGTTTTCATGGTCAGAAAATTTGAGAATTAAATCCCGCCCGTTTTGTTTTCCCAAGGCGAGCGGGCAAAAGAAAAAGAAGTGTGGTGTGCGAAAAAAATGCTTTCGCTCCGTGTCACATTCCGTCCACTCGGCAAATATACAAACAATCAGGTAAAAATCCACCGTAGAAGCGTTCGCTCGTCAACTTTGGCGCTTCGAATGACTGAGCCTTCGCTTAAACGCATTTCCAACCTGAAAAAGCGATCATCTTTCTCCGCCCTTCTTATTTGACCTTGTCTTAGATGAAGCCACAGTGCAGGGGAGGGGAGGATGTCCGGATCGTCGCGATAGATGATGAATTATATGAACTAATAAAAACCATTGCAATATGAACAATTACATTTTTGAAAACAGAAGAACAGCCTTGTATTCTCAACCACTAATCTGGTTGTTGATTTATGGCGCGTTTAATTCCATTTCTGCTCAAGAAACAGTATCTTTCCCGGCTAGATCTTCAGATTTAATAAATGGAAGGTATTGGACAGTAGCAGAGTTTAGTGAAGGATGTTGTAAAATGGACTTCCAAGTTAAAAGGTACGTTAATAATCATTGGGTTGGGGCTGATGATCAAGGGGCGTCGTTAGATTATGGGGTGCCACTATATGCCCCCGCAAATGGAGAGGTTTGTAGTTGTTGGAGAAATTTTCCAGATGAAAATTCTGATCAAATATTCAAAGGAGGTAATCATATAAAAATTAAGACTGCAGAAAACAATATTATTTCATTAAATCATCTCAAACCAGGTTCTATACCACAAGGTCTTTGCCCTAATAATAATGACAATACTGTTTATCCCAGTAATATGACTCATCAGGGAAAATGGTATGTTGCTGGTTATATTGAGCCTCAGAATAGACCTAAAATTAAAGAAGGTGAATTTATAGGTCAGGTAGGTGACTCTGGTAACTCAGCAGGAGCTCATTTGCATATGTCAATTGCCCCAGTGATTGGAATCGACCAATTTGGACGAGAAGACGTCGGAAACGAAAGACCACTTCGATTTCGCCAAGCTTGGGGGCATTCCTATACAAATAATCAGAATGTAAGGCCAGAAGGATGGTATCGATATTTAGGAGGAGAGTTTACGAATAACGGTTTTAAAATTATTCACCCTTCTCCTTTTTTACGACGTGCAACTATGGATGCCGGGAGTATCAGAAAAGTTGATGTAGCTTTTATTTCTGGAGATAGGTTTGTTACAGCTTTGATAGATTCTGATCACAAATTAAAGCTGATTAGTTGGGATTTGGTAGGCTTAGACAATATCATCCGAAGAGAAGATATTGAAGCTGGAATAGTAAGTGATGTGCAAGTAATTAAGGGTCAGTCCGATGATGTGGTTGTAGCAGTAAAAGCTTTGAACGGTGAGTTGAAATTAATTTGGTATGGGATCACTCCTTCTGGAGCATTTAGTCGCCGTGCTGAAATATCAGCCGGTCTAATAATGGAATTAGATCTATTACGAACAGGGAATCTTCCACGTCTGGACTTCAGTTTTGTCACAGTTGTGAGAGATGCTACCAGTAATCTTAAAATAATCGCGTGGGACTTAAGGTCAACACTTTCGGGTTCTTCAATTATTAGAAGAGGCGATGTCCAAGCTGGAAGGGTTTCTTCCCTCTCATCATCTCCTGCAGAAAATTTCAGGGGACTATATACTGCCGTTCGCGATAATGACAATAATTTGAAAATAATCCCGTGGCGAATTTCCTCAAATGGAATGTCCATTACAAGGGGACAAGATATAAGTGCCGGCGAGATAAATGGGAAAATATCGATTGTGGCAATAAACCAAGGAGCATGTATTGCCGTAGGAGATAGTGAAAACAACACACGAATTATTACAGTGGAATCTACATCGGACGGTGACATCATAGAAAGAAAATCAACGTTAGTCCTCAATGAAGTAAGAGAAGTTAACCTCTTGTCCACCCCCAACGCAGGCTCTAATATTTCCGCTATTGTAAAAGACTCTGAAGGCGACTTGAGATTGATTGGCTTATTGATTAACAGAGATGGTTCAAACCTTCGACGTATAGGTTCAAGTGTCGCTGGAAATGCATCGCAAATTTCGGCAGATGGGGTATCAAGATCATATCCAGGAAACTCCCCTCGTGACATGATTCTCACAGCCTTAAGTGATAGTAATGGTAATTTAAAACTGATAGCCTGGGATACCAATCTCAACAATCCAGAGTGAATTCATTGCAAAGTCTGTAATGCTCAGGTTGCCTCAACCTATAGCATGATTATCAATATTTGGTAGAGTTGATTGAGGAAGCATTGACCTTAAAACGAATTCCAGAATATGGAATATTGAACCCCAATTTTTTCACTTTTAAAAAACTTCAACATCATGGCCAATGTATCAAGCATCACCTTGCGAATCCAGACCAGCAATCGTTTACTTGCTGGCACAAACGGTCGACTCTACCTCGGTTTCGGAGGGCGAGAGTACCGTCTAAACAACCCCACTCTAAATGATCTTGAAAGAGGTGATTGGAACACTTTTGTTTTAGGTGTGGGAGCAACTATTGCCAACCCTGTATTCAACGACCCGAATAGTCATTTGCCCATCGCCGATTCAGATATTTTTAATTTCCCCCGCTATCTACGTTTTGAGCCTCAAGACTCGAACGACGATTGGGATATTGAAGGGTTCGAAGTATTTGTACAATACGTTGGAGGAAGTAATTCTGTATTTACACGCCCAGGTCTGGCCGGAGGAAATCATCTTTGGTTGGGCGAACGAAATTCAAAAATCATGTACTTCTAAATCTTGAAAAGGAAGCAGAGCCTTCCCATCAGACACCTCCTCCCAACACTTTCTCCTTTTTGAGAAATTTTCAACTCACTTTCAACCAAAAAATCACGATTATGAAAAGATTCATCAAGTTTTCGATGTTCTTTGGCCTGATGGCGCTATTTCTCGGCGCTTGCCAACCACCCAATAAATTCACCACAGGCAATGAAAAAAACCTTGCAGAAATCCTTGAAGATTACTCAAAGAACCAACCCGGAGTTGGATTCACCATCGTCACCAATCAGCCAAGCAGCGTATTTGGGTTTAACGGGCCGCCTGCAACATGGACATTAGGCACCCTCAAAAAATCTTCTCCAAGCGAATCTGACCCTATTGGCGGTATCTCCATTGGTGGTTTTGTTTTAAGAAGTCCTAATACTGGCGCCGACCGTTATTGGAGTTACAGGACATCTTCCAATGATGTTGCTCATCCTTTCGACCCTGCACAAACTGACCGTATTGTCTTGGAAATCCGTGTCACTGGCAACGATGCTGTGCAAATAAAAATATTTAAGGAGGAGACAAACGGCAACATCACAACCTTCCCGGTAGAAATTTATGGCTACTTGACCGGCGCAAAAGGTCATCTGATTTATGGCCGATATGGAGGTTTCAATGGCTTGATAACTATTAGCTTATGGGATGCGCAATCTGGCCCGGGGTGATTCTTAATACGGGGCGACTCATAACCATTAATTCTGCTGGGTTTGCCTGCCAAAATTCACAAGATCTGCCGGTGGGTTTCCACAGCACGCTGGCAGGTTTTTCTTCTTCGCTTTCCAAAAACGCTGTCAACATGAAAAACGCCCTCCTCCTCGCTCTCTTCCTCCAAACAACCGCTTTTACCCAATCCAAATCCTGTCAAAACCTATTCATCTGGCCTTTTAGCACGGATTCCGGCAAACGTCCCGAACTGGCGAAGCAGATGACGTTGGATATGGAAGAAGCCTTTCTCAAAAATAATTGCACCGTGTTTACGAGCAGTGACTTACCCAAACTGGCCGAAAAAATTGCAGTTTTACCTGCTGTTGCTACCGTGGATGACATCCCGGCAGACATTGTAACAGAACTGCTCGCTGCTTCTTCTGACAAACTGCTGATTGGCAGAATAAGGCTCGACAACGGAGGTAATGCGATTTTCCAGGCCACCATCTACAGCCTACCGGGAAAAGAACTGACAGGAACGAAAAAGCTGATGTTCTCAGAATTGGAGATTCAAAAAGACTCGCTCCGCAAAAGAAAAACAGAGCAGATTTTAACCCTTCTTCCGGAAAGGGGAGCTCCTTCAAATGTTGCGACAGCACCTGAAGTTGCACAGCCTGTCGCTCAGGAAGCACCAGGAAGTACACCGCAGCCCCCGGTGGTTGTCGTGAATATTCCTCCCGTAACCTTGCCTAACACACCGGAAACTAACCCCACACGCCCAGCACCGCGTCCCAAACTGTCGCCACCCCCACCACCGAAGCAAGAGCCCTCCTATGAAATTACTTTTGTAGTGGGTAAAAAAGTAGACCGGATTTCGGTGACTGGCTACGGTAATTTGAGATTGACGAAGAGAAATGATGGCAATCAGGAAGCCTCGCTCAAGTTGAAGAATGGAGACTATGAACTTCGCGTTTTTGAAGATGGCAAATTGAAATGTAACAAGTTTTTCAAGGCCGACCGCGCTAAAACAATTGACTTCCCCTGCCGGTAGGTCATCGTTTTAAGGAGCGCGATCCTTAAGTTGCGCCCACTCTTGGTGTTCCCTCTGCCGGTCTTGTTACCCGGCGCAAGTCGACATGAGTGACCAAAGCGGAATTATTATCTTGTCTTGTATTAGCACCAAACAGAATGCTCACTTCAATCGCCGTTAATCCCAATGGTACCGGGCTGGCCATTTTGACTAAGCCATGCGAAAAACCTCACCGCACCACCATTATTTTCTCCGACCGCAACTCCCCTCCGGCATTTAGTATCAACCAATACAGCCCGGCGGGGAATTGCAGTCCTTCGGGTATTTCCACCCTGTGTTTTCCTTTAGAAAACTGTTTTTTTGAAAAAACATCTTCCACTCTTTTGCCCAGGGAGTTGAACAATACCGCGGAGCAATGCGCTGTGTGGTTCAGATAAAATTCAAAGGTAACAGGGCCATCCGTCGGGTTGGGGTAAACAGTGGTGACGGTACCGGATGGATAGGCAGGTTCATTTGTCCTGGTCGGCAGCAGGTCCTGCAGGCAGGCGAATTTAAAGTTGCGATGCGGGTTGGTCACATCGTCGGTGAGGCCCCAGCAGCCATAGCGGTTGTAGCCGCTGGTGAGGGTGAATTGCATGGCCAATGTACCGCCCAATTGGATGAAGGCGTCGTCGAGGTTGTAGCGCATTTCATCGCACATGCCTGCGCTGCGCTCGGCGAGGATGCGGTTGGCGATGTTGACCGTGCTGCCGCCTCCGTGGTCGGGGCCGCCCTCGTAGGATACGAAGCCCCCCGGCAGGTTCCAGTCATTGGCTTTGGTAATCCACTGCGTCCGCCCGGCCTCGTTTATTCCCATGTCGGTGATCTGGCCGGTAATGCTGGAATGGCAGTCGTCTAAGATCTTGCTGACGTTTTCGCCGTTGCTGGCGCCGCCGGAAAAGTAGGTTTGACAGCCGATGGCGTAGATATAATCGGAAGGAGCACCGAAATTGGTCTGGATATATTGCAGCATCGGCTCGACCCACCATTTCAGCATGGGTTGGTGGCTGCACAGCACGACCCGGATGCGATCGTTCAGCGCATTCGGACCGAACACCGATTCGAAGATCTGCGCCAGTTCCACCGTCCGGCGGGCGTGGTTTTCGTGTTCACCGATGCCCAGTGCGGCGGCCTGTGCCTGATTGTACAAGCTTTGCTCGAAGCCGGGGGCGGTATTCCAGACCTCGTTGCTGCTTTCCACGTAAATATTCAGGCCAGCGTCGAGCGTGTTTTTGAGCATGGCGGCCAATTGGGCGACGTAATCCGCTGAAGCGGAGACCGGCACATTGATCCAGGCATCGGTATGGGTGCGGTTGGCGAGTTCGATCACATGTTCCCAACAGGCGCCGTCGTTTTTCCCGATGGTAGGCACGGGCGATTGCGAGGCGTCGGTGGGCAATTTGCGGTCGGCCCATTCCGTCACGCCGGGATACGCAGGATTGCTGCCGTTGGTTCCGGTAAAGACCATATACCGGATGGCCGAAAACCGGATGGAATCGAACAGGCCCAGGAATGGCGGGTAAAAAAGTTGGCTGTCATCGCTATAACCCGGTCGCAGCATTTTGAAATCTGTAAGCCCCGAATTCAGCGGATCGGATGGCGTTCGGCGGGTATTGCTGAAATTGATGAGGAACAGCCCGTTGCTATTGGGCGCCACGATGAAATCAAAGGTTGTCGAGTTGGTTCCGGCGTTGTACTGGGCATTCTGTACCGAACCGCCCGTAGCGGCGCTTACCGCGCCCTGGCCTATGAACGAGCATTTCCACGTCCCGCTCACATCGAGGCGATACACTTCCGGGTCGTCAATCGAACCCGCCCATTCGGCTACAGGGCGGAAGTCGGCGATGTACTGCGCATCTGTTTTCGGCCAGCCACGATCGTCCACCTGGCCACTGCCGATGGAAGCGCCTGAGTTCAGATTGTTCCAGCGGTAATTCTCGCGGGCGAGGTCAATGTAAGTGCCTCCCCGCTCCGGCAGGCCGATGTTGACACCAATCTGGGCGTGGGACACGGTATGGAGCAGGCAGAGGAAGGAGAGTAACGTAATCCGTAAAAAAAACAAGTGGCCAAACATTTTAAATATTTGAACACATTTAATTGTTGTTAAACACATAGCATTGAAAATCAACAAACTATGTGATCTGTGTGACTATGTGTTTATTTTGTACATGCGTTTATCCTTTTAATTCAGCCCGGATTTTTGCCACTACTTCCGGCGTGGTTTCAAAAATGCCGGCTATTTTGACATCATCCCAATCAACAGTCATGATGAGTTTGCGGATGTTGTTCATTTTTTCTTTTTCAATGCCTTTGATCTCACCTTTTTCCTCGGCTTCTTTGAGACGCTTTTGTTCAGCATGAAATTCGCTTGCCTCACGCGCCCACGACATCATAGCCAAAGCATATTCTTCCGGACTCATTTTTCGCGTATCAAGTGCATCCAACGCTGCACGAATCCAATCCTCGTTCATGAATTCAGGTTGAGCGGTGGCAGGGGCAGTTTGTGCATTTTTCATAGTATAAATCAATTTATCCAAATCGGAGCTGCAATCTTCGCCATTTTTGGTGAATTTTCCAAGTTCAACAAAGATATATTCGGTCTGGTTGTCAACCACGAAACCATTCTCATCGCGCAAACAGGCGCGAACATGATAATGCTCTTTAGGAAAAAGGGCGAACCCCAGGATGCCAATGCAGTATATTTTTAGGAAGTTTTCAAAGGTGGATTCACCTTTGTTTGCCAGGAGATTAAATTGATGATTGCCGTAGAATCGCAACCGTTGCACAAAACCGGGAAAATGCCCTTTTTGCATTTCTACCAAAAAAATTTGTCCGTTTTTATCCCGGCAAACGAGATCATATATGCCGGCTCGGCTGCTCATGGTTTCTCCTTCCTGGGTGTTTTTGGGGAATTCAATTTCAATTATAGGTACCGACGATTGTATGAGGGCTTGCAAAGCCTTTCTCAAAAACAAGGTGTTTGTCCGGTTGCCAAAAGTAACCTTAAAACCATAGTCAGAGGTAATTGGAAGAAAATCGGGTAATTCAAGCGGTTTTTCCATGGATAATTTTTTAGATTAAATTGCGTGTTAAAGATGTTTTCCATTTCGGGGAACAACACTACTCATGTTTCAGCCACTTCTACTGGCTCTACCTGCGCCTCCTCTTCCGGCGTATCGATGATATCCAGCTCGACACGCAGGTTCCCAATAATAAATTCCTGGCGCTCCGGCGTGTTTTTGCCCATGTAGTAGTCCAGCACATGGTCGAGGTTGGTGTCTTCGGGCAGGATGACCGGGTCGAGGCGGATGTTGTCGCTGATAAAATCGGCGAACTCGTGTGGCGATATCTCGCCCAAGCCTTTGAATCGGGTGATCTCGGGTTTGCCGCGCAGTTTTTGTATAGCTTCCTGTTTTTCCGTTTCCGAATAGCAATAAAATGTCTGCTGCTTGTCGCGCACCCGAAACAGCGGCGTATCGAGGATGTAGAGATGACCGTTTCTGACCAGGTCGGGGAAAAACTGGAGGAAAAAAGTGAGCATCAGCAGGCGAATGTGCATCCCGTCCACGTCAGCGTCCGTGGCGATGACCACTCGGTTGTAGCGCAGGTCGTCGAGCGAGTCTTCGATGTTCAGCGCGTGCTGAAGCAGGTTGAACTCCTCGTTCTGATAAACGATTTTTTTGGTCAGGCCGTAGCAGTTCAAGGGTTTTCCGCGCAGGCTGAACACGGCCTGTGTGTTCACGTCGCGGGCTTTGGTGATGGAGCCGCTGGCCGAGTCGCCTTCGGTGATGAAAACCGTGGTGGCGAGCCGCATTTCCTCCGGGCCCTTTTCGTTGAGGTGGTATTTGCAGTCGCGCAGTTTTTTGTTGTGGACGTTGGCGGCTTTGGCGCGCTGGTTGGCGAGCTTTTTTACCTCCGAGATTTCCTTGCGCTCGCGCTCGCTTTGTTTGATGCGCGACTCCATCGCTTTTGTCGTTTCCGGGTTTTTGTGCAGGAAGTCGTCGAGCGCCTTCGACAGGAAGTCGTTCATCCAGGTGCGGATGGCGGGACCGTCGGGGGCGATGCGTTCCGAGCCGAGGCGGGTTTTTGTCTGGCTTTCGAACACAGGTTCTTCCACGCGTACGCTGACAGCGGCAATGATGCTTTCGCGAATATCTTTGGCGTCGTATTCCTTTTTGAAGTGGGTCCGGATCACTTTCACCAATGCCTCGCGGAAAGCGTTGAGGTGGGTGCCGCCCTGCGTGGTGTTCTGGCCGTTCACAAAGGAATAGTTCTGCTCGCCGTAGTGATTGCCGTGCGTCATGGCGATCTCGATGTCTTCTCCTTTGAGGTGGATGATGGGGTAGCGCGTTTCCTCCGAGCCGGTCTTTTTCTCCAGCAGGTCGAGCAGGCCGTTTTTGGAGTAAAAAGTTTTGCCGTTGTAATTGATCTTCAGGCCCGAATTGAGGTAGGCGTAGTTCCACAACTGTTGCTCGACGAACTCCGGCACCCAACGGAAATGGCGGAACATGCCGTTGTCGGGTTTGAAAACGATGAGTGTGCCGTTTTCTTCTTTCGTCGGCTCTAACTTACTCTCCTTCTTTAAGTTGCCAAACTGGAATTCTGCCCATTTCATCTGCCCCTCCCGTACGGCGGCGACCTTGAAATACTCCGAAAGTGCGTTCACGGCCTTTGTGCCCACGCCATTGAGGCCGACAGATTTTTTGAACGCTTTCGAGTCATATTTAGCGCCGGTGTTGATTTTACTCACCACGTCCACCACTTTGCCGAGCGGGATTCCGCGCCCGTAGTCGCGCACGGTGACGCCGTGGTCGTTGATGGTCACGTCAATTGTGCGGCCGTAGCCCATCGCGTATTCGTCAATCGAGTTGTCGAGCACTTCTTTGAGCAGCACGTAAATGCCGTCTTCGGGTGAGGAGCCGTCGCCGAGTTTGCCGATGTACATGCCAGGGCGCAGGCGGATGTGCTCGCGCCATTCAAGGGTCTTGATCTCTTCTTCAGTATAGCGGATTTCCGTCATCGGAGCTTGCTGGTTATTGCCTGCCTGCTGAAGCCTTGGCGCAGGCAGGGTCGGCTGTCGGTTGTTGGTTGTAGATTTACCCGCCGAAGTTTTAACGAAGGCGGGTTGCTTGCCATTTGGCAATTCAAGAAGGTTGCCATTTTTTTTGACGCCCTTCCCTGTTTTCGATGTTTTGTGATTTGCGCCCAAAGTAACGAAGATTTAGAGTTTTAACCGGTGGAAACAAAAATGACGGGCAAAATTAAAACATTTTTTGTTTAAAAACAAATTGTGTTTAAATTGATTTTTACCCGCCTATACGAGAAGTGCCACAAGAAATTATATTTACCTTACAAATGGTTAAGAAGCCTTCCCGCTGCCACTTTTGCCGTTTGGTTCCTGTCTATTTTCATGGAAACTTGCAGATATCTGTGAAAAAACAAATCTTTTTACTGTTGTTCGCCATTGGCACTGGCGCTTGCGATGGTATCGCTCAGCCTGCCATCGTGTTCAATAACCTTGTGCAGCAAATCCGCCAACATCCTGCGGATACCGCTGCGTGGTCGGCCCTGCAAACCTGGTTCGACACCACCGCTTTGCCGCCGCGGGAATTAAGCACCGCACTGGAGCATACCTTGCGCGCCATACCACTCGAAACCGACGGACGACTTCGCGCCGAACTCCTGCGGCAAAGCGGCATTTCATACATGGATGCGGGAGACTTTCAACAATCTTCCGAACGCTTGATGGAAGCGATCCGCCTGTTTGAGGCACTTTCCGATGCGCGGGGAACAGCCAATGTACAGGTCAACCTCGGCGCGCTGAATTATCATCTGAGCCAATTGGAAGAATCCATCCGCTTTTGGCGGCAAGCGGCGCTCTTTTTCGAGCGAAACGGGCCCGCTGCGCGTTTGGGCCTGGTATACAGCAACATTGGTTCTGCCTTTTCGGAATTGGAGCAATTAGACAGCGCCGAAACCTACCACCGCCGCGCCCTCCGCATACACGAACAGAACAAGGACACGGAAGGCATGTCGAAGGCGTGGAACAATCTCGGTGTCACTTTTGAATACCGCGAACGATATAGTGAGGCATTGGCCTGTTACAGGAAAGCCCGTGCCCTTTGCGACAGTTTGCACGATCTGACGGGAAGCATCCGGGCTATGTTGAATGAGGCAACGATACTCGAATACCAACAAAAATATTCTGAAGCGCTTGACGCAAACCTGCGGGCCTTAGCCATGATGCCCCAATGCCGGGAAAAAGCCCTGTACCGCTTTATTTATCTCAATCTGGCGGGTGTATACAGCAAAATGAACCGCTATAAAGAAGCGTTCGTGTCGCTTGGCAACTACCACACGTACAAAGATTCGCTGGTCAACGAAGATAATACCCGCTATATCCAAAGCCTCCAGGCGCAATACGAATCCGAAAAAAAGGAGAAAGAAATAGCCTTGCTGAGTCGTGCGAGTGAAACCCAGTCGCTGCGCCTGCAACAACAACGCCTCCTGACGACGGGATTGCTGGTGATCTCACTCCTGCTGATCGCTTTGGTGTGGATGGCTGTACGCAACCAGCGACGTACCGATCGTCTGCTGCTCAACATCCTGCCTGTAGCAGTCGCCTCAGAACTGCGACGTACCGGATCGGTACAACCCAAACGCCATGAGAACGTGACGGTGCTTTTTGCGGACCTCGTTGGTTTTACTGAATTTGGTCATGCGCTTCCGCCGGAGACTTTGGTCGGGCTGATAGACCGATACTACCGGGCTTTCGATGCTATCATCGCGCGCAACAGGATTGAAAAGATCAAAACCATAGGCGATTCTTATATGTGTGCCGGCGGTTTGCCTGAACCCGACCCGCAACACGCCCGGCGCGTTTTTCAGGCAGCCACCGATATGCTGCGCTGGGTTCGCGAAAGCGCCGCCATTTCCGAAGATCTGCCCCACCTCCAGATTCGCATCGGTATCCATTCCGGGCCGGTGGTGGCCGGCGTGGTAGGTAAAAGCAAGTATGCCTACGATATCTGGGGGGATACCGTCAATACCGCTGCCCGGATGGAACAGTTCGGTATACAAGACCGGATCAACCTCTCCGAAGAGACGCGGCAATTGCTGGGCGACGATGCGAATGCCACGCCGCGGGAGCCGGTGGAAGTGAAAGGGATTGGACGGGTAAAGATGTATCTGGCAGGTTGAAAGCAAAAAGATTTAAAAATTTTCTTCCCACGTTTTCACTTCGCGGTAAGAGATCACCCACAGCCCGAAGAAAGTGATCAGGCCGTTGATAAGAATGGTGAGAAAGCCCACGTCGAACCATTGTTTGCAGGAAACTTCGATGACCCAGGTGAGAAGGGGAGCGAGAACGCAGACGAGCGGCGCCCAATTGTCGCGGATTTTCAGACCGGTGAACAGGCCGAACATAAACAAGCCCAGCAAGGGGCCGTAAGTATAGCCGGCGATCTTAAAGATCAGGTTGATAACGGCGTCGCTACTCAAGGCATTGAGCGCCAGAATAATCAGGATGAACAGAATGGAAAATCCCAGGTGCACCCACGAACGGATTCGTTGCTGGCTCAGCACCGCATGCTGGTATGCCATCAGTTCGGCCTCATCTGCGTATTCGTGCGGCTGCACGGAAATCTTTTTTTCAAAATGCAGAAAGTCAACGCAAAAACTCGTCGTCAGCGCTGTTAGTGCTGAGTCCGAGCTGGCGTAGGTACTGGCGATGAGGCCAAGTATAAAGAATATACCTGCCCCCAAACCGAGGTGTTCAAAAGCGATTTTGGGGTAGAGATGGTCGGTGCGCTCCGGTATTTCGAGGCCAAGCCCATTGGCATAGAGATAGAGTAATGCGCCAAGGGTAAGGAAAAGAAAATTTATAATGACCAGGTAAATGCAAAAGACGAACATATTCTTTTGCGCCTCGCGGATATTCTTGCAGGCGAGGTTTTTTTGCATCAGATCCTGGTCGAGCCCTGTCATGGCGATGGCGATCAACGCGCCGCTTACGAATTGTTTTACAAAGTGATTGGGATCGGACAGGAAGTTGTCGAAGAAAAATACCTGGCCGTATTTACTGCCTGTGACTGCAGGAATAATATCGCCGTATTGAAAATCCAGCGCCTTTCCGATCGTGACCACCGTAAATACCAGCGCTGCCAGGAAGAACGTGGTCATGATCGTATCCGTCCAGATGATGGTTTTCAGCCCGCCTTTAAAAGTATAGCCGTAGATCAGGGCCAGCATCAATGTTACCGTCACGGCAAAGGGCACCCCCAGCGGACTGAACACAAACATTTGCAATACGCTGGCTGCTAAGAACATCCGTGCCGCCGACCCCAGGGTGCGCGACAACAGGAAAAAAGCCGAACCGGTCTGGTGTGACCAATGGCCGAATCGTTGTTCCAGATAGCCGTAAATGGAAGTGAGTTGCAGGCGATAATACAAAGGCATCAGGACAGTGGCAATGAAAAAGTAACCTGCCAGATATCCCAACACGACCTGCATGTAGGAAAACGCCATGTTCAACCCCGTACCTCCTACTTTCCCTGGAATGGAAATAAAGGTGACGCCACTGATGCTGGTGCCGATCATTGCATAGGCCACTACATACCAGGGTACTCTGCGGTTGGCGAGAAAAAAACCTTCATTGCCGACATTGCGCCCGGTGAACCACGCCACTCCCACCAACATGGCGAAATACAGGAACAAAACGATCAAAACGAGCGCAGGTGTAAGATGTCCGGTCATGTCTTTTCAATCTGTAGCGGGTTTGGCAGTTCACTGCCCGCAATGTCCAGGAAGACTAAAAAAGCCCGCCTCACTTGCAAAACGAGGGTTTAACCATCTGGGGTGCGCGGCAAAAGTAGTTTTTTTTGGAAAAAAGCCTATTGCGGCATGGTTGGACGAGGAACTTCAACGCTTGTCCGAAAATGGAAAAGAAGAAGGGGCGGATCGAAATATTTTATTTCCTTTTCGTTCAAAATTCTGCAAACGTTGTAATTTCAGAAACCGCGTTTGGTAAAAAATCGGAATGTGCCTGAAATAAACACAAATCGAAAACAAAGTTAAAAAAAACTATGGATTGCTGAAAGTGCTTTACGTTTGCCGGCTAAGAAGTCTTAATCAAGTTTTTCACTAAAATCTGTTCAGTTATGAAGTACAAATTCCTTTGCAAGAGCGCGTTGCCGCTCTTGTTGCTCCTGATGGGCGCACAAATGGCACTCGCGCAATTCACCGTTTCCGGTCGGATTACCGATGCCTCCGGCGAAGGCCTCCCCGGCGCTACCATCGCCGTAGTAGGCGCTACGCGTGGTACTACAGCCGACCTCGACGGCAACTACCGCCTCGAAGTGCCGGGCACCGCAGCCACGCTCGCTATTTCCTACACGGGTTACAAAACGGTCAACGTCCAGGTGACGTCTGCCAACCCTGTGGCCAATGTAATCATGGAAGAGGACTATGCCGGTCTCGAAGAAGTGGTGATCTCAGGTTTGGCGACCAACGTCAAACGCGCCAACCTGGCCAACTCCGTCGCTACCATCAGCGCAAAAGAACTAACTGGCGTGACCAACCAAAGCACGATGGACGGCGCCTTGTACGGTAAGTTCCGGGGCGCTGAGATCCGCGCCAATTCCGGTGCGCCGGGCGGCGGCATTTCAGTTCGCCTGCGGGGCGTCACCTCGATCTTTGGCAACCAACAGCCGCTGTACATCGTGGACGGCGTGTTCGTCAACAACGACGCTATCCCGCTCGGAACCAACATCGTCACGGCAGCAGCTGCCGGTGGCAACGCTTCCAACACCCAGGATGATGCTTCCAACCGGATTGCAGACCTGGACCCGGAGGACATCGAAAACATTGAAATCCTGAAAGGCGCGTCGGCAGCAGCCATTTACGGCTCGCGTGCTGCCGGCGGCGTGGTGGTCATTACGACCAAAAGGGGCAAATCGGGCGATACCCGGGTGACGCTTTCCCAAACCATCGGATTCAGCCAGCCCCTCAGGCTGCTGGGTATGCGCGAAGGTTGGACCGCACAAAAAATAGCCGACGAATTCTGGGCCCCGCGTCCCAACGAAACCCCGGAACAAACTGCAGCCCGCGAAGCGGCAAGAGATGCTGACATTGCATTGTTCAACAAAAACGGTGTTACAGACTACGAAAAAGAATTGTACGACAACCGTCCCTTAGCCGCAACTACCCGTGTAGATGTATCCGGCGGCAACGAAAAAACGAATTTTTTCCTTGGCGGCACTTACAAAAACGAAGGCGGATTGGTAAACAACACAGGTTTTGAAAAAATCTCCGGGCGCCTCAATATCGGCCACCGGTTCAACAACTGGCTCGACATCTATGTGACCAACAATTACATCAACTCTACGGCAGACAGGGGATTTTTCAACAACTCGAATACGAATGCTACCATCGGCTATGCAGCGGCATTTACCAAGCCCTGGTTCGACCTTTTCCCCGTCGGGAATGACTATCCTGCCATCAACGAGGTCGGTTCCAACATTCTGGAAACGGTCGCACTCGTCACCAACCGGGAGAACACCAATCGCTACATCGGCGGCGCCACGGTCAACGTCAAACTCTGGAGCACGGAGCGGCAGGAGTTGAAAGCCGTCGTGCGGGCCGGCCTCGACCAGTACACCCTGCGCAGCACTTCCATATTCCCGCAAAACCTCTCCTATTTCCGCGATCCCGGCACATTGGGCGGTGTATCCATCAGTGGTACGACTGTCAACACCAATACCAACCTGTGGGGCTTTTTGGTCTATACGCTCAATACGACCAATAATATGACTTTCCGCACCCAGCTTGGCGCTACTCAGGATGATTTCAACCAAAATACTGTGCTGACCACTGCCACCGGCCTGAACGGTTCGCAAACCAATGTGGACCAATCCGGTAGCGTTTCCGCTTTCCAGCGCCGTTTCCCGCAAAAAGACCGGGGCGTTTTCCTGCAACAAGAGGTCAACTGGCGCGACTTTATCGTAGCCACTGTCGGCATTCGCGCTGATAAATCCACCAACAACGGCGACGCCAACAAACTGTATTATTACCCGAAAGCCAATCTCGCCCTGAATCTGCATGAGATGGACAGTTGGACCCTGGAATCCGTCAGCCAGGCCAAATTGCGCGTCGCTTACGGTCAGGCCGGCCGTTTCGCTAATTTTAACGACCGCTTCAATGCAATGGACGGGACGTTCATCGCCGGTTCCAATGGTTTGTTTACCAATGTGTTGCGCGGCAACGCGGATGTCGGCCCGGAACGCCAGAGCGAACTCGAATTCGGCACCGACCTCGGGTTTTTCAAAAACCGCATCGTCGTAGATGTCACATACTACATCAAATCCATCGACGACTTGTTGCTGCGCGCTGAAGTCCCAACCTCGACGGGTTATACCCGCCAGGTACTGAACGCCGGAGCATTGCGCAACAACGGCATCGAGATCGGGGTTGACATTACCCCTGTAAAAGGTGCTTTCACCTGGAATACCGGCATCAATTTCTGGAAAAATACATCCGAAGTAACCCGCCTCGATATTCCGGCATTCAACATCGGCGGCTTTGCTGCCAGCCTCGGCCAATACCGCATCGAAGAAGGCAAAAGCGCCACCCAAATCGTCGGTACCTATGAAGAAGGTTGCGCCGATTGCGACCCGGACGGCGACGGCTTTAAAGTGTACGGCAATGCAGAGCCGGACTTCAACATGTCGTTCAACAACAGCTTGTATTTTAAAAACTTCGAACTCAATTTCCTTTTCCACTGGAAACAAGGCGGCGACAACATCAACCTGAGTACCTTCCTCTACGACCTGGGCAAACTCACATGGGATTACGATGACAAAACCCTCGACCCGACAGGTACACTCGGCAACGGCCCATACCGCCTGGCCGAAACGGATAAAGGCAACACAGGCCCCTGGATCGAAGACGGCGGCTACGTGCGTCTCCGCGAAGCAGGCTTATACTACAATATTCCGAAAAGGGTGTTCAAGGACAAATGCAGCATGCGCGTGGGCTTCAGCGGACGCAACCTGCTCAACTTCTTTGATTACAACAGCTACGACCCCGAGGTGTCCAACTTCGGCAACAACGTGCTGGCCAACACCGTGGAAGTAACGCCGTTCCCCAGTGCCAAACGCTTCAATTTCCACATTTCCGCCACTTTCTAAGCCAGACTGCCTGAATAAGAAGGGCGAAATGCGACATCTTCATTTTCATCAAAAATTGAACGACAATGAAAAATTTAAATATAAAAAAATTCAGTAAAAACTTAGGCATACAACCCAAGTCTATGTAAAACTGTTTTAGCGAATAAATCTGTTTCATGGCGTTATCAGATGACATATCGGTATTAAAGGATTTGGTCATAGTCTTGCTTGCCAAGGTTGA
>JABAQQ010000001.1 GCA_019187225.1 Saprospiraceae bacterium
CCGTATGAATCCACATTTATCCGGGGTCAGACCTCCGGAATGTTACTAACATTTCGGGGGTCAATGCTCCAGAATGTGGGGGTCAGACCAAATCGGAATGAGGGGGTCAAACGTTCCGGAATATACACCCGAAACTACTTCCACTTACGACAACTAAAACTGGCATTGACTCAAATTCTGCCATTTATCGTGCGGTTAAAGCGGAAATGCTCATACTTATGAAGCAAGTTGTTATCTACTTAAAAACGCTGAAAAGCGACGAAGACCGGGAGATAGTAAAAGCCGATGCTGTAGATTTAGAGGTGATAAATTTGAGAACCCAACCTTTTGCTCCGACATTCAAAGGGCCGACGATAGAAGCAATAGCAAGAGAAAATAGATTTACCAACATTTCTTACAAGAAGGACAAGTCGTTAGTTGAAAAAGTGGGAAGGAGCCTTGGAGTAAACACCAACCGAGAAATCGGCGAACAAACCTTTGATTATTACCTCAAAATGGAAGTAAAAGAATGAGCCGGACAAATACACCTACCTACCATACCATCAACTACAATCTCCGTTCATCCAAGTCGATTGAGCGAAAGGTCATCCTTGAAACTATTCGAGGGTTTTATCCACCAAATGAAATTTCCAAGTACCGTTATGTTGGATTTGGTTCTATTTTTTTTGCTGACTTTCGACTGGTTCACAAAGAATTAGGCATCAATAAAATGGTGTGCATTGAAGGTAATGACGATGAACAACGCTTTCAATTTAACAAACCTTACAAATGCATTGATCTTCGTATGGGTATGTCAGACAAAGTGCTACCAAACCTTGATTGGTCATGCAAGAACATCGTTTGGCTTGATTACGACCGGACGTTACAGTCTTATATGTTTGATGATTTAGAGACTCTAACTACCTGTCTCAAAGCTGATAGTTTCTGAGGTGGCTCAATTTCGCCGCACACTTTTCTGTAAAGAGATAAGGTTCGGTTGGTTTGATTTTAGGGTTCAAAGTTCATTGATCAGGCTGGCTTAGAAGTTTGCGCAGCATGCCATTTTTGCTCAAACAGTTCAGGTATTTCGTATCCGATAGCCGAATGTCGGCGTTTTCGGTTGTAGTATAGTTCGATGTATTCAAAAATCTCGGTGTAGGCGTCGTCAAAGCCATTAAAGGCTCCTTTTTCCAGTAATTCAGCCTTAAATCGGCTAAATAAACTTTCTCCCATAGCATTGTCATAATGGTTGTCTTTGCGGGTCATACTCTGCAAAAACTCGTGCTGCCTGAGCAGGTTTCGGAACGCTTCAGAAGCATACTGACCACCACCGTCGCTATGTACAAGCAGCCTTTTTGGCAAGGTTTTGCGGTTAATTGCTTTCTTTAATGCGTTTTCAACCAAAATACTTCGCATGTGATCGGCTAATTCCCATCCTACAATGACTCGACTGAACATATCCTGCCAACAAGCCAGGTACAGAAACGAGCCGTTGGTCAGTGGGATATACGTGATGTCACCTACCAGAACCTCACCCGGACGGCTCGGCGCCTGCCGATCCAGGAGCAAATTTGGGCTACGTCCCAGGCGATGATTCGAGTTTGTTGTCTTAGGCACAAAGCGCTTGGGTTGTATAGCCTTCAATTCCTGTTGTCGCATTAACGTGGTCGTTTTATGGCGACCGATCGCCAAGCCCTGTGCTTGCAATTCCTTGCTGATGCGTCGGGCCCCATAGCGACGTCGATGTTCGGTAAAAACCTTTTTTACCTGCTCGGCCGATCTCACTCTGGCTGCACTGGGACGAAAACTATCGCCGCGTCTCCAAGTATAAAACGAACTAAAACAAACACTTAGAACTCCACACAAGACTCTCACAGCAAATTCGCTCGATAGTACCTGGATGACCTTATACAGCAGCGTCATGTCGTCCGTCCGAAGATAGCCAAGGCTTTTTTTAAAATGTCCCGCTCCATTTCAACCTGCCGTAATTGCTTGCGCAGTTGTTCCATTTCGGCGTCACGACTGGATTCTTCCGGCGAATACGAAGATTTTTGTTCTGCGCGCCATTTGTACAACAGGTTTTCGCTGATACCTAACGATCGGGCAACATCCGGCACACTCCGACCGCCATTGACCATTCGTAACGCTTCGGTTTTGAAGCCTTCATCGTACTTCCGACGTCCTGTTTTGATGTTCGTTTGTTTTTCCATCTTGACACAAATTTAAGAGAGTTTTGTGTGCGGAAAAATTAGACCATCTCATTCCTCATTTTGACCTGCAATGGAACTTTACCAAGTTTTTGGGAGAAGTTCAAGGATGAAAATGGGCAAACACAAGACCGAGTCAAAATTGAAGAATTCAAAAAGCTATTTGGTGAGTATGCACCTTTTGATTTAGAAGAAAAAGATTTTACTAAAGCTAATGTGCCTGGATTGCTTCGGGAAATGTTTGCAAATTGCATTGAGTCAAAACTTCAGGCATTGAACGGGGTAAAACGTAACGACCAAAAAATGAGGTTTCTTCAACTGTTTAACATCTGCTACAAGGACAATGCTGCTATGTACACTTTTGGTGGCTTGTTTTTAGACAACTCAAAAATGCAGAGTATGAAATCCAAGCCTGTGGCAAAGATGTCCTTTATCAAGACGGGAGAAGAAGCGTACAACATTTTTTCTCCGGTAGTCACTAATCGGGAAGTTGACCTGATGAACCAATACTTACCAAATGGTCTGAAGATGTTTTTGAAAACGAAACAAATTCAGTTTATCCCTGAAAATATGAGGCAGGCTTACCATTCGTTTTATCGGTATTTTCCTCATTTCATGGAGATTCGTGATTTTTAATTTTTACTCTTTTCCAACCGGAGTAAAGTCAGGAAATTTACGAAAAAGAAATCTATAAAATCATCTAATACCAAGACTTGGATGCCTTCAATGAATGGCAAGATTTTGCTAAAACTGTTTTATTCTCCCTTTCTATACCCATACTCATCGCCAACCTACCCCCCGCCACCCTCGCCGCCATCAAAAAAATGCGCTATGACCGCATCGTGGAAAAACACGAAGGGCCCGAAACCTGGGAATCGGAACTCAACAGCCAGGACCCGGAAGTCATAGCCCGCAATGAACGAGATAAAAGCATGGGAGCAGCATGGGAGCCGCCGAGCGATGCCGAGTTCATAGACATCGGCGGCCATGCGGTGTTGCTCCCCGTGAGCGCCGAACACCACTCAAACATCACTATCCTGCATCATTTTCTGAGTCAGGACGAAATCCAAATGGTTGTTTATCTGAAAGATACGACCTACGGCGAAGATGCGTTCGATGCGGGTTTTGTCGCAATATGCAATCGCTTCCCTGGTGAAGTTTTTTACGTCGCTGCGTTTTATCACGAATGGTTCATTATTGACTACGACCCGCTGGCCGACCGGTGGAAGAAATGACCATGCTTTACATATCCTTCAACGACAAGCACCGGTACTCCACCTTATACCCGCCCAATTGCCGTAGCAGGTCGTGGGTTTTGCTTCTCAGGAGCGCTTCCGAATACTGGTTCTCGTTGCGTTTGACTTCCACAAAAAGGACCTTTTTTTCCAAATGGTTGACCGCTGCGATGTCAATCTGATTTTTGAAACCGCTTTCCCAGTAACTGCCGATGTCAGACCATTCGCCCGACAGGGCTAGTTTTTCGGTAAAATATTTTTCCAGAAAACGGCCGCTATAAGTGGGCCAATCCCGTTTGATAAGCGTTTTGAGGTAAGCAAAATTTCCAATTTCCACCGCCCCCTTGTTTTTGTAGAGGAAACGGAACCAGAAATGCAGGAAATTGTCTTCAATCTCGTATTTGACTGACTTCCCGCCCGGTTTGGCGAAAATGGGTTGCACCTTCCGTATGATCTGGTATTCCGATTCCAGGCGGTTCAAATAACCGCCGATGTCCTTTTGCAGGATACTTTCAATCTCGCCGCGGGAAGTTTTGGAAGATGCCAATAGAGACAGGATAGAAAAATAGGTCGTGTATTCCTTACCAAATTCCTCTATCAATACATTTTTCCCTTCATCTAGAAAAAGGGAATTGTCGTGCAGGATTTCGTCGAGCATGGCATCGGTATTGAGCGCATTTTTGTCCACGAACAATTCGACGTATTTGGGCACTCCACCTGTCAGCATATAAAATGCGAGCAGGTCTTCGGGGGTGTAGTCAGGCTGGTAATCATCAAGCACCTGTTTCAGGGATATCACAGAAAAGGGTTTGATATACAAGCGTTCGTCGGCGCGGCCAAAGAGCGGCTCCCGGCTGTCCTCGAAGATTTTTTTCATCATCGAATGAATGGAGCCGCACAAAACAAGGTGCATCCGGGTCCGGTCTTTTTTTCTGTCCCATGTGTGCTGTATTTCGCTGAAAACTGCCGGATTGATGCGGGAAAATTCCTGGAATTCGTCTATTACAAGTGTGAGCGGCTGTTTTTCCGCATAGTCCATCAGCAGGCCGAAAACCTCCTGAAAGCGGCTCAGTTCGCCGAATACATTGATACCAAGCGTCTCTTTGATTTGCCCGACAAATTCTTCGCACAACAGCCTTTCTTCTTTTCTGGCGACAAAAAAATAGAGGTAGCGGGTCCCTTTTTGGCTTTCGGAGATGAGGCGGGTCTTCCCAATCCTTCTCCTGCCGACCACAACGGTCATTTTCGAGGTCTCCTTGCTGGCTTGCGAAATCCTGGCCAACAAGTGCAGTTCTTTTTCCCGGTTGATGAATTTCATGCGGCAAAGGTAGTCGTTTTTTCGTAATGCCGGTTACGGTAACGTGGGTTACGATCCTGATCTGACCTGCAAACACCCCTCAATTCATCCGCGCCTTCCGCTCATCATCTCCCTCCGGTTCCCCAAACTCTGAATCACGATGTTCGGCCATGAACTTTTCCATCTGCGCATCTTTTTCCGCCTGCAACCGCTGCAAAATTTCCAGCGAGCGCGGGCTGGCGGACACATAAGGGTTCAGCGCCTCGATCAGGCTCATTTTACCGGCTTCTTCGTCCTCCGTCCAGCAAGAACTTTCCCCTGTATCACACCAGGGGCGCTGAAAACAGCCCGGACAATAACCACTACACCCGTCTAAATGCCAGCCACCGCCGAGATCCAATTCAAAGACTTCACCCAAACTTTCTACCAGATATTCATAAACAAGGCGGTCAGGGATGCCCTCATTGAGGCTGATGCTATAGCCCGCTTTGTAAAGAGCCTCTTCCAACTCTTCGAGCGCCGCGCCGATTTCCCCCTCGCCCAATTCCTCCGGTTTTTTCAGGACGAAAGTTTTGGGCAACTGCTCCGCCAGCGTCATGCGTGTAGGCTGGCCCTGCAGCCACAACTCGAAGCGATACCAGTCGTTGTCGGGTTCAATGCCCGGAAAAATGGGCGGAAACAAAAATGCGCCTTCGATAACTTCCATGGCTTCCCTGCTGCCATGTTGGCGGTATCGGTGGACGAAATCGAGCAGGTTTTCCAGGCGCCGGTTTTCCAAATCCAAATCGAAGGGGCTGAATTCCATGACTTCGGCCAAGTCCAGTCCCAGGAATTTGAATTCCTGTTTGAGCGCGAGGTTGCGCTGGTAGGGAGCAATGTCTTCTTTTGCCATAAATGAAGCGGTTGAAATGATGATATTTTGCGGAGCAAGATATAAAAAATCACTCAACCGAAGATTATTCATGCCGATACAATAGACGTTTGCCGCACCTTCCCATGCAATGTAACGACGCTGAAGCCGGGATTAAATCATTCGCTTCGCAAAGACTTGACCGGATTTTCCAGCGCCGCTCTCACACTCTGAAACCCCACCGTCAAAAACGCCACCATTACGGCGGCTAAACCCGCCGCTACGAAAATCCACCATTGAATGTCAATGCGATAGGCGAAATCCGAGAGCCATTGCTCCATGAAATAGTAGGCTGCCGGAAAGGCGATGACGAACGATGCGATGACGAGTTTCAGGAATTCCTTCGCCAGCAAGCCTGTGATGCCCGCGACCGACGCGCCGAACACCTTGCGGATGCCGATTTCCTTCGTACGCTGATCTGCCATGAATGTTACCAGACCGAATAAGCCCAGGCAGCAAATGAATATCGCGATTGCGGTGAAAACGCTGATCATTTCCAGTACCATTTTCTCCCGCCTGAACTTCGATTCCAGTTCGGCGTCGGCAAACTTTATATTCAGCCTGGCATTGGCATCGAAGCTTTTCATCACTTTTTCAATCCGGTTGATGGCCTCGGTTACCGACAGGTTTTCTGCCAGTCGCAAAGTGATAAAAGGGGCGTTGGCAACTCGCATAAAGAACACAGCGGGTTTAGCCTTTTCAAAGGGCGAATCGAAGACGATATCTTCCGCGATACCAATAATTGTATAGCGCTGGCTATCGAATTCGATGTACTCTTCAAGCGGGTTTTGGAAACCGATCAGTTTTGCGGCGGATTGGTTGAGAATCACGGCAGAAGTATCCGTTTTGAATTTTCTGCCGAAATCCCTGCCTTCGACGATTTTCCAGTTGACGGTCTTGCCAAATTCGGGCGTAACAGCCACGTATCCAAAACTTTCCGAACTATTTTCCGGTTTTCCGCGCCAGCTGATACCGGACTGGCTGTGCCAGTTTTCGGCAAGGGGGGTGTTCATTTCCGCCATATCTTCCACACCGCCCGATGCCAGCAATTGCTCGCGCATGGCCCAAAAATGCCCCTGGAGATCGGGGGTGGATTTCTGTATCTGGATCAGGCGGTTCGTGTCGTAGCCCATCGGCCGGTTCATGGTATGCACAATCTGTTGATTGACGCCCAGCATGGCAATTATCAGCGTGACGGAAATCGCAAACTGAAAAACCACCAGCGATTTTCTCAGCAAGACCTCTTTCGACGAACCGGTTTTAAACCCTTTCAGGATCTTTACCGGGCTGAACGCCGACAAATAAACGGCCGGGTAAATCCCCGCCAATACAATAACCACAGCCAACAAGGAAAGAGAAATAGCAATGGATGAAGGGTCTGAATAAGTGATAGCGAGGTTTTTTAAAGTGATTTTGTTGAACCAGCCGAGGCAGCTTTGGGCCAAAAGCAAGCCCAGCAATCCTGCCCCGAACACCAATAAAGCGACCTCGGCATACACCATCTGCAGAATGCCCTTGCGCCCGGAGCCGATCGCCTTGCGAACGCCTATTTCTTTCGCTTTGATGCTGGCGCGCGCCGTTACCAGATTCACGAAATTGATGATGGCCAGAAGCAGGATCAGGATACCGATACTGCCAAAAATGATCAGATTGTTGAGGCCTGTAGCCACCGGTAGCCCGTTTTTAAAATCAGGATAAAACCGCCATTCCGGCATCGGATGGACGAACAGAACGGGCTGCGATTTATCATCTGTGTGTGGTCGCAGGGTTTCCGCGATTGCTCCCGAAACGGTTTCAAAATCAGTATTTTGTGCCAACTTGACATAAATGGGAAAAGAGCTTTCACCCCACAGCGGTTTTGACTCCCTCACCCAATCTTCCATATTGGCAAAAGCCTCGAAATCGGCATAAAACGATACGTTACGGAAGGTGGAATTGGAAGGAATATTTTTATATATCCCCGCCACTTTCAGGCTGATCTTATTGTTAATTGTAAGAATTTTATCAATGGGGTCTTCTGAGCCGAACAAGGCGGACGCCGTTTTTTCATTGAGCAATATAGACGTGGGATCGAGCGGGAACGCCGGCGAGCCTTTTACGATCTGCAGATCGAGTATTTCATCGCCCCCCTTTTCCATAAAATACCCTCTTTTGATCACCGAATTTTCGTTGTACCGCAGTGTGCGCTCCGCCCCGAACGATGACACTACCACTTCATCGAAATACTGCCCGTATTCGGTTCGAAGCGCGACTGCCAGGGGGATGGGGTTGGATTCTGTAGTGTTGATATTGCCATTGTATGACAGATGCTTGTGGAGCAGTCCCAGCTTGTTATAGTTGCGATTGTAGGTATTGTATCCCATTTCATCCACTATCCAAAGCGATATGATCATCATGGCCCCTAAGCCCACGCTCAGACCCGAAATATTGAGCAGGGTAAACAAGCGATTCCTGGACAGGCTACGCAGAGCGGTTTTTAGATAATTTTTTATCACAACCTTGAATTTTGGTAAAAACTTAGGCAGGGGCAGCGCCCCGAAAGATTTGTAGTGATTTATGCACAAAATCACCGTGGAGGGGCAGCGCCCCGGAATATGTTACGGGGCGCTGCCCCTCCACGAAATAATATCGGTCTTTCTGCTACAAATTTTTCGGGGCGCTGCCCCTGCCTAAGTTTTTACGAATTTTGATTTCTAAAAACAGGAAGGGGCTTGCTTATCCCGCTAAAGACGGGGTCACATCATTCGCTGCGCAATGACGTGACAGGATTCGCCAGGGCCGCTTTCACGCTCTGAAAACCCACCGTCAGGCACGCCACCGTCACTGCCGCCGCTCCCGCCGCCGCAAACATCCACCACTGAATATCAATGCGGTAGGCATAATCGACGAGCCACTTGTTCATGAAATAGAAAGCGACCGGAAATGCAATGACACACGACCCAACGACCAGTTTCAGGAAATCGCCCACTAAAAGATTGGCGACACTCGTTATGCTCGCGCCCAGCACTTTGCGGATGCCGATCTCTTTCGTGCGCCGCTCCGCCGTGAACGCCGCCAATGCGAACAAACCCAGACACCCGATGAACAACGCCAGCGCGGTGAATACGCCCAGCACCGACCCCATCTGTGCTTCCGCTCGGTAGAGCCGGGCGAAAGAGGCGTCCAGAAAGTCGTAGTTGAAAGGCGCGTTGGGTATGGCAGCAGCCCAGAGCGCCGACGTTTTTTCGACCGCCGACCGCTCCGTACCCGGCCGCAGACGCGCCACGAGGTATGACGCCCACACGCGGTATGTTTTCGAGGATTCGTGGAAAACGGCAGCCGGTTCTATCGGTCCGCGCACCGAGCCGAGATGAAAATCGCGCATCACCCCCACCACCTGGAAGCGCTGGTTGGCATTGCCGGGGTAGCGCAGCCATTTACCCACCGGGTTTTCCCAGCCGATGGCGCGCACGGCGGCCTCGTTCAGGATCACCGAGATGGAATCGGCCAGCGAGTGGTCGTCCTGAAAATTGCGCCCCGCGACGATGTCGAGACCCAGCACCGGCACAAAACGCGTGTCGCTCAGGAAAGAAGAGAGCGGCAGGTTTTGCGGCACTGGGTTTTGCTGGTCGCCCTGTTCCGGTTCGTAAAAATCGCCGAAACTGCCCTGCGAAGGCAAAAAGACCGAGTGCGAGGCCTCCACCACTTCCGGCAGTTGGGCGATTTGCTGGCGAAAAGCCTCTAATTTCGAAGGGTCGCGCAGGTTTTGGTGCACGGGCAACACGAGCACATTTTCCCGCCGGAGACCGGGCGAGTTATCCCGCGCAAACTCCAGTTGTCGCAGCACGACCCAGGAGCCAAGCATCAATGCAATGGAAACGGAGAACTGGAACACCACCAAACCGCTCCGAAAAGCACTCCCATGCCCTCCCGGCAAAGGAGAAAGATTCCCCTTGAGGGTCTGAATCGGGCGGAATTTAGACAAGAGAAACGCCGGGTACAGTCCGCCGAGCAAACCCGCAAGCAAAGTCAGCACGGCCGCCAATGCGAGGTTTTTTGGAGAAAAAAGGTCTGAAAACGTCAGATCGAGACCGGTAAGGTTGTTGAACAAGGGCAACACCGCCCCGGCCAACACTGCAGCCAGGCTCATCCCCACCGTGCTGAACAAGAGGGCCTCGACCAAAAACTGCCCGACTAAGGCGCCGCGCTGCGACCCCAGCGCCTTGCGCACGCCCACCTCGCGGGCGCGCAAAGTGGAACGGGCCGTAGAAAGGTTCATAAAATTGACGCAGGCCAGCACCAGGATCAGCAGACCGACGATGCCGAACATCCGCACCTGCGCCCCGTCGCCGAGTGTGGACAGCCGCGAACCGAGTCCGGCCTGACCGAGGTGCAGCGTCGGCAGGGGCAGCAATTGCACATTGTAACGGTCGCCGCGCCGTATTTGCTCCTCAAAATTCTGGCCGACGCGCTCAAAAGCGGCGGGTGCGTAGCGGTGTACCATACCGGGGAATTTGGCCTCGAGCGCGGCCAGGCTTTCCGCGGTCGGCCGCTGACGCAGCCGCACCCAGGTGTCCACCTGCAGCCAGATCCAGCTCCACGAAAAGCGGTCAACGACTTTGAAATCGGCCATCGGCAGCAAAAAATCGAACTGCACGGTCGAATTGGAGGGCAATTTTTTGGCCACACCCGTGACGGTGAACAAGCGGTCGTTGACAAAAAGCGACTGTCCGATGGGAGCGGTTTTGCCAAAATACACGGCTGCCGCGCGCTCGCTCAACACGAGACTGCCGGGCTGGTCGAGCGCCGTGGCCGCGTCGCCTTCGGCCATCGGGAAGCCGAACAGTTCGAGGAAGGAAGTGTCGGCGGCGTAGGCCGCGCTTTCTGTAAAAACGACCGGCGCATGACCCGCCTGCTCGCGGCGGACGGTGGTTTCCTGAAGGTAAAAGGTGCGCGCCGCAAGTTCGATTTCCGGGAAATCTGCCGCCAGGCGGGGGCCGAGCGGAGGGGGAGTGTTGGTCGTGCGGCCCTCCTCGTGCTGCATTTTCAGGTCGAGCGCGACAGTGCAGATGCGATCGGCGTCGGGCAAAAAGCGGTCGAAACTTTTCTCGTGAAAAAAATACAAACCGATGAGCCAGCACGACGCCAACCCCACAGACAGCCCGGCGATGTTAATACCGGCAAAAAACGGCTGGCGATGGAAGTTGCGCCAGGCAATCTTGAAGTGATTTTGGATCATAACCGCAACACCGGCCTGCTGCCGGCACTGCCTGTACCCCACACCCCGTGCCGAAATGATTAACTGCTGATTATCATACTTTTAAAAAAGAAAAAGATGCGGGGACGTGTTCGGTATCGGACGGTGGGGTGTGCGGGAGCGGACGGGGGGAGGGTGGCATTCCGCCCTGCTTGGTGTTGTCACCAAGCAGACGTACCCCGGGCGGCCAGGCTTTACATGGGCGGCGGCCAATCCTCGCCGTACCAAAAATGCGTCAGAAAGGGCCAACTCAGATTCGCGGAGAGATAAAAAGCCGCAGAAGACCAGAAATACTCCTCCGGCGAAGCGGCCAACTGCCATTTGGGCTGGACAGGATTGCGATGGATGTAGTCTATCTTTTGTAACACTACCTCATCGGTGAACAGCGGTACGGACAAAGGGCGTTCTTTGAAAAATTGGTAGTCGCGGTCATTGCGTTCGACCTTGAAATGCTCCAGCACTATGGGATGATGGTCCACCAGGTCGAATTTGATTTGTTGGGCGACAAACTTCATCATACGCAGTTGGATGCGCGAAAGTATCTGATCCCCAATCACCTGCCAGACCAAATGAAAATGATTGGGCATGATGACAAATGCGTAAACGCACACCGCCTTTTCACGAACCAGGTAATCCAACGAATCAGTGATGATGCGCTTATTTGTCCGGACGGAGCAAGTGTTTCCAGTCCCTCACCGTGGCGGTAGTGAAGTAAAGGTCGGTGTATCGCTGTTGCAGATTACCGGGGTACATGAGGACGGTTGCATGACTGGACGACAAAGATAGAAAGTCGGGCATATGCCGGTGGATACGTTTGCTTGGTGACAACACCAAGCAAGGCGGAAATTATTTATTGCTAAAAAGCGTTACCTCCGGGATAAAATCGAAATCCTTTAAGTTATAGGTATGTAGTGGAATTCAGTATACAATAGACGTGGCTGCAATAATCGCATCGGGGATTTGGAGCCCATGGCTCAGCCGGTAGGATTCAATTAGTTCAATTGCTTTGACAGAGATAGCGCTGTCGATCTGAACGACATCATAAAACTTAATGCGCTTTTTCATTTGGGCCAGTTCATTTTTATTGCCCATTCCTTGGATCAGTTCCATGACCGTGATGGCAGACAGAGCAATTTGATCTAGACCAATCTCATTCAATTGATCAATTGCGTCCTGTCGACCATTGAAGGCGCTGATAAAGATATTGGTATCGCACAGAACCATAGGTTAAGCATTCCAATCTCGTTTCCAATTTGCTGCCCTGATCGCTTCAATACTTCTCGGGCTATCTTTCCAAATCCCGAAAAGCGCACGCGGGTCAACCTTCTTGTCTCCTTTTGTGATCGAAGGTACCTGCCCCGACGGACCGGGGATTACCTCAATATTTTTAATATTCAGGCTTTTTAACAGGAAAATGATTTTTTCAACTTCCTGAATATCAATTGCTTCGATTGTTATACGCATATCATCTTGATGTTTGCTTTTCAAAAGTAAGGGTTTTTACCGGATTTTCAGCAGTTGACTGTTTTTTCATTTCAGCGAACGGTTGGCTTGCTGCCGTGCCGCCGTGCGTTGGGTTTTGCGGGCAGGCTGTTCGGCGGCATGGACAGCAAGCCGTTGTTCGTGGCATTTTATTTTATTTCATTTGCCTTCCTGCACCCGCTGTCTTGTCGTCCGGTTTTTTCGCATGGTATATTATTGCTTTGCCACTATGATTCGCTGGTCAAAAAACTAACTGTTACGCTAATTAATGCAAGTCCTCCCCCAGTCTCATAATGTCCTGTGATAAAATAGGTAACAACCCCTAAAACAATTGCTGTGATGATAGGGGCAATTATTTTATTCAAAAACCAAATTTTGAATGAAAATGAATTGGTGTTTGAAGAAAGGGATTTTTTAGGTTTAGGGTTATTAGAGCCAAAAAAGTCTACAAATATTTCATTCAAAAGCGGAATTAATATGGAAATAAAAATAGACATTAAGGTTGGAAGGCCAAAATATAAACTTGCCTGTTCATTTAAACTTGGTTGTTTGCCGATAAAACTTGTTATCAAATTTATTCCCACTAAACAAAACACCCAACTTAATGCAAACCTTTTAACAGTTTTGATATTTTTTTTATCGCTTACTGTAGCCGTTCCGCTATTATGTCTTTCCAATACCTCTGCTGTCTTGAATGAAGCAATTATCGGAAACAAAATAATAAAAATGACACCAATACTATCAATTGCAGAATTACCTTTGATGTTGAAAAAGTCTATCACCCCAATAAGAAATCCTATTGAAATTGGCATCCAAAAAAAGCCCCATAAAAAAAACGCCACTAATATTCCATTCATAGATTTTAAAAATTGATGCTAGTTTTAAAAAACATATTCGTCAGAATTGGCAAAACGCTGACCCATATTTTTGTTATGCGCTCATTTCATTTTTTTGCTATCTCTTTATATTTTTCAGTTGCCACGAACTATCGTTACCCGCAATTTTGACCACAAATTCGTAGTCAGTATTGCAGACATCTTACCTCTATACGCCACACCGCCCCTACCCCCATCGATCAACGGGAGCAGGAGCGGTACTATTCAGTTATGAAGCGCAGGGATTCATTCGGTAATCATTTTACTGCGCCCAAAAATAGAAGGCTAAATCGTAAATGCCAAGCGTATAGCCCAAAAAGTGTATTTCTGTCAGGTGATCGACGTTTCGGTTTTAGTGAGTGGCTCAGGCGCTTGAAATGCCACGCCCGGACAAGGGGCCGTAGCACGCAAGGCGCTTTCCTTATTCGCTGCTGAATATCAGTTGTGCTTAAGCAGATGCTTCGCTGCGCTCAGCATGACACGGTGGATAAGAATGGCCTGTACTTAGCCGTCGCTCGGTATCCCGATGCCGTCAGTGCTGTCCCAAAATATGTCACTTCGTTTTTTCCAGCAGGGCCTTGAACCGGCTGTCCGACTTCAGGGGCAACAGGTCGGGGTCGTTTTCAAACTGCCCCCTCGCGTGATACCCGTGTTCGATGGCTTTTTCGAGCGCAGCGAACGCTTTGTCCGGGTTGTTGCTTTTCGAATAGGCGCAGCCGAGGTTGTAATAATCCACGCCGCCGGGTCTCATGGATACGGCTGTTTCATAAAATTTTGCCGCTTCGGCATCTTTTCCGACGATCAAACAAGTGTACCCCAGCCTGGAATAGGCATTGGCGTTCATTTTCCCGGAACCGAGCGCCGTGGACAGGTACTTCTCCGCTTCGGCGTTTTTGTTCAGTTGATACAGCACGGCGATGAGGTTCACCATTGCGGGAATATTCTGAGGCGCTGCGGTCAGCAACTTTTTGTACACCGCTTCGGCTTCCGCAGGCTGGTTGGCGCGGGTCAATTGATTGGCGTAAGTGGAAAGGACCTGGACATCCGCAGGGTATTCTTCAGCCATCGCTTTTAATGCGGGCAGCGCCTTTTTCTGATCGTTGGCGTACAGGAGGGCGAGCACTTCCCGTCCTTTGGAAGGCTTCCAGGAAGGCGCCGGAACGGGGTCGAGGTGGTTTTTCCAGAAGGAAATGGTTTCCATGACAACCCGCCGGGATTCGTCGTTGTCGGAAAAAGCATCGAAAGCGTGCGGCAGTCCCGACGCCATTTTGACCGTCCAGGGCGCGTGGTTGGCGAGCACATCCTTCCAGAGGTTGTCGTAAACGCCGGGGCGGGCGTCGCTTTCGGCAATGACCGCCAGCACGGGCAGGTCTTTCCGGTAAGGGCCGGCCGGAGGCCAGCCGTAGTAGAGCACAGCGGCCCGGATGCCTTTGCAGGCGTGTTCTCCCATCAGGTAAGTCATGGATTCCCTTACGTTTGCCGAGGCGGCATAGACGCCCAATTTACCGGCGTCCACGTGGTACTGGCCGCCGCTTTGGGTGAGAAAATCAAAAATGCCCCGCAGGGATTCCTGGATGCGGTCGCCGTCGCATTCCATCGAAATGCCGACATAGCCGTTGGCAGCCATCAGGCGGGGCCAGGAGGAGTAGATGCCCCAACTTTTCACTTTTTTTTCGCCTTCCTCGTCGCCAATGCCGTTCAGAAAAACGACGGCAGGGCGTTTTTCCTGTTTTTGCAATCCGGGGGGCAGATACACGTCCATGTGCAGTTTGCCCCTGGCATCGTCCAGAAAAAGGACGTCCGTCATGACGACGACATCTTTCATGCCGGGGTGTTCCAGCACGACGCCGTATTGCAAGCCATCTATCGGGGAGGGTGGATTGGAGTTTTGCGCAGTTGCCTGAACGGCAAGCAAAGCGAGGCAGTAGAATATATTTTTCATAGCGGCAAAAATTTTTTTGCGAAAATGGACGCTTGCAGAAACACTTTCTACCGATCCGACCGATCCGGGATCATTCCCGGAGAACCGGAACGTTGTTTTGCGCCGCCCTTCGGAATTCGGAAGGGGTCTGTCCCGTCAGTTTTTTAAAAACGTCGTTGAACACCGAAAGCGAGTTGAAGCCGGCGTCGTGGGCGACGGCGGCAATTTTGTGGTGTTGGCGGGCGGCGTTTTTCAGCAGCCGTTTTGCTTCTTCTACCCGCAAACCGTTGATGTAGTCGAAAAAAGAAAGCCCCATGCGTTCGTTCAGCACCTGCGAAAGGGTGTGCCGGTTGGTTTTTAAGTGGGCAGTCAGTTTTTCAATGGTCAGTTCCGGATCGGTATAGATCCTTTTTTCCTGCATCAGTGCCTGCAACGATCCGACGATGCGCGTGGCTTCGGGTTCTTTCAGCGGAGAATTGACGTATTTTCTTTCGGGTCGCATCAGGGCTTGGGAAGGCACGTCTTCCCCGTTATAGTAAGCGGATGCCAGCATGAACAGCTGCGGCTGGGCGATGGCGCAATAGCTTACCCAGTAAATAAAAACCGTCAGCAGCACGAAACCGAAACGCAATTGCATCCATTGGGGATAGGTTGTGTATATCAGCACGATGAGGCAGGTGATGACGCTGCAAATCCACCACGAATGGAGAATAAACCGCCGGAGCCACTGCAACCTTCTGCCCGCAACTTCGGCGCCGGCAGTCCCACACAACTTCATGGCGCGATAGTGATACCATCCCAACAGCGCCAACTGAACGAACATGCCACTCCAACCGCCAAAGAGCAGGTACAGCAACCGGAAGGATGCATATGCACCCTCTGTGACGTATATGATGCAACTGAGCAGAAAAGGCAAAAAATGCAAGCCGTCCCGGAATGCAAATTGCTCTTTCCGGGCAATAAAACTCCGGGCAAAGAACCAGGCGAGCGGGCCGTACAAAAAAGGAAAGTAATAACTGGCATTGTAAGTGAAAGGCGCATGTTGCATCAGCCAGTATTTGTCCGCTACTTTGAACACGACCTGGGCTATCATAACGACCAGGTAGAGTACTAAAAATCCGTAGCCTTTCCGGTACGCCTTTTTGCGCAGCAATAAAATGCACAGCAGCAGACCCTGCGAGCCTCCGAGCAAAAGCAGTAATATATTTGCATGTAACATAACGTAGAGCCATTTCACGCAGATAGAGGTCAAAATCAAATGTGGGGTCATTTCCCGCAGATTGAGTGCAAATCAAACGTGGAGTCATTTCCCGCAGATTGAGTGCAAATCAAACGTGGAGTCATTTCCCGCAGATTGAGTGCAAATCAAACGTGGAGTCATTTCCCGCAGATTTTCGCAGAAAAAATTGCGCAGATTTTCGCAGATTAAGCGCAAATCAAACGTGGGGTCATTTCCCGCAGATTTTCGCAGATTGAGTGCAAATCAAACGTGGAGTCATTTCCGGCAGATTTTCGCAGATTGAGTGCAAAATCTGCGGGAAGCCTTATGCTTGTTTGCCCCTGATTCGCATGTAAAGACGGGATTAAATCACACCTCACTCTGTTCGCAGTGATTTAACAGGATTTGCCAGTGCAGCCCGCACGCTCTCGAAGCCTACCGTCAGAAACGCCACTGTTACGGCGGCTGCTCCTGCCACAGCGAACACCCACCATTGAATCTCGATGCGGTAGGCGAAATCGGCGAGCCACCTGTTCATCGCCCAGTACGCTATGGGCGACGCGATCAGAATCGCAACGACGACGAGTTTCAAAAAATCTTTTGCCAGCAATCCGGTGATGCCGGACACGCTCGCGCCGAGTACTTTGCGGATACCGATCTCCTTCGTGCGCTGCCGCGTGAGGTAGGCCGCCAACCCCAGCAAACCGATACAGGCGATAAAAATTGCCAGCCCCGCGAACAGCACGAACAACCTCTTCGCCCGCTGTTCGTCGTTGTAAAGCGCAGCCAGATCGGCGTCCAGAAAAGTATAGCGGAAGGGCTGATCGGGCATCAGTTCTTTCCATTTGGCCGAGGCTGCTTGAATAAACGACTGGAAATGAGCGGGTTGCACCCGGACAGCCAATGCGCCATCCCTGCGCTGGCTGACCTGGTGGTACAGCATAAACAGCGGCACGATGGGTTCGTGCAGGCTTTGAAAATGAAAATCGCGTACCACACCCGCGACGGTGAACTCCACGTCGCGGTCTTCCGGATCGAAAAAACTGCCGGTCATGGTGATGCGCTGACCAAGCGCGCGCTCCGGGTCGGTCAGGCCGAGGTCGCGAGCGGCTTTTTCGTTGAGCACCACGGAGAGCGAGTCGTTAAAATCTTTGGAAAAACTGCGCCCCGTCAGCAGTTCCATGCGCATGGCGCCGACGAAGCGGTCGTCCACGATCAGGCCGCGCCCGGTGACGGTTTCGGCGCTGCCCGGAACTTTGAACGAAACGCCGAAATACTGCTGCCCGCCGGGCGTTTCGCTCGCGCCGCCCACACCTTCCACGCCGGGGATTTTTTCCAGTTCCTGCTTGAAGGCTTCGGTCTTCGGGCCCAACGCGAAGGTGTTCTGCAGATTGACGACGTGCTCTTTGTCGAAGCCCAGTTGTTTTTCAAAAATAAAATTCAACTGGCTCAGTACGATCAAGGTGCTGATCATCAGGATGACGGAGATCGCGAATTGGAACACCACCAATCCGTTGCGCAATTGCAAGCCCCGCCCGGTGGAAGAAAATTTGCCTTTCAGCACCTCGACCGGCCTGAATCCCGACAACACGCCCGCCGGGTAACTTCCCGCCAGGAGGCCCACTCCTATGGCAAATACGGGCAATGCCGCCATGCCCCAGCCTGTGAAGAAGTCTCGTAAGGTAATCTGTTTGTCTGCAATGGTATTGAACACGGGTAGCAACAGTGCCACCAATCCGACGGCGAGTACCGCCGAGAGGAGGCTCAGCACCACAGCCTCGGTTAAAAATTGCCCGGCCAGTTGCAGCCGCTCGCTGCCGAGCGCTTTGCGGATACCCACCTCGCGGGCGCGCTCGGCGCTGCGGGCGGTGGCGAGGTTGACAAAATTAATACAAGCGATGAGCAGGATAAAAGCGGCGATAACGGAAAAAATCGTCACCAGCGTCATGCTGCCGGTGGGTTTGAGTTCCGCTTCCAATTTGGAATGCAGGTAGATGTCGCGAAGAGGCTGCAGGAAATAATGCCAGCCGTTGCCCGCTTTCACGTATTGGTCGTAATCCACGCCGAAACTGCGCTGCACCTCGCCGGCGGCGTATCGCTCCACCAAACCGGGCAATTTGGCTTCCAATGCCTTCCAGTCGGCGCCGGGGCGCAACAGCAGGTACGTGCAGGCCGCAAAATTGATGTGGTTGGTTTGTTCCCAGAACCGGACGCCGGCGGTGGTGGCGAGCAAATCGAAATTAAAATGCACATTTTCAGGCAGATCGGCGCATACGGCGGTGACGTTCATCGGCTCCGGCTGGTTGCCAAGCAGGGTCACCGTTTTGCCGACAGCTGCCTCCGCGCTGCCGAAATAACGGCGTGCCGTGCTTTCGGTCATCACGAGCGATTTGGGCTGCTGGAGACAGGTGGCGGCATCGCCTTTTACCATCGGCACCTGGAAAACTTTGAAAAAGGTGGAATCCGCGCCGTAAAAATCTTTTTCTTCAAACACGCGGTCTTCCCATTTCACCTGAATGGTGCCGCCGGGGTTGAATTTGGATAAGCGCACCGCCTCTTCCACTTCGGGAAAATCCTTTTTTACCGAAGCGGCGTAACTGGGCGGAATGATGGCGTAACCCGTTTGCCGGTCGGGGTATTTCCGCAGGAGCGCCATGCGGTAGATACGTTCGCCGTTGGCCCAAAAGTGGTCGTGACCGAGTTCGCCGGCCACAAAGAGCATGATGACTAAGCAACAGGCGATACCGACCGCTAAGCCGAGCATGTTGATGGCGCTGTATCCCTTGTATTTGAGGAGGTTGCGGAGGGCGATTTTCAGATAATTGTACAGCATAAGAGGTATAAACCTTCGTTTCAGCGCCTTGTAAAAATCCCCCTGGGTTGCTGATGTCAAGAATGATTGTAACCGGGATTTTTACAAGGCGCTGAAACCAAGGTTGTGGAAGTTGAAGTGGAAACGTGAATGATACCTCATACCTCGTGCCGAAATAATGAGCGCCTGATTGCCAGATTTTTAGGAAAGAAAAATGGTGACTGTTTGTACGGTTTCGGACGATGGGGTGTGCGGGAACGGACGGGAAACAGGCACTTTTTAAATAATATTGTGCCGATAGCCGTTTTCATAAACAAACGACAACGTTGCCCTTTTTATGCCCTTTGTCCACATACTCATGCGCCCCGGCAATTTGTTCCAAAGTAAATTTTTTGTCAATAGCCGCTTTCAGTTTGCCTTCCTTCGCCATTTTTTGTAAAAAATCGACCGCCTCCACCGTTTCTGTAACCACGCCCGAAATCACTTTTTTGCTGCTCGTCATGGATGTCCACAAGCCCCGGAGCATCCCGGAGAGCACTGCGGATCCCAGGATCAGTGTTCCATTTTCCCTGAGCGCAGCGACGCACGACGAAAACGGGGCTTTGTTCACCGTTTCAAAAACGACATCGTACTGCCCACCTTCTTTCGAAAAATCGGTTTTGGTGTAATCAATCACTTTGTCTGCGCCGAGGGATTGCACCATTTCCATATTCGCAGTGCTGCAAACGCCCGTGACTTCTGCCCCGAAATATTTGGCAATTTGCACCGCCGCCGTGCCCACCGCCCCGGAAGCCCCGTAGATCAGCACTTTTTGCCCCGGCTGGATGTTGGCTTTCCTGAGAAAATACAAGGCGGTCATGCCGCCAAAAGGCAGGGCAGCGGCTTCCTCATGACTGATGTTTTCCGGTTTTATCGCCAATTTACCGGTTTCAGGCATACAAATGTATTCGGCGTAAGCACCGAAATGCGGATAGGAAGAACCGAAAACCTGGTCGCCTGCTTTGAATTTCTGTACATTTTTGCCCACTGCTTCAATTTCGCCGGACAGCACGCCGCCCAGAACGGGTTTTCCGGGTTTGAACAACCCGAAGACGAACCGCACTGCAAACGGATCGGCTTTCCGCAACCGGCAATCGCCCGACGTGACCGCGGTCGCGCGGATTTTCACGAGAACTTCGTTGTCCTTGGGGTTGGGTTTTGTTATTTTTTTGACCTGGAGCACTTCCGGGGAGCCGTATGCTGTATATACGGCTGCATTCATTGTTAACGTCATTTTTTCGATTTTTAAAAATTTCAGGGCGAAGGTGTGGGGAGCAAAACTGTTCTTGATGAAGGTCTCAAAAACGCAATCCCTGTCCCGGTGCCGGTACACACACAGCAAGCGACAGGTTGATCATCGTGAGGTCTCTATCTTCTACTACAACACTCCGTTGTTCGTCCGGTATACCACCGCCGTCACTACTTCTCCCACCATGCGAAGGGTGTTTTTGTCTATCGCGTTCATGTTGTCGTCGTGTGTGTGCCAGTGCGGTACAAAGCCCGTTTTGGTGCCGCCGGGGCGGCTGATAATGTCTATCATCGGGATGCGGGCGTTGGTGATGACGAAGTAGTGGTCGTCCGTGACCGCATTGCCCTGTTCCTGCACGAAGACATTGGAGTAGCCGAGCGAAGCCGCTGTGGACCATACTTTTTCCACGATACCGGGCGCTGCCTGCATGGAAACGCCTTCTTTCTGAAACCGCGGATTGGCGCCGCCCACCATGTCGAGCAGGATGCCGAAGAGGGGCATGTAGCCGGGTTTGTGCAGGTTTTTTGACCAATGCTGGGCGCCGAGGCACCATGTTTTGCTGTGATCCTGATTGTCGTCGGCGTCGTTGCCCTGATCCTCGGCGTCGAACAATACGAAGTCAACGCCGATGTCTGCTGGATTCTGTTGGAGCAGACGGGCGATTTCGAGCAATACGCCCACTCCGCTGCCTCCGTCGTCGGCGCCCAAAATGGGTTTGTTCGTATCTTTTTTGTCCTGGTCGGCGTGGAAGCGGCTGTCCCAGTGCGCCGCAAGCAGGATGCGGCGCGGATTTTCCGGTTTGTACTGGCCGATGATGTTGATGCCGTTGAAAGTGCCGCCTTTGTAATGGGGCGCCTGGAATTTTTGTTCGATGACCGCCAGGCCGTGGCGTTTGAATTCGCCTGCGAGCCAGGCAGCGCACTTGCGGTGCGCCTCGGTATTCGGAACACGCGGGCCGAAATCCACTTGTTTTTTTACAAACAGGAAGGCGGAATCCGCATTAAAGGCAGGAGTTGGCACTTGCGGCACAGCAGGTTGGGGCGTTTGTGTGACGGGAGGCTTTACAGGCGCAGTACTGTCCGATTTGCAACGGGGCAAGGACATGACGATATAGGAAGCGGCGAAAACGACAAGTAAACCGATGGCAATTTTGGAGCGGAAATTCTTTGATGACATTCGCTGAAAATTTGAACAAAATCCGCTGCAAAGAACGTCAAACAAGCGGCTACTTTTTCAATCAATTTCGTCGCTAACAAAACATTACAATTCAAGGTTACTGTTTTGTATGCCGAGCCCGCAATACCGCCTCGATTTCTTCCAGCCGGTGCCGAGCAGGTCATACTTTTGAATACACCCTGAAATACTGCAAAGGAATTTTTCCTTCGAAAAAGGCCTTGCCGACGATGGCGCCGTCGCAGCCGATGGCTGTCAAAGCTTCCAGATCGGATACGTCGCTGATGCCGCCGCTGGCAACCAATTGGATATCAGGAAATTCCGCCAGGATGTCGCGATAGAGATCGAGGGCCGGTCCGGAAAGCTCGCCGTCGCGGGCAATATCAGTGACCGAGATCTGCCGGATGCCGAGTTCCCGCATTTTTCTGATAAAATCGAACAACGAAACCTGGGTTTGTTCCTTCCAGCCGTAGACAGCGATGTGGCGGTCGCGCACATCGGCGCCGACCAAAAAGCGCTCAGGGCCGAATTTCTCGACCCAGGCGCTGAATTCGTCTTGCGCCAAAACGGCCACACTCCCCACGGAAAAAAGCATGGCTCCGGCATCCCACACTTGTTTGAGTGAAGGAATGGAGCGCAAGCCACCGCCATAGTCAATCTGCAGGCGGGTGCGGGCGGCCACGTCGGCAAGGATATGCAGATTGGCCGGCCGGCCGGTGCGTGCGCCGTCCAGATCTACCATGTGCAGCCTGCGGATGCCGGCCTGTTCGAGTTCCATGGCCAATTCGAGCGGATTGGCAGCATATTCGGTTTTTTGGTCAAAATCACCTTGCCGCAGCCGGACGAGTTTGCCGTCCAGAAGGTCGAAAGAAGGAATGATTTCCATGTGAGGTAGTTGCCGCACAGCGGCAGTTAGTCCGTTGAAAATATTGAGTCAAACATTCCCTGTTGTTTGTCTTGTAGATTATTTCTATTTGATTTTCAAAAAGTTATTCAAAATTTGTTGTCCGACTACGCTGGATTTTTCGGGATGGAACTGCACGGCATAAAAGTTGTCGCGTTGCAAGCCGGCGCTGAATACTAATCCATATTCTGTTGTTGCAATGGTCGCCGGATGCTCCTCCGCATAGAAACTGTGCACAAAGTAAACAAAACTCCCGTCGCCGACACCCGCGAATAACGCGCCGCGAAGATGTGACAAATTATTCCAACCCATTTTAAAAATGAATGCGCGGTGATTCTTTTATTTTGCCGGATAAAATTTGTATAAAATGCGGCATTTAACTTCTCTTTTGTTGTGTGCTTTTGCTCCATCGCTTTTTGCCCAGAACATAAATGTGAGCCTTAGTTCATCGTTGGTTTACCCCACCCAATCGCTTGCCAATGTGTGGGGATATGCATCCGGCGGCAACGAATACGCCCTCGTCGGTGCAAAAAACGGCCTGAGCATCGTGAACGTGACCGACCCATTTAATCCCGACGAGATCATCCAGATATCCGGGCCCAGCAGCAGCTGGCGCGAGATCAAAACCTATCAACATTATGCCTATGTGGTATCGGAAGGGGGCGGAGGCGTACAAATCGTCAACCTGAGCAACCTGCCCGGAACCAACCTGACTTACCACAGTTACACCGGCAACGGCGCCATCAACAATCAACTGGCCAAAGCCCACGCCCTGCATGTAGACGAGATCAAGGGATACCTGTATGTGTACGGCAGCAATCTCTTTGGTGGCAGAGCCCTGATATTCAACCTCAACGGCGACCCGTACAACCCCAATTATGTCGGATATTTCAACTCCAACTTTTCGGGCAACCACAACTATATTCACGACGGCTTTGTCAGCAATGACATCATGTACTCGGCGCACGTTTACGGCGGTTTTTTCTCCATCGTCAACATGGCCAACAAAAGCAACCCGACATTGGTCACGACACAACCGACGCCCGGATTGTTCACCCACAACACCTGGCGCTCGGGCAACACGCTGTTCACCACCGATGAAGTGAACAACTCCTTCCTGGCAGCCTACGACATATCGGACCCCGATGACATTGCATTGCTGGATAAGATACAGAGCAATCCCGGCAGCAATTCGGTAGTGCACAACACACACATTATCAATGATTACGCTGTCACATCCTGGTACAAGGATGGCATAACGATCGTGGATGTTTCGCGTCCGGCCAACCTGGTGCAGGTGGGCAATTACGACACCTATCCGAACGCCGCAGGCGGTGGGTTCGAGGGTTGCTGGGGCGTTTATCCATACCTGCCGTCGGGCAATATTCTCGCGACCAACATCCCTGTGCTCAATGGCAACAACGGAGAATTGTTCGTTTTATCGCCGGACTACGTGCGCGGCTGCTACGTGGAAGGCACGATCACCAATGGCGCCAACGGCCTACCCCTGAGCGGGGTACTGGTACAATTGCTCGGCACAAACACCAGCGAGACCAGCAACGCCTTCGGCGATTACAAAATGGGACAACTGCAAAGCGGCAATTTCACCGCCCAGGTGAGCAAAAATGGCTTTGTCACCCAAAACATCAGTATTACACTCTCCAACGGGGCAGTGACGGATCTGAATGTGGTGCTCCTGCCCGTCGGTTTTCCTGTGGAAATGACGCATTTTACGGCCGAAGCGCAGGGACACGACGCCCTGCTGCGTTGGGAAACCGCCAGTGAATCGGACAACGCAGGGTTTGAGGTGCAACACAACGCTGGCTCCAACGCATGGGAAGCGGAGGGTTTTGTGCCGGGAAAAGGCGACAGCGATAAGCCGGCCCGCTACGAATTCCGGGTGCCCGGTCTTTCGCCGGGTACCCACTTCTTCCGCTTGAAACAAATAGACGACAGCGGAAAAAGTTCATTTTCCGACGTCCGGTCGCTGGAGATCAGGGGAAAGTCCATTTTTGTGTCCTTTCGCCCCAATATTTTGACCAACGCAAGCGAATTGTTTTTCCGGGTGGAAAATGCCGCCTCTGTACAGGTGGAAATTTTCAATGCTGCGGGAATCCCCACCGGTTTATCGTGGGAATTCGATCTCGAAGGGGAAACCGCTATACCCGTGGAAGCCGGGCATTTGCCTGCCGGCGTTTACTTCGCAGTAATACGGACGGATAGCGAACGTCTGGTCGAACAGTTTGTAAAAATGTGAGGCCGTCTCTTAAGTCTGTCTTACCGGCAAATTGTGCATTTGCTTGTTTTGCGACACCTTCACAATCAGGGCTTTTTTCAAACAAACAAACCGCCGGCTTGTGAGAAGGCCTCATCGCCTCCGCCGATGGTGATCAATATCATCGGAATCGCTGATCGGCGTCAGGTTTTAGGGTGTGCATTCGCTTCAATTTTGCTCCCAAAAAGAGCAATATGGCCATTTATCACCGGCTTGGCAAGATACCGCACAAGCGTCATACCCAATTTCGCAACCATGCGGGGAAGTTGTACCACGAAGAACTGGTTGGTACACAAGGATTCTCGGGTGTTTCTTCGCTCGTTTATCACCTTTATCCTCCCACCATTGTCAAAGATAAGGGCAAACCCTATTCTGTCGAGCCTGAAATTGCCATCGAAAAAAACCTCTCGGCACTGAGCTTCAAAGGCTTCGAACTGCCCTATGCCGATGATTATTTAGACAGTCGCAAGACATTGTTCGTCAACAACGACTTGCACATCGGGCTGGCCGCGCCGCACCACGGGTCCAGGGATTATTTTTTCAAAAATGCCGATGCCGATGAAATGATCTTCGTGCATCAGGGGCACGGCTGGGTAGAGACGATGTACGGACAAATACCTTTCGAATACGGGGATTACATCGTCATTCCACGCGGGACGATTTACAAGATCCACTTTCTCAGTACGCAGAACCGCCTGCTCATCGTCGAGTCATTTAGTCCGGTGCGCACGCCGCAGCGTTATCGCAACCAATACGGCCAGATGCTCGAACACGCGCCTTACTGCGAGCGCGATTTCAAACTGCCGAAAGACCTGGAAACGCACGACGAACACGGAGATTTCCTGGTGAAAATCAAAAAGCAGGGTGTGATCTATCCCTACGTTTATGCTACGCATCCCTTCGACGTAGTGGGCTGGGACGGAAATCACTACCCCTGGGCGATCTCGATTTTCGACTTCGAACCGATCACCGGTCGGGTGCACATGCCACCCCCGATCCACCAGCAGTTTGAAGCCGATGGATTTGTGGTGTGCTCCTTCGTGCCGCGACTTTACGACTACCACCCGAAGGCCATTCCCGCGCCCTATCACCACAGCAACATTGATTCCGACGAAATTCTCTACTACGTGGACGGCGACTTTATGAGCCGCAACAACATCCAGAAAGGGCAGTTGACGCTCCATCCCGGCGGTATTCCGCACGGCCCCCATCCCGGCGCCATCGAACGCAGCATCGGCAAGACGGCCACGGAAGAACTCGCGGTGATGATTGACCCTTTCCGACCGGTGAAGATCACCAAAGACGCCATGCAACTTGAAGTGGAAGATTACTACAAATCGTGGCTGGAGCAACCGGCAAGTGTAAATTAATTCGATTGAGCCGATTACGCCGATTATAGCCAATCGGCTCAATTGAATCAATCATAAAATCGAATCAATTATGGCTACCCTAACCGGCATTCAAAACTATGACTACGGCCTTCAAAAAATCTTCACCGAAGCTGAGGACTTTCTCCCTTTGCTCGGCACTGATTATGTAGAACTCTACGTCGGCAATGCCAAACAGGCGGCGCACTATTACAAAACGGCATTCGGCTTTCAGTCGCTTGCCTATGCCGGATTGGAAACGGGTGTGCGCGACCGTACCTCGTACGTGCTGGCTCAGGGAAAGATCCGTCTCGTGCTCACCACTCCGCTCACTTCTCATTCGCCGATTGCCGAACACATCAAAAAACACGGCGACGGGGTGAAAGTCATCGCATTGTGGGTCGAAGATGCGCGCGCGGCATTTCACGAAACCACGCAGCGTGGCGCTACTCCCTTCATGGAACCTACGGTCGAACGCGACGGATTCGGCGAAGTGATCCGTTCCGGTATTCATACCTACGGTGATGCGGTGCACATATTCGTGGAACGCAAAAACTATAATGGCGTATTTCTCCCGGGCTACGAGCCCTGGTTGTCCGGTTACAATCCAACGGAAACCGGCCTGAAATACATTGACCATATGGTCGGCAACGTAGGCTGGGGTCAGATGAATGTGTGGGCCAAGTTCTACCACGAGGTCATGGGTTTCGCCAACCTGATCTCTTTCGACGACAAAGACATTTCCACGGAATACTCTGCCCTGATGTCGAAAGTGATGACCAACGGCAATGGCCGGATCAAATTCCCCATCAACGAACCCGCCGAGGGCATCAAAAAGTCGCAGATCGAGGAATTCATCGAATTCTATGAAGGCGCAGGGTGCCAGCACATTGCCGTGGCGACCGAGGATATCGTATACACCGTCAGCGAGATGCGCAAGCGCGGCGTCGAGTTCCTGCACGTACCCGGCGCTTATTACGACACAGTAGCGGAACGCGTGGGGGTGATTGACGAGAATCTCATACGGCTCAAGGAACTGGGCATTATGGTAGACCGTGACGACGAAGGCTACCTGCTTCAAATTTTCACCCGCCCGGTGGAAGACCGCCCGACCATGTTCTTCGAGATCATCCAGCGCAAAGGCGCCAAATCGTTTGGGAAAGGCAATTTCAAGGCACTGTTCGAATCCATCGAAGAAGAACAGCGGCGGAGAGGAACGCTGTAAGGATGACATTGGACTTTTTGACTTTGGACGTTGGATGATTTGACTTTGGACTTTGGACTTTTTGACGCCGGACTCCGGGAATCTTTCATTTAGCCCATTGTCTGTTGTCAAATCATCCAACGTCCAAAGTCAAATCATCCAAAATCCAAAGTCAAATCATCCAACGTCCAGTGTCAAAAAGTCCAACGTCCAAAGTCAAATCATCCAACGTCCAAAGTCAAAAAGTCCAACGTCCATTGCCATGGAACTACAGGAAAAACTCGACGCTTTTCAGCAATACATTGACGCTGAAGAAAAAATAGAGCCCAAAGACTGGATGCCCGACGAATACCGCCGGCATTGCATCCGCCAGATTAGCCAACACGCCCATTCTGAAGTGATCGGGATGCAGCCCGAAGGCAACTGGATCACCCGCGCTCCGACACTGCGCGCCAAAAAGATCCTGCTCGCTAAAATTCAGGACGAAGGCGGGCACGGTCTTTACCTCTACAGCGCCGCCGAAACGCTCGGTATCAGCCGCGACGAGATGATCCGCCAGTTGCACGAAGGAAAAGCCAAATACAGCAGCGTGTTCAATTATCCCACGCTCAACTGGGCCGACATCGGCGCCATCGGTTGGCTGGTGGACGGCGCCGCGGTGACCAACCAATTGTCGCTCCGGCGCACCTCATACGGGCCTTATTCGCGCGCCATGCTGCGCATCTGCAACGAAGAGAGCTTTCACCAGCGCCAGGGCTACGAGATCATGACCAAAATGGCCAACGGTACGCCCGAACAACGCCGCATGGCGCAGGATGCTCTCGACCGCTGGTGGTGGCCGGCGCTGATGATGTTCGGCCCGCACGACAACAACTCACCGCGCACGTACAATGGAATAGTCTGGAAGATCAAACGCGCCGGCAACGATGAATTGCGCCAACGGTTCATTGACAAAACCGTACCGCAGGCCGAATTCCTGGGACTTAAGATACCCGACCCTCAACTGCAGTGGAATGAAGCGACCGGCCACTACGAAACGGGAGAGATCAACTGGGACGAATTCCACCGCGTCATCAGCGGCGACGGCCCCTGCAACCGCCAGCGCATGGAACACCACAAACGGGTGCACGAGGAAGGAGCATGGGTGCGCGAAGCGGCGGAGGCATTTGCCCGCAGGCGCAAAGCGGAAAATTTAACGGAAGCCATCGCTTAAGTTTTTTAAATAGCCGGACATTGGATTTTGGACATTGGACATCTGACTAAATGATTGGTTTCCAACGCCTAAAAGTCCAACGTCCAATGTCAATTTTTTTGTCCAAATACTTATCAGGTGAAGTTCAAAACCATCATCGAGCCTTTTCGCATCAAAACCGTCGAGCGCATCCGCCTGACGACGGAAGAGGAGAGGCGCGAATATCTCCATGCAGCGTCTTACAATCCCTTCCTGCTCAAGAGCGACCAGGTGATCATTGACCTGCTTACCGACAGCGGTACTTCGGCCATGAGCGCCGAACAATGGGCGGGCATCATGCGCGGCGACGAAAGTTATGCAGGCGCGGCGTCGTGGCAGCGTATGGAGGCGGCAGTGCGCGACCTCACGGGCTATCCCTATGTCCTTCCCACCCACCAGGGACGCGCAGCCGAACACCTGCTGTACACCCGCATTGGTGGCAAGGGCAAGATTTTTATCAGCAACACCCATTTCGATACCACGCGGGCCAACATCGAATTTTCAGGAGCGACGGCCATTGACTGTCCCATTCCCGAAGGCCGCCAACCTGATCTGTTCCATCCCTTTAAAGGCAATCTTGACACCCAGCAACTGCTGGAGAACATCGAAAAATATGGCGCCGGAAACATTGCCGCCGTCATCCTCACGGTCACCAACAACAGCGGCGGCGGTCAGCCGGTCAGCATGGCCAATGCGCGTGAAGTCTCGGATATCTGCAAAAAACATGGAATCCTGTTTATCCTCGACGCTTGCCGCATCGCCGAAAACGCCTGGTTCGTCCGGCACCGCGAACCGGGGTATGAAGAAAAAACCTACCGGCAGATCGCACAGGAAATGTTCGCGCTTGCCGATGGCTGCGTATTCAGCGCCAAAAAGGACGCTTTGGTCAACATCGGCGGTTTTTTGGCACTGCGCGACCTTGATTTGGCGCTGCAATGCCGCACTGTGCTGATCGTCACCGAGGGATTTTCGACCTATGGCGGCCTTTCCGGTCGCGATATGGAAGCCATTGCCATCGGGCTGGAAGAAGTATTCGACCCCGATTACCTGCACTACCGCATCAAAAGCACCGCATACCTCGCCGACAAATTGCACGAATTGGGCGTACCCATCATGCGCCCGGCGGGCGGCCACGCGGTGTATGTGGATGCGAAGGCTTTTTATCCGCATATCCCGCCGGAGGAATACCCCGGCCAGGCGCTCGTGTGCGGGTTGTATCTGAAAGGCGGCATCCGCTGCTGCGAGATCGGCTCCGTTATGTTCGGTAAATACGATGAAACCGGCCGGCTCATCCCTGCAGCGATGGAACTGGTGCGGCTGGCCATCCCCCGCCGGGTTTATACCCAAAGCCATATTGATTACGTCGTGGAGACCTTCTCCGGCTTGTTGGAGAACCGGCAAGATGTGGCAGGATTCCGCATCACCAGCGAACCGCCGTTCCTGAGGCATTTCACAGCGCGGTTTGAACCCCTTATACCCGTTTTCGAAACTATTTGAGGCTGTTTTAAAATCAAATTTTTATGGAACATATCACAGATTCGCAAGGCCCGCTTTGGGAAGTTTTCACGCAGAAAAAAAGCGGACAACCCTATCAGCATGCGGGCAGCCTGCACGCCTTCGACAAAGAAATGGCGCTGGAAAATGCCCGCGACCTTTTTTCCCGCCGGGGTGAGGCCACCGGCCTTTGGGTCGTGCCGGCCAGCGAGATCGTCGCCGTCAAACCCGGCGATGCAGCGCCCTTTTTCGACCCCGCCGACGATAAAATTTACCGCCATCCAACCTTCTACGAAGTGCCGGAAGGCGTCAAAAACTTGTGATCATGGACACCAATCAAGCTTTATTTCAATATTGCCTCCGGCTGGGAGACACCAATCTTATTCTCGGTCATCGCTTAGCCGAAATGTGCAGCCGCGCCCCCTTCCTCGAAGAAGACGTGGCGCTGACCAATTTTGCCCTCGACCACACCGGCCAGGCGGAAGCCCTGCTTCAATACGCCGGCCAGTTGGAAGGTAAGGGGCGTACGGAAGACGACCTCGCCTATCTGCGACCCGAGTGGGAGTACCGCAACATGTTGCTCGTCGAACAACCCAATACCGACTTTGCCTATGTCATCGTTCGGCAATGGATGCTCGATACCTATCAATGCCTGTTGTACGACCAGCTCCGCCAGAGCAAGGACGCCGTGCTGGCAGGCATGGCCACCCGTTTTTTGAAGGAAGCCATTTACCATTATCGCCACAGCAGCAGTTGGGTGGAACGGCTTGGACAGGGCACGGACGAAAGCCAACGCCGTATCCGCCAGGCGCTCGATGACTTGTGGAAGTTTACGCCCGAAATGTTCGCTGCCGATACATCGGAAATAGCGCTCGCCGCCCTGGGGATCGTACCCGAAAGCGCTGACTTGCTGCCGCAATGGACGGTCAATATGGCCCGTGTGTGCGACAAAGCGGGGTTGCAAATGCCATCAGGAGACCACGCATCGGCGGGCATTAAAAGCGGAAGGCACACCGAACACCTCGGACACCTCCTGGCTGAGATGCAATACCTTCAGCGCGCTTATCCGGGAGCGAAGTGGTAAGGACGTATGGAGAGGTGCCTGAAAATTGGACAACGTCCAACGTCCAGGATACATTCACTGACAGGCCACCATTATTTATTATCAAATCCGAAATGGCATGACAATCTACGACACTACCTCCACTGAGGAATTGGTATGGGAGCGCCTGGCGCTGATCCCCGATCCGGAGGTGCCGGTCATCAGCATCACCGAACTGGGCGTGGTGCGCGACGTGCAGTGGGACGGGCGGCAATTGAAGATCGTCATCACTCCCACCTACACGGGTTGTCCGGCGATGCAGCTATTTGTGGCGGAGATCAGGGCGGCCATGCACGAACAGGGCTTCGACGACGTTGTGATCGAAACGGTGTACAGTCCTGCCTGGACGACGGATTGGATCAGCCCCGAAGCGAAAGAAAAACTCCGCAAATACGGCATCGCGCCGCCGGTGAAAGGGGCGTCGGACGACCCCTTCTCCGAACCTCCTGTTGTCCCCTGCCCGCGCTGCGGCTCGGAGCACACGACGCTGCAAAGCCAGTTCGGCGCTACGGCTTGCAAGGCGCTCTTTACGTGCGACGACTGCAAAGAACCGTTCGAGTATTTCAAACACTTTTAATTCCGAATGTCTTCCCCCCAGCCAAGTTTTTCCCGGATGGTGTTGAGGAAGGTAATATCCTGCAACTGAACCAGTTTTAAGGGAAAATCATTTTTCCGGACAGCCAGTTGGTGCTGCGCGGTGATGAGTTCGAAACGCGAGTCGAGTGTACAGATAAAATTCTCTCCCCGGCCTTCTATTTCAAAAGAGATCACCGAATCATCGGAAATGACGATGGGGCGCACGTTGAGGTTGTGCGGCGCTACGGGCGTGATGACAAAATTGCCCGAACGCGGAAATACGATCGGCCCGCCGCAACTGAGCGAGTAACCCGTGCTGCCCGTCGGCGTGGCGATGATAAGGCCGTCGGCCCAATACGAGTTGAGGTAGTCGCCGTTGAGGTAGGTATGGATGGTGATCATCGAGGAAGTATCGCGCTTGAGCAAGGTGCAGTCGTTGAGCGCGAACGGCATGTCGCCGAACAGTTCGGGGTGACTTTCCAAGTAAAGCATCACACGTTCTTCGATGAGGTACTGACCGCGTTGGAGTTTTTCGACCGATTGGCGGATGTATTTTTTCTCGATGCTGGCGAGAAAGCCCAGTCGCCCGAGATTGATGCCCAGCACAGGCACACCGGAATCACGCACCAGCGTGACGGCGTTGAGCATGGTGCCGTCGCCGCCCATAGTGATGACAAAATCAATGCGATGCACCAAAAAACCGCGGTGATCGTCGAAGGCCGCATAAGGCCCCGGAAACTTTATTTTCTGCTCGATGACCTTTAAATACGGCGTATAGATATACGTGGTGATCCCCTCCGCGTGCAGCGCATCGAACAAGGCCTGCACGTAGGAAAGGTCTTTGTCTTTAAATTGTTTGCCGAATACGACGACTTGCATGACGACGGTGGACGGTGGACGGTTTACCCGCCGAAGCCTTGTGCGAAGGCGGGTGGACGGTTTTAGCAACCAAATTTACCGTTAAATACGCCGGATTTTTTTCAATTTTGCCGCAAGGTAGAAAACTATACTAAATTGACCGTCAATCGTCTACCATTGACCGTCCACCGAAAAAAAATGAGCACTCTCTCCTTCAAAGAAGTCATCCACCGTGAAAAAGACCAGCTTCGCCAGCGCCGCAAAAAGCTCGCCCAGGAGCACGGAACGCCCGAACAGGAAAACTGGTTCGGCATTGCCATGTCGGGCGGCGGCATCCGTTCGGCTACCATCAACCTCGGCTTTTTAAAAACCCTCAACAAGTTCGGCATTTTGCAAAAGGCCGACTACCTGAGCACCGTGTCGGGCGGCGGTTATACCCATTCTTATGTGCAGGCGACAGCAAAAGAAAAAGGCGATTTCAATCAGTTGTTTACCCCGGAGCACATCGCAGCGTTGCGCAAACACGGTGAATACCTCACCCCCGGCCAGGGTTACTGGAAAACGGGCAATGTGGTGCTGATGGCCGTGGCATTTGTCGTGAGTTGGGTGATGAGTCTCATCAGCCCGATCATTGTGGGGGGGATTCTTTATTATTTGTTCGACGTGATCATCGGTTTTATTGGGGAAAACCCGTTAAAAGCCACTTCCGAACTGGCGCACAGCATCGAATGGTGGGCGCTGGCGATAGTGGGCGGACTGATGCTGATCCACTTTGTGGTAAACATCCTGCTTAACTACAACCTCAGTGTTTCCAAGCATTTCAACAAAGCGGAATCGGCATTAGCAGTTGTCGGTTTGGCGCTCTATGGGTGGATTTTATTGTCCGATGTGAAAACCGGCGTCCGTCCGTCCGATTCCGTATTGGTGGATTACGCCATCAATGCCGTATTGCTTTTTGTCCTCGGGTTCTTTACCAATCCCAATGCGCTGAGTTTTCACCGCTTTTACCGCAAACAATTGGCCGACTTGTTTTTGCAATTCGCCGGGAAACACAAAAACATGGCACTCATGGACGTTTTCAACGCGGTTTCCGACATCAAAACGGACTATATCGCGCCCTACCCGCTCATCAATACCTGCCTGAACCTGCAAAACCCCGGCGGCGGTGAAAAATTCAAAGGCACCAAGGCCAGCGATTACTTTCTGCTCAGCCCACTCTATTGCGGCTCCAAACTCACTTCCTACGTGTCCACCGACCGCTACTTAGACTACCGCAACATGACGCTTCCGGCGGCGGTGACCATCTCCGCAGCAGCCGTCAACCCCGGTCTCGGCATCTATTCCAACAAACTCCTGAGCGTGCTGATGACGCTGTTCAACGCCCGCCTCGGTTTCTGGATATCCAATCCCCTGAAATTAGAAAAAACCCGCGCCATCGTGTGGTGGCCCATTTATTTTTTCAAAGAATTGCTGGGCCTGATCGGGCTGAACAACAGGATGATCAACATCTCCGACGGCGGGCACATCGAAAACCTCGGCGTGTACGAACTCCTGCGCCGGGGCTGCCGCCTCATCATTGCCGTGGATGCGGGTGAAGACAAACTCTACACCTTCTTCGACCTCAACAACCTCATCATCCGCGCCCGCAACGAACTGGGTATCGAGATCCGCTTCCGCGCCGACGAGCAACCCGAAGAACTCATCCGTCCGCGCCCCTCGCAGGTCTATTCCAAAAAACGCTTCGCCCTGGCCGATATTTATCAATGGTGGGAAGACAAAAAAGTGATCAATCCGGAGACCCAGCAGGAAGAGAACCAGATCGTCAACTTTGATGAGCCGCGCAAGGTCGGCACCTTCGTCTACGTCAAATCTTCCGTGCTGGCCCCCGCCGGCAAACCTTACCTGACGGAAGAAGACGATCCGCTGAAATACGGCACCTACAAGTACAAGATCTACCACCCGGACTTCCCGCACGAAGCCACGAGCGATCAGTTCTTCGACGAAATTCAATGGGAATCGTACTTCCAATTAGGCCGCTACATCGGCGCCGATGTGCTGGGGATCAAGGACCTGGAATACTACGAAAACAATCCCGCGCCTTCCATCCCGGTGGAACAATTGCTGGCCTGGTTCGACGATAAAACGGCGTTGCTCGCGCCGCCCGCACCGGCGCGGGCGCCCGAAGCCGCGGAAGAAGGAATATTCGAAAGTGTAAAAGGCGAAGCAGCGGCGGTGCGGGAAGTGACGTATCAGATGTGAAATATCTGGCAACATTCCTGCCTGTAGTCAGTATGAGAATATGCCATCCTTATGCATTTTTAGAGCAGTCAGGCTAACAAATTTTTTCTACCTTCGCGCTCCCTAACGTATATCAGAAGTGAACCTGAAAACGTTTACCCCCGCTTATGCGCGATTCGATGAAGTCTCCGAATAATAGTCTCCGCACTGCCCGGCAATGGATAGCCGAAAAAACGGCGCCTGCGCGGGAAGCGTGGTCGAACCTGACGGCGCCCGTGCGGGCATTTTTTGCGCCGGTTGCCCGCGTTTGGGCAAGGTTCACCGCTCCCTTGCGGGCGGCATGGGCCCGTTTCCGGGAGCGCCATCCCTTAGCCGGGGGTATACTTGGCTGGACGGGCTGGCTATTCAAATGGGGGATATATTTTTTGCTTTTTCTCATCGCCGGCGTCTGGATTGGCCTTTTTGGCCGGCTGCCTTCCACCAACGAATTAAAAAACATCGAGACCGCCAATTCGACGGAGATATACACGTCCGACAGCGTTTTGATCGGCAAGTTTTATATCGAAAACCGCACGGCCATCGCGCTCGAAAACGTATCGCCCTACATCATCAACGCTCTCATCGCTACGGAAGACCGGCGATTTCTGGAGCACAGCGGCATAGACATTCAAAGCTGGTTTCGGGTGGGTTACGGGGTGCTTTCCGGTGAGGGATTAGGCGGCGGCTCTACCCTCAGTCAGCAATTGGCCAAAAACCTGTATCCCCGCAAAAAATATTGGATCCCCGGTTCGGGGCTGATCATCAGCAAAATACGGGAAAATTTCATTTCGGTACGCCTCGAAAGGATTTACAACAAACAGGAATTGCTGAACCTTTACCTGAACACCGTGCCCTTCGGCGGCGACGTATTCGGCATCAACGTGGCGTCCCGCCAGTATTTCAACAAAAAACCGAAAGACCTCACGGTGGATCAGGCGGCTACATTGGTCGGGATGTTGAAAGGCACGACGTTGTACAACCCCGTCCGCAATCCCGAAAATGCCAAAAAACGCCGCAATGTGGTGCTGATTCAGATGGTGAACAACGGGCACCTCACGCAGGAGGAATATGAAAACCTGAAAGACAAACCCGTCGGCGCCAAACGCTACAACGTGGACAGCAACAACGAAGGTGCCGGTACCTATTTCCGCGAATACCTGCGCACCGACGTGATGCCGAAATTGCTGGAGAAATACAAAAAGGACGACGAGGAAAAATACAACCTCTACACCGACGGGCTGAAAATATACACTACGCTGCACTCCAAAATGCAGCAGTATGCTGAGGAAGCGGTGCAAAAGCACATGCAGGAACTGCAAAAGCAATTCGACCAGCACTGGAAAAATTATAAAAAAGAAAAGCCCTGGGGCGACGACAAATGGGTGCTCGATTGGGTGAAGCGCAGCGCCCGCTGGGATACCTATAAAGAGGCCGGCATGAGCGAAGAAAATGCGTTGGCGGAATTTGAGAAGCCGGTAAAAATGACCGTTTATTCCTGGAAAAACGGCGGCTCAGAAGTGGACACCACCCTCAGTCCGCTCGATTCCGTGCGCTATTATTTTTGCCTGCTCAACTGCGGTTTCATGGCGATGGATCACCGCAACGGCTACGTGCGCGCCTGGGTTGGCGGCACCAATTTCAAACACTTCAAACTCGATCACGTAAAAACTTCCCGCCAGGTAGGCTCCACTTTCAAACCCATCGTGTATGCCGCTGCCCTGCAGGACAGCATCCGCCCCTGCGACTATTACCCCAACGAGATCAAAAAGATCGTGGATTGGGAACCGCACAACGCGGACGAGCGCTATGGCGGTTTTTATTCCGTTGCCGGCGCCCTGACCCGCTCGGTAAATGTGGTAGCCGCGCAGCTGATCGAACAGGTTGGTATTCAACACACCATAGACCTGGCTGCCAAAATGGGCATAACCGCCAAACTTCCCCGCGAATACGGTATCAGCCTTGGTGCTGCGGACATCAGCTTGTACGACATGGTAAAAGTATACGGTACCATTGCCAACAAAGGCATGCGCCCGGAGCCTGTGACCGTCCTCAGGGTGCTGAACCGCGATGGAGAAGTAGTGTACGATTATAAGGAAGAATTGGAAGCAAACCCCAAAATCGGCCCTACCGAACAGGCATTGACGCCCTATCACGCCGCTGTGATGACCCGGATGCTGCAAACGGTGATTGACTACGGTACAGGCGCCCGCCTGCGTTACGGCTACGGCATCCGCGGTGATTTTGCGGGCAAAACCGGCACGACGCAAAACCAGGCCGACGGCTGGTTTATCTGTTTCAACCCCCAGCTCGTCACCGGCGCCTGGGTCGGTGCAGAAAGCCCGGCGGTGCGTTTTCGCTCCATGAGCCTCGGCCAGGGATCGGCGATGGCGCTTCCCATAGTCGCCTGGTTCTGGCACAAAATGGCGAACGACAAGAAACTGGGCCGCCTGCTTACCGAAAAATTCGACCTCAAACCAGAGGTTGCAAGCGCTGTCAGTTGCCATTCCTGGATAAGTATCGCACCCGATTCGTTCAATTTGCTGATCAACACCCAGGATTCCGTGTTGCGCGATTCGCTCATCGCTATGTATACGGTTCCGACCGATAAACAAACCAACAAACCCGCCACACCGCCCGGCGGTGAAGACGGCGTCGAACCGCAAAAGCCGCCGGCCAACAAAGAAGAAGAAGAGAAAAAACCGGGATTGTTCAAGCGATTGTTCGGACACAAACCGGAAGAAGAAGAAAAGGACAAAAAGAAGGAAAAGCAGGAGGAAAAGCGGCAACAGTGATTGAATCCCCGATTGTATGAAAAATTGAGGCCAGCCCGAACACGGGCTGGCCTCGTTTTTTGTTCAGAAGGATATTAATGATTGAGATATTAGGATATTGAGATATTGAATTTCAATGAGTTGAATAAAATATCCCAATATCCCAATATCCCAATATCCCAATATCCCAATATCCCAATATCCCAATATCCCAGTATCCCAATATCCCAATATCCCAATATCCCAATATCCCAATATCCCAATATCCCAATATCCCAATATCCCAATATCCCAATATCCCAATATCCAATCCTGTATTACCTGTTCACCACAATACGCCGCGCGATCGTTTCATTTTCAACGCGCAACAAAACGGGATAGACGCCGCCGGGTAGTGCGGAAAGGTCTAAGTCCATTTGTTTGGGCGATGCAGCAACTTGCTGCGCTACGCGTCTTCCTGTCACGTCGAACACGGTCAGCATGACTTCTTCGTTCACCCCATCCGGGAAAACAACCACCACGTGACCGCTGGTCGGGTTAGGGAAAATGTACAGACCGGAGGCCCAGGACGGCTCATCCGTATCAATCATACTGAGCACCGGGAAGGTCTCGCTCGCCACTGTACAGCCGAAATCGTCCGTCACCACCACGGAGTAGTTTCCGGGGCCGATATTCATCAGGTCCTCCGTCGTCGCGAACGGTGCGCCGTCTTTCGTCCATTGGAACATATAGGGCGACAGGCCGCCCGTTACCGTCAGGTTGATGGCGCCGACGTTCTGGCTGTCCACATCGTTGGTGATGGTCGCCGTCACGATCAGTTGGCTGAGGATATTGACCTCGAAACTGCACGCGCCCTCGTTTCCGCCGGCATCCGTATAGGTGTAAGTATTCGTCGTCACGCCAAGGGGGAAAGTGGCGCCGCTCGGCAGACCGGCTGTGAGTTCCCACATACCGCCGTTGCCAAGGCAGTTGTCTGTAGCGACGGGCGCATTGTACTGCACCACGTTGTCGCCAAAGCAGCGGATAATGCTCGGCGGGCATTCCGTTGTAGGCGGCAAATTGTCAATAATGGTTGCCGTCACACTCGTCGTGCTGGTATTGCCGGAATCGTCCGTTGCGGTCACTTCAATCGTTTGCGGACCGAGATCGGTGCAATCGAAAGTAGTCGGAACCAAAGTAACGCTGCTGACGGCGCAGTTGTCGGTCACTGTCACACCGAGGATCTGGGGTGTCAGCGTGATGTTGCCGGTAGGACCAAGCGGTACGTCAACAGGGTTGGCTGTGATCACAGGCGGCACCTGATCCACGGCATCAATGGTGACCGATACTGTAGCGGTGCAGCCATTTTCGTCGGTTGCTGTAGCGGTAATATCGCCTGCAGGAAGACCTGAAGCAGTAGGTCCGGTTTGCCCGTCGCTCCAGAGAATAGTTACCTGCCCGGTTCCGCCGGCGACCGACACCGTTGCCGAACCTTCCGGCGTATTCACGCAGGAAGTATTGATCACGGTATCCGATTCGATGGTCAGGAGGTCGGGGTCGGTCAGTGTGACACTATCCTTGATCTCGCAACCGTTCGCATCCGTTACGGAAACGGTGTAGGTACCGGCAGTGAGGCCGGTTTCGGTCGCTTCGTCGCCGTCAGAACTCCATGCATAAGTGAAAGGTCCGACTCCACCCGTTAGCAAAATGGTGGCTTCGCCGTCGGCCAAACCGTTGCAGGAGGGATTTTCCACCAGGAAATCGGACAATATACCGCAATTGCCTGCCAGCACTTCCACTGATTGAACAACTGAACAATTGTTGGCATCCATTACAGTAACGGTGTACGTACCTGGCAAAAGATCGGTTATGGTGGCCGTCATGCCACCTGTGGTCCACTGATATGAGTAAGGAGGCGTTCCACCCGTGGGTCCTGCGGTGGCCGAGCCATCGTTGGAGGTGGGGCCGCTGGCGTTGGTAGCACTGGCGTTGGCGACCAATGGGGCAGGTTCTGTGATCTGAACCAACAGTTCCACCGGGCAATTGGCGGCGTCCGTTGCCGTTGCTGTGTAGGAGCCAGGAGCCAGATTATCCACAGAGCTCGTCATCGCCCCGTTGCTCCAGAGGTAAGTAAACGGTGTCTGACCACCGCTGATGGTGATAGTGGCTGAACCGTCATTCGCTCCGGCACAACTGACGTTTTCAGATTCTACCGAAGCCGAAGCCGTGCAGTTATAAGCATTTACGTTGACGAGTGCGACGGCAGTACAACCATTTATGTCTGTCACCGTGACGGTGTAGGGGCCTGGCAGCAGGCCGGTGATGGTGGCGGTCATACCGCCATTGCTCCAAATGTAGGTGTAACCGGGCGTTCCGCCGGCCGGTGCGGCCGAAGCAGTACCGTCAGCGGCGCCGTTGGCGGTTTGGGGCGTTGCGCTGGCATTCACTGCGATCGGCTCAGGCTGACTGACGGTCGCTGTAGCCGTGGCCGTACAATTTTCTCCATCGGTGACGGTTACCGTGTAGGTGCCGGCGCCCAGGTTGTTGACCGTCGCGTTCGCAGCGCCCGTATTCCAGAGATAGGAATAGGTACCATTGCCGCCGCCTGGCGTCACGGTGACACTTCCATCATTGGATCCATTGCACGAAGCCAGCGTCGCGGATGCGGCGGCCGTGACATTCGGGTTTTGGATTACCGTTACATTGGCAGTGCTGGTACAGCCGTTTAGAGTATTGGTGATCAATACGCTGTAAGGGCCGGGTTGGTTGGCGTTCAATACTGGATTCGAGCCGGTGGATACCGTAGAATTGTCTGGCAGGGTCCAGGTATGGTTCAGCAGGTTGACGGGCGGGTTGCTACCCGACACGAGGTTGACACTGGCATTGTTGCAGTTGAGATTGCCGGAGGCCGAAACGGTGGCGCCGGGCGGCGTATTGTTGAGCAGAACAGTGGCGGTGGCAGTACTGGTGCAGCCATTGGTACCGGTCACGGTCAGCAGGTAATTGCCGGCAACCGTCGCCGTCGGGTTTTGCTCTGAAGAAGTGAAGCCGTTCGGGCCGCTCCAGGCGAAAGTCGTTCCGGAAGCCGGTGAGCTGCCGTTCAGGGTGACACTGTTGACCACGCAGGTCAATGTATCGCCCGTCGCAGCTGCGCCGGGTGGTTGCGTATTGTCAACAACGATAGCGGTAGCCGTTGAGGTGCAGCCTGTTATACTATCTGTCACCACTACGATGTAATTGCCCGCTACATTTACCGACGGGTTTTTTTGCGCCGAGGTAAAGCCGTTGGGGCCACTCCAGGCAAAGGTCGGGCTGACGGCGTTGGTCGTTACCTGCAAAGCGACATTGGGTTGCGAACAAGTATACGTGCCGCCACTTGCGCTGACCGACGGCGGGAGGGTTTGAGCCGTAACGATCGCGACGTTGATAGCCGTGCAGCCGTTGTCAGTGTTGGTGACGCGCAGGATATAGTTTCCGGGCATATTGACGGTAGGTGTCAAAGTGGTACTGCCCGAAACGATGTTACCGCCATTGGTAGCGATCCACAGATATGTGAATTGTGGCCCGACAGATCCTGAACCCTGCAATTGTACTGTCGGTTGGGCGCAGGACAACACTTTGTCGGGGCCTGCATTTGCCAATGGTACGGTTGTTTCTGCCGGCACGACGACAGTGGCCGTGTCTTTGCAAATACTACCGCCACCGCCCAGGTTGGTTACGATAAAAGTATAGGTACCGGGCGAGATGGCGACGGCGGTATCGGCGTAGCTGATTATTTGCCCGGCAGGATTGATCCAGGTATACAGAACAGTATTCCCGGTAGTCGAGCCCTCACTGGTCAGCACGACAGAGGGAATCGCACAGGTGATGGTGTCGGATTGTTGTACAACCGCGTTCACCGGCACTTTGACGATGGTAAAGTTGATGGTGCTGTCGCAGCCGTCCGCCGTGGTGAGTGTTTCTAAGTAAGTGCCTGAATTACAATATTGATTTCCGTTGATTTCAAAGCAATTGGGCTCGCATATATAGGTGGTCGGCAATACCTTGTATTTAAACGGCAACACCCTGATCTTCTGCTGAACGATGCTGTCGCACCCCAGGTAAGACTGATAAGGAGAAGAGGTCAGCGTATAGATACCCGGCGCCAGGATGGCGGTATTGGGCGACTCCGGCCAAACGTAGGGAAGTTCTTCATAACAGTGCAACTCATCCGGCAATACCGTGATGGGTATTGCCTGGTTGGTCACCTGGATACACGTCGTTTTGGGCGTATCGCAGGGAGCGGTTGCAGTGACGCATATATTGCCACCCTGTGTGCCGAACTCTATTTCCACCTGAATAGGAAAAGTGGGGCCGCCTGCGGGAATAACGGCCGAGTTGGTTCCGCCGTTGATCTTCGAGCCGGGAGGCGATGTCCAGGTGTAGCTGGTCGCCGCTGCTGCCGCCTGGATGGTGTAAGTCGCCGTCGCTTTCGGACAAACCTGGGTGGGTCCTTGTATGGTGCCCAAATCGCCCAATTGGGGTGGGGTAAGGTTGCCCTGAAGGATATTCACATCGAATTTGCACTGCGCCCCATTCAGTCCGTCAATGACCAGGTAATATATCTGGCCGGGGATAAGAGAGGCGCTGATGCTGGAATTGTTCGCGTCAATGGTCGCACAGGCAATAGCACTTAATCCCGCGGGGCCACTTGTCGGACAAGTGGTCAGAATTGCCGCTTCCAGGTCGCTCCCGGACGAGCAATTGAGCGCTTTGATCCCGAATTCCACAAAGGGGCTCGGGCCCATGATAAAGGCCTGCCAGTTGGGATTGTCCAATATGATCGGCGCATTTCCCGTTTCACAGCTCTCGATCGTTGTAGGGGGGAGGATCGGAATAGGGGTCTGACTGGAATAGCCATTTCCTATGTCGCACATGATACAGGCATTACTGCACAAGGCATTTACAGGAGGGTAAGGGTCGGAGTTGGGAGGGCAGGCTCCGATGGGAGCCTGAGCGGATGCTCTTCCCCACACGGCAAGCATGAAAAGAGAAATGATTAGAAATCGTTTCATAAGCAGTCGTTGTATTTAGAAAAGTGAAAAAAGCCAGAATTCAGGAGGGGAGCGGCTTAGCAGGGCGGTTAATTTGGCAAAGTAAGATATTGTCCAAATAATTTGATTGCCTTTGAATGACAAAAGATTTGTTTTTTTTCAAAGGATGCAGCAATTACCTGAAAAAAGTTATAAACTGTGCCGCCGAAAACCTTTTTAAAAAAGACGGTCTGACGACATCTTCAGTTGGGTGTGCGAAGCAACGTTTTTGATGAGAGAGAGGCAAAAAAAAGAGGGTTCGCTGCCTGAATACGACGCCAAAAATAATACTTACCCATCTAAAATCCTACTTCCTATGTCGAAGAAAAATCCGGATGGCACCTCGCTTCTTACATTTGTTTGCTTCTTTGAGCATGTCTATTTTTCTACCAATCAATATCGAAAGCAATGAACAGAATTTTATTTTTCCTCCTCTTTCTTCTTTTCCCTTTATGCACATATGCCCAGGCTGATTACTCCGGCAATTGGAAAGGCGCCATTGAATTGCCGGGCAGAAACCTCGAAATTGCCATTGATCTTCGAAACGACAACGGCCAGTGGGCAGGCGATCTCGATATTCCTGCTCAGAACATCGGGAATATGCAACTCGCCGAACTCAAAATAGACGGCCGTAACATAAGCTTCAAATTACCCGAAGTGCCGGCCAACGCTTCCTTTTCCGGCGACTTCGACGGGAACGCCGAAAAACTGGAAGGCCTGTTCAGCCAGGGCGGTATGTCTTTCCCAATGAAGCTGACCCGCGCCAGTGCAGCCGAAAAAGCGGCTGAAGAAAAACGCACGCGGGAAGCGGTGGCGACCTTACGCCAATTGACCGATTCATTGCGTCAGAAACGCCTCACCCCCGGCCTCGCTTTCGGCGTCGTAAAAGACGGCAAGGTATTGTTGGCGGAAGGCTTCGGGTACCGCGATCTCGAGAAAAAATTGCCCGTGACGGCCCAAACCCAATTCGCGATAGGCTCCAGTAGTAAAGCTTTCACCGCTGCCGGTCTCGCCATTTTGGTGGACAAGGGGCAGTTGGAATGGGAAAAGCCGGTGATTCATTATCTCCCGGATTTTAAATTGTTCGACGATTTCGCTACCCGTGAAATGAATGCCATTGACCTGGTGTGCCACCGCTCGGGGCTGCCGCGCCACGATTTTATGTGGTACGGCTCGTCTTTTTCACGGAAAGACATTTACGAACGCCTGCGTTACCTCCAACCCAATAAAAGCCTGCGCACCACCTGGCAATACAACAACCTGATGTTTATGACCGCTGGCTATCTCACCGAGCGGCTATCAGGCATCACATGGGAGCAGTTTGTGAAAACCCATATTTTCCAGCCGCTGGGTATGAGCAACTCCAATTTTTCGGTCAATGAAATGGCTGCTTCGATGGATGCAGCGTTGGGATACCGCACCAAGGACCGCAAGGAAAATATCCGGATGGACTACCGCAACCTCGACGCCATCGGTCCGGCAGGAAGCATCAATTCAAACGTCAGCGAGATGCTCCAATGGGTGCAATTGCACCTGAATGAAGGAAAGATCGCCGGAAAACAGATCATCAGTGCGGCGGCGATCACCCGGATGCATTCCCCTCAAATGCTCATGGATGCTTCCGGCTCTGAGAAAAATCCCGAGATCACTGATCCGGCTTATGGCATGGGATGGTTTGTTCAGCGCTACAAAGGGCTTCGGGTCGTGCAACACGGGGGTAATATTGACGGTTTCTCGGCACTTGTTTACATGGTGCCGGAAAAGGAATTCGGGCTCGTCGTCCTGACCAACCAAAACGGGTCGGGCATCCCCATGATGCTGGCGCGCTATGCTACCGATCTCGTGCTCGGTCTCGACCCCACCGATTGGTATGCGCGCGTCTATGCAGAAGGCGATAAACAGGAAGAAGAGAAAAAGAAGGACCAAAAACCGGAGCCGAAACGCATTGCCGGAACACAACCGGCCCATCCTGCCGATGTTTATACCGGCGAGTATGAACATCCGGGTTACGGCGTGATCGAGATCAAAAATACGGAGAAAAACCTGCGCCTGAAATACAACGCTTTCGATTTGCCGCTGGAACACTGGCACTACGATGTATTCCGCGCAAAAGATGACGCGCTCGACATCAATCAGATGGTCAATTTTCAGACCGATGCGAACGGCACGGTGTTTCAACTTACGACCAATATGGATCCTTTGGTGGAAGATGTGGTTTTCAAAAAAACAGCACCCCGCCGTCTTTCTGAACCCGCTTTTTTGCAGAGTCTTGCAGGAAAGTACAATCTGGAAGAAGGCGGTACGCCATTCACGCTCGAATTGCGGAGCAAAACGCTCTTTCTGAAAATTCCCGGCCAGCCGGAATACACCCTCGAACCGTTTCAGGGTACTGAATTCAAGATCAAAGACCTGAACGGCTTCAGCGTGGAGTTTCATCTGGACGAAAACAGCAAGGCATCCGGCGCTGCGTTTATTCAGCCGAACGGAGTTTTTAAGGCAAAACGGATGGAATGAACCAAAAAGTCTTAATGCTTTTTCTGTATCGGGAGGCTTCATTCGTTGCCAGATTTCTACCTTGCACAACTTTTTTTCAAAGTTTTGAAAAACACATGCGCACAAAAACACATTTTCTAAGGCTGTCCGCACTCCATTCTGTACTGCCGGGTATTTGCCTCGCTTTTTTAATAGCCCCATATTACCTGTTCGCCCAAACTACCTACAAACAACCCTCCGCCGACGTGACAGCCATTGTGCTGGCTCCACCCACACCTTCGGTCAGCATCAGTCCTGTTCGCGACGCGATGATGCTCACCGATTACAATCCCAACCCCGGCATCGCCACACTGGCCCAACCATTTCTCAAACTCGCCGGTATCCGGCTCAATCCGGAATTGAACAGCCGGCAGCGTATTACCGAGTTTACCAATGTGACCATCGAGCGGTTTTTGGAAGGCAAAACGCTCAAAATTGAGATGCCTGTCAGGGGACAGCTCGCCGGCATGCCCCTTTGGTCGCCCGATGGCAACCGCATCGCTTTCGCCGTGGATGCCGACGATCACGTCCAACTCTGGACGGCCGATACCCGTACGGGCAAGTCTGCACGGCTCGGAAATTTTGCAGTGAACGATGTGCTTGGCGCGCCGTTCCAATGGCTCGAAGACAGCGAACGCCTATTGGTGCGTATGATACCGGCAGGCCGCGGCGCGGCGCCTGACGCGAGTCCCTTGCCCACCGGCCCGGTGATAGAGGAAACGGCAGGCAAGATTTCGCAGGTAATGACTTACCAGGATCTGCTGCGCAACGAAAACGATGAAAAACTTTTTGAATACTATGCGGCGAGCCAGTTGGCAACAGTGCACGCCGGTACGGGCAAAATACAAATGCTCGGCGCCCCCGCGTTGTATACGGGCGCTTCCTGGTCGCCGGATGAAAATTATCTGCTCGTGACGACTTTGCGCCGTCCGTTCTCCTATCGCGTTGGATATAGCAATTTTTCCCGTAAAACAGAGATTTGGGACAAGAACGGAAAGGTAGTGCGCACGGTCGCCGAGTTTCCGGTGACCGATGAAATACCGCGTCAGGGCGTAGTCACGGGGCCCCGGCAATTTGAATGGCAAGTGCTTCACGATGCCCGCCTCCTCTGGGTGGAAGCGTTGGACGGCGGCGATCCCAAACGCAAAGCCGATTTCCGCGACAAACTCATGGCACTCGATGCGCCTTTCACAGCGCAACCGAAAGAAATCCTGAAAACGAAATTCCGTTTTTCCGGCTTCGATTGGCTGGCAGCCAAGGACCATGTGCTGCTCTCCGAATATGACCGTGACCGGCGTTGGGCGACTACTTACCGCCTCGATCTGAACACTCCTTTAGTAAAAGACACATTCTTCGATCTCAGCATCAACGACGACTACAACGATCCGGGCCAACCTGTGTATGAACGACTTCCCAATGGCGATTATGTACTGGCGCAGGACGGCGACTGGATTTATTTCGACAGCGATGGCGCATCAGCCGATGGCAAATTTCCTCGTCTCGATCGTATGAACCTGAAAACCAGGCAAAAAGAAGTCTTATACCAATGCCCGCCCAATGCATTCGAGGAGTTTATAGCATTTGTGGGTACAGAACGAAGCCGTGTCATCAACCGGTATCAGAGCAAAAAAGAAGTGCCCAATTTTGCCCTGGTTAACCTGAAAACTAAGGAACGCAGAGTCCTCACCAACTTTAAAGATGCTGCCCCGCAACTTACCGGTATCGAAAAACGCCTCGTGAAATACACCCGCAAAGACGGAGTGCCATTGAGCGGAACGCTTTACCTGCCTCCATCTTACAAACCCGGCGAGCGACTGCCATTATTTATCTGGGCATATCCGCTTGAATATTCCGATGCCTCCACGGCAGGGCAGGTGCGCGGATCGGACAATACCTTCACTTTTTACCGCAACGACTCGCCGCTGTTTTTTGCCACGCAGGGCTATGCCGTGCTCATGGATGCGACGATCCCGATCGTGGGCGATCCGGAGACGATGAACAATACCTTTGTGGAACAAGCCACTTCTTCGGGCCGTGCGGCAATTGACTACCTCGATTCGCTGGGCATTGTTGACCGCGATCGGGTGGGCGTTGGCGGCCACTCTTATGGCGCATTCATGACTGCTAATCTACTGGCACACAGCGATGATTATGCTTACGGCATTGCCCGTTCCGGTGCCTACAACCGCACCCTCACGCCATTCGGGTTCCAGAGCGAGCGCCGCTCTTTTTGGGAGGCGAAAGAAATCTACCTGAATGTTTCGCCTTTTACCCACGCCAACAAAATCAACGAGCCCATCCTGCTGATCCACGGGGAAGCCGACAACAATCCGGGCACCCACACGATGCAGACGGAGCGGCTGTTTCAGGCCATCAAAGGCAACGGAGGTACGGCGCGTCTGGTGTTGTTGCCGCACGAAAGTCATGGTTACCGTGCCCGCGAAAGCGTGTTGCACGTATTGGCAGAAATGTTCGATTGGGCGGCGCGATACGGGACGCGAAAGGACAAGGACGGAACCGGCAGATGATTTTCACATCACCGGTATTGCCCGCTCACCATCAGTCGTTTCTCAGCAACACCCTTATCCGTTCGGATACGCAGCGTATAAATACCTTCCTGCCAATCGCTTACGTTCAGACGGATGTTGCGGTCGCCGGAGGGCTGAACGGTATAAAGTGTCTGGCCCAGCGCATTCACCGCCTCGATTTGTTCCACCTGCAGGTTGCCGGCGAGCAGCAATGCAGCATCGGTGGCGGGATTGGGATAAACTTCGATTTGCTGACCTAATACGGGGTCTGTTGCTTTGGTGGTTTGCAGCAATTTTATCCAGACCGTATCTTGCATATCGGGTACGGACATCTCTTTTACATTGCCGTTGGCGTCTATGGCCTTGATGCCTTTGATGGGGACGGTGAAGGGAATGGTATTGTTTTCTGCGCGCCCGGTAATGTCAACGATGATGATAAAATCTGCGACAAAATTAACTTTAGCGATCCGTCCGTATCCGTTCACGCTTTGGCCGGTAGTTGTCCGTGCAACGCCCATGTCAAGCTGCCTTCGGCTGTAATTGTCCTTGTGCAAAAAAAGTGTCTGATAATCAGCACCGAAAAGGTCTTCCACATAAAAGGTCTCCGGGTCGTGGTTGACGTACTCCGGGTATTTCAGAGCGAAGGCAACGCCGTATAAATCGAGGGTCGGCTGAGTAACACTGCCCACATAAACATCTGCGCTGATCTCTAATGCCGCTGAATTATCGGGGCTTACGTACAGTGTGTCTGCGGCAAATTCCACGCGGACCGCCGGCGCCGATGGTACCCAGCCGGCCTCTGCCGTATCGATCGGGGCATAATGCTGCTGCACCGGTCCGGCATCCGAACTGCTCACCAAGCCGTTGCCGTCGCAATCTAAGTGTTTGTAATTCACACCCGTAACGACAGTTTGTTGCCAGTTAGGGGCAAACTGAGGCGCCCAGGCGGTTGTTGCATTCGGGCGGGGAACGCCCACCGCCGAATAACCCAGACCGATGTTGAGAATATCATAAACATTGGCTTTCTTATCGCCGTTGGCATCTCCCGGCATTACATAATCGGTACTGCCGGGCAAATTATCGCAGGCCATATACCAGCTATCCGTCACCAATAATTTGGTGGCTGATGAAACGCAGCTGTTATTCTTCCATACCGTCAGGTTGGTGCGGTAGATGCCTCCAAAATCGTAATGATAGGTCACAGTATCCCATTGCGATGACTCCCACATGGGGCTGCCGTCGCCAAAGTCGAGTTGCGCAAAGGAATAATCACCCGCCGAAAGATTGGTAAACCGGAAGGTATAACCCGCGCCGGGACTGCCGCTGACGATTTCTATGCCCAGATCGGCACTGCAACTTCCCGTACCCGTGCCGCACTGGCCTGCCCACCAGGTGGAAACTCCCGCCGTCATCGCTTCACATTCGTTGCCGTAAGTGACGCCGTCGCAACCGCACACCGGCGCGTAGATGGACGGGCAAAAACCGGTTGTGCTTATCATCGCCGGATTGACGCAGGCCGCGTCGGCCACCGTAATTGGCTGACACCGGGTAGTGGTACAAGTACTGCCGCTGATGCTGTCGAATACCGTGTATTGAGCGCAAATCAGGAAATGACCATTGCCAGGCAGCAACTGGCTGAAATCGGATGTTTCCGCCAGGATCTGGTTGGTCTTGCTGTCGTACCACTGTACGGAAGTAAGGGTGCCGGACGAACCGTTCACCGGGAATAGCTTGCCATACAATTTGTCGCCCACCGTCGTTACATAAATGTCGTAATCGCACCAGTTTGGATTTTGCTCACTGACAAAGATGTTTTTGCATTTCTGGACCGAACAACCGAAATCATCGGTTACATCTAAGCACACGGTGTAAGTCCCTTCCTGGGCAAAAGTATGTTGCACGGTTTTTCCGGTAGCAGTTGCTCCGTCGCCAAAATTCCACTCGCAAGTCTGCATGGTAGCGTCATATACATCCGCCTCAAACGTCAGGCTGAAAGCATTGGCGCTACTGGTCGCATAACCGAAAGTGGCCTGGCATGGCAAGGTGTCGGAAACGCAGGTAAGCGCCACCACTTCCAAACCCTCCGAAGTACAGCCTCCGGGCAGTAGGGCAGGGGCCGTACTGAAGCGGATCGTCTGACCGCCGCCGAGGTCGTCCACCCCGGCCACAGCCCTCAGGATATCGCCATTATCGAGGTCAATGATTTTGACCCCGCAGCCTGGCGTTGCGCTGGCCACCCAGCCGACCCGCTCACATTGGGCGGACACACTGCCGGAATTAGCCAGGCTGATTGCCATTGCCGTGATAAAAATTTTCCATCCGGATAGCATCAGGAAGTAGTTGTTGCCTCGCATACTTACGGTCATTATGTTCATGAGACGGATGAAACCGGCTGCAAGTTGGGTATCACCGGAACTTTAACGATACAAAGGTTAGGTTTTTTCGGCGCATATTCAAAGACATTTTTAATAACTTGCCGGGGAAAATTTTGTTTTCATTTTATCGTAAAAAACTCGTTTTCAACTATTTAAAATGCCTGGGATATTTAGCGAAAAACTCGTTTCCCTGCTTCAAACATTCTCCAAATACGAGCTCAACCGCTTCAGGAAGTTCCTTTTGTCGCCTTATCTGAATGACCAGGAAGAGCTCACCCGCTTGTTTGGGATCATCAACGAAGAACTGCGCAGAGGAGAAGAAGAATTATCTGCTTTGGACAAACAGAAAGTGTGGAAGGCACTCTTCCCCAAGCAAAAATTCGACGACGCACACCTGCGCAGGCTGGCATCTGACCTCACGCAGTCTGCACTGCGTTTTTTGGTGGAAGAAGCCCGTAAGCGCGATCCTTTAGCAGAGGCCTTGGAATTGCAAAAAGTATTGGAACAACCGGAGTTGCAAAAACACCTCGCCGGGGTGGAAAGACAAATTCAAAAACATCTTCAAACCGCGACAGGGCAGTCTACCTGGTATTATCTCTCACAATTTCGTCTGCATTGGAATCAATACAATCGCGCTTCCAAAGTGGTGGCAACGGCTGACTTCATGGAAAAACTCCTGCCCGCCGACCAATCTCTTGAATATTTTTATGCCGTCCAAAAGCTGAAATTTTACGTCGCATGGCTGACGTTTCGCGGGTTTCGCGCAACGGAACAAAAATTGACGGTTATCCCGGGATTTTGGGAATATCTTCAACTACCCCGGTTTGAAGGAGTACCGCTGGTTTCGATCTACCAGGACGTCATTCGCTGTCTTACGGAGCCGGATGAAGAAAAGCATTATCGCCGCCTGATGAAAAACCTGGATAAGTTTTCTGATAAACTGACAAAAGAGGACTTACGGGAATGTTATTATATTGCACAAAACTATTGCGCATTTAAGATAAATCAGGGTAAGCAAGAATATTACCGGGAAGTATTCGAAATATTTAAAATAATCATACAAAGCGATATACTTCTTGAGAATGGCCAATTGTCAGAAGGTGTTTATAAAAATATAGTAACGGCAAGCCTGGGAGTAGGGGAATTTGAATGGGCGGAGCAATTTATCCGGGAATATTATATTTTTCTGCCTTTCAATATCCGGGAAAATGCAAGAACATTTAATCTTGCCTTTCTGTACTTGTATCAAAAAAAATATAATGATGTAATAGAGTTGCTTAGAAATGTGGAATATAGCAATGTTGTATACGCGTTAGGCTCAAAAGTTATTTTACTTCGTACTTATTTTGAATCCGGGGAATACCTTGTTATGGATTCGCTTATAGATAGTTTCAGGATATATTTACGGCGCAACAAGTTGATTTCAAAAAACCTTAAACGCGAATACATCAACTTTATTAACTTCCTGAAAAAAATGTCTTTTCTTAATTCCGCCAGCGATATTGCCATAAACGCATTCAAAAAAAGAGTATCTGAAACACCTTACGTCAACTCCAAAAAATGGCTGCTCGAAAAAATTGAAGAACTGCAAAAAAAACAATAGATACTGGCTCGCCGGCCTGATCATGCTGGTCTGGCTGGATGCTTCGACCGGCCAGGCTCCCGGTTTCGAAACCACCCTCCACGCCGGTGCTGTCTGGCGGCACACACCTAAACTCACCACCCGAACCGGCAAATTGCTCTGGGGGCAGGAAGTGGGATTGCGTTTCCAGACGACGGGCCGCCGCGACTGGCAGGCGTGGCAGCGATATCCCGTTTTTGGCGCGACGCTCGTGCATTTTCACCTGGGCGACGGCTCGCACGGCGATGGATTCGGATTGATTCCACACCTTTCGGTGCCTGTTTTTCGTGTGGGAAGGTTCGCGGCGTTTTTCCGATTAGGCACAGGATTGGCGTGGGTGACACGGCCTTACGATTATTTCGATAATGCCTTACAAAACGCCCTCGGTTCGCATTGGAACAACATCACCCAATTCCGTCTCGGCGGGGAAGTCCGGCTCGACGATCATACCCGCCTGAATGTTGGGGTCGCCCTCAATCACTTTTCCAACGGGGCGTCCACTTTGCCTAATTACGGCGTCAATCTCGCTTCCGGTTACTTAGGACTTGCCTGGTCGCCCCAGCCGGTTCGGGAGGCGGATTTTTTACCGGCTTCGGCTTCAAAACGCGCTGTAAAACGCTGGGGTGGCTTGTTGCAAATGAATTTTGCCAACATCGAATACGGCGTATTCGACGGACCGAAGTACGCGGTGTGGGGCGGGTCGGCAGCAGGTCTGTACCACTTCAACCGCGTAAACCGCATACTACTGGGGATTGATTACGAATTCAACCATGCGATCTACGAATTTGGCCTGAACAGCGCTGAGTTCGACAATAAAGACGATGCCCGGCGAGGCGCAACACGCCTCGCGGTATTTTTAGCCGATGAGTTTTTGTTTGGCCACATCGGCATTCAGGTGCAATTGGGACGCTACGTCGGGAAGAGCCTGAATCAATACGTATTGCGGCAGAATTACAGCAAACTTACTATACGGATTTATCTTCCGGAATTGTTCAAAACCACACTGCAGCCGCACCTCGGCATCACTTTGAAAGCCCATTCCACGACAGCCGAATACATTTCAATGAACGCCGGGCTGGCATTTTGAAGCGCGAATTTGTCCTGCCGGAGTTCGGGGTCAGCATTTTTCCTACTTTTGCGGCTCTTTTGGGGCAGCGTATGAACCAACAACAGCGTTTCCCGCCCGTCTCACGCAGCGCGTGACCAACGTAACCGTAGCAAACATGAACAACCGCGACAACCTCCTCGGCGTTTTCCAGGCAATGTACCGATGGAGAAAGGCAATTCGGAACCTCTGTGTCATCGCTCTCATCGGCAGCATCGTATTTTCCCTGACACTCGACAATTACTACCAGGCCTCCACTATTTTTTACCCAGCCAGTCCGGAACTTTCCAACCCGGAACTGATCTTTGGTTACACCGGTCAGGTGACCCACTATTTCGGCTCCGACCGCGACCTCGACCGGCTGGACGAGATCGCCAACAGCACGGAAGTTGTGGATTACATGGTACAACGTTTCCGGCTTTATGAGGTATACGGACTCGACTCTACCTCGCTGAAAGGGCGGGCCAAGGTGCGCGAGTACTTTCGCAACCTCTATGTGGCGGAAAAAAATAAAAACGACGCCATCGAACTCAGCGTGGAAGACACCGACCCCCGCCGCGCTGCTGAAATGGCCAACGCCGCCCTCAACAAGATCAATGAAATCGCGCAACGCCTGATCAAAAACAGCCAACAGCGGTTACTGGCCACTTTCGAGGAAAACATCAAGAATAAGACTGTCGAACTCGAAGTGTTGGGCGACAGCCTGCAACGGCTGCAAACCCGCTACAACATCTACAGCGGCGTCCAACAGGGAGAACAGCTGACCGAGCAGTTGTCTATGGCCGAATCGGAGATCATCCGCAGCCGTGCCCGGCTCGAAGTGCTGGAAAACAATCCCCTTATTCCCCGCGATACCATCGCTTACATCAAGGCAAACCTGCGCGCCTACGAACGCGAGCGCCAACAACTGATGGCGCCAGACGGTAAAAACGGCGGCGTCTCTGTCAAAGATTTTAACGAAGGATTGCCGAGGGTTGCCATCATCACCGACCTGCATTTTCAGGCACGCAAACAACTCAGTTTCGATATCGAACGCTACAACCAGATACGGGCAGCCTTCAATACCGACATCCCTGCTGTCCAGATCGTGGAAACAGCCGAGCCACCGCTGCTGAAAAGCCGCCCTAAAAGAAGTATTCTCGTCATCGCCTCGGTCGTTGCGGCTTTCTTTTTTGCCGTACTGGGAGTATTGCTGGCCGAACTTTACCGCGATTTCGACTGGAAGGATATTAAGGGCGGTGGAGGGTAGACGGTGGAGGGTAGACGGTAGACGGTGGAGGGTGGACGGTTTACCCGCCATCGCAGGCGCGAAGGTGGGTGGACGGTTGAAGAAACGAATCCGGAATTTATAGCCAGCGCAAAGTGGTATTGAACAGCACTTCTTTTAAAAAGATTGGCCATCAACAATTTCAAACAACTCAAACGATTCAAAACGCTTTCAAACGACCATAAGAAATGCTGCGCCGACTTTCATCCCTGCTGGCTGTGCCTGCGAACCACCCGCAAGGAGGGCTGTTCGTGGCATTCGCATTAGCGATGGTCGGTTCCTTGTTCGGCTCGCTTTATCTTGGAATGTGGTCGGTATTGGCAATACCGGCAGTATTGGCAGTAATATGGCTCACTGTGGTGGATATCCGCAAGGTTTTTTACCTGATGCTGGTCTGTATTCCTCTTTCTGTTGAACAAGCGTTGCCGGGCGGGTTCGCTACCGACTTGCCTTCGGAGCAACTCATGTGGTTATTGACCCTGGCGGGCAGCGTATGGTTTTTTCTCAACTGGCGGAAAGTGGATGCCCGTTTTTTGCGCCATCCGGTCACTTTAGTGCTGTTGGCGCACTTCGCCTGGATAGCCGTCACCACCATCACCTCGCAGGATTTGTATATTTCCTTCAAGTATCTGCTGGCCAAAGGATGGTATCTCGTTGTGTTTTATTTCCTTGCCGGGCATTTTTTGAATGAAGATCGCGATTTTAAGGATCTGCTGTGGTGTTTTTTCCTGCCCTTGCTGTTTGCGGTTCTGACCGTGATCATTCGCCATGCAGCCATCGGTTTTTCCTTTGAAGAGGTGGGCTACGTGATGGGCCCCTTTTTCCGCAATCACGTGATGTACGCCTGTCTGCTGGCAGTTTTCCTGCCCTTCATATGGTATGCTACCTATTGGTATAAACGCTGGTCAGGCAAATGGCTTTTGCTTGTTTTCGGTATCGCCGTGTTGCTCACAGGTATCAATTTTGCCTATACCCGCGCGGCCTATGTAGCCTTGCTGGCAGCCATCGGCATTTATTGGGTCGTCCGAAAAAGGCTGATGAAAATGGCGCTGGCAGGCACGGCATTGTTCTTTTTCTTGTTCATTTCCTATGTCACCACCCGCGACAACTGGCTGCAATTCACACCCGAATATGAAAGGGCTGTGACCCATAAGCGCTTCGACCGGCTGCTCGATGCCACTATTAAATTGGAGGATATTTCCACGATGGAACGCGTCTATCGCTGGGTGGCGGCCTCCTATATGATGCAGGAGCGGCCGTTCGTTGGTTTTGGCCCCGCTACTTTTTATTCATTTTATAAAAATTACACGGTTTCAAGTTTCAAAACCTACGTGAGTGATAATCCCGAACGCTCCGGCATCCACAACTATTATCTCATGGTCACCGTGGAACAGGGCCTGCCGGGTCTGGCGATTTTTTTACTGTTTTGCATTGTCGTCATGCTCAAAGGTGAACGGATCTACCACCGGACACACGACCCCGGCGAACGCAGGATATTGCTCGCATCCCTGCTTTGCTTTACCCTTACCCTCCTGCTGATGCTGATGAATGACTTCGTGGAGACGGATAAAGTCGGGTCGCTGTTTTTTATGTCGGTGGCGATTTTGGTGAATATGGACCTGAAAACAGTGGGCAGTGGGCAGTAGCAGTAGGCAGTAGCAGTGGGCAGTGGCAGTAGCAGTGGCAGTAGCAGTGGGCGCCGCAACTGCCCACTGCCACTGCCTACTGCCACTGCCCACTGCTACTGCCTACTGCTACTGCCTACTGCTACTGCCCACTGCCACTGCTACTGCCTACTGCCACTGCTACTGCCTACTGCTACTGCCTACTGCCACTGCTACTGCCACTGCCCACTGCCCACTGCCCACTGCTACTGCCACTGCCCACTGCCCACTGCCACTGCCACTACCACTGCCACTGCCTACTGCCACTGCCACTACGCCCGCTCGCATTTTTCGATCGCCGAACAATTGTCCAGCAAAATATTCCCTTTGTACCGGAAAGTAATACCCGGTCCGAACCATGCTTCGAACGTGATGTAGCGCATATCGCGCGCGGGAACAAACTGAAAAGGGTATTTCCGCCAGTCGCTGTGGTCAATCAGCGGCGAAGAGGCCAGCAACATCTCTTTTTTGCCGCGGGCTGAGCCGCCCCAGATGCGCAATCGCACGGGATGATTGTAACCCACGTATTTAGGTGCGTGCGCCAGATAGATTGAAAAGGTGTAACACGTGCCGCCTTTAAGCGATTCCGGAAGGATTTGTGCAATATCCTCGCTGGTACCGTCTTCCCGCGTTACCAATCCGACACAGGTTTTGCCGTCATGTGCCGCGAAACGGATACCCCAGGCGCCCGGAAGGATGTCGGGAGTACTGCCCGGCGTGTGCGATTGCCAACCACCGGGCAATTTTGACTGGGCGGGAGTGTCGTCCTCGAAAGACGGGTTGCGGATGGGTATTACTGTCCCTGGTTGTGCGAAAAAGATGCCTATAAATATCAGAAAACCAAAGTTTTTCATGTGTTTGGTATGATTTAGGTTGTTCCAGTCAGGTGCAGAAGTGCGGGATTTAAATCTTTGCGACAGATGACATCCACATTCCAGACTTGTCAAACCATTCAAAACGCTATTTTTGCCCCGATTTCAACGACCAGGTATACCGACGATGCCACGCACCAAGCCTAATTATCTATATGCCATCATCAGTGTTGCGCTGGTGCTTTATATTCTTGGCTTCTTTGCACTGACTGCGCTGCACGGGCGCAAGTTAGTAACGTTGTTCAAAGAAAAGGTGGATATTTGGCTGGAACTCAAGCCCGGCCTGCCGGAAGAAGAAGTGCCGCGCTACATTGCCCTCATCCGCCAGCAGCCTTTCGTGAAAAAAGAAACCGTTACTTTTATCACCCGCGAACAGGCGATGGCGGATATGAAAAAGGAACTCGGCGACAACAGTCTGCTCGAAGACAACCCCGACCTGCTGCGCGATGTGATCCGTTTCAACATTCGCGCCGACTATCTCAACAGCGACAGCCTTACGGTGTGGCGTGATGCACTGCGGCAGGATTCGCTCATTGCCGACCTCTACATCGAAGCTGCCAACACCGGTAACATTGGGGAAAACATTCAAAACCTGGGATTGATATCGCTGGGTCTTGGAATTTTACTCATCTTTGCCGCCGTTACGCTGATTCACAACACCATCCGGCTGGCGCTTTATTCCAATCGCTTTTTGATCAAAAATCAGGAATTGGTAGGAGCTTCCTGGGCATTTATCAGTCGCCCGTATCTTCAAAGAGGGATATTGAACGGTCTTATCAGCGCTGCATTGGCCATAATGGCACTCATCGTCACTTTGTGGTGGTTGTACGGACTGATGCCCGAATTCGGCCAGTTGCAGGACCTCAACGGTATCGTGGCGATTTTCGCCGGCCTGGTGGCATTGGGAGTATTGATCTCCGGCGTGAGTACTTTTTTTGTTGTAAATAAATTCCTGCGTATGCGGGTGGATGATTTATACTGAAAGGTTTGCGGGTTTGGGGGTTAACAGGTTAACGGGAAACTATTCCGTCAACCTGTTAACCCGCAAACCCGTTAACCCGTTAACCTAAAAATATGGCAAAACAACAACAGCGGCCTCAACCAAGGCCCCAACAACAACCCCAAGCTAAAAAAGCCGCGCCTGCGCCGGTTCGGCGAACGGATAAGAGCGAAAGCATTTTTACGGCAGGTAGTCGCGATTTCATCTTCAACCGGCAAAATTTTATCCTTTTTGGAATCGGTTTGGCATTGATATTGGCAGGTCTTATAGCAATGACCGGCGGCGCCATGCCCGATCCAAATAAATGGGAACCCGAACGCATTTACAGTTTCCGCCGGATCACGTTGGCGCCTATCCTCATGGTAGCCGGCTTTATTGTGATCATTTTTGGCATTTTTAAAAAAACTGACAACTCGGCAACTCCCTCCATGCCGGACGAATCAGCTGAGTCCGCATGAATTTATTGCACGCTATCATTCTTGGTATTATTGAAGGGTTGACGGAGTTTTTGCCCGTTTCATCCACCGGGCACATGATCATAGGCTCCACCGCTATGGGCATCGCGAGCCATCCCTTTGTCAAAGTATTCACCGTCGCCATCCAGTTTGGGACGATCCTTTCGGTGGTCGTACTTTACTGGAAGCGTTTTTTCCAGAATTTCCAATTTTATGTGCGTCTGCTCGTCGCATTTTTACCGGCGGCGGTGTTCGGTCTTTTGCTTAAAAAGTACATTGATGCCCTGTTGGAGAACATTGTTGTAGTGGCAGTAGCGCTGATCGCAGGTGGTCTCGTATTTCTTTTCCTCGACAGTTATTTTGAAAAACGCAGCAAACGCGACACTTCAGTGGACGACATCACCCTGCCAAAGGCATTGCGCATCGGCTTGTTCCAGGTGATCTCGATGATTCCGGGAGTAAGCCGCTCGGCAGCGACGATTATCGGCGGCCTTACCCAGGGGCTATCGCCAGCTACAGCGGCTGAGTTTTCCTTTTTTCTGGCGGTGCCAACCATGTTTGCCGCAACGGTAAAATCACTGTGGGACTACGTAAAGGAGGAGGGCGGCACCTTCAGCTCGCACGATATGATGATGCTCGCTGTGGGCAACGTTGTAGGCTTTGTCGTGGCTATGGTCGCCATCAAAGCCTTCATCGGTTATCTCACCAGACATGGATTTAAGGTTTTCGGCTACTATCGCATCATTGTGGGCGCGATCATCCTGATTTTGTGGGCAAGCGGCTATTTTAAAGGAGTGGATATGAGCAATTTTTGACCGCTCCTGATTTCCACAGCCGTTTTGGCAACACCCCTGCAAGCATCAAAGTGAAAAGTGTGCGTGGTTGGAAAAATATACGATTGTAGAATGTTATTTTGTTTAAAAAATATTTTGAGACATTTATACTTTCGCCGCAGCAAAATTTATCCGTTCACCTAAAATCAAAACGATATGAATACCAAAGTTTTGCTTGCTGCGCTGGCGGGAGGAGTAACCAGTTTTTTATTGGGCTGGGTTTTCTACGGAATATTGCTGGGCGACTTCTTCGCTGCCAACGTAGGTTCTGCCACAGGAGTAATGAAAGACGAAGCTTCAATGGGCTGGATACCGCTCATTGTCGGCAACCTGGCTACAGGTCTCCTGTTCGCCATGATCTACAACCGCTGGGCGGGGATCACCACCTTCAGGACCGGCGCCATAGGCGGCGCATGGGTGGGTTTTCTCATAGGACTTAGCTACGACATGGTCGCTCTCGGTACCACCAACATAATGAACAGTACCGCAGCCCTGGTGGATCCTTTGGTATGGGCGGTAATGAGCGCCATCACCGGCGGAGTGGTCGGTTGGGCGTTGGGTTACGGCAACAGGGCTTAAGACACTTTTTTCAAAAAACGGATAAAAAACCAGGAGGTTGTTTCGTAAGTCGTCATCCAAAAGAGGCATGGCTTAAGGGACAACCTCTTCTCTTTTTACGACATTACAGCCGGGAGGCGAAAAAATTAGACTGGAAAAGTGTTGCAGAAAACTATTTTTGTCATTGCAAACCGATGTGTCACACAACTCAAGCCATTCATTTTCAATGAAAATTATTCTTGTTCTCCTTTCTTTAGTCGCCGTTGTTTTCCTTTGGCTCGCCTGTAAACAAACCAAATACGCTCCCGGAAATTTCCCCGACCGGCAACTCCGATGGGGCAGCGGTGGTGGCGTAGTCGGCAAGGAAACGACCTATACACTGCTCGAAAACGGACAGATATTCGTCCGGAAAATGGATGGAGACCTGACCGAAACCGGTAAGGTCAAAGACAAAAAAGCCAGAATGCTGTACGACATGATCGGCTCGCTCGGCCTGGACAAACACGATTTCCAGCACCCCGGAAACACTTACGACTTTATCGAGGTGCTGAACGGCGACAGTGTGCACCGCATCAGTTGGGGAGAAAAGAACATGCCGGTAGATGCGAAGATCAGCGATTTTTACGACCAGTTGAATGAACTGGTGAAATAACAGGTTGATCCTTTTCTCCAGAGACACATTCTATTGGGCCAATGCGTTTTTTCCCTTTCCAAATATTGATCAATCATCCGTTTATTGCAATGAAACGATACCTGTTCCTACCCGCCTGCTCTATTGGCGCAGTTCTTTTCTTGCTGCTTTATTCCTGCAGCGTCAAAACCGCCGACCGCCCGACCGGCACGGCGGTCAAGTCCACACCCGTAAAACCTCCCGCCACAGTCTCATCGAATCCGGCAGCCCCCGAAAAGGTCATACTCGACACTTTCGCTGACCTCCAGATACTTCAATACGAATTGCCCGGTTGGGACAAACTGTCGCTCCGGCAAAAAACCTTCATCTATTACCTCTCCGAAGCGGCCCTGGCAGGACGCGACATCATATACGACCAGCACTGCAAGCACAACCTCGCGATTCGAAAGACACTCGAAGGCATCTATAATTCCTATAAGGGTGATCGCGCATCGGCGGACTGGAAATCATTCGCGACGTATACGAAGCGTGTGTGGTTCAGCAACGGCATACACCACCACTATAATGAAACGAAAATCCTGCCCGGCTTTTCCAGGGAGTATTTTATCGCTCTCGTTCAGAATTCGGATAAAAACAAACTCCCTTTACAGGCAGGCGAAGAGGTCAACGATCTGATCACGCGCCTTTACCCGATCATGTTTGATCCCAACGTCCTGGGCAAAAGAACCAGCAAAGACAAAGGCACGGACGTGGTGAAGGCATCCGCTGTCAATTTCTACGAAGGCGTGAGCGCCGACCAGGTGAACGCCTGGTACCAGGAAAAACTAAAGGCTGCCGGCGCTAACCCGCCCCAGTTTGGTCTCAATTCCAAACTGACCGGCACTAAGATGGGTAACCTCACCGAAGTCGTCTGGAAAGCAGGTGAAGGGAATATGTATGGCCCTGCTATCTCAAAGATCGTCGAAAATCTGGAAAAATCCATCCCTTTCGCCGAGAACGAGCAACAGAAAAAAGCCATCCGCCTGCTCGTGGAATATTATAAAACCGGTGACCTGAAGAAGTTCGACGAATACAATATCGCTTGGGTGAAAGACACTGAAAGCACGATTGATTTTATCAATGGCTTCATCGAGGTATATCACGATCCGTTGGGATACAAAGCTGACTTCGAAGCAGTTGTGCAGTACAACGACCCCGATGCGACGGCGAAAATGGCTACCGTGAGCCAACATGCGCAATACTTTGAAGACAACAGCACCATTCCCGCTGCCTACAAAAAGAAAAATGTGAAAGGCGTGTCCTACCGCGTCATCAACGTCGCGATGGAAGGCGGCGATTGCGCCCCCAGCACGCCCATCGGAATCAACCTGCCCAATTCCAACTGGATCCGCGAGCAGTATGGCTCCAAATCGGTGAGTCTCAACAACATCGAAAATGCTTATGGCAAGGCGGGCGGCGCACTGGCCACGCAGGAATTCGCACACGACGCCGAGGAGATCGAAAACGCGAAGAAATACGCCGAGGTCTGCGGCAAGATGCACACTGCCCTCCACGAAGTGATCGGCCACGCCAGCGGCCAACTCAAACCCGGCATGCCGGAACCGAACGTCACCCTGCAACAATACGCCAGCACCCTCGAAGAAGGCCGTGCCGACCTGGTGGCGCTTTACTTTATGCCCGACCCCAAACTCGTGGAATGGGGCCTCATGCCCGACGCCAATGCCTACAAAGCCGAATACGACCAGTATATCCGCAACGGCCTGTTGATGCAACTCCGACGCATCCCGGCGGGCGCCGACATCGAGGAAGACCACATGCGCAACCGGCAGTTGGTGGCAGCCTGGGCTTATGAAAAAGGCAAAAAAGACAACGTGATCGCCCGGGTGGAGCGCAATGGTAAGACTTACTACGACATCCGTGACTATGCCGGATTGCGCGTGCTGTTTGGCCAGTTATTGGCTGAAATTCAGCGCATTAAATCGGAAGGCGACTACCAGGCCGCACACGACCTGGTAGAAACTTATGGCGTCAAAACCGATGTCGCCACCGGAAAGCAGGTGAAAGCCCGCTACGCCAATTTGCCTACCAAGGCTTATTCCGGTTTTGTGCAGCCCAAACTGGTGGCTGTCAAAGACGCCAGTGGAAAGATCACTGATGTAAAAGTGGAACGCGAACTCGATTTCGTACAACAGATGTTGCGCTACGGGAAAGAATATTCGTTTTTGCCGGTAAACAATTAAACCCGGTCTTTCGGGATTGAATGCCGGCTCATGTTTGTTGTTTTAAATTTATTGCTCATTAAAGTCATGCCGGCACGGATAAGACTGCCCCTTCTGTTTTTTCCCGACAAACCTTCTGCTCCTTACCTTGTTTTTTGTGCCTATTTTTGCCCTTCAACATTTTTATTCTCAGGCATGAAAAACAAATTCTTCCACCTGTTGCAGCTGCTCTCTCCTTTATTTCTTCGGCGATTCAACCTGCTTTTGCTACTCCTCCTGCCAGCTGTCACTTTTTCCCAAAAACCTGCCAAACCCAATGCCGCCGACCTCCATCTGGCGATAAAAAAACTCAACGTGCTGGGCTCGGCTCTTTACGTCGCCGCCCACCCCGACGACGAGAACACGCGCATGATCAGTTATCTGCGCAACGAAAAACTCTACGACGTCAGCTACCTCTCCATGACGCGCGGCGACGGTGGTCAGAACCTTATCGGCCCCGAAATGCGCGAACTTTTGGGCGTACTGCGCACCCAGGAACTGCTTATGGCGCGTTCGGTGGATGGTGGCAACCAACTCTTCACCCGCGCCAACGACTTCGGCTATTCCAAAAATCCCGATGAGACCCTGCGCTTTTGGGACAAGGAAGAAGTGCTCGCCGACGTAGTGTGGGCATTCCGGAAAGTGCAGCCCGACCTGGTCATCAACCGTTTTCACCACGACATCAAATACCCCAACCACGGTCACCACACCGCCTCGGCCATGCTCTCCGTGGAAGCGTTCGACCTTGCCGGAAGGGCTGATGCTTACCCCGAACAGCTCGCTTATGTGCAGCCGTGGCAGCCCAGGCGGGAGTTTTTCAACACTTCCTGGTGGTTCTATGGCGGACAGGAAGCCTTTGCAAAAGTGGATAAATCCAACCTTTATGCGCTCGATTTAGGCACATACATTCCATTAAAAGGAAAAAGCAACGGCGAAATCGCTGCCGAGAGCCGCTCCATGCACCGCTGCCAGGGCTTCGGCTCTATGGGCTCGCGCGGCGAAAGCCTCGAATGGCTCGACTTCGTAAAAGGCGAACGCCCCCCTTCTCAGGATATATTCGAAGGCATCAATACTACCTGGACCCGCGTGGAGGGTGGTGAGCCGATCGGGAAATTGATTTCCAAAATTGACCGGAATTTCCGCTCCGACAATCCCGCCGCTTCCGTCCCCGACCTTTTGAGCGCGATGCAAATGATGAAGGCCTTACCCGACGGTTTCTGGAAAAATAAAAAACTGGCAGAAATAAAAGAAGTGATCCGCGGGTGCCTCGGCCTCTACCTCGAAGCCACCGCTTCCGAACCGACCGCTACGCCCGGCGAAAACGTCAAAATCCGCCTCGAAGCCATCCACCGCGCGCCTGCACAGGCAGGTCAGACGGGCGAGGCCAATGGCTCGAAATCGGCGGCGGCAGGCAGCAGCGTAGTGCTGAACAGCGTGTCTATTCGGCCTGCTTTGTTCGACACTGTTTATATTCAAAACCTGGAATCGAACAAGGGTTTTGTGACAGAGCGAAAGGTGAAAATCGCGGAAAACGCCGACTTCACCGCTCCCTATTGGCTGCAAACAACCTCTACCAACGGAATGTATGCCGTTGAAAATCAACAACTTCGCGGCTTGCCGGAAACTCCCCGCTACGCTACTGTGCGGTGGTCGTTCACCGTGAATGGCACCCCGCTCGAATACGACACCGACGTGGCTTGGAAGACCAACGAACCTTCCTACGGGGAAATCTGGCGGCCGTTCGAGGTGCTGCCACCCGCTTTCGTGGAGTTTACTGAATCCGCGTATTTGGCCAGCGGTAAAAACTTGTCCGTGACAGTGCGGGTGAAAGCCGGGCGCGAGAGTGTGCGTTGCAAATTGCATCTTGCTGCGCCGACGGGCTGGCTACATTCGCAAACCGCCCGCCAATCGCCGGAACTCGATCTGAAGAAAAAAGGCGAAGAAGCGCTGTACACGTTCGAGTTGGAACCAAAACCGGGCGCTGACGCGTCATCCCTGCTTGCAAGCGTGGAAGTGGACGGCAAAATGTATTCCTACCGTTTGGTCACGGTCAAATACGACCACATCCCGCAACAAAGCGTTTTGCGCCCCGCCGTTGCCCCTGCCGCGCTGGTTGATCTGCAGGTGAAAGCGAAAAAAGTCGGCTACTATATGGGTGCGGGCGACGACATTCCCGCCGCGCTCAGGCAAATGGGTTGCATCGTTGATTTGTTGGAAGACAAGGATTTGGAAGCGGAAAATTTAAAAAAATACGATGCTATCGTGTTGGGCATCCGTGCCTATGACACCAAAGAGGGGCTGATGTTCCGGCAAAAACACCTTTTTGATTACGTGCAAAATGGCGGCACGCTTGTCACGCAGTACAACAACGAACTCGACCTGCGCCTCGACGATCACAAGCTGGCGCCCTATCCCCTCAAAATCTCCCGCACCCGCGTTACCGACGAAACCGCTGATGTGCGTTTTCTCCTGCCCGAACACCCGGCGCTGAACACGCCGAACAAACTCACATCCAATGACTTCAGCGGCTGGTTGCAGGAACGCGGTCTCTACTTCCCATCCAAATGGGATGCCGCTTTCGAAGCGCCGATCTCTATGAACGACCCAGGCGAAACCGCCGCCGACGGCTCATTGCTCGTGGCGAGACACGGTAAAGGCTGGTTTGTCTATACCGGGCTTTCCTTCTTCCGCGAATTGCCTGCGGGCGTTCCGGGTGCGTACCGCTTGTTCGCCAACCTGATTTCTTTGGGTAGATAAGTTTCGATGGTTTCCGGGCTCTTGATTGGATTGTTTGTGTTAAATTACCCCTTGCCATCGTAATCCTGAATATCCCGACGGATACTTTGCTGGGGATGGGGAAGGGGCAGGCATAGCCCGACCGATGTTTTGTCACGCATAGCGTCGCGCCAGCGATGGTATAAATCCTCGCCCTGTTTGGTGTTTTCACCAAGCAGGATGGGCGGAGTGAGTGGCTTGGGGCTTGGCATATAGCATGGGGTGCGCCGGGTCAAAAGACACCGGCGCGGCGGGGAAGACCAAGCAGGGCAGAATTGCTGCTAATATGGTAAGTCTGCTTTTTTTGTTGTCCATATGAGATATTCTTATTCAGCGTTTTCTCTACTATTTCATTGAACTCTTGTTAGCCGGTAATTCCCATTCACGGCTATTTCCATTGAGGCCGCAAGTTTTCGCCACACAGCTGCTTTCATGAAAATACCCCAATCCCCCCGCCCACCAAACAAAACCCCACAAAAATTCTCACCCTCTCTAACATTTTCCACACAAAAAGTTTTTAAAAACTCCGCCAAAAACCCCGAAATTTGTGGGCTTATGGATTTCAAAATCACTTCCCACTACCAGCCCACCGGCGACCAGCCCCAAGCCATCGAGCAACTTGTGAACGGCGTGAAAAGCGGTGAACGCGCACAGGTGCTGCTCGGCGTCACCGGTTCCGGCAAGACCTTCACGATGGCGAACGTCGTAGCCCAACTGAATAAACCGACGCTGGTGCTGACCCACAACAAAACCCTCACCGCCCAACTCTACGGCGAGTTCCAGACCTTTTTCCCCGACAACGCGGTGGAGTATTTTGTCTCCTACTACGACTACTACCAGCCCGAAGCCTACATTTCGGTGACGGACACTTACATTGAAAAGGATCTGCAGATCAACGAGTTGGTGGACAAACTTCGCCTGAAAGCGACCTCCACGCTGCTCTCCGGCCGGCGCGACATCATCATCGTGGCTTCCGTCTCCTGCATCTACGGCATGGGCAACCCCGACGACTATGCTACCGGTATCATCCGCCTGCACAAGGGAATGAAGATGACCAAAACGCAATTCCTCTACGCACTTGTGGATAGCCTGTATGCCCGGACGGAGACGGATTTTGCCCGCGCCACTTTCCGCGTGCGCGGCGACACGGTGGACATCAACCTGCCTTATGCCGACTGGGGCTACCGCGTCATTTTTTGGGGCGACGAGATCGAAAGCATCGAAAGCATCGAGATTCAGTCGGGTAAGCGCGTCAACGCCATGAGCGAGGCCGCCATTTTCCCGGCCAATCTATACGTCGCGCCGAAAGAACGGCTCGCCGAGATCATGGCCGCCATTCAGGACGAAATGACCGCGCAGGAAAAATACTTCATTTCCGAAGGCCGACTCGCAGAAGCGCGCCGCATCCGCGAGCGCACCACCTTCGACCTCGAAATGATCAAGGAACTCGGCTACTGCTCCGGCATCGAAAACTACTCGCGTTTCTTCGACCGCCGCGCGCCGGGCACGCGCCCTTTCTGCCTGCTCGACTATTTCCCCGACGACTACCTGATGATTGTTGACGAGAGCCACGTCACCATCCCGCAGGTGCGCGGGATGTGGGGCGGCGACCGTTCGCGCAAGCAGTCGCTCGTCAACTGGGGCTTCCGCCTGCCCTCGGCGATGGACAACCGCCCGCTCAGTTTCGAGGAATTTGAAGGCATGATCAACCAGGTGATCTTCGTCAGTGCCACGCCGGGCGACTACGAGTTGGAGCAAACCGAAGGCGTCGTGGTGGAACAATTGGTGCGCCCCACCGGCCTGCTCGACCCGCCCATCGAGGTGCGGCCTTCGCTCAATCAGATTGACGATTTATTAGAGGAAATTCAAAAACGCACGGAGGTCGGCGAACGGGCTTTGGTCACAACTTTGACCAAACGTATGGCCGAAGAACTGGCGAATTATTTTGCCAAAGTCGGCGTGCGCTGCCGCTACATCCACTCGGAAGTGGAGACCCTCGAGCGGGTGGAAATCCTGCGCGACCTGCGCCTCGGCGAGTTCGACGTGCTGATCGGTGTCAACCTCCTGCGCGAAGGGCTCGACCTGCCGGAGGTTTCGCTCGTCGCCATTTTGGATGCCGACAAAGAGGGTTTTCTGCGAAATGCCCGCTCGCTCACGCAAACAGCCGGTCGCGCCGCCCGCAACTCAAACGGCCTCGTCGTCTTCTATGCCGACAAGATCACCGACTCCATGCGCAATACGATAGACGAGACCAACCGCCGCCGTTCCATCCAGATCGCCTACAACGAGGAACACGGCATCACGCCGACGACCGTGACCAAAACGAAGGAACAAATTCTCGCCACGCGCAGTATCCTCGACATTCGCGGCACAGAGCCGACGAAATATTACGTTGAAAAAGAAGAAGTTACGCTCGCTGCCGAGCCGGTGGTGGCCTACGCGACGCGCAGCCAGTTGGAAAAAATAATTGCCGAATCGGAGTCAAAAATGAAGAAGGCCGCGAAGGATTTGGACTTCATCACGGCGGCGCAGTTCAGGGATGAGATGTTGGCGCTGAAGAAGATGCTAAGGGAAAGGTTTGGGGGGGAAGGTTAGGCTGCTCTTACCTGGATGGACACATCGAGGTTGAAATCCTCCAGCAATTTGACCAATTGCTGCGTGAGTTGATTTTTCATTTTGCGCCAACTTTCTACTGAAAGGTCGTCTTGCTTGCCTTGCTGTTCGTGCATCCGAAGCAGGTTGTTGATACGACCGATGCGTTCGAGGATGTCCTGCATGGCTTCGAAGGAATAATCAAACTTGTTTTGTGCGGCTTCCATATTCAAAAGTTGATTTGGATGAAACCTTGTTGCCCATTTTTCCTGTTTTGATGTTTCTACGAGTAGTTGCATAAAGATAAAGCCACTCGGCTTTGTCCATTTTGAACAGGTTGTGCAATGGATGTTTTTCAGGGTAAAAAATGGTGAAATAGCAGTCCAGAATTTTGGTTTTGAAAAGGCTTTGTTTCAAAACGGTTTCTTTTTCTGGAAAGTTGCGATAATCCACAAACGTCACAACGTCAATATCTTTTGGAACTGGCTTCCGCGTCACAAAACTCCCGTTCACCCACTGGAAAAAAGAACCGAGTTCGAGCGATTTCAAAGTTTCGACAAAAGACAAATATTCTTCAAAGAGTTTTTGGCGATGCTGGCTTTGGGCAAATACTTCTTCAAGGGTTTCCAAGTTTGATTCGATGGGGCCGTATGGAGTTAGGTAACCGTTTTCGTCAAATTGGAGCATTGGATTTTTTTACAAAATAGAGTGTTTTAGCGTTTCAATTCAGAAAAATATGGTTGAATTGAAAGTAATCAAAACTGAAGAAGAATACCAAAACGCCCTGCGCGAGTTGGACAAAATCTTCGATGCAAAACCCGGTACACCGGAAGGCGACCGCTTTGAATTGCTGTCGGTGTTGATTGACCTGTACGAGCAACGCCACTTCCCCATCGAAACGCCCGACCCTATCGAGGCTATCAAATTCCGCATGGACCAAATGGGGTTCACAGTCAACGATTTGGGCGAAGTACTGGGCTATAAAAGCCGCGCTTCTGAAATATTAAATCGCAAGCGCAAACTCACTCTCCCCGTGATGCGCCGTCTGCGGAAGAAGTGGGGTGTTCCGGCGGAGGTGCTGATGCGGGCGTATTGAGGCACGTCAGGTTCGGCGACAAAAATAACGCAAAGCGCCGAATCTCCCGGATTTCCGTGAACCGCTATCCAGGCCCCTCCCCCCTTCCCGCCAAATCCGTGAATTTTAACACTTCACCGTTTGCGGGGTTGCCGACGCGCGCTCTGGCAGCCCATTTTTGCCCCACCTGTATCGCTCCGAATTTTTTTGTCCAACCAAATTAAGATCATTCAAAATGAAATCGTCAACGAAAATCAACTGCCTTTTGCGGGCATTCGGACAGGTGAGGACCCTACTCCAGGTACCGCCAGTTCTGCCCGGCGTTCAAAGCGGTATTCATCTCGGCCAACAGGAGTTTTTCCCGTTCGTACAATTCATTTAAAAAGGATCTCAGTGTTTTCAATCTCGTCGTGTTGTGTTGTCCTTCCGGACCTTCGGCCTGATGGATGAATTTCGTTAATTTAATCCCCTCGTTTTCAACGTTTTCATGCTGCAATTGATATAATTTTGTCAAAGGATACACATCGTCGTATTTCAGGTGTGTTGCGAGACCGGTCGAATGCAGGGTATTCCAGGCGGCATCCTGCAAGTGGGGGAGCATGGGGCCGTTCGGCAGGATTTCTGAAAATTCCGGTGCGGTGAAGGTGCGATTGTTCAGCAAGCTATCTATAAGTACAATGCTTTGACGGTGGTATTCGATCGGGGAATGGAGCGCATCGCGGTTGTTTTCGACCTCGCTGCGGATGCTGCGGTAAGCCGCCTTCAGATTCGTCGTCACCTTTTGTTGTTCCCATATCCCGTTGAGAAAAAGAGCGAGTAACACGCTGAAGATGATCAGAAGCGATCGGGTGACCAGTTCCTGGAGCGTGTTGGTGGAGACTCTTTTAGTCTTTTTTGCCATGGCGACAAAAGGATGGATACAGAACAGCAAATGTAAGTAATTTAAACTACACTGGTTTGCCCCCGATTGCCCTTCCTTCTTTCACCAAATTTTAAAAACGATGAAACCAAACTTCTTCCTCGCAGCCCTTTTCACCACATTTTGGCCTGTACTTATATCGGCACAGGACTGGCAATATGCCAAAAGGTACTCCGCGGCTACCGGCTCTATACTTACCAACGCGGCTGTCAGCACCGCTCCTGACGGCAGCACTTACCTGGTGGGTACTGTCAGAGGCACGGTTATGTTCGACAACATTTCGGTCTCCACACCAACGGGCATCACGCAGAGCTACCTGCTCAAATTGGACATGGGCGCTCAGGCCGTTTGGGTACAGACTTTCGACCAAAAAGCCTATGACGTAACCACCGATGCGCAGGGCAATGTGTTTGTTGCGGGTGCGATTGCCGTGGGCTCGCCTGCCAGCGACAGCCTTACCTTTATAGCAAAATATGATGCCAACGGGCAATTGCTCGCTTCTTTGGAAAGTAGCGGGGCAGGAAAGAGCTGGGCAAAAGCCGTGCGCACCGATGCTGCCGGCAATTGCTACGCGACCGGCTGGAAAACGGGAACAGTTTCATTCGGGGCCTTTACCCTTCCTGATCAGGGCAACCGCGATAATTTTCTGGTAAAACTCTCGCCAGACCTCGCCCTTGTCAATTGGGCCGTCAACACCGGTTCCTCCAACAAACTGGATGAAGTGTACGACCTCGAGTTGGATGACAACGGTGGAATTTATACCGCAGGTAATTATTCGCAGACATTCCAGCTGATCCCGTGTTTTTGCTATAACGGAAGCTTTTTTACGGAAAAACGCAGTACAAGCAACGGAGCCCTGTTTTGGCAAAAAATATACTCCGGAGGCTCCGGTACGTCCACACAGCAGGTGTTGGCGCTTGCCGGAGATGGCCAAACGCTTTACACGGCCTCCAGTTTTAAAAACACGGTACAAATCCCGCCGAACATAACCCTCACCGCCCAAAGCGGTACCGACGACTACCAACTTTTCGCTGCCGGTCTGAACTCCACGGACGGCAATGTCCAATGGGCAAAAAAAATCTCTTTCACCGGCGACAGTTATATCACCGGGATGGCCTGGGCAGAGGATACACTCCACCTGCACGGTTATTTTAAAAGCAACACTTTGATGGGCAATGTTTTACTCGAACCATTGGGCACCTTTGATGCCTTCTATACTGAGGTGGCGCCGGCCAATGGCAATGTAACGAACGCGGAAAAATTCACTGGAAATGGCACCGATCAGGGGTTGGGCATCGTGTCGGGCGACGGGAGACTGGCAGTCAGCGGGAATACATCGAGTAATTCCCTGACCATCGGAAACTTCAACCTGCCGGGAAGTACTAATTCTATTTATGTGGCAGGTAAAATTTTCGATATCCCGCTCAACATCTCCATTAGCAATATAACCGACGCCAGTTGCCCGGGTATTGCGGATGGCAGCGCCACAGTAGCAGTGCAAGGCGGCGTTTCTCCTTATACTTACCTTTGGAACAACGGTCAAACCGACGCAACTGCCACAGGATTGGCGGCAGGCTCTTATACTGTAACTGTCACGGATGGCGCCGGCACACAAATCTCCGCAACGGCAACCATCACTGAGCCGCCAGCCCTGACAGCTGGCTTCGCCAACTCGGTGAACGGCCTGTCAGTGTCTTTTTCCAATAACTCCTCCAATGCCGCTTCTTATCTGTGGAATTTCGGTGACGGACAAACCAGCACGGAAGCCAATCCGGCACACACCTATGCCAACTGCGGCGCATACTCTGTGACTCTGACGGCGTCCAATCTTTGTGGTACCGCCACCAGCACGGCCAACATCACTATCGGAAACGGCCTGCCGGTTACAGGCTTCGCCAACTCGGTGAACGGCCTGTCAGTGTCTTTTTCCAATAACTCCTCCAATGCCGCTTCTTATCTGTGGAACTTCGGTGACGGACAAACCAGCACGGAAGCCAATCCGGCACACACCTATGCCAACTGCGGTATGTACACCGTGACTCTGACGGCGACCAATCTTTGTGGTACCGCCACCAGCACGGCCAACATCACTATCGGAAACGGCCTGCCGGTTACAGGCTTCGCCAACTCGGTGAACGGCCTGTCAGTGTCTTTTTTCAACAACACCTCCAATGCCGCTTCTTATCTGTGGAACTTCGGTGACGGACAAACCAGCACGGAAGCCAATCCGGCACACACCTATGCCAACTGCGGTATATACACCGTGACTCTGACGGCGACCAATCTTTGTGGCAACAACACCAGCATGGCTACCGTCACCATCGGGAACGGCTATCCCGAAGCCAGCTTCGTCAGCACCGTTGACAGCTTATCGGCCTCTTTTTCCAATAACTCCTCCAACGCCACTTCTTATACCTGGAACTTTGGCGACGGCCAAACCAGCTCCGAAGCGAACCCGGAGCACACTTACACGGCAGTAGGAAGTTACACCGTGACTCTCATTGCCGGAAATATGTGCGGAACAGACACTTTTTCCCAAACAGTCATCATACCCCCTTTCGGAGAAGCGCCTATAGCGGATTTTACAGCCGACAAACTGACCGTCTGCGCAGGCGATACCATCCATTTTACCAATCTGTCAGTCAATGCCAATACGCTCAGCTGGTGGTTCCCGGGGGGCGAACCGATGAACTCGACGGAAGCCAATCCAGCCGTTGTATTCAACGATGCCGGCCTGCATTCCGTGGTCCTGACCGTTTACAACGATTTTGGCGAAGACCAGGAAATCAAAACAGAATACATCATTGTCATTGGTTTGCCGGTCGCTAATTTCGGTTTGGACACTTCCGGTCTCACCGTAACATTCAGTGACTCATCGCTGCATGCAGACAACTATTTCTGGGAATTTGGCGACGGAACAAGCAGTACCGAACCGGCGCCGTCCCATACCTATGCCAACCCGGGCGCCTATACCATCCGGCTGACGGTGCAAAATACCTGTGGAGCCGATGTACTGGAAAAAACAATAGAGTTGGGGATTGTTTCATCATCCATACCGGGCTGGCTCGATGCGCTTCGCCTGTATCCCAATCCCAACAATGGGGTTTTTAACCTCGAATTAAACGGCCCTGTCGCTGATGCAGCCGAATTCGATCTGTTCGGCGTGGACGGCAGGCTGATCCGGCATGAAACGGCCGGTTTTAGCAGCGGCTTTCTGAATCACCGTTTTGAGTGCAGCGAAGCCCCGGCAGGATCGTACCTTCTTCGCATTCGTATAAGAGAAAAAGTTACTTTTGCGAAGGTGCTGATACAGCGTTGAGAACATCGGGGGTGAAAACAATTGAAGCGGTAATATGACGTAGAGATTTTCCCGCAGATGACGCAGAAAAATGGCGCAGATCATCGCAGATTGACATTTATATTTGCGGCTATCTGAGCCACTTTTCTGCGTCATCTGCGGGATTATTTTGCTGAAGATCAATTATATATGAAAAAATCCTGCTTCCCGTTTTTCGTATTGTTTTTGCTGAACACCTGCGCTCCTGCACAGGCCATCCTCCAGATCGGCGAGCCATTCGTTGCCGACCAGGGGTATGACCTCCTGATTACCCAGGACGGTGGATTCGTCACCTGCGGAAACAAAGGCAACAACGCCATCGTGTACAAATCGGACTGCGCCGGCACGCTCACCAACCAGATCGAAAAATCTTATGCGCCGGGGCCCGGCCGATTTTATGATGCTGTGCAAATGAATGACGGCAGCATCGTTGCAGTCGGTTCGGCTACTATCGCCACGTCTACGGATACCCTCGAGCGGATTTTGATCCTGAAAACCTCCCCCGATCTCGCCGAAATTGCCGTCGCCAATTACCCGGTTTCCGGCAAAGCAGCCCGGGCAAAGTCTGTTGCCCTGGCTTCCAACGGTAATTTGTTGGTATTCGGTGATGTGGCGGGCGATTCCCCCAACCTGAGTGATATGTTCTTGCTGCGCGTAGATCAGAGTTCCTTGTTGCCCATTTTCAACCCGGCGATCTACAATATTATCAATGGCGTGGACATCGCAGCGGAGATCATTCCAACCGCTGACGGTAACTACCTGCTCGCCGGCAGCAGTTATTCGGGAAATATCTTTGACCCCGATGCCATAATTGCCAACCGGTTGGTGGTGATGAAGGCGACTGAGAACGGCCCTCTGTTGTGGACTTATTTGTACCTCGATACCTTTCCGGCACAATATGGGGGGGCACTCGCCGGCGGTGTGGAACAGAATCCTGTATCAGGTAATATCATGCTTTCCGGCACGACCTACGGCGGCTCGCCCGTAATGCACCAGGATGCCCTTTTTATTCTGCTCGGCAACAACGGCGATTTCCTCGATTCGGCGCTGCTGCAGGCTCCCATGCGGCAGGGGATTTACGGCATGACAGGTTATGCAGATTTGCCGGGCCTGTTCCTGGCGGTGGGCGACAGCGATAACCCGGTTTTTGGCGTGCCCAACCTCTTTGCCGCACAGGCATTCGAACTCGACGGGCAGATCTTACAGACCGCCCTCACCAACGAAATGGCGTCGCCCCTCTCGCTCTCCGACGTGATCGAACTCGGGCAAAATCGCTTGGCGGTCATCGCTACCATCCCCGATAATCCAACCGTGCTCAACTCGAAGGACATTATCGTGGCTACGCCTCAAATTGACAACATCGGGATACTTTATCAGAATTGTGCGTTGGTGGCGTCTTTCAGCGCTGTTGGTCCCGTTTATCAGTGGTATCTCGATGGCATTCCCATCCCCGGCGCCACTGCCGGCGTATATTTTCCAGCCGAATCGGGTTCCTACCGGGTGCAGATCACCGACAATATCGGGTGCTCCGGTATTTCAGATACGCTAACGGTGACGCTTGCTTCGGCGGGCTTCGATGTGGAAGTTGATAATTTAACTACGGCTTTTGCCAACACCTCGACCGGCGCAACCTCTTATACCTGGGATTTCGGAGACGGCACTCCTTTCAGTTCAGAGACGAACCCGACGCATACTTTTTCTTCCGGCGGTTCTTATACGGTGACTTTGATCGCATCTTCGCCGTGCAGCGCCGATACTTTGACACAAACGATTGGCCTGGTCAGTGCAGAGGAACATTCATGGCTTCCACAGTGCCGTGTGTTTCCCAATCCGGGTACAGGTAAATTTTTAATGGAAATAAAGGATGCCGTGCCACAGGAATTGGTACTATCGCTGATCAACCCCGTAGGCCAGGTGATCTTTCACCAGGTTCTGGACTTCCGCGGCAGTGCAATACAGCGCTATTTTGATCTGGGCGAAGCGCCGCCGGGAATTTACACCATGCGGATACAAGGAGAGGACAAGACCGGTTTTGTGAAAGTTGTGGTAGTAAAATAAGACTGCGGCCAATTTTCGGGAAACAGGTCGTGCCAATAAAAAGCCGCAAGCGCGCATCCGGCGCGTTTGCGGCTTTTTATCTATGTTATTGATTTTCAGGTGCTTATTTTGGAAAATCAAGGATGAAGTTGCGGTAATACAACATCAGCAGAAGCCCGATAAAGAAAAATAAACCCATAAAAAGGTAGAGTATGCAATAGCCTTTGCCGCGGGAGTTTTGAATATTGTCCATCAGTTATCCGAATTGTGGTGATGCAAAAAGTCGGGCAAAAGTATAAAGCCTGCCCGATAATCCGCCGGTCAACCGTTTTTTTTCGCAAGTTCAGAATGTTTTTAAAGTGGAGGGTGGACGGTAGACGGTGGACGGTAGACGGCGTAGAGTTGACAAAAATTAAGAAATAGTGAACCGTCCACCGTCCACCGTCCACCGTCTACCGTCCACCGTCCACCGTCAAAAAGTCCACCCTCCAATATCCAAAATTCAAGTATCTTTGCACACAAAGCGCGCTTTATTTGGTCTGAAAAGAACAAAAACCGCCGGCGCGCGCCCGATTATGACCGACGTCATCCAATTGTTGCCGGAAAATGTAGCCAACCAAATTGCTGCAGGAGAAGTGGTGCAACGCCCCTCCTCAGTAGTAAAAGAGTTGCTCGAAAATGCCATTGATGCCGGCGCTACTCAGATCAAACTCATCGTACGCGACGCGGGCAAGACCCTCGTACAAGTCATTGACAACGGCTGCGGTATGTCTGAAACCGATGCCCGCATGAGCTTCGAACGGCACGCCACCTCTAAGATCCGCGAAGCCAAAGACCTGTTTGCCATCCACACCATGGGCTTTCGGGGCGAGGCGCTGGCTTCCATTGCCGCCGTCGCACAGGTAGAAATGCGCACCCGGCGTGCGGTGGACGAACTCGGTGTCCGTATCGCAGTTGAAAGTTCGACGATAAAAGCGCATGAGGCCTGCCAGAGCCCGACCGGAACGAATATCTCGGTCAAAAACCTGTTTTTTAACGTCCCCGCCCGTCGCAATTTTTTGAAAAGCGACCCGGTGGAGATGCGCCATATCCTCGATGAATTTCAGCGCGTAGCCATGGCGAATCCCGACCTTTTTTTCTCCTTGCACCACAACGATCAGGAAATATTTCACCTCCCGCCCGGCAATCTGCGCCAGCGCGTGGTCAAGATATTCGGCGAAGCTGTCAACAAAAAACTCGTGCCGGTGCAACAGGAGACCGATATCCTGCGCATCTCCGGTTTTGTCGGCAAACCCGATTATTTCAAAAAAGTGCGGGGCGAACAATTGTTTTTCGTAAACAAACGCTTCATTAAAAGCAACTACCTGCACCATGCCGTAGTGAGCGCCTACGAGGATCTGCTTCCGTCTGATGCCTACCCGTTCTACGTCCTCTTTCTCGACATTGATCCCATGCGCATTGACATCAACGTGCATCCGACCAAACAGGAGATCAAATTCGACGATGAAAAACTCGTATACAACTACCTGAAAGTCAGTGTTCGGCATGCACTTGGCAGTCACAACGTTACACCCACGCTCGACTTCGAACAGGAGCCGGCTTTTCAGGCAATGCCGACGAAAACGCCTTCCCTCCGGCCCGAAACGGAGCGCCCGGCATCGGTCGGCGATTTCGCCCGTCCACGCCCCGACAATGGCGACGACCGCCGTCACGAAGACAACCTGCGTCATTGGCAGCGTTTGTATGAGGGACTCGAACTGGTGGGAAAAAGCGGTGGAGCACCGGAAGAAGGCGAGGCAGGGAATGTTGCGGCGGGCGGGAACTCCCTGAGTTTTGAGGTCCGCACAAGCGCTGAAAACACTTCGATGGACGACGAAAGCGGCTCTTTTTCAAAAAGCCAGAAAGAACCGTATCAGATTCACGGCCAATATATCGTGAGTCATATCAAGTCGGGTTTTCTGCTTATTGACCAGCAGGCTGCGAGCGAGCGCATTCTCTACGAACGTTACTTAGAAGCGCTCGGCAGTCAACCGATCGCCACACAAAAATTGCTATTTCCCAAAACATTCGAGTTGCCGGCAGCCGATGCGGCCTTACTGCGCGACATCCTCGACGAGGTGAACCGCCTCGGCTTCGAGATCGCTGAATTCGGCGGTAATTCATTCATCATCCACGGTACGCCCGCCGACCTGAGCGGTGTCTCGGAAGAGGCCTTGCTGGAAAAAGTGCTGGCGCAATACAAGGACAACCTGGAACTCGAACTCGGCATTCAGGATAATCTCGCCCGCGCGATGGCGCGCAACGCCGCCATACGGCGCGGCCAATCGCTCACCGTGCCGGAAATGCAGGATCTGATTGACCGCCTCTTCGCCTGCGCCGTGCCGTTCAGCAGTCCGTCGGGGCGCAACACCTTCATTACCTTTGATTTGGAGGAATTGCAAAAGCGGTTTGGGGGGGGTAATTTTTAATTCTGTCAGGTTAGCGTTTCAAAGCCCCATCTGACAAGATTTCCTTATGACTGTTGTGCTTTTGTTTTTGCACATGCAGCGCAATCGTCTTCGCCGCTTTCATCGGAATCGCCACACATTTTTTCTCCATGTAGCCCAGCATTTTGAGCATCAATTCCTGCGTGGCGGGGTCGAGTTGGGCGAATTCTTTTCCGAAAACCTCGCTGACGGCGCGTTCTTTCACCGCACGCACTTCATCGGGAACATGGGCCAGCGCGCGTTCCACCTGGCGTTCGTGCCAAAGCGCCCGGTAGGCAAAGATGCGTTGTTCGATAATGACCTCCGCTTTTATCCGTTCGCGTTCGCGATGGGCGAGATTTTCATTGGCAACCGATTTAAGGTTTTCTATTTCAATAAACTGAACGGAGCATTCATCCAGTATCCGCTTGTCCACATTGTTCGGGACGGAGAGATCAACAACCGTTTTCCGGGAGGTTTCACCGGTCAGCAAGGATCGGTAAAGAGCGGGCGTCACCAACGCCTGGGTCGCGCCGGTGCAAACGACCAACGCGTCGAAGCCCTCCGAATAATATTCCAGGGCATCGAGTGGAAGTGCCCGTCCGCTGACGATTTCGGCGACGGCTTCGGCTTTCTCCAAAGTCCGGTTGAAAACGGTCACATTGCGGTAGCCGTATTTGGCCAAAAACCGGGCGTACAACTCATTGGTTTGCCCGGCGCCGACCATTAGAATGCGGGCGTTCGGGCTGGCTACATTTTTTTGCATCGCGGCAAACGCCAATGCAACGACGGAAAGGGCTTTTTCGCCAATACCGGTTTGCGAGTATATTTCCTTGGCTGTTTCAATGGTGAAACGCATCAACAGGCGAATGTGGTCGCCGGTAAGTTGCCACGCGTGGCTGCGGTCGTACGCTTCGCGCAATTGCCGGATGATCTCGCGCTCACCCACAACGAGGCTGTCGAGCGAACCGGCCACTTCGAAAAGGTGGCGCACGGCATCAGCGCCGTGTAACAGGCGCATGTTGGTCGCAATATCTTGTATGGCCGAAGCGGTCATTTCCGGGTGAAGCGTCTCCAATACTCCGGCAGCGAAGGCCTCGTTCACCGGCGCCTGGGTGTAAAATAGAAATGTGATGCGATTGCAGGTGGCAAGGTAAAGCAGTTCGTCCCAGCCGAAACGGTTTTTCAGTGCCTGCAAGAATCCGGGAGCGTGATCGCCCGGCACGACGACCTTCCCGATGGTTTCCAACGGTGCGTCGCGGTGTGTCAAAGTAAGAATATGATAGCCGTCCAACATGGCGTAAATTCAGATAACAGGGTTTGTTTCGCGGAATTGACGTAAATGTAGGGGCGGAGGTTGCAGTGCAATGTCACGCCTGTGTCAAGGGGTGTGAGGGGATAAAATTTGGAAACAGTCTAAACGAGGGTCGTTACTTTTGCGGCTGCCATGAACGACAAACTCCGCGCCTACCTCTATCTCCACTTTTGCGTCTTTATTTGGGGCTTTACGGCAATATTGGGCAAACTGATCTCCTTGCAGGCATTGCCGCTGGTGTGGTGGCGGGTGTTGCTTTGCTGCGTAGTATTGGCGGTGGTCTTGCCGCCTAAACAGATTTTGGGTCTGGAACGCCCGATGTACTTTCGATTGTTGGGCATTGGCGTACTTGTCGGCATTCACTGGCTTTGTTTTTACGGCGCTATTAAAATTGCCAATGCTTCCGTCGCCGTCGCAACGATGGCCACTACTTCGTTTTTTTCGGCGCTCACTGAGCCCCTTTTGCTGCGCCAAAAGGTGAAATGGTACGAACTCGGATTGGGCATTTTAATCCTGCCGGGTATGGCGCTCGTGGTGGGCAATATAGACTGGACGATGCGGCTTGGTTTTGCCGTCGGCATCGTGGGGGCGCTCCTCGCAGCGATATTTACGGCGCTGAACAAGAAAGTCATAGAAGAAGCGCCGCCACCGCCTTTGGTGATGAGCTTTGTGGAACTGTTCGGCGGACTGGTGGTCACTTCACTGGCGCTACCCTTTGCATTGGCCTATTCGCCCGAACTTGCCGTCTCCCCCGATGGTTGGGATTGGTTGTGGTTGCTGGTATTAGCCTGGGTTTGCACTTTGTTGCCATATTACCTTACTTTGCAGGCGATGCGGCATGTTTCTGCCTTCGCCACAAACCTTACCATCAACCTTGAACCCGTTTATGGCGTTGTACTGGCAGCATTGTTTTTCAGTGAACACAAGGATTTGAACCCGCGGTTTTATATCGGCGTACTGGTCATCATTGTTGCGGTGTTCGGGCATCCCTTTTTGAAAAAATGGCTTGACAAAACCCCTCTCGTATCCTGAATCATGTTGTTGAAATGGCTTTTCACCTTGCTGGCTATTATTTGGCTCTACCAGGCGCTGCGCCACTTGCTGACTCCGCGCAGACAACCGCCGCCGTATCAACCGCCGCCGCCAAATTATAATACGAGTAATCAGTCCGTGAAAAAAAGCCATCCCGACGATGAAGGTGAATATATTGATTATGAAGAAATAAAATGACGGTGGACGGTGGACGGTGGACGGTAGACGGTAGACGGTGGACGGTAGACGGTAGACGGCGTAGAGTTGACAATAATCCACCCTCCACCGTTGGGCTGTTCAAAATATTGTGTTTTACTCGTTGTTTCTTTATTTAAAGAAATGATTATAAAATACTTAAATATTTTAATTTTATAATTTTGCATGTATTTTTGAATAGTCTCTCTACCGTCTACCGTCTACCGTCTACCGTCTACCGTCTACCGTCTACCGCCTACCGTCTACCGTCCACCGTCCACCGTCCACCGTCTACCGTCCACCGTCTACCGTCTACCGTCCACCGTCTACCGTCCACCGTCCACCGTCTACCGTCCACCGTCCACCGTCCACCGTAAGAAAATGCTCGATATCCTTTACAAAGACCACCAGATCATCGCATTGAACAAGCTGCCGGGCATAGCGGTGCAACCCGACAAAACCGGCGATGTGGCGCTCCAGGCACAGGCGGAAGCCTATTGCCGCCAACCGCTGCATTTGGTGCACCGGCTCGACCGTCCGGTGAGCGGTATCGTGGTGTTTGCCAAAACAAAATCGGCGATGACTGCGCTTACGGAGCAGTTTCGCAGCCGTTCGGTGGAGAAAACGTATCTGGCTGTCGTGCAGAATTTACCGCTCGAACCGGAAGGCATATTGGTTCATTTCCTGCGTAAGAACGAAACGAAGAACATCAGCATAGTTGCATCCGAATCGGATGCCGGCGTGGAGCGCGCCGAACTGCGCTACCGCCATGCAAGCAGCAGCGAGCGCTATCATTTGCTTGAAATTCAGTTGATTACCGGGCGTCACCACCAAATCCGCGCCCAACTGGCTGCCATCGGGTGCCCCATCAAAGGCGACGTGAAATACGGTTTCCGGCGCAGCAACCGCGATCGCTCCATCCACCTCCACGCCTGGCGACTGGCGTTCGACCACCCGGTGTCGGGCGATCGCATCCGCCTGGAAGCGAGCTTGCCGGAAGACCCCGTTTGGCAAGCGTTCGGTCTCTGAAACGAGGTCAGCACTCCACAATATTGACCGATACCGCCAATCCGCCGTCGGCAGTTTCCTTGTATTTGGTGTGCATATCGTCAGCTGTTTCCTTCATGGTTTTAATAACCGCGTCGAGGCTGACCTTGGCCTTGGAAGGGTCGCTTTCCAAAGCGATCTGACTGGCAGTGATCGCCTTGATGGCGCCCATCGTGTTGCGCTCGATGCAGGGGATCTGCACCAGGCCGCCGATGGGATCGCAGGTCATGCCGAGGTGGTGTTCCATGGCGATTTCAGCGGCCATCATCACCTGGTCGAAAGAGCCGCCGAGGCATTCGGTGAGCGCTCCGGCGGCCATGGCGGATGAGACGCCGATCTCCGCCTGGCAGCCGCCCATAGCGGCGGAAATGGTCGCTCCTTTTTTGAACAGGCTGCCCAGTTCGCCTGCGGTAAGCAGAAATTTGACGATGTCTTCTTCTATAAAATTGTCGCTGAAACAAACGTGGTACATCAGCACCGCCGGGATGACGCCCGCTGCGCCATTGGTAGGCGCGGTAACCACCCGCCCGAAGGCCGCATTTTCTTCGTTCACAGCGAGGGCGAAACAACTCACCCATTTCAGGATTTTCTGAAAGGTGTGCCCGCCCCTGCTGAGTTGCCGGACCCAGTCGTTCACGTCGTGATAGGGTTTGTTTTCCAGTAACTTGCGGTTCAGAGGTGCAGCGCGCCGCGCCACGTCGAGGCCGCCGGGAAGGACGCCGTCGGTCTGGCAACCCTTGTAAATGCAATCGCGCATCACATGCCAGATATTCATCAGATCGTCGCGGATCTGCTCAGCCGGTCGCCAGGTGAGTTCGTTGCGGAAGACGATATCCGAAACGTTTTGATCTTCCTGCACACACCAGCGACGCAGATCGTCGCCCTGGTCAATGGGGAAAGGCAACTGAGTGTCGGAAATCCGGTCTTGTTCACCCTCTTTCACCACGAACCCGCCGCCGACGGAATAATAGGTGTGGCTTATTCCTTCCCCGTTTTGATAAAACGCTCTGAAAACGAGGCCGTTGGCGTGGTGAGGCAGCGTCTGGTCAAAATGAAAAATCACATCGCGTTCGGGTTCGAACGCAATCTCGTGCCAGCCTTCTAAGCGAATTCTCCCGGTTGCGCGGATGTGCTGAAAATTGGATTGCACGGCTTCTACGGGGATGGTGACGGGGTCGTCGCCATTCAGTCCGAGCAGCACGGCGAGGTCGGTGCCGTGGCCTTTGCCGGTTTTGGCAAGTGAGCCGTAGAGCTCCACCTGAACCGATACAACGTGTTGTATGTCAATCTCTTTTAAAAAGCGCTGGGCTGCGCGCCAGGGACCCATCGTGTGCGAACTCGAAGGGCCGATGCCAATTTTAAAAATGTCGAAAACGCTGATCCGTTCCATAAGGAGGAGCGAGTAGTGAGTAGCAAGTAATGTGTTGGAAGCTAAACAGCCAAGCCACGGTATAGGCAGGGCGAAAGTAGGGAAAAGGGATTTTTAAAAGGTTGACTTGTCCTAAAACAGGTTTCCGCCTCGCCCACGATTATCCAATGTAATCTATCCTCTTTGATATTCCCTAAAATCCTCGTTTCTTTGTAAAAAATATCAGCCATGACACACCTCACGCTGAATATCAGGCATAAAAAAGATTTAGAAGTTCTTATTCCTCTGCTGGAACGGCTCAAAATAGAATATACACCTGCACGGAAAAAGAAATTGAGCGCGGCTCAGTTGGCGAAATATCAAAAGATCATTGCTGCAGGGGGCGATGCTTCCTACTTCGGCGATGCCGTTGAATGGCAGCGTGAGCAACGCAAGGAACGCAACTTGCCCTTCCGTAAATCCGAGTCTGCATGATTCTGTTGGACAGCAATATTCTGATTTATTCTGCGCAATCAAATTTTGCCTATCTCCGTCCGTTGGTAAGCGATCCACTCAACGCGGTGTCGGCTTCACGATACTGGAAGTGTTGGGGTATCCATCATTGGTTTCTGTTGACAAAACATATTTTGAAACGGCCTTCAAAATTTTACATGTTTTTCCGATAGACCAACCAGTTCTGAATCACGCCATTAAGTTGCGCCAAACAAGAAAAATGACTCCCGGTGATGCCATTATTGCCGCTACTGCATTGGCGCACGGCCATGAAATTTACACCCGTAATATATCGGATTTTAATTGGATTACTGGTTTGAAAGTGATCAACCCTATACCTTAGTTTTTCCTGCTCCACTTTTCACCTGCCACCACTGGAAATCGTATTGAAAGGCTTATTTCTCCCGTTCACCTCTTCCCCCTTATAACCGTCCTGCCGCCTTCCTGAACCCCAGCTCCGCCACCAGCCAGTTGTACACCGCCGTCAGGTAGTTATTTTCCGCCGTTTGCAGGGAGAATTCGCTGTTTTTCAGGTCATTTTGCAACACTACCCCTTGTTGAAACCGGAATACGTCCGTCTCGTATATCTGGCGGGCGAGTTCGATATTCTTCCCGGCTTCTTCCAGATTGAGCTGTGCTTGTTCGAATGTCTTGCGGGCGGATTGCAATTCGTAATGGAAGTCGGATTGCAGTTTTTCAAGGTTGAGGCGACTGACCTGGCTGCGGACTTCGGCATCCCGGGCGGCGAGCCTGGCCTGCTTGCCGTCGAAGATAGGGGCCTCGGCGCGTATGCCTAAATAATTGTACGGGAACCAGGTGCCGGAAGCGAAAGGATTAAAATCCTCACTCAATTGCAGCACCGAATAATTGCCGTAAGCCGAAACTGTCGGGCGAAGCCGGGCGAGCTCTTTTTTTTGTTTTAAGTCATTGATTTGCAGGTTGATTGCTTCGGCCTGGATTTCCGGACGGGTCTCGAGGGAGGCTGTGAAGTCCACCGCACCGGAGGCCATGAATGCAGCGAGGTCTTCGGCGGGTTCGATGGTTTCGCCCGTGTCGGCGCGTATCTGATAACGCAGGTGATCGCGGCTGAGCGAGAGATCCTGCCGGGTTTTCCGAAGGGAAAGTTGAGCGTTGTTTACATCGAGCGCAAGGCGGTCCACGTCGTTTTTCAGCGCCGTGCCCTCTTTCAGTCGGACCTGACCGGCCTCGAGATTGACCTGGTTGCGGGAGAGGGTCTGTTCGGCCAGTTTTACTTTTTCACGGTTGTACAGCACTGCGTAGTAGGCTTCCGCGACGGCAAGGCGGATTTCAATTTGTCGTTGCGCCAACTGATTTTGCGCGCCGGCTACCTGCGCCTCGTTGAGGGCGCGGTCAATTTTCCGGTTGCCGTCATAGATTTTTTGCCCGACTTGAATGCCGAACGAGTTGTTGAACGGCACGCCGAATGCTACTTCCTGAGTCGTTTCCGGCGGAATACCGGGGATGCCAAATTCACCGACGGGCAGCACGTTGGTTTGCAATTGAGTGTTCCAGCGCATATCCGCCGTGCCGCTCAACTGTGGCAGCCACTGCGCCCTTATTTTATCGTTGGCGTTTTGCGCGATCCGAATCTCGAGCGCCTGGGCTTTCAGTTCCTGGCGGTTTTCCAGAGCGCGGCGGATCGCTTCTTCCAATGTAATTTTTTGGGCGGTCAAACCCTTGAAAAAGAACAGACAAAACAAGATGACGAATGTGTTTCTCATGGTGAAAATCGGTAAAAAACAAATGCTGATGTCCTCCCCTTGCACTATCCTCTGAACACCTGTGCCGGTTCGAGCGAATTGATACGGCGAATAGCGAACATACAACCACCGAGCGCGATGAGCAGGGTAAGGAGGAATAAGGCATAGTAGAACCATACCGGAAACTCGAACACCGTCCCCGACGATGCGATGCCGCGTTTGAAACCTTCCACCATCAAACCGCCAGCGATAAAACCGATGATCGCCAGGATAAATGCCTGCATCAGAATAAGTCGTGTGATGTAACCGTTGGTGGCGCCAATGGCTTTGAGCGTCCCGTAGTCTTTGAGGCGGTCAATGGCGGCGGAATACAGCGTAAGGCCAATGATGATGAAGCCTGAAATGATGGCAAAAGCAATCAAACTGCCCAACGACGCCGCGATCCCATTGGTGCGCAGCACGAAGTTGACGGTGACTGCGGCAAACTGGTCGGCATCCCAGGCGCGTATATTACCGATGCTGGCGTTTATCGTATTGATTACTTGCTGTTTCTCTGCGCCGGGCTTCCATTTGACCAAAAAAAGACTGGCCTCGTAGGTGGGAAAATTGGTCAGTGCCCGCACCCGTTCGATGGTCGAAAATGCGTAGGAACCCGCGCCGAATCCCCGCACGCCTTTGGTTAGTCCGGCATTATAAACCTTTTTGCCGTTGATCTCAAAATAATCGCCGGGCTGCAGGCCGCCGAGTGTTTTGCTGTCAAAATATTCTGTGATAACCGCGCCTTCGGGCAGCATATCTTCTCTTTTGGCTGTAAATAAATTCCAGGGACCTCCCACAAAATCGGGCGCTTCGGAGCCTATGAGTACCACGCCGCTCGATTTGCCGTTCTCAAATTTCGCCGCTCCGACAGCAATAACAACCGGGTAGATGCGCTCCACACCGGGCAAACTGGCAATTTGACGACCCACGCGCATGTTCAGCGCCGAAAGTTGGTTGCCATTCTCGGTCTTGGAGTCCACCACCCAGATGTACTGGTTGTTGTTGGCCACGAGGCTCTTCATGGCATCAGTGAGGAAGATAAAAACGCCTGCCTGCTGACCTACGAGAAAAATTGAAATGATGATACCCGCCAGGGCACCCAGTGATTTGGGCTTATCGTAAAGGATGAATTTGATTGCTGTCCTGAACATGATCTCAGACTATGGATTTTGGACATTTGACGCTGAACTAAAGCTGATTGCCGGCCCGCTGTCGGGCGCCGGATGATCTAATTCCCCACCCGGATCAAACACTCCACCCGCGCGCCGAACATCACTTTCGAGGGATCGTCGAGCTGTACACGTACTTCCCGGACGCGGCGGTCTTCGAGGTCGCCGGGGTTGTCGGAAAAAAGCGATTTTTTGCGCAGGTAGGGTGAGGTGAGTACTACGGTTCCTGTCGTCAGCACTTCGTTGCGGCCCTGCGAACGAATGACAGCTTTTTGCCCCACCTGCACCCGGTCGGCAAAAAGTTCGTCAATCTCGGTGAGTGCGATAACCGGCCCGTCCGGCGCAAAATCACCGATGCTCGTTTTATTGTCGAGGTACTGGCCGATTTTGGTATCGAGCGAGAGCAGTGTTCCTGCCACCGGAGATTTTATTATTTTCCGGTTGTTTACGATCTCGTAATAAGCGATGTCTGCCCTGAGTTCGCCGATACGGGTCTGTTGCTGGCGGAGAGTAGCCTCCTGTGCCTTTATTTGTTGTTCCAGATCCGTAACTTCAAAGCGGGTATCGTCCAACTCCTTCTGCGTGAGCGCATTGCCTTTGAACAACGACTCGTTGCGGGTGAGATCGGCGCGGGCTTTCTGCAATTTAACTTGCAGCAAACGCAGGTTTTCGCGTGCGGCTTCGACGGCGTCATTCTGGGTATTGATCCTGGATTTGGCCTGCCGGATCTGGGCCTGTTCGAGGTCGTTGTCGAGTATCAGAATCGTCTGACCTTTGGCGAGTTTTTGGCCGACACTGACTTTGATCCCGCGCACGATGCCGCTTTGCTCGCTCGAAATGCTGACGATGCGCTGGCTTGGTTCGATGATGGCAATGCCTAATACGTCCTTTACCTGTACAACTGCGTCGGTAGAATCGGTTGGCATGCCGCCATTCACTGCAGCCGGTTTTTCATCGCCGTTTCCACAGGCGACAACAAGGGCGAATACAAGGGGAAGAACTATTTGTTTCATTTTGTGAATCAATAAACTGTTGTGTGTTGACGTTGGATTTTTTGACGTTGGGTATTAGACTAAAACAAAATAGGCGTCCAATGTCCAACCGTCAAAATCCAATATCCGGCTGGCTCCTGCAGTCACACAAAGTGATCAACTTCTCGTGCGAAGCCGTTTTCCACTTCGATGATGCGGTGGGCATATTCTTTGAGCCGCGGGTCGTGGGTGACGACAGCGACAGATTTGCCCTGATCGGCGAGTGTGCGGAGTTCCCTCATAACGATACCCATCGAGTCTTTGTCGAGCGCGGCCGTCGGCTCGTCGCAGAGGATGAGTTTGGGATTGGTAACGAGCGCCCGGGCGATGGCGATGCGTTGCTGCTGGCCGCCGGAAAGTTGCCTGGGCAGGCTTTTGCGGCGGTCATTCATGCCCACCATTTCGAGAGCGGCATCTACGCGGCGTTTGATATCGGAACGCGGAACGCCCTGTAGTTGTAGCGGCATGGCGACGTTGTCGGCAGCGTTAAGCGGCGCAAGCAGGTTGAAATTTTGAAACACAAAACCGATTGTACGGAGACGCAGGCGCGACAAGTCATTGGCTCTCATTTTGTTGACGTGGTTGCCGGCTACCCAGAGGTCGCCCTGCGTGGGATAGATGACACAGCCGAGCAAAGAGAGAAGTGTCGTTTTCCCGCTGCCCGAAGGGCCAATGATCAGGGTGAGTTCGCCTTCCCGGAATTGCAGTGTTGTGGGATGCAGCGCCACGATGGTCTGGTCGCCTGTCAGGTATTCTTTGCCGGCGCTTTTGAGTTCGGCGACAGGGTTCAATGACTTCGGTTCCAAAGTATTTTTTTTGATGCAAATTTATACAGTTATCCTTGTGCCCGGACGCCTGAAATACAGCCATTGGGATTGTTATAACGCGGTCCGGAGGTTAAGATCACCTGAAATTTGCACCCACATAATTAGCAAAAAGCTCTATAGAAATTTTTCAAACTACCATTAGCATGAGCATCCATCACGTAACTACTACCTGGGTCGGCAAACTCACATTCGACAGCGAAGTGAACAATCACATCGTCCGCATAGATGCCAAACCGCCGCTGGGCGGCAATACCGGGCCGGGGCCGAAGGCCCTGCTGCTGACAGCGCTCACCGGCTGCACGGGTATGGATGTGGCCGCTCTGCTGCCCAAAATGCGCGTCGCGTTCGACAGACTTGTCATAGAAGCCGAAGCCGAACAGACGGAGGAACACCCGAAAGTATACAAATCCATAAAACTGACATTTCGCATCGCCGGAAAGGAAGTGGATGAAATAAAAGTACGCAAGGCCATCGAACTCTCACAGGATAAATATTGCGGAGTGACGGCGATGCTGCGGGCGCATTGCCCGATCACATGGGAACTGGTGATAGAGCAGGTTTGATGGTGTTAAGTTCAGGCACTGCGACCCGGGGAGATAGAGAGGATATGAAAACGCTCTCCCCACTTCGTTTTTTCAAAAACAGTGGGGCATCTGAGGCCGTTGGCAGCGGCGATGCTGCGTATTTTTTCAAGGTCGCATTTTTCAGAAAGTATCATCCATACCTGCGTTGAAGCGTTCAGACGAGCCGGCAGCTGGCTAAACAGCGCTTCGAAGTACTCCCAATGCTCGCCGGCAAAAAAAGCGTGTGCAGCGGCATCGTGCGGGGGGGCCGGGAAGTAGGGCGGATTGATCAGCATGATGTCGAACGGCTGCGGCTGTAGCCTGGCGAACAAGTCGCTTTCGATGACCGTGATGTTCAGGTCGTTGGCGGCGGCATTGCGACGGGTGGTTTCAACGGCCAGGGGATTGATATCCAGTGCCGTGACCACAGCGCCGCAGCGGGCAGCAAATAGTGCGAGCAGCCCGCTGCCGGTTCCTATATCGAGCACTTTTTTTTCGTGAAAATCAACATTTTGCAAAAAAGAAATAAACACCGGCGTACTGAAAAAAGCGCCCGGATGGAAGACCCCTGCCGGCACGTGAAGCCGCAATCCGCTGTATCGAAAAAAGCGGTCTTTACGGATATACCGCAAAGCCCAATAACTGTAAAATGGTATCCACAGACGGCGAAGGAGTGCTTGCATGTTCAAAAACCTGAATTGATCCGCAGAAAAAAACCATTCTCTCCCAGATCGTTCCAGCTCCACTCGAGGCGGCAGCTTTTGTTGTACCACATCAGCAGATCAAGGCCGAAACCATAGCCCCACAGGAGACGGTTGGAAAGCGGGTTGGCATCCCCATACCAGGGGTCATTGGCGTATCCGAGATCGCTGTTGAGCGAGAGATATATTTTCACCGGAAAGATGCGAAAAGCTTCCAGCGGCATATACCTGCCGAGATTGAATTCCCGGTTGAAGAGTTGAATGTGAAAGGCCGATTTCAGCAAACCGAAATCCAGGCCATCGGCGACGTAATATTCGTAACCGCGGACAAAACTACCTCCGTAGCCAAGCGCCTGATTGTTGTAATAGGGCGGGCGGCAGCGGGGAAAGCTGGCGCGGGCGCGTAGCGCGGTCTCGAGGCTGAGGCGTTTGTCCCAAAATGGGGAGTATTTGGCCAGTTCTGTGTAAGCGCGAAACAGCCGGAGATTGTCTTTGGGCAATAAGCCGTTGTAGCGCAGTTCGGCAACGAAAAGCCAGCCATCGAGGGGATAAGGGCGGATGTCGCGGTAGTCAATGCTCAGATTGTATAAAAAACTCAGGTGCCGCTGCTGCGTCGCGCCATCGAGGAAAAAATCGGGATTAAAAATACGCGCGATGGAATCGGCAGCATTTGTATTCCGGTATTCGAGCATAAACCTGTGCGTCGTAAATAAAAGGGGGCGCCACAAAATGCTGCCTGCCGCCGAAAGTTGGGTGATCTGCCAGATATCGGGATTTACATGGAAGCGGAGTTTGTTGCCTTTCGTCAGGTAGGCTACTTCGTGAGATCGGCTGTATGAAATGCCCATCTCGAAACCCACCGTCTGGCGGCGGTTGATAATGGGGCGGCGGTACTGGAGTTCGTATTTGTTGGAATACCCGAATTGCAGTTTGGCTTTCAGGATATCGGCATTGCCGGTGAGGTTGAGTTGCGTCCAGTCGAGGCCATAATTCACCCGCTTCAGCGAGCGGTCGAATTCTTTCCACCACACGTTGAAGTTGCGGTCGGCCAGTTCGAAAATGGGTGCCGGATATACAAACCAGGTTTCTGTCAAGGTGATGACCAGTACGACGTGGTTGTCGGGAGTCCAACTGCGCACGTTGATGCGCACGGCGTTGAAAATGCCGAGATTCATCAAACGCAGGCTGTTGCGTTCCAGCGTAGCGCTGAGATGGAGGGTCGAAAGGGTGTCGCCGGCGGCAAATTCGAGTTCGCGGAGAATAAGTCCCGGGCGGGTTTTCCGGTTGCCCTCGATAGCAATGGAATCAATATATACGAATGAAGCGGCGAGTGAATCGGATTGGGCGATCAGTTCCCGGCCGGGCAACAACAGCATCAACGCCTTGATTATCAGTATAAATATGGGAGGATAATGATAGTGCTCTCTCATGCGCAAATCGGTTTTTTCAACACGCCTTTCGGAAGAATGCTTTGGAATTTGCCCTGGGCTGCTTCGGGTAAAAAAAATCCTTGTTAAGTTCTAAATTGTTGATTGACAAAAAGTTTAGAAATTTGCGCTGTGAAAATGCCGTTCAGTGGGATTTTTAATGGCGATCAAAAATAAGTTCTTTATGTTCGGCGTAACGCACAAGAATGCAAAATACGTGCAAAAGGCACAATTTTCGCATTGTTATTGCTACCTTTGGTCAAAAGAAAATCTGTGGTCATGAGCGAGTTACTGGAAGACCCGGTTTTTTACTGGTTGGTATGGGCTATTTTTACGGTTGCCGGTACAATTATCGGCTGGTCGCTGCGTGCCAATTTTCCTGAAAAAGATGTGCGCCGTGCCCTCGACCGCAGCGAGCACGACCGCAGCGTACTGGCACGCCTGTATACACATATCAAACACCAGCACGACCTGCGCGAAGCCGATTTCAAACGGGCAGCGCTTGAACTGGACACACTGCGCGACAGGTTGGCAGTGCTGGAGCAGGAACGGGTGGCGCATGCCAATGCCGAAAGGTTGAGCGCTACCCGCGTTGAAATGGCGGAATCGAATGCCGCCCGTTTTGCCGAACGTTTCCGCGCGCTCGAAGAACAAGCCAATGCGCTGCGCACCCGCAATACGCAACTCACCGTGGAACTGGGCCGGTTGCAGGACGAACTCAAAGCCTGGAAGACGTTGTACCGCGATTTCCAGACCATGCAGCAAAAACTTTTCGCTTTCGAGCAAAACGCAGCCACCCTGGAAGCGGAGCGCAACCAACTGCGACAACAACTCGATGCTGCCCGTGCCGAAATCGAACGGCTGCAACCCGTACCTGCCGGGAAAAAAGGAAATGCACGGCGCGGCGGCCCTGCCCGCTCCTCTCCCGGCCCCGACAACCCCGACGATTTGAAAATCATTACCGGTATCAACCTCACGACGGAACAACAACTGCATGGCCTGGGCGTGTTCACGTATGCTCAGATCAGCCACTGGGACGACGATGCCATCATCTCTGCTGCAAAAAAACTCGGCATCAGTCCCGGTAAGATCTATCAGGATGATTGGGTGGGGCAGGCCCGGCAATTGGCCGGGGAAGAGCGTGTTTGAAAATCAACGGGGTATTTGCTTAAGTTTGCAGCAAATTCAATTTACTGACAGGTATGTTCCGTTACTGCTCTTTATCCGCCGAAGTCTTGACGAAGGCGGGTCGTTTCTTTCCCACCGTACTCTCGACAAAGGCAGGTCGTTTCGTGGCCGCCGTATTTTTTGCAACGGCGACTCTTTTCTCCTTCCTTCCTTCCGCTGCTGCACAAACCTCCCTGTTTTTTCCCCGTAACTTAAAGAAAGCTTACGACAAAGGCACCCGCAGCTGGGATGGCAAGCCCGGGCCAAATTATTGGCAGAACCGCGCCAATTACGTCATTAACGCTTCCCTGGAACCGAAAACGCGCCGGCTGAGCGGTGAAGAAACCGTTACCTACTTCAACAACAGCCCCGATACCCTGAAACAAATCCGCTTCAAACTTCAGCACGACCGCTACCGCAAAGGCGGCCAGCGCGCCTACGACGTCACGCCTTCCGATATAAGCGACGAAGGCGTGCGCATCGAAAATCTGACCTACAACGGCCAGGCCGTGGACGATAAAAAGCGCCGCCGCGCCAGCACTTTCCTCGATATTGACCTGAAAGACAATCCCCTGCCACCCAAAAGCACAGCGACCATGACCGTCAACTGGTCGTACACTTTACCCGCAGGGGAAGATGCTGCCCGCGAATGCGTGTGCGACAGCACCACCTTTTTTGTACCCTACTGGTATCCGCAAATCGCTGTGTACGACGACCTGCGCGGCTGGGCCGATGCACCCTACACGGGTACGTACGAGTTTTACCACGAGTTTGCCGATTACGACGTGACGATCTCCATGCCGCCGGGTTTCCAGGTATGGGCGACGGGCGAGTGGCAAAATGCCGCTGATATTCTGGAAAAAACCTACTCAGACCGCTGGACCAAAGCGCATACCGCCGCCGAAGTAATCTCCGTTTTTTCGGAAAAAGAACTGACGGCAGGCGGCGTCTATAAAAACGCGAAGCAGAACATTTTCAAATTCAAAGCCTCGGATGTGCCCGATTTTGCCTTCGCTGCGAGCGACCATTTCAACTGGGACGCCACTTCGGTGGTCGTGGACGATAAAACGGGCCGCCGTACTTTCGTCAGTGCCGCTTACAACACCGCCTCGACCGATTACCCACAGGTTGCCCGCATCGCCGCCGACGGTATTCGACTGATGAGCACGTACCTACCCGGCTATCCATTCCCGTATCCTTCGATGACCGTATTCAACGGCAACGACGGCATGGAATATCCCATGATGTGCAACGACGCCAGTACCGCGCCGCGTTCGCCCATGACGCTTACCATCCACGAAGTGAGCCATACCTATTTCCCCTTCATGATGGGCATCAACGAACAGGACTATGCCTGGATGGACGAGGGTTGGGCGTCGTTTTTCGACTACACACTGTCGGATTCGCTCTCCGGCCATACGATTGGCGGAGTGCGGGGCTACTCCGGCATCGCAGGAACCGACAACGACGTGCCTCCTATGGTGAAATCGAGAAATCTCTCATCGGCCTACCGCAACGCCTCTTACCAGCGCCCGCAAAACGCCTACCTCACCCTGCTCGATTTGTTGGGATATGAAAAATTCCACCACTGCATGAGCGTTTATATGGATCGCTGGAAAGGCAAACACCCGGCGCCCTTCGATTTTTTCAATACCTGGAACGACGCTTCGGGGCAAAACCTCGACTGGTTCTGGCGGCCCTGGTTTTTTGAATGGGGTTATCCCGATCTGGCGATCCAAAGCGTGGTGAACGACGACGCGGCCAAATGCCAGGTGATCATAGTGGAACGCAAAGGCAATATACCGGTGCCGGTGCATCTCGAAGTGGAACACACCGACGGCTCGAAGCAAACTATTCACCATACCGCCGCCGTTTGGAAAGACGGAGCGACGAGTTTTCGCATTGCTTGCATGCCGGGAAAAACGGTTAAAAGTGCCCAATTGGGCCAAAAAACCATTCCCGATACGGATCAAAAGGATAACCGGTTCACGACCCCCTGACCTCAATTGTTGTTTGGATTGTTTGAAATGGTTGAATACCAGTTTTTTAGAAACACTTCTTGTTCAATACCACTTTACATTGCCCGTAAAGGATTTTTCATATAAGTTTGCGGGTAAATTTTTGTTTTTCAGTATTTTGCAACGATTTTCAACCAATACCCTATTATACACCATGCCACGACTTACGTTCACCGTGCCCCCCTTATACGCCTTGAGCCGTAAGTCGCACCAACCTGATTGTCTAACCTTTTTAACGAATGACCGCGCAATATGAAATCAAATAGCTTGCTGACCTATCTCCTCTACGCACTGCTGGCGGCCCTCATCCTCTCTGCTGGATACAAGGCCTGCCAGATGCAGAAAGAAAAACAACTCAAAGCAAAAGAGGAAGCCGAATGGCAGGAAACGCTGAAGAAACTCTACCCGGAGAACGATACCACTGCCGGCGGCAGCGCTTTTGTCAACCGTGATTCTGCGACACAAACCACCGGCGCCAATCAAGGTACTTCAACCACCGGAGGAACGAAAACAAGCACTGCCACACAACCCAAAGCCACCACTACGACCACACCTTCTTCTACAGGCACTACCACTACACCGAAAACCACCACTAAAGGCGGCAGCACGGTGCAAGGTGTGGGTTCCGGGCGCTGGGAGGTGCGGGCAGGCACCTTCCAATACATGGACGGTGCGCGCAGCCGCTTAGAAGAAGTGATCCGCATGGGCTATACCAACGCGGAGATCAAAAAAACGAGCAACGGCTGGGCAGCGGTCATTGTGATGCGCACCAACGACAAGAACAAAGCCATCCAGGTGGTTGATCAGTTGGAACGCCGGGGCGTAGATGCGGCAGTGTTCAAGCGGTAGTGAAGGTTGGAAATTGGAAATGATTTCGGGCAGTGCATGTGAAAAAAGACGCGTTTTGATTTGCTCCGTGCAAACAAGGCGCTTCTTTTTTAGTTTTCCGGCCGAAGAGGCTTTTACATTTGCCCAAAAAACAATTTCCATGAAAAAACTACGATTTGGTTTACCCGCCATAGCTTTAGCGACGGCGGGTCTCTTCCCCTCCTCCTTACGATTGCCCGGCCGCTGCGTATTTTTGAATATAGCTTTAGCGACGGCGGGTCTCTTCCCCGCTTACACCCTGTTTTCCCAAAAGACTTCCGTCAAAGACATTGACACCCGCGTGGAGGCATTGCTCGCCAAAATGACCCTCGACGAAAAGATCGGGCAACTCCACCAGATTCCCGGCGACATCAGCACCGGCACCGACGTGGCCAAAGACGACATGCTCAGCCAGATCAAGGCGGGCAAAGTCGGCAGCGTGCTCAGCCATACCAATTTCGAGAATAAGATCGTGATGCAGCGCACCGCCATCGGCAGCCGCCTCGGCATCCCGCTGATTTTCGGCTTCGACGTCATCCACGGCTACAAAACCATTTTCCCGATCCCGTTGGCGCAGGCTGCCAGTTGGGACATGGCTTTGATCGAACGCATCGAGCGCATCGCCGCCGAAGAAGCCAGCGCTGACGGCCAGAACTGGACATTTTCACCGATGGTGGACGTCGCCCGCGACCCGCGCTGGGGCCGCGTCATGGAAGGCGCCGGCGAAGACCCCTATCTCGGAAGCCGAGTCGCCGAAGCCCGCGTGCGGGGCTTTCAGGGCGACGACCTGAGCAAGAACAATACTCTTGCGGCCTGCACCAAACACTTCGCCGGATACGGATTCGCCGAGGCCGGACGCGACTATAACACGGTGGACATGAGCGAACAACGCCTCCGCGAGATCGTGTTGCCGCCCTTCAAAGCCGCCGCCGATGCAGGTAGTGCCACTTTTATGAACGCTTTCAATGTGCTCAACGGCGTTCCGGCGAGCATGGACAAACACCTCGTCACCGACATCCTCCGCGGCGAATGGGGCTGGAAAGGCATGGTGGTCAGCGACTGGAATTCGTTCGGCGAAACCATCGTGCACGGCGCCGCCAGCGATGAAATGGACGCCTCCGCCAAATGCCTTTTGGCGGGCAGCGACATGGACATGGCGGGCAGCACGTTTCAAAAAGGCCTGAAACGCGCCCTCGAAAGCGGCCGCGTCACGCAGGCGCAGATTGACGAAGCTGTGCGCAGGGTGTTGCGCCTCAAATTCGCCGTCGGCCTTTTCGACGATCCCTTCCGTTACCTCGATCCGAAGCGTCGCACTGCCACACTCGAAAAACCCGAATACCGCCTCGTTGCGCGCGAAGCTGCCGCCAAAAGCATGGTGCTCCTGAAAAACGACGGCGGCTTGCTGCCCCTCCGCCCCGAAGGTCCGTTCAAAAAAATCGCCATCGTTGGCCCCTATGCCGACAGCCGCGCCAACAAGGACTATATGAGTTTCTGGACGCTCGGCCTCGGCGACGTCAGCCAGTATGATACCACGAAAGTGATCACGCCAGCGATGGCGCTGAAATCTTCCTTAGAAAAAGAAGGCTTCGAGGTCACGATAACGGAAATCTGCCTGAATGCCGACTGTACCGAAAAAGACCTTTCGGTAGCCATGAAAGCTACAGCCGCCGCCGAACTGGTGATCGTCTGCGTGGGCGAGCGCGGCATTGACTGCGGTGAAAGCCGCTCGGTGAGCGACATCAACCTGAAACACAACCAGGAGATCATCATGAAGATCGCTTCCCGCGGCAACAAACCCACCGTGATGGCTTTGTTCAACAGCCGCCCCATGACCTTCCCCTGGGCCATGGAAAATATCCCGGCCATCGTCGTTTGCTGGCAACCAGGCTTCGAAGCGGGCAATGCTCTGGCCGACATCGTCACCGGCGCAGTGAACCCTTCCGGCAAATTGCCCATCACTTTCCCGCGCTCCGTCGGCCAGGTACCGCTCTACTACAACGCGCTCAGCACCGGGCGCCCGCAGCAGCAGCAAGGCCAGATGTGGACGAGCGGCTATCTCGATGCGCCAGCCACACCCGCGTATCCTTTCGGCTACGGCCTGAGCTACACCACCTTCTCCTATTCAGACATCAGACTCAACAAAACGCAGTTGAAACCGGGAGAAACATTAGAAGTGTCCATTACCGTGACCAACACCGGCAAGTACGCCGGCGAAGAAGTCGTGCAACTCTATGTCCGCGACCTGTCCGCCGACATCGCCCGGCCCATAAAAGAGTTGAAGGGTTTTGAAAAAATAAAACTCGACACCTACGGAAATCAGGTCGTGACGTTTAAACTCACGGAAAAAGACCTCTCTTACTGGAACAATGACCTGAAATTCAAAGCCGATCCGGGCAAATTCAAGGTATTCGTAGGGGGCAATTCGAGGGATGTGAAGGAGGCGGAGTTTGAGTTGGTGCGGTGAGACGGGAATGAATTTTCGGATGGCGACAGCACAATTTTCAATCAGGAATTGTGCTGTTGCTTACCTGAAAATTCGTTTATGAAATTGTTTTGTAAAACTCGACATTGGGGATATAGCCATATTTTTTGCCCTGATGCCCAATAAAATTGACAGCATAAGGCAAAAGTTTGCTATAGGCTGACGAACCGGTTTTGACAATGCGCATTTCGTAATCGTACTCTCCAGTCCGCGTAATCGCAGCGATATCGCCCATCGCGGCAATACGCGTAAATTTTAATTTGCTTGTTCCCAGCCGAAAATCTAAGTTGTTCTCCGCTTCAAAGGTGACTCGGCATTCTTTATCCAGCAAATTTAAGTCAACATAAAACATATTGATGATAGCTGAATAAGTGGCTTTATGACCGCGCTGATTGCGAATTGTGAGAGCAGGGAAAAAATCGTAAGAGTCTTTGCTGAGCCAGAAATACTGCGTCCCCTTTCCAGCGATATCAGTGGGCTTTGCCTGAATTCGTGCAGTATCTGAATGGCCAAGCATGAGTAGCATCGTCATTTCCTGGTCATCTTCCAATTTCAAAATACCCCCTATTTCATCGTACAGTAGTTTCCAAGCGGGATTGGTCCGGTCGGTCAACGTGGGTTGATAAATATCCCATTTTTGCTTTAACATTTGTTCTACTAATACCCTCCACGAAAAACCCATTTCTTTGAGATTGGGTGTGTCTAAAAGCAATGCAGCTTCTATGTTTTGGGACATACCCGGCCCGGTGAAATTTCCAGAAGAAACAACAAGCATTTGGCCTTTTTCGCTGTCAAAGCCATAACATTTGGCATGCAATATGCGCTTGCGATTAACCAAATATACTTGGCAACCAACTTCCAACAGTTGTTCCACTACTTGCTGGCTGGATAACTTTTGAGAAGTACTCCCGCCCAAAATTGCCACGCACTGGCCACCTTCGTCAATATGATGTTTGAATACATCGTAAAAACGTACGCCTCCGTTATAGTTTGCAAACCCGGAAATTATGTAAAAAATGCCATCACCGGGTTTGCTGCCGCGCACCCAAACTCTTTCTAGCATTTGTAGCAATCCCCGAGTATGAGCATCTGTATGATAAATGTTTGGATGTAAGGCAAACTGAATCATGGTTTTTGAAAAACAAGGAGTGATTCTTTTTGAACCGCATTGTTCATGTGCATCCCATAGCGTTGATAGACTTCCAAAGAAGTGTTTTCTGTCAGTTTAAAACCTATGCTTTCTCCGACAATTCCCAGCATCGCCGGGGTATCTATGTCGGTTTTGACACCGCCAATGGTAGTATGATTATGGCCAACAATCAAGGCAAAAAACGCGCCGGGTTTCAAGGCGCTATATACGTTGGCGAATGCCTGTCGCATATCATAAAAGTAGCGGTAAAGCAATTCCGGCACGGCTTGTTTGCGAAAACCATCGCCCATATTCAGCCGGTTATGCAATTGAAGGCAAAGGGTGTGAATAGATTCAGGTAATTGAAAATAATTATCCTTCAAAAGTTTAGACCAGCCGTTATGTTGTGATTTTGAATGAAACTCCCGGCTGCCAATCAAACTCCCGTCTAATGGTCTTATTTGGCTAACTGGCACGAGGTCAAGCCAAACTAAACTTAACCGTTGAGTATCAATATAGGGAAGTGCCGTTGCATAAGGGGGGCTCGTGACGGCAAAATCAAATTGATTTATGGCTACTATGGGATTCTCTTCCCGAATATCCACGTTGTATGCGGCTGAAGGAGTGTGGATTATTTTTTCGGAGGATTGAAAAACCTTGATACTACGGAGAAAGGCGTTGAGTTCATCGCGCACTGCTTGCTCAAGTGGCATGGTCGGCAAAGGAGACTTACGGCGGCGGATACGCAAGTCAGAAGGCTCCTGCAAAGAGTAATCACGCAAAAGATTGCTGACAATAGAAAGTATTATTTGCCGAATACCTTCTGGGAGATGGGCGGTGGCTGATCGGGCTGTTTCTATAACTGAAAGAATTTCTGGTGGAAACCAAGATTGCAAATACTCTAGTCGTTCATCATTGGGAATAACTTTTACCTGTTCTTTTTTTAAGTCAGTCATGAATCTCTCGACAGCAACTTGCAGCACTTCCCACGGCGTTGTCAGCGCCAAAATCTTTGCATTGGCAATGAATACAGCAAGCGGATTAATGTCAGTTCCTGTAGCATTCAAGCCATACAAAGATGCCTCTATCAAAGTTGTCCCACTGCCGCAAAACGGGTCGAGCACTGCTCCTTTTTCCGGCACACGAAAAATATTAAAAAGTGCTTTGACAACTTGTGGGTTGAACTTCCCTTTGTACTCATGCAATCCATGAGAAGCATATCGGGTGTTCTGTTTGCGACTTGCCACTCCATTTCTACCTCTCTGTTCGACCCGAAATTGATTAGTTTCAACAACTTGTCCGTTGATTTGGAAATGAGAAAAGTAAACCAAACGTTCAGCGCTTTCCTTTGTTAAAGCGCCAGATGTCAATAATTTGCTTTTTTGCTCCAATAAATTTTCTCCCGTAGAAAGCAACGCCTGCACTTCTCGTATTCCAAGTAATTTTTCGTAAGGGAAATGTTTATAGGGTTGCCAATAAAGAATTGTTTTGTATTCATCCATAGCCGAATCACTTATCTGTTTTTTTCTAAAATAACAATATATTCTTGCTGGATGCGCGCATGCGAAAGGTTGAATGATTTGCGCAAAGGATTGATGATCCTAGGTATTGTTTGGACGAGTCGAAAACCGTAAGATTGCCCTGCGGTCTCTATTATTTTTTCGTTTTCAATAATTTTTCCATGAATTTTTGACCTGCCAATAACGAATACTGCGAAACCGCTCTGCAAAACATTTTTGCCTAAAAATGAAAAAAGTTGACGCATTTGAGCGACAAAATCCTCTGCTGTCTGGTGATTTTTCTTAAAGTAGTGTGCCCGTGCGCCGATTTCTTGATTTTTGACGGCAATGGGGTCAAACCCAAGCCACCACATTCGATATTTGTGATAAAGCCAGTATTCGTAAGCATTTGGGTAAGGTGGTGAAGTGATTACCAAGCCAATTTTTCCAGGAACATCAGCATCCGTTAGATGTAGAGAATTTGCTTGGAGCACTGTAGCTGGCACATGGGTTATCTGTGACTGTTTTGCTTTGACTAGTTTTTCCACAGTCAGTAGATACTGAGAAAAGACATCTGAACAAGTCATTTTTTTATTTACCGAAGCATATCGCGTGTCACTATCTTGGTTAGAAATTTTCACCAAAATGGCTGACAGGCAAAACCGCAACGCATCCTGCAAAGGAAGTTCTTGCACTGTGGAAATCTGGGTCAATAGACGGGTCACCGCTTCTTGAATGTCTTTTTTAAACCAATGGTCTAAATTTGGAATCTCAGGGATATTAGTTTTACCCGACGCAAAATTCGCAACCCGGACTATCTGTTCTGCTGTAGATTGAAAATTAGTAGGTAAAGGGTCGGTTTTTACCCGTGAAATCAGGCAGGCAATGGGGTTTATATCTACCCCCAGAGAAGGATAACCCGCCCGTTGAGCTTCTGTCAACGTGACACCGCTACCACAAAAAGGGTCGAAAATGAGGCTTTCTCCCGGTCGGGGTAGGTTTTTCAAAATAGCACGCGGAATTTCAGGTATAAAGCGTGCGGGATAAGGATGGACTCCATGCAGATCACTCGGTACAGATCTCTCAAAATCCCAATCTACTTGCAGCAGGTTTGAGACAATTGGGTAAGTATCAGAATATAAAAGGTCGATCATAAGTATTCAGACAGGGACAAATGTAACAATGTTATTGATACTTTTTGTGGTAAAATGTGCTGTGCTGTCTTTTCACGTCATAGTAAGCTGTTTCATGCCTGAATTTGTAACATAAATGTCACTTTTCGTGCTATTTATCCAAAATTAACAATGCATTTAAGCCTCGCCAACTACCTTCACTCAAAAATGTTTTTCAAACCAAATTTCAATATGCGTCAACTACTTTTACCCACCCTGACCCTGCTTTTTATTTTCGCCTGCAAACAGGAAAAACCCGCTGCGCCGCCCCGCGAAGTCAAACAATACACCATCGAACAGTTTTACAAAACCAAGGCCACCGGCGCCGGCGTTTTTTCACCCGACGAACAAAAATTGCTGGTACATACCAACGAGTCGGGCATTTTCAATCTTTACGAGATCAATCTCGCCGACGGTTCTAAAAAAGCGCTGACGAATTCCACTACGGAGTCTTTTTTCGCCATTGACTACGTGCCCGGTACCGGCGAAGTGCTTTATTCCGCCGACAAGGGTGGCAACGAAAACACCCACATTTTCCTGCTGAAAGCCGACGGGACAAGCCAGAACCTGACCGCCGGGGAAAAGGAAAAAGCCCAGTTCTCCGATTGGTCGAAAGACAAAAAATCGTTCTGGTATTCTTCCAACAAACGCGACCTCCGCTTTTTCGATCTTTATAAAATGGATGTGGGAACCTGGAAAGCATCGCTCGTTTACGAGAACAAGGAAGGGTACGGAATAAGCGGCGTTTCTAAATATGGCGATTGGCTGGCACTCAGCAAGCCTATTACCACCAGCGAAAACCAGTTGTTTCTTTACGACCTGAAAAACAAACAATTGAAAGAGATTTCCGATCCAGCGCAGCCGGGCTCCTACGACGCTTCGGGCTTCAGTGCCGATGGTAAAACCTTCTATTTCACCACCGATGTGGGTAAAGAATTCGCCTATCTGGTGCAGTACGACCTGGCTTCCGGTGCGCGCACGACGACTTATGAAACCAACTGGGACGTGATGTACAGCTATCAGTCGGAAAACGGCAAATACCAGGTCATCGGCATCAACGAAGACGGCAAAAACAAACTCGTGGTACGCGACGCCGCAGGTAAAGATGTGGCGTTTCCAGCCATCCCTGATGGCGACGTGACGGCAGTGAACGTTTCACCCAGCGAAAAAATGATGCGCCTTTCCGTCGGCACTTCCAAATCGCCCAACGACCTGTACACCTACAATTTCGAGACGAAAGAACTCAAGCGCCTCACCAACAACGCCTCGCCGGAGATCAACCCCGACGACCTTGCCACAGCCTCCGTTGTGCGCTTCAAATCATTCGACGGCCAGGAAATACCTGCCATCTATTACAAACCGCTCACCGCTTCGGCGAACAACAAAGTCCCCGCGCTTGTGTGGGTGCACGGCGGACCCGGCGGACAGTCGCGCGTGGGTTACAGTTCGTTCATCCAGTACCTGGTCAATCACGGCTACGCAGTGCTCATGGTCAACAACCGGGGCAGCAGCGGCTACGGCAAGTCGTTTTACAAAATGGACGACCGCAACCACGGCGACAAAGACCTGAAAGACTGCATTTACGGTAAAAAATACCTGCAAACGCTCGATTACGTGGACGGCGAAAAGATCGGCATCATCGGCGGCTCCTATGGCGGCTACATGACCATGGCGGCCATGACCTTCGCACCGGATGAGTTCAAAGCCGGCGTCAACATCTTCGGTGTCACCAACTGGCTGCGCACACTGAAATCCATTCCGCCCTACTGGGAATCGTTCCGCAAGGCCCTTTATGCCGAACTCGGCGACCCTTATACGGCAGATTCGGTGCGTTTGTACAACATCTCGCCGTTGTTTCACGCGCAGAATGTCAAAAACCCGGTCATGGTGTTGCAAGGCGCCAACGACCCGCGCGTGTTGCAGGTCGAATCCGACGAGATCGTGGCCGCCGTGAAGAAGAACAATGTGCCGGTGGAGTACGTCGTCTTCCCCGACGAAGGGCACGGCTTTGTGAAAAAAGAGAATGAAATGAAGGGATACAGCGGGGTGCTGACCTTTCTGGACAAACACCTGAAAGCGGCGGCGCCGTTGAAGCAATAAACGTTTTTGATCTTGATTTCAGATTACAGGATGGTTGGGTTGCTTCAGAAACATTAATAATCAACCATCCTGTAATCTGAAATCATCCATCAAACGCTTAGAATTCCAGTTTATAACTCAGCACCGGGATCAGCGGCGCCTGATAGTAATACTCGATCTTTCCGGAATCCTCGTCGTAGTAGCGCCCGAATATGTTTTGCCGGTTGGTGGCATTTTGAATGTCGAAAGCCAGCGTGGTCGTGAGCGAGCGGTAGTTGCGTTTCAGGCGCACACCGGTGTCGAGGCGGAAATAGGCGGGCATGCGGTCTTCGAAAGCGCGGGTATCGTCGCGTACCGTTTCGCCTTTTGCCCTCGACGCTTCCAGATCGATCGGCGATTCGCGCAAGCCGCCCATGCTTGTGATCTTCAGGTTCACGCCGATGCTGCGGTTTTTCCGGCCCCGGTTCCATTCCCATTCTTTGCCTGCCGTGAGGGTGTTCACGTAGTTGCTGTTGAATCGCGTGTTGCGCCATACGCCGTCGCTGCCGCGGTATTCCGACTGATAGATCGAAGACGCGAGCAGGAAATAAAAACCGCGCGTGAGGAATTTTTCGACCGTCAGTTCGAGGCCGTAGTTGCGCCCTGCGCCGGTATTTTTCAAACTTTCATTGACAAACCCGTCCGTCACGTTGAGGATAGAAAAAGCGTCGGCTTCGGCGCTGTTCACCGGCACATTGGTCAGAGCCTGGTAATAAATCTCGGGTTTCAGGTGCCAGTTGCCCGCCAAAGACTGGTCGAACGACAATACGAAATGATGGGCTTTGGTCAGGTCGAGGCTGCGGTTCGGTTGGGTGAAACTGCCGTCGTCGCCCGCGATCCTGGTGAAATAAGTGCCCAGCGGCTGAATTTGCGAATGCAAACCGTATCCAAAACTCAAAGATTGTTTTTCCGAAAAGGCGTACTTCGCAGAAGCGCGCGGCTCCACCGACCAGGTGTTGTTGAGCAGGAAAAGCAATCCGTGCATACCCGCATTCAGCGTAAGCCGTTCGGTAGCGCGGAATTGCCATTGCGCGAATGTGTTGACGGAAGTACCCTTCCCGCTTTCGTCTAATTGTTCTTCGAGGCGGTCTTCGTCGTCGTCAAATTCGTGCTGATTGAAATTAAAATTCAGAAAATTGACGTAGGCCCCGGCGCGCAGGAAGTGCCGCGCGTTGAATTTGTGGTTCAAGGTAGACGACACGGTCAGTTTTGTTTGCACGAGGTCGTTGTCGAATTCGCGTCGCGGATTGTAATCTTCCAGCAGTTTGTCCACGCGCTGGCCATTTTTGGTGCCGGAAGCTGCCACGACGGTTTTCAGATAGGATTTGTCGTTCAGGATCAGGCTGTGCGTCGCACCCACCACGCCCGTATTGGCCACAAAATTATAATCATACTGTTTGTCTCTCTCGTCGTTCCAGAGGAGGGAATCGGCCTCGCTCTGCTGCGTCTGATCGCTCAGTCCACCCATTCCGAACAGGGTAAAAACGCCCGCTTTGCCCGCAGGCAGCCATACGTTGAACGACAAATCCTGGAAATTCGTGGTGGCATCGCCAATATTGACACCCAGTTTTGATAAAACGGACAGTGTCGAGTAGCGGTAGTTGACGAGGTACGACCCCGTTTGTTTACCGAATCGGAACGGTCCTTCCGCCGCCGCGTCCAGTCCCAAGACACCAGCTTGCATGGTATATTCGTGTTTTTCTGAATTGCCCTTGCGCAGTTTCAAATCGAATACGCCCGACAGCGCGTTGCCGTATTCTGCAGCGAAGGCGCCGGTGATAAAGTCGGAATTGGTGAGCAATTGAGCGCTCAGGATCGAGATGCCGCCCCCTGATGATCCCACCGCTGAAAAGTGGTTGGGATTCGGAATATCCACGCCTTCCATGCGCCAGAGCAGCCCGTTGGGCGAGTTGCCGCGAACGGAAATAAAATTGGCGCCATCGTTCGACATGGCCACGCCCGCAAAAGAAGCCGCCATGCGCGCCGGATCGTTCACAGCGGCGGCAAATCGCTGCGTTTCTTCCACCGAAAAGGTGCGGGCGCTCACGGTGGAGAGTTCGTTCAGCGGCTTTTGTTTTTCCAATCCGGCGCGGATCACCACTTCTTTCGCCTGCAAAAAATCCTCTTCCATTTCGATGATCAGTTCGGTTTCTTTGCCGGAGTTGACGGTTACGTTGGCAGAAACGGCTTCTTTGTAGCCGAGATAGGTGATGCGCAGGGTATGTTTGCCCACCGGCACGTCGGTCAGGCGGAAGCGGCCGTCCACGTCGGTCATGGCGCCGCGCTGCGGATCGGCGCTGATAAGGGCGACCGTGGCGCCGATGAGCGGTGTTTTCACGGCCTTGTCGAGTACGGTGCCTTTCAGGGTTTGGGTGTAATTTTGAGCGCTGAGGGGGTCGGTCAGCAAGAGGAGAATGGCGGAGAAAAAGATGTTTTTGTACATAGCTTAATTTTCAGTCGTTTTTCAAAAAAGCGGAGAGAGGTTTGAAATCGCCTCTCCCCGTGATTTTCCGGTTCACCCGTAAAATGATTTGGAAAAATCGCTCTGAGACACGCGAGGTGGAGGGATACCCTGATAGGGAGGTTGAAGAATTTTTGATTTTTTCAAATGTCGTATCAGGGTATATCCCTCCCCGCGTGTCTCAGAACGTTCAAAACCCGTAAAATTTTGGAACATCAAATTACTCAGTCTCAGGTGGCTGCGCTCCGGCAGGGCGACGAAGCCGCGTTCGATGCCGTATTCCGGCAGTGGTACGCACCGCTTTGTCACTATGCCGCGCGGCTGACCGATGGCGACATGGATGAAGCAGAGGATCTGGTGCAGCAGGTTTTTGTAAAGATTTGGGAGCAACGCGGGCGACTCGACATCGCGTGGTCGCTCAAGGCATATCTCTACAAAACCGTGCACAACGCGGCCCTCAACCGGCTGCGGGCAGCCAACACCCGCTCCAAATATTTCGATTATAATGCAACGCAATTGGAAAATACATCCGTACAACCTGACGATACTTCCGGCGAACTGGCCGAACGCCTGCAAAAAGCCCTCGACCTGTTGCCGCCGCAATGCCGCCATGTGTTCGAGTTGAGCCGGTTCGAGGAATTAAAATACCGCGAGATCGCCGACCAGCTCGGTATTTCCATCAAAACTGTGGAAACCCAGATGGGCAAAGCCCTGCGCATTCTGCGGCTTCAACTGGCTGATTATTTGGTCACGGTTTTGTGGTTTTGCTGCACGATGATTTTTCCTGATTGACCACCTGCGAAGAACCTTATCAGGATGTGCTATTGGACAAAAAAAGTGTGAAAGTAGCTGCACTTCTGCTCCTAAACTCCGACCAACCAAATTCAACCCATGTTTAATAGATGGAGAACTTCGACGAACATATTGACGAGCGCATTGCGCGCCATTTAGCCGGTGAAACGACGCCGGAAGAGGATGCCGTGCTGCAAGCCTGGATAGCGAAATCGCCTGAAAATCAGCGTTATTTTGCCGATCTTCAGGCGATTTGGGTGAAATCCCCCGCCCTGCGACCCGCCGCATCCCACTCCGTGGACACGGAAGTCGCCCTGAAAAAAGTGAAGGCGCGGTTGAATGGAGGCGGTGCCGTCCGCCCCCTGGCGGTGCGCATGAATTTCCTGTGGAAAGCCGCAGCGGGCGTCGCATTGGCACTGGCTGCCGTCTATTTTCTTTGGCTGAGACAAACGCCTGCACCTCCCACCATGATTGCTGCATCCGGCAGCACCCTGACAGACACGCTCTCGGATGGATCAGTGGTAACGCTCAGCCGCCAATCGGGATTGGCACTGGCAGCAAAATTCAACAAGCGCGAGCGGCGCTTGCGGCTCCACGGCGAGGCTTATTTTGAAGTAAACCCCGACACCGCACGTCCTTTTATCGTTGAGGTTTCGGAAATCGAAGTGCGGGTTGTCGGAACCGCTTTCAACGTGGACAATGCAACCGATTCCAGTGCAGTGACTGTCTTAGTTACGGAAGGCAAAGTGCGGGTCAGCGCGCGCGGCCAATCGCTGTTGCTGCTGGCCGGCGATGGCGCATTGTACGATAAAAGGACAGGGACGCTCAGTCGTATGGAAGCCCAGCAAAACCCGCCGGCGATGAACCGGGTGTTTTTCTTCGATGCCACCCCGCTACCTGATGTGATCCGCCAGGTGGAAAAAGCATACGGCATCAAAATCACGCTGAAAAACAAAGCATTGGAAAAATGTGTGCTCACCGCCCGATACAACAACCTGCCGCCGGAACGGGTACTCAGTCTGATCGCCGAATCTTTTTCCCTGCAACTCTCGAAAACGGAAAATGGGGAATATGTGCTGGAGGGGGAAGGCTGCGGGGAGTGAACTCAGATATGCCCTCCAGGGGAACAAACTCAAACATAACATCTGCCGAGAGTATGCGCTTTGAAAACAATTGCCGTTTCGTTCACTGCCTGCTTCTTTTCCTGCTTTTGTCAGCAGGTACCCTCTGTGCCAACAACGTGCTCGAACGGCGGATCACCGTCAGTTTCAACCAGGCTTCGCTGAAAAGCGCTCTCGACGAGGTGGCCCGGCTCGGCGGTTTCGAGTGGTCGTACAACGCCCGCATCCTCGACCAAAGCCGCCACGTGAGCCTTCCGCCCGGAAGCCGCACCGTGCGCGAGACGCTGGTGCTGCTGCTCGGCGACGATTACACTTTCAAACAAAGCGGCGAATACCTCATCCTGAAAAGAAACAAGAAGCCGCAACAGCGATTGAGCGGTTATCTCCTCGATCCGCGCACCGGCAAAAAGATACCGAACGCAACCATCTACGACCGCCAGACGCTGCGTTCCACCATGACCGACAGCAGCGGGTTCTACGAACTGCCGGTATCGCCCCGCTCTGAAATCGTCATTTCCAAACTCGATTACCGCGATACGGTGCTGCAGGTGACCTCCCAAACGCCGCGTTTTGTGCAACTCGAACTGACTCCGGATACATTACCCGAGAGCCTGCCCTTTTCGATCCGCAGGCAGGTCAACCAAACATCCTACGCTTTGGAGCAGTTTTTTGTAAAAACCTCGCAGTCGTTGAACGCTCTGAACGTGACGGATTCGTTGCACCGCCGCTTTCAACTTTCTTTGCTGCCCGGTATCGGCACCAATCAACGGCTGAGCGGCAGCGTGGTCAACGACCTCTCCGTCAATATTTTAGTGGGTTATTCGCGCGGCAACCGCATGCTCGAATTTGCGGGGGTGGGCAATATTACCCGTGAAGATATGACCGGTGTGCAGGCGGCAGGACTGTTCAACAACCTGTCAGGCAACGCAACCGGTGTGCAGGCTGCGGGTATTTACAACTATGTGGGCGATACGCTGAGCGGCCTGCAGGCCAGCGGCGTGGCCAACTTAGCCGGCTACGGCAAAGACGTGGCCATGCAAGCCGCCGGAGTGATCAACTTAGTGCCGCACGGGCGTTTCGCCGTGCAGGCCGCCGGAGTAGCCAACCAGACCGATACGGTCACGGTGCTGCAAGCCGCGGGTGTCTGGAACGGCGCGCGCACCCTGTTGTACGGCGTACAGGCCGCCGGGGTGAGCAACCACGCCAAACGCGCCAACGCCGCAGCGCAGTTTGCCGGAGTGAGTAATAGCATCGGTGGCGGAAAAATCCGGGTGCAGATCGCCGGCGTGGCGAATGTAGCCGATTCGCTCGAGGGAATTCAGATATCTGGTGTGTACAACCACACCCGGTATTTGCGGGGCGTCCAGATCGGACTCATCAATTTCGCTGGAAAAAACGAGGGCCTGCAGATCGGCCTGCTCAACTTTTCCCGCCAGGGCGGTTACATCGCGCTCGAAGCCAGCGCCAACGATGTGTTGTGGGGCAACCTGGCATTCAAATCGGGCACTCCCCGGTTCTACGTCACGCTCACTGCAGGGACTGACTCGATCGCCATTCACAAAGAATCGCTGTGGGCGGTAGGCGCCGGTATCGGCGCCCACGCGCGGCTCGCTCCCTGGTGCGGACTGACTTTCGATCTTATTCACCGCCACCTGAACGAAGGTTATGTGGACGATGCAATACAGGAATGGGAACAATTCGCCCTGGGATTTGACCTGCGCATCGCCGGCGGCCTGCATATTGGCGCGGGGCCGACTGTGAACCTCCTGGTCACCGACCCCGAAGACCCGGAAAGTCCCGGCATCCGCTCGCGCGTGGTGAAAAACAACCTCCTGCCTGCCGGCGCAGGCGACGGCTGGTTGTCGGGATGGGTGGGCTGGACAGCGGCGGTGCGGTGGCGGTTTTAAAAAAAGTATAGCAGCGGCGTCAGGGTAAATCCGCCGGTTGGGTGTCTCCATTTGAAAAACAAGAAACGCCGTGTACCTTCTAGGTTCATGTAAATTTTCACAAAAACAACTTTTTCAATACGTTATGAAAGCACAAACAAAAATTCCGTTTGCATTCGCAACCCTCGTATCTCTGGTGATGGTCGCCACCTCCTGCGATGATTTTCTTGGCGTCAAAGGAACGGGCGACAAGCTCACTGAAAACCGCAACGTAGAAAACTTTCACGCGCTCGAGATCAGCGCTCATGGCCAGGTGGATCTCCGCGTGGACAGCGTGTATCGCGTGGAAGTAACCTGCGAAGAAAGCATCATTGACTTCCTCGAAACGGTGGAAGACAACGGCGTGCTCAAAATCCACTTCGACCGCGACGTGTACGACGTGGACGGCCTGCGCATCCGCGTGTGGGCGCCCAACTGGGATGCTATCGAAACCAGCGGCAGCGTGGACGTCAATGCTCCCGATGCCATCAGTGGCGATGACCTGGAGATCAAACTTTCAGGCAGTGGCAACATGCGCCTCTTTGATGTTGATTTTCAGGAAATCAACACCCAGATCAGCGGCGACGGCAACATTATCCTCGGCGGCAGCGCACACACCTTGAACTGCTCCATCAGCGGCAGCGGTAACGTAGATGCCCTCGATTGCCCGGTGCAGATCGCCAAAGTAACCATCAGCGGCAGCGGCAATGCCAAACTCGACGTGAGCGAACAACTCGACGTGATCATCAGCGGCAGCGGCAATGTGGAATACAAAGGCAACCCCGTGGTAACCAGCCAGATTTCGGGGAGCGGGAAGGTGAAGAAGATTTAAGGACTTTTCAGCAGTCGGGGTGCGGTTGTTTGCTGCGCCCCGGCTGTTTTTTTCAGGTGTTTTGAATCAACAAACACATCAGTTTAAGTAAGATTTTCCCTCTTTACCGCTTCCCTCAGCCTGCTGGCATCGCTGCCGTCTGCTATGGCGAAAAATGGTTGTCTGTCCGATAGGGTTGCGTTATGACAGACCAAAGTAGAGGTTTTGGAATTTATGCAAAATAACCGCTGCAAAAAAACAGTGTTCTCCTTTAGGTTTTAGGTGAGTACCTCTATTTTTGAGCCGTGGTTAAGGTGTCCATGCCCGCGAGGGTTGTCCCTTAGGAATGAGGCAGTGGGAAGAAACATCTACAAACCTGATTCACAGTGTAATTAACAAAAAAAGTAAAAACTTAGGCAGGGGCAGCGCCCCGAAAAATTTGTAGCAGAAAGACCGATATTATTTCGTGGAGGGGCAGCGCCCCGTAACATATTCCGGGGCGCTGCCCCTCCACGGTGATTTTGTGCATAAATCACTACAAATCTTTCGGGGCGCTGCCCCTGCCTAAGTTTTTACCAAAAAAAAATGATTATATGCGTTTAATGTTGGTTTTAATTTTTTCAATTGCATATTTTGTTTCTTCTGCTCAAAATACGGGAACAAAAACTTTTAGAACCGACAGTTTAATTGTTGTTGCAAGGAACCCTGAAAAGGGATTTCACCATGACTACCTTTTATTTATTCCCAGGAAAACTCCCCTGGACAAAAAGTTATTTCTACTTGTAGAGCCAAATAACACAGGCAAAATATCTGACAGCATAGAAGTTCACAAAAAATATGCTATACATTTGGCTACCGTGAGCTCGGTTGGAAATAACATTTCTACAGAGTTAAAACTACCTTTACTTGTTCCGGTTTTTCCGAGACCGGAATCACAGCCTTTGATATATACGCATGCTTTGGACAGAGATGTAATGTTAGAAAGTTTACCGGAGTTAAAACGACTTGATTTACAATTATTGGAAATGATAGAAGATGCTAGAAATATACTGATCTCTATGGATATTCAGGTTGATACCAAAATTTTCATGAATGGTTTTTCGGCTTCAGCATCGTTTACAAACCGTTTTTCTTTAATACATCCTGAAAAGATAAAAGCATTGGCAATAGGTGGATTTAATGGAAAACTTATGATTCCTCAAAACGAAATCAATGGAATTAAAATCGACTACCCCATTGGAGTAAAGGACTTTAATGAATTATTTGGTAAAAGTTTTGACATCAATACATATAGACAAATTCCCCAATTCATTTATATGGGAAAATTAGATGAAAATGACGCCATTCAGTTTGACGATGCTTATAACGAAAATGAACGAAAAATAATCAATGACAATATAGGTAGTCATGTGCAAGACAGATATTTGGCATGTCAGAAAATATATCAGGAAAACAACATTAACGCAATCTTTAAAACGTACGAAAATGTTGGACACTGGACTACATCAGACGTGAATTTGGAGGTTATAAAATTCTTCTTGAAACAAATGCAGGAAAATTAGAAAATCTACCGCTAACACCGCACTGCCACCAACCCGCCGCAAAGCGTTCGCACATTTTCGGGCTAAAATTTTCGTCTAATTTCAGGCGGTACATCAGGCGGCATTGAAAGCAACTTCTACGAAATTTTCGAGGCTCATTTCGGAGCCAGAAGCGCAATACGTTCTCTACCTGGTTTTGGTACCGATGGGAGGTGAGCAAGGACAGAAGGGAAACGGAGGATGTTACAAAAATCCGGATCGAAGGTTATCAGACAGCGATTTTCTGTCAAGATCGCTTGATAAATGTCCATGTCGGTGGCGCCGCTAAGTGCTTCGCCTCTGTGGCAGAAATTGCATAAAATCGGCAAAATCGCGCAATTCATTTGCCCCAATGTGCCAACCTCTCCATATTGGGAGCAAAAACGCTCAATGCGCGAACGTATCAAACGCCATCTGCCAATTGGTTACCTCAATTATTACCGGTATTTCAAAAGCCTGGTGGCTAACTACCCTTTCTCTTCCGGGGCATTGCCCGGTATTTTTGATGAAATATACCGCACTCACTACTGGAAAGGCCGGGACAGTGTTTGCGGTCCTACTTCAGGTGCCGCGGAAACGATCGCCCTTCGAATCGCTCTCCAACAATTGTGGCGCGACCTTTCCGTTCGTTCCGTGCTCGATATCCCTTGCGGCGATTTCGCCTGGATGAAAGAAATGGACCTCTCCGGCATTGCCTATACCGGCGCCGACATCGTACCTGCTATGGTCGGAGAAAATAACCGTTTGTATGCCGCACCCAACATCCGGTTCGAATGCCTTGACCTGACGCGTTCCATACTGCCTTCAGCCGACCTGGTAATCTGTCGAGATTGCCTCTTGCATTTATCATTCGAGCATATACACCAGGCCGTTACCCGGATTAAACACAGCGGCAGTACCTGGCTGCTTTGTACCTCCTTTGTCCAAAATAAATTCAATTACGACATCCGGGATGGTCTTTGGCGTACACTCAATATGCAAAAGAGTCCCTTCCGTTTCCCCCCACCGGAGCGGATTATCCCCGATAATCAGTTGTTGGAGAGCGGTGTTTACCGGGATAAAGCATTGTGTCTGTGGAGGGTTTCAGATATTTGACAGCATTGAAAATGTCAATAACGAAACTATAAATTAAATGAAAATCCTTTTTTACAATGACCCTCAACAAGCGTTTGGCGGCGCTGAATCTTACTGGCATGACACTGCTTTTTTCCTTCGTGCAGCGGGTATATCGGTGCATGAGTTTTCCTTCAAACGACCTGCGTCCAGCGTGTCCACTTTTTTCCCGCAAAAGCACATCATCGGACAGTTCCTGCAGGCCATCGAGCAGTTCAAGCCGGATATCGTACACCTCAACAAAAATCTGCTATTCGCCGTCAGTATTCATAAGGCGCTGAAATCTATCCGGGTGCCGGTCGTGTCCACTGTCCACGATTATCATACCATTCCCTTTGCTACAGATATTCGCAATCGCCTCAAACTGTGGGTGTATCCGTTCAGACGTTGCGCTGCAACGCATATCATTCCATCACTCGCATATTTCAACCATCTGAAAAACAACAACATATCGGATATTCATCACATCCCGCATTTCATCCACCCGGGAGAATGGGCATTCAATAACCGCTACAATGTGCATGGGAAACAATTGCTGTATGTAGGTCGTCTGGAAAAACAAAAAGGCATTTGGGTACTGCTCGAAGCCTTGCAGATCTTGTTGAAAAAGGATAGAGATGTGCACCTTTCTATCATTGGTGAAGGCAGCGAAGCAGCCCGTACCAGGCGCTTTATAGCACATAATCGCCTCGATTCGTACGTGACTCTGCTTGGTGAAATATCCCGGCATGAAATACTGCACTATTTCCACTGTTCCACTTTACTCGTCATGCCTTCGCTAAAAGATGAGATGTTCGGGTTAGCCGGGTTGGAAGCGCAGGCAAGCGGACTGCCTGTGCTGGCCAGCAACCTGACCGGCATACGGGAATGGTGTCGCCACGCAGAGAGCGGATGGATGGTATCACCCGGTGACGCGGCCACACTGGCAGCCGGCATTGAATACCTTTTGGCTCATCCTGACCTGCGAGAGACGATACGCCACCAGGCGCGACAACAAGTGATTACTGAGTTCCCTGTCGAAACATCCATACAGGCGCTTATCGGGTTGTACCGGGAATTATTGGGCGTCCACACTAATAATTTACAGATTGGCCGGAGATTCAATGATTCGTTCGAAGCCAATAAAATCACCCTGTAAATCACTACTGGCTATATGTTCCGCAACCCGTTGCTCCAACGCTATTTGCAATTCAGGGAAGCTGTGTACAAGCGATATTCCAAATTGCATCATGTAGAATTCCTCGAAGGTCCCGATGTGCTGGTATTGTCACCTCATCCTGATGATGATGCGTTCGGATGTGGAGGCACTATCATACGGCATCTCACGCAAGGACACCGGGTTTCAATCGTGTATCTGACTGATGGCGGGCGTGGCATTGCCGGAAAAAACGCCGTTCAAACGAGCGCAATACGACGGCAGGAGGCGATATGTGCAGCAGATATTCTCGGCATTAGCAAAGAAAATTTGTATTTCATGGGCCAACCTGACGGCCGGTTATCTGTCACTCCCGCCAATGTACAGTGGCTCCGCGATCTGCTTCAACGGCTCAGCCCCGACTTGATTTATCTGCCTTCCATTGTTGACAATCATCCCGACCACTACCAAACCAACTTATTGCTAAAATCTGCTCTTCAACGGCCTGTACTATTAGCCGCCTATGAAATATGGACCCCTTTCATACCGAACCGCTTAGTGGATATTACGACCGTCATGCCGCAAAAACAGGCCGCCATGCAGACCCATCAGAGCCAGCATGCTGCACTCGATTACGCCTCGGCCATAACGGGCCTGAACAGTTACCGAGGCCGGATGTACGCTAAAAAACCCATGGAATACGCCGAAGCTTTTTTAGTGGCGGAAAGCGGCGAATATCCGTGGGGATGACGAATGCTTTTCCGACCCGCGTCAACGCGTGGCGTTAATTAGTCCAAAAATCTACAAATATCCCTTTACCCCTTTAACCGCTTCCTCCAACCCGCTCGCATCGCTGCCGCCTGCCGTAGCGAAAAACGCCTGACCGCCGCCGCCTTTCAGGTACTTTTGAGCGAGTTCACGGACGGTTCCACTCGAATCGCTTAAATGAAACTCATTTAAACTGTCACAACTTGTTGAATCTGTGGCAAATCAAGGCAAATCCCTGAAGCCTTGATTTCTGCGATAAACGGATTGCTGGATTCATCTTCGTCCACGGCGAAGGTGTGCAGTTCGATGAGTGGGAAACGGGTCAGGATACGCTTTATCGGTTCGTAGTCAATTGTCAGACTTCCTGTGAAACGAGCGTCCCACAGTGCCAAATCAATGTCGGAATGTTCATGTTGCGTACCCTTGGATATTGAACCAAAAAGGTAGGCTTGCGTCGGGCGGTAGCCTTTCGCAATCAGCAACGAAAGCAGTTCGTTGATTTGCTTTATGGCAGTTTTTTTATTAACCATTCGCGTATTTGATTGACTTTGAGCATTAGTTTTCCAATACCCGATGTATTCTTCCTTGGTCACGATTTTGGAAATTGAATTACAAAAGTAACCAAATCCTCCAAAAAGTACGCACCACCTTCCAAAAGGTCATAAATACCCCTTCACCCCCTTCACCGCCTCCTCCAGCCCGCTCGCGTCACTCCCGCCCGCCGTCGCAAAAAACGGCTGTCCACCGCCGCCGCCTTTCAGGTGTTTCTGGGCGAGTTCGCGGACGATGGTTCCGGCGTTCAACCCTTTCTCTTTCACTAGGTTGTCGCTGATCTTGACGGTCAGCAGCGGCTTGTCGCCGGAGACGGAGCCGAAGGCGATGACGGCATTGCCGAGTTCACGGTCAAGTTCGTAGGCGAGGGTTTTGATGGCGTTAGCATCGCTGAGTGGGAGCACAGCAATAATGAGATTCACTCCGTTAACTGTTTCTACTTTTGAGCGCAGACCATCGCGAAGGCTGTTTGCCTGCTCCTGCACGAAGCGTTCGATTTCTTTTTGCAAACGTTTGTTTTCCTCCTGCAGATCGAGCACGGCCTTCGAGGGGTCTTTCGGATTTTTGAAGGCCGAATCATAGACCTCCAAACGCTCCAATTTTTGCTCGATAAACGCTTCCGCACCGGCAGCCGTCACGGCCTCCACGCGGCGCACTCCGGCGGCGACGGCACTTTCGGCGGTGATTTTGAAAAAGCCGATCTGACCCGTGCGCTGCACATGGCAGCCGCCGCAGAGTTCGCGGGAATAGGAAGGGTCGAAGGTGATCATGCGCACCGTCTCGCCGTATTTCTCGCCGAAGAGCATCATGGCGCCCGCCTTTTTGGCCTCCTCGATGGGGACTTTACGCGCTTCTTCGAGGGCGATGTTCGCGCGGATCTTTTCATTGACGAGGCGCTCCACGCGGGCGATTTCCTCGTCGGTCATTTTTTGAAAATGCTGGAAGTCGAAACGCAAAGTCTCGTGGTCGAGGTAAGAGCCTTTTTGCTGGACGTGCGTGCCGAGTACTTTGCGCAGCGCCGCGTGGAGCAGGTGCGTGGCCGAGTGGTTGTTCTCCGTAAGGCGGCGTTTCCAGCCGTCTACGGCGCATTCCACGGTGCGGTCCATCACGAATTCCGGCAGCCGGTCCACGACGTGGATGACGAGGTCGTTCTCTTTTTTGGTATCGAGCACGCGGATCTTTTCGTTCGGGCCGAAGGTCATGTAGCCCGTGTCGCCCACCTGACCGCCGCCTTCGGGGTAGAAGGGCGTCTTGTTCAGCACGAGTTGGTACTGCGGCTGGCCTTTGAGCATGACCGTGCGGTGTTTGACGACCTTCGCGTCGTCCACTTCGAGTTGGTCATAGCCGACGAACTCAAACTGCTCGATGTCGCGCAGCACCGTCCAGTCGCCCACCTGTTTGACGGCGTCTTTGCGCGAGCGGTCTTTTTGTTCCTGCAAGGCGGCTTTGAAACCCTCCTCGTCCACCATCCAGCCCTTTTCGCGGGCAATGAGTTGGGTGAGGTCGAAGGGGAAACCGTAGGTATCGAACAACTCGAACGCCTGTTGGCCGGTCACAGTATTTTTTTGAATATCGAGGCTTTCGATGCGTTTCAAGCCCGATTCGAGCGTCCGCAAAAAGCCTTTTTCCTCTTCCAAAACTACCCGCGATACGAAGTCTACCTGCGCTTTTAGCTCGGGAAACACGTCGCGGAACTCTTCAGCCAGCACCGGCACCATGCGGTACATCACCGGTTCTTTCTGATTCAGAAAGGAGTAATAATAGCGCACTGCCCGGCGCAGGATGCGGCGAATGACGTAGCCCGCGCCCGTATTGCTCGGCATTTCGCCGTCGGCGATGGTAAAACTCACCGCTCGCAGGTGGTCGGCCACGACGCGCATGGCGACGTCGCTTTTGAGCCATTTTTCGTTGATGCCGGGGTAAGTGCCTTCATAGCGGTGGCCTGTCACCCCTTCCAGGATGGCAAACAAGGGGCGCCAAAGGTCGGTGTCGTAGTTAGAGGCCACGCCTTGCACGGCGCGGCACAGACGTTCGAAACCCATCCCAGTGTCCACCGATTTGGCAGGCAGCTCTTCCAGCGAGCCGTCCGCTTTTCGATTGAACTGCATGAACACGTTGTTCCAAATCTCGATGACGTTGGGGTCGTCGGCATTCACGAGGTCGCGGCCGTCTTTTTTGGCGCGTTCGGCATCGGAGCGCAGGTCCACATGGATTTCTGAGCAGGGGCCGCAGGGGCCCTGGTCGCCCATTTCCCAGAAGTTCTCTTTTTTGCCGAATTTCAGGATGCGGTCTTCGGGCAGCATGGTGCGCCAAACGTCCCAGGCTTCCTGGTCGAAGGGCACGCCCTCGGCTTCATTGCCACCGAACACGCTGACGTAGAGCCGGTCTTTGGGGATTTTATACACCCCGGTGAGCAATTCCCAGGACCATTCGAGCGCCTCTTTTTTGAAATAATCGCCGAACGACCAGTTGCCCAGCATTTCGAACATGGTGTGGTGGTAGCCGTCGAAACCCACGTCTTCGAGGTCGTTGTGCTTGCCTGAAACGCGCAGGCATTTTTGGGTATCGGCCACACGCGGCGCGGGCGGTTTTTGGTTGCCCAGAAAGAAATCCTTGAGCGGCGCCATACCGGAGTTGATGAACAGCAATGTGGGGTCGCTCTTGGCCACGATGGGCGCGGAGGGGATGATTTTATGCTCCTTGGAAGCGAAAAAGTCGAGGAATTGGCGGCGGATGTCGCGGGAAGTCATAACTGAGAATGTGGTCAATGTGTGGAATGTGGTCAAGGTGGGAATTGGTCGCATTGACCACATTAAAAAAGCGGCGCAAAGGTAGGATGTTTTTTTTCACAAACCGACCCCAGGCAACCATTACATTTGCCCTAAAATCGTACCCTCTATGTCCAGGCAATTACAAATTAAATCCTCGTCCGCCGCCTCCCAACCGCTGAGCAAAGAGCAAAAACGCTTCAACAACTACGTGCGGCGCATCCAGCAACTGCACCTTGAGATCGAACGCACCAAAGAACAGGATCTCGAGTTGCGGCGCGTCGGCGAAGAGCGGGTGGCGCCGGCGGAAAAAGAAGCGATAGCGGCTTTGCGCGAAATGATTTTTGCGCTGGACAGCAGCCCGCACCTCCCTTCATTGACGGAAAAACAGTATGAAAAGTTTTGCAGCATGATGGAGGAAGAGATTGCGCGCCTGCTCCAGACCACGTTTTACGCGGAAGACGAAGCATTGAAAACTTTGTACAAAAAATACAGCGCCGACGAGGAGTCGTGGGACGAAGCGCGGGAAATGGAGGAAGAAGACATGAAGGATATGGCTTCTCAGTTTTTCAACCAAATGTTCGGGACGAAATTCGAGGCAGGCGATTTCGACGATCCGCTCAAAATGAAGGAAAAAATGGATGCCCGGCAGGCGGAATTTCTGGCCGAGGAACGAGTCCGTGCCGAGCGTCGAAGCCAGCGCAAAAAGACCGATCGCCAGTTGGCCGCCGAGGCCAAACGCAAAGCCGCCGAAGAAGCAGTCGCTAAAACCGCCAAACAGATATACGTGGACTTGATCCGGCATTTCCACCCCGACAAAGAGCCCGACGAGCAAAAACGCCTCGAAAAAACCGAGATCATGAAGCAGATAACGGTTGCATACGAAGCCGACGACCATCTTAAACTGCTGGAGTTGCAAATGACTTTGCTCGCCGACCGCGACAATGTGTTCGCCGGCTTCAATGACAGCCAACTCAAATATTTCAACGACGTGCTCAAGCGTCAGGTGCAGGAACTGGAAATGGAATTAGAAATGTGCTCGCCGGAAATGAACGGTAACCTTTACGGCATGCTCTACCATCCTGTGCCGTTATTGATGCGCCAGCAAATAGAGCGGCACGTCCTGGAGCAAAAGCGATATGTCAGGCAGGTACAAAAGACACTGGAACTTATCCAGACCACCAAAGGCTTCAAGCAATACGTAAAAGAATTTCAACTCGATGATGATGATTTCGGGGACATTCCGCCGGAGTTGTTGAAAATGATGGGGATGTTCGGGCGGTAGCCTGTTAACCCCTCCAGCGGAATGCTTTTTCATCCACCGCCCGCATCGTACACAGCACTCCCTCCAAGTGGTCGTACTCATGCTGAATGAGTTCCGAGAGATCGTCCTCCACCGTCCGGGATTTTTGTTCCCAATTTTCATCCAGATAGTTCACCGTCACGCGCCGGTGGCGTTGCACCCGCACCAACAGGTGGGGGAAGCACATACAATCGTCCCAGAGTTCGAACATGTCGGCGCTGCGTTCGGTGAGATCGGGGTTGATCAGTAGTCGGGGCCGGTCAGTGTCCAGGTAAATAACCCGTTTCATATAACCCAGTTGCGGTGCGGCGATACCCCGCCCGAAGCGGTATTTTTCGCGTACCTCGGCCATCACCTGGCGCAAGTCGGCGGCAATTTGGGGGAGCAGGGGCAGGTAGGCTTCAGTGACGGCTTCGCAGCGTTCGTAAAGGCGCGGATCGCCCAGCAAGAGCAGGTCGGGGAGGTGTTTGGTGGGTGCGACAGAGAGAGATTGGGCAAGAATATCCATATTGAACGCTCAATTATTTTGTTAAAAATCAAACATTTACACAAATTTGCAGAAAAGAGGTACTTGCAAAGAGCCGTGTCGCCCGTAAAAACGGCAGATTTTAATTTCAAAATTACTTTCCATCATGCGAAACCTGAAATATTTTATCGCGGCTCCGCTAATTATCGGAGGAGTTGTTGCGCTGTATTCGTTAGCCTCCGGTTTGGCCGAAAAACCCTCGTTGGACTGGGAACACTGGACGGAAGACGATTGGTTGGCGGGCTTCTTCGCAGCATTAATGCTGACGACCGGCATCTGTTTTTTTATCTCCCTGCATCGCCGCACCGACGGGCTGGTTTCCGGCAAAACCCTTTCGCAACTCCGGGAAAAAGGCCGGCCCGCTCGTGCCGAAATATTGGAATTGGAAGATACCGGCATGACGGTGGACGACGACCCGGTAGTGCAAATGTTGTTGCGTGTCCACGACGGCGCCCGCCCGCCGTTTCAAGTCAGGATAAAACAATTGGTCAACAGGCTGGCCGTACCTCAGTTGTCGGAAGGTGTTTTAGTGGGTGTTTTGATTGACCCGGACAACCCGCGTATTGTTGTATTGGATGTTGAATAGGAGAAAATATGCAAGGAAGATTTTTTTTATTTTCGCGATAAATTACTCATTGTAAGTACTTTAAATTGCAAGGATCATGCAGCCCTTAAAAAAATTCAGGGCATGTGCTTGTTTCTTTAAAATGCTTTATCGTATATTTGCGATATAAAATCATTCAAGTTATGCAAACAGCAGAAACAATCAAGAACATCGTCCGCGAAAAATACGCGGAAATCGCCAATCAGGATAAGGCCCTGAATGAAACCACTTGCTGCGGCTCCGGTGCGGCGGGCGGTACTTACACCATCATGGCCGATTCTTATGCCAACCTGCCCGGTTATAACCCCGACGCCGATCTGGGCTTGGGTTGTGGTTTGCCGACCGAATTTGCCCACATCGAAGCGGGCGACACCGTGCTCGACCTCGGTTCCGGGGCCGGGAACGACGCCTTCGTGGCGCGTGCCGAAACGGGTGCTGAGGGCAAAGTCATCGGCGTGGACTTCACTCCGGCCATGATCCAAAAAGCCCGCGCGAATGCCGATAAACTGGGTTTCAACAACGTCGAATTCCGCCAGGGTGATATCGAAGACCTTCCCGTATCGGACAACTCGGTAGATGTGGTGGTGAGCAACTGCGTGCTCAATCTCGTGCCTGACAAGACGAAGGTTTTCAACGAGATCGCGCGCGTGTTGCGTCCCGGCGGCCATTTCAGCATTTCCGACGTGGTGCTCGTAGGCGAATTGCCCGATTCGCTGCGCAACGCCGCCGAGATGTACGCCGGCTGCGTGTCGGGAGCCATCCAGATGGACGACTATCTGAAACTCGCCCGCAAGGCCGGTTTTGAAAACGTCACCGTTCAGAAGCAAAAGCCCATCCTGATTCCCGACAATATCCTGCTCGAATATCTGACGGCGGAACAACTGAAAGCCTTCGTGGCTTCCGGAACGGGTATTTTCAGCGTCACTGTGTACGCAGAAAAGCCGGGCGAAAAACGCGAACGCGCGGCGAAGCCGAAAGTCAGTTTGCAAAAACTGGCGTTGAAAGAGGCTTGCTGCGGGACGGATAGCGGGTGCTGCTAAGGTTTTAGCATGAGTTCATCCAACGATTTACTAGTTTTTTGGGGTTGTGTCAAAAATTATTGTACATTGAAGAGGCTGTCTCATAAGTCAGATTTTGAAAAACGTGACAGAATTTAATTTCAACACATAGACACATAGGACACATAATAAAATCTATGTGCGCTATGTGCCTATGTGTTTCATAAAAATTCGGTGTTCTAAATTTCAAATTTACTTATGAGACACCCTCTTCAAGTTTTTAACACAACCCCAAATAATATGTCAGGCACTTTGAAAAATCCGGAATGAATCATTTTTTGATAATTCCTGTGAATTTGTTTAAATGCTTTTATGAAATTATCTCTACCTGCTCTGCTCTTAATTGTCCTTTTTACCTCAAACCTCGACGCTCAATACCTCTTTGGTCAGGTGACCGATGCGCAGGAAACGCCTCTTCCCGGCGCGGTGGTCGCGTGGGCGGGCACTACCATTGGCGCCCGAACCGACGACAAAGGTGAGTTCGCTATTCCCCTGCCTCAGGATACCACGCAGAAACCTCTTCGCCTTGCCGCCATCTTCGGCGCACTTCGGGATACTTTTCTGATCGAAGACTTGACGAGTTACTGGACATTGGCAATGTCCGCCAACGTTACCCTTCAGGAAGTAACCGTTCGCGATGAAGTGACAGGTGCCTATATTTCTGTTTTACAACCGGTTAAAACAGAGATTATCAACCGCGCCGAGTTGCGCAAAGCAGCCTGCTGTGACCTCGCCGGGTGCTTCGAAACCCAAAGCACCGTCCAGCCCACGACCACCAACATCCTCACCAATGCCAGGGAATTGCGCATTCTCGGTCTCAGCGGCGTGTACAACCAGGTGCTGGTGGACGGCTTGCCTACCATCCAGGGACTGACCTACACCTATGGAACCGGCACCATCCCCGGCAGTATGCTGGAAAATATCTGGGTGGTGAAAGGCGCCAACAGTGTGTTGCAGGGCTATGAAGGAATGGTCGGCCAGATAACCGTTTTTCCCCGCGAAGGCGGTATTGCCGAGCCGGTGACAGCCGATGTGCTGGTCAACAGTTTTGGCGAAAAACACCTGAACGTGGCATGGGCTGCCAACAAAACGCGCTGGACCAATTACCTTGCACTGCACACTTCTCAGCCCGGCGGAAAATGGGATCGCGACGACGATACTTTCCTGGATCTGCCGCGCCTGACCCGGTATTCGGTGTACAACAAATGGCGCTATCGCAAGGAAAATGAAAACGGGCTCAGCGCATTTATCGGTGCGCGCTATGTGGACGAACAGCGCATCGGTGGCCAGGGAAATTTCGATCCTGAAAAAGATGAGGGAACGACCAATGCTTACGGTCAGACCGTTCGTTTCCGTCAACCCGAAATATTCGGCAAAACGGGCTGGCGCTTCAATGCTGACAACAAGATCTCCCTGCTCGCCTCGTTCGTTGCACAGGATCAAAACTCCTGGTTCGGTCTCACGCGCTACGACGCCGATCAGCGCCATGCCTATGTCAATGTGCAATACGAATTTTTTTGGGGCAAAAACAAGGCACAGGAACTGAAAACCGGCATCAGTTTCCGGCACTTTATTTTGAATGAATCCGTCGGTTTTGCAGCAGCCGACACATTGGGCCGCAGTTTTGCAGGGACGTATCGGCGCGAAGAAAATATCCCCGGTGTTTTTGCCGAAAATACTTTTCATTTCAAAAACGATCGCTGGGTATGGATTGCCGGCCTGCGCGCCGACCGGCACAATGCTTTCGGTTGGTACGTCACGCCGCGCACCATGTTGCGTTTCAATCCTTCTCCCAACCTCGATTTGCGGGCAAGCGTCGGCGCCGGTTGGCGCACAGTCAACCTTTTCCCCGAAAACATCGCCCTGCTGGTGGGCAGCCGGGATATAGTTTTTGCCGAATCCCTTCGCCCTGAACGCGCCTGGAATGCAGGCATCAATGTTACGCGTCGTTTTGCCATCGGCAAAATGCGCCTCACCGCCACTGCCGACTTCTACCACACCCGTTTTCAAAATCAGTTTTTCCCGGATTACGACGCAGACCCGACAAAAGCCATCATCGCCAATTTCGGTGGAAAGTCCATCAGCAACGGTGTACAATTAGAAGGGAGTGCCGCCTGGGGCCGTCGCCTCGAATTGCGCACTGCCTACAATTTCCTCGACGTATTTCGCCATCAGGACGGCCGAAAAGTATCATTGCCCTTCAACCCGCGCCACAAAATACTAGGCGTAGCCACTTTCCGCACACCCGGCGAACGCTGGCAATTCGATGCCAATCTCCACTGGTACGGCAGGCAGCGGCTGCCCGACACCTCCCGCAATCCGGAAAACCTCCGCCGGCCGGATCATTCCAAAGCCTATTCGGTGGTCGGCGCGCAAGTCAGGCGCGCCTTGCGGCGCTTCGATGTCTTTGCGGGCTGCGAAAATGTATTCGATTTCAGGCAGTTGCAGCCGATCCTGGGCTGGGAACAGCCTTTCGCGCGTGGGTTCGATCCTTCCTTTGCATGGGGGCCGACGCGCGGACGGGAGTTTTACATTGGCTTTAATTTTAAACTGGAAAAACGGAATGTCGAAAACTGAACTGATGCTCGCCCTTTGGGAAGAGGGCCGCACCCGGTTAACCAATCTGTTTCCCGGAATTACCGCGGCGGACTTGCCGCGGCGGCTGCACCCGCAATCCAATTCACTGGGTTGGTTGTTGCGGCACATCGGAGAAGTGGAGCATTTGTTTGCCAAAAATGTATTCGGAGTGCCCATCGAAGTGCGGGTATCCACTGTTGGAAATTTGGTGAAAGACCACGGGCAATTCAACGACCGCGACGCATTGCTTGCGTATTTGGAGGATGCCCGCCGCGTACTGAGCGCCGCATTTGAAAAACAAACGGAACCTGATTGGGAGGAGTATATCGAAACAAAAGAGTTCGGTCGAAAGACGAAAGCAGAGGCCCTGGCGCGCATTTCCACGCACACCGCCTGGCATGCCGGGCAGATTTCGCTGATCTTGAAATACGGGAGCACTTTCTAAAACTTTATTGACAAACATAAATGGCTCAAAACATTCTCCCCAAACGCCTCGGCTTTCTTGATCGCTACCTTACCCTCTGGATATTCGCCGCCATGTTTCTTGGCGTTGGGCTGGGATATTTTGTTCCGGGAACCGCCGCGTTCATCAACCAATTTCAAAGCGGTACCACGAACATTCCCATTGCCATCGGGCTTATCCTGATGATGTACCCGCCATTGGCCAAGGTGAAATACGAAGAATTGCCCAGGGTGTTTAAAAACACGCATATCCTCGGATTGTCGCTGGTGCAAAACTGGCTGATCGGCCCTGCGCTGATGTTCCTGCTGGCCGTCGTGTTTTTGCAGGATAAGCCGGAGTATATGGTGGGGCTGATCATGATCGGCATTGCGCGTTGCATTGCGATGGTGATCGTGTGGAACGACCTGGCAAAAGGCGACAACGAGTACGTAGCGGGTCTGGTGGCATTCAACAGCATATTCCAGGTGTTTTTTTACAGTGTGTATGCGTGGTTCTTTGTGACGGTGTTGCCGCCTTTCTTCGGCATCGAAGGGGTGGAAGTCAACGTCAGCATCAGTCAGATTGCCGAAAGTGTGTTCATCTATTTGGGGATACCATTCCTGGCGGGAATGATTACCCGATATATCTTGATAAGAAGGAAGGGAAAAGAATGGTATCAGCAGGTATTCATCCCGAAGATCAGCCCGGTTACGCTTGTTTCACTGTTGTTCACCATTGTAGTGATGTTCAGTTACAAGGGCAATCTGATCGTGCAAATTCCCATGGATGTAGTGCGAATCGCTATTCCGTTGATCCTGTATTTCGTCATCATGTTTTTCAGCGCTTTTTTTCTGGCCAAACGCGCCGGCGCTGATTACGCCAAAAGCACTTCCCTGGCCTTCACGGCTGCGGGCAACAACTTCGAACTGGGTATCGCGGTTGCCATCGCGGTGTTCGGTATTGATTCCGGAGTGGCTTTCGCAGCCGTTATCGGGCCGCTCATCGAAGTCCCGGTTTTGATCCTATTGGTCAATGTAGCTTTGAAGCAGCAAAAGAATTTCCCTGGTACTGATTGACATTGGACTGTTGGACGTTGGACTGTTGGATACCGTCCAGCAGTCCAATGTCCAACGTCCAGCAGTCCAATGTCCAACAGTCCAATGTCCAACGTCCAACAATCCAATGTCCAACGTCCAACAATCCAGCGTCTTTGACTATGACCATCGCCCTTTTCTCCGACATCCACGCCAACCTTCCCGCGCTCGAAGCCTTTTTCGCCGACGTGGACAAACGCCGCCCCGACCAGATCTTTTGTCTCGGCGACCTCGTGGGCTACAACATCTGGCCGAATGAGGTCATCCGCGCCATCCGCGAACGCGGCATCCCGACCATCGCCGGCAACTACGATTTCGGCATCGGGCGGGCGAGCGACGATTGCGGCTGCGCGTACAAAACCGATGAGGAAAAAGCGAACGGGGCGGTATCTATCTCTTTTACCAACCAGATTGTACAACCGGCTGAACGCCAATACTTGCGCGAATTGCCGAAACACATCCGGCTCGAATTCGAACTGACCGACGGCGACCCGCTCCTGGTGTTGTTCGTGCACGGCAGCCCGCGGAAGATCAACGAATACCTTTTTGAGGACCGCGATGAAAAGAGCCTGCTCCGCATCCTCGAAAGCGCCAATGCCGACGTCTTGTGTTTCGGGCACACGCACAAGCCATACCATCGTATCCTGAATTCCGGCACGGATACCGAACCGCATTTCCGCCATGCTATCAACACTGGCTCCGTCGGCAAACCCAAAGACGGCGACCCGCGCGGCGGTTACGTTCTCCTGCATTTTGACGAAAATACCAGCATTCGCCGGGCAGACAGCCTTCGGGTGGAGTTCGTTCGCTTTGAATACGACGTGGAAAAAGCAGCCCGTGCGGTGGAGGAAAGCCCGTTGCCGGATGCGTATGCGACGGCGCTGAGAGAGGGGAAATAGAGGATGATAATGCTCTGAAAGTCAGTCTTAAAAACAGTTTTTTCAACCGGGCGGCATGATTTGCCGCCCGGTTTTTTTGTATTCCTGCCGGTCGGTCAACCGACGGGCCCCGGACAAACTTAACCTTAACTTAAACTGCTTTTTGCCCGATTCAGGTGGCCTTCGGGGGAATTTTGCAGTCGAAAACGCAATCCTTTCGCCCTGCCCTGCAAAACAAAACGAGACAAGGATTACAGTTCAAATAAAACACAACCAATCTATGAACAAGGCACTTTACCTGCTTTTCCTGGGAACCCTGCTTGGCTTCCAATCAATTGCACAAACGGTTGTCAATATCACCGATGCTGATATCGCACCCGGTCAGACCGTAAACTGGACGAGAAACAACGTTTATCTGCTCGACGGTCTGGTATTCGTGGATTCCACCGCCACGCTGAACATCGAAGCAGGCACAGTAGTGAAATTTACTTCCAACCAGACGGTTGGCGCACCTTCCGCGTTGATCGTGGCGCGCGGAGGCAAAATATTTGCGGAGGGTACGCCGGACGAACCTATTATTTTCACAGCAGAAGCGGACGACGTGAACGACCCGCTCGATCTGGGGCCGAAAGACAATTCACTGTGGGGCGGTGTGGCGCTGTTGGGCAGAGGCATTACTCAGAAAAACGGCAACCCACAGGCAATTCTTGAAGGCATTGACCCGCTCGAAGTGCGCGGATATTACGGAGGTAATGACAATGCCGACAACTCAGGTGTTTTGCGATATGTTTCTATTCGCCACTGCGGTCGCGCTTTTCAGACTGGTAGCGAACTCAATGGTCTGAGCCTTGCAGCCGTAGGCAGCGAGACGGAACTGGATTTCATTGAAATCTACGCCAGTTCCGACGACGGCATCGAATTCTTCGGCGGCGCACCCAACCTGAAACACGCGATCGTTGCCTGGGCTGAGGACGACTCTTACGACTGGGACGAAGTATACACCGGCAAAGGCCAGTTCTGGTTCTCCATCCAGCGCGACGACGTGGCCGACCTCGGCGGCGAACTCGACGGCACCACGCCGGACGACGCGACGCCTTATTCCAATCCTACGGTATACAACTGGACACACATCGGATCGGGCGCAGGCGCTGCCTCCGCCAACCCACTGGGCTGGTTGTTCCGCGCCGGCACAGCCGGTACGGTGGCTAATTCGATCGTGACGGGCCAAAAAAACAAAGCCATCGAAGTGCAGGACAAAGCCGCACCAGCCAACGATGCCTACACCAAGATGCTCAACGGCGAGTTGAAAATCCTCAACAACCTGTTCTGGGCCAACGGCAGCAACACCACGATTGACAACAACGGCATCATCCGCGTCACTTCCGGTACCCCCGACGACGCCGACGCTTCCGACCTGGCCGCCAACCTGGTTACAAACAAGAATACCATTTCCAATCCCGAAATCCAGAGCATCAGCCGCGAGCAAAATCAACTGCTCGACCCCCGGCCGGCAGGCAACACGTCCGTAACAACCGATCTGGCAGCCTACCCGAACGATCCGTTCTTCGATAAAGTAAATTACAAAGGCGCTTTCGGGCCTTTCGCCGGCCAGATGTGGGCGCGCGGCTGGACGGCGCTCGACCGCAACGAGCACCTGAAACCCCTGGACAATGGCGGCACGACTGTTTTCATCAATGACAACAGCATCAAACCCTGCGAAACGGTTACCTGGACGAAAGACAAAACCTATGTTGTTGACGGCCTGACGTTTGTTGACGATTGCGCTACACTGAACATCGAAGCCGGCACGGTGGTGAAATTCACCTCGAACCAAACGGTTGGCGCACCCTCTGCGCTGATCGTGGCCAGCGGCGGCAAAATCTTCGCAGAAGGCACCGCCGACGATCCGATCATTTTCACGGCAGAATCCGACGACGTGAACGACCCGCTCGACCTCGGTCCGAAAGACAACTCGCTCTGGGGTGGTATTGCCATCCTCGGCAAAGGCGTTACGCAAAAAAATGGCAACCCCACCGCTATTGTCGAAGGTATTGACCCGAACGAACTCCGCGGCACTTACGGCGGCAACGACAATACGGACAACTCCGGCGTATTAAAATATGTCTCTATCCGCCACTGTGGCCGGGCTTTCCAGACCGGCAGCGAACTCAACGGTCTGACGCTTGCAGCAGTGGGCAGCGGCACTACGCTCGACCACATCGAGATTTACGCCAGCTCCGACGACGGTATCGAATTCTTCGGCGGCGCTCCCAACCTGAAATACGCTTCGGTGGCTTGGGCTGAAGACGACTCTTACGACTGGGACGAGGTATACACCGGCAAAGGCCAGTTCTGGTTCTCTATCCAGCGCGACGACGTGGCCGACCTCGGCGGCGAACTCGATGGCACGACGCCCGACGACGGTACGCCTTATTCCAATCCTACTGTCTATAACTGGACACACGTAGGTTCGGGCGCCGGCGCTGCCGCTGCCAACCCACTGGGCTGGTTGTTCCGCGCCGGTACCGCCGGTACGGTGGCCAACTCCATTGTGACGGGCCAAAAAAACAAAGCCATCGAAGTGCAGGACAAAGCCGCACCGGCCAACGATGCCTACACCAAGATGCTCAACGGCGAGTTGAAAATCCTCAACAACCTGTTCTGGGCCAACGGCAGCAACACCACGATTGACAACAACGGCATCATCCGCGTCACTTCAGGCACCCCCGACGACGCCGACGCTTCCGACCTGGCTGCCAATCTCGTTGCCAACCAAAATGCCATTGCCGACCCGCAAATCGTCAGCATCAGCCGTGAACAGAACAACCAACTCGACCCGCGCGTAAAAGAAGGTTCGGCCGCTTACTCAAGTCTGGCTGCCTATCCGAATGATCCCTTCTTTACTGCAGTCAACTACAAAGGCGCCTTCGATAACTGCTACAGCGACATGTGGCTGGCCGGCTGGACTGCCCTGGAACAAAACAGCCACCTGGCCCCGGCTCCCGCTACGGACTGCGTGGTAGGCACCGAAGACCTCGACAACAGCCTTGTCAGCATCTTCCGCATTTTCCCGAACCCAGCCCACAACATGTTCATTGTCGAATCACAATTCGACCGCGAAGTGAGCATCGAAATTTTCGATATGTCGGGCCGCCTCGTTTCGAACCTGAATTCGATCCCGACCGGCCAGCACCGGGTTGAGATCAATACCCTCGTGCCGGGCATGTATGTCATCAAGTTCCGCACGGAAGAGGGCAAAGTGATCGCTAAAAAATTGATAGTAGAATAATCTCATCTGTATCGCAAAAGCAGCGGGTTTTCATTTGAAAACCCGCTGCTTTCTTTCATTTCAGTTCATTTTTTTCATTTTCCTAACCATGAGAAAGTACTTCTCTGTTCTCACTCTTTCAATATTCTCCTGCTTTTTCGTGCAGCAGGCTTTTGCCCAAAAGGCAGTGATCGCTGGTAAAGTCATTGATAAATCTACCGGCGAAACCCTGATCGGCGCTACCGTCAAAGCGGTCAATGCTACGACTACGACCGGCGCCATTACCGACTACGACGGCAATTACACTTTCACAGTCGAACCGGGCATTTACTCGGTCAGTTGCACGTACACTTCCTATCAGAACTTTACCGTCGAAGGTTTCGAAGCAAAATCTCAAGCCGCCAACAATTTGGACATCGTGATGACTTCGGAGGACTTCGCGCTCACCGAGATTGTCGTCACCGCTACCCAGGTGCGCAATACCGACGCGTCGCTCATCGCACTGCAACGAAAAGCGCTTTCTATTCAGGACGGTATTTCTTCGCAACAAATCAGCCGCACCGGAGTATCCAATGCCGCCGACGCCATGAAACAGGTGACCGGCGCAGTAGTGGAAGGCGGCAAATTCATCGTCATGCGCGGCTTGGGCGACCGCTACTCGATCTCGCAACTCAACGGCATCACCATGCCGAGCACCGACCCGTACCGCAACAGCTCGAGCCTCGACCTCATCCCCTCGCAAATGGTGGACAACATCATCACGATGAAAACTTTCACGCCCGACCTGCCGGGTAATTTCTCCGGCGGTCTCGTGAATGTGACCACCAAGTCATTCCCCGATAAATTCAACATGTATTTCAGCCTGACCTCGTCGTACAATACCCAGTCCTCGATGATTGACAATTTTCAGGGGCACGGCGCGGATGCAGGCAAACGCGACTGGCTCGGCTTCGACGACGGCGGACGCGATATTCCCGATATCTTGCTCGACCCGGAAAACCGCAAGTTGCTGACGCAGGACGCCTATATCGCGGCGCGCAATCCGAGGAATGCCAACGGTGCGCCTATACGCGAATTATTGAACGAATCGTCACGCCAACTGAGCAATGTCTTTACACCGACACCCAAATCCACGCCGCTCAATTATGGAGTCAATTTCTCCATCGGCGACAACAAACGCCTCTTTGGCAACAACCTCGGCTATACGATCGGGCTCAATTATTCGCGGGAGTTCACGCATTACGACGGCGGCGTCGTCAATACGTATGTCACCAGCGATCCGCAAACGCTGTTCGGCTATCAATCGCTCAAAGAATCGAAAAGCACTGAAACGCCGCATTTGGGTGGTCTTTTCAACCTTGCCTATAAATTCGGCAACAACCACGGTATCAGTTTCAATACGATATACAACAACGACGCGGACATCATCGGGCGCTCACAATCAGGTTCTTACATCGGGCAGGTGTCCACTCCGGGCGCTACCTTTATGACCAATTCACTCGAGTTCATTCAACGCCAGTATGTATCGTACCAGTTGAGCGGCAAACACGTTTTTCCCGGCTTGAGAGGCGCGGAGATCGAATGGAGCGGATCTATGAACAACTCCTTCCAGAAAGAGCCCGACACCCGCTATTTCGCTTACCTGAATTATATTGACGACGACGGTAACAATACCTACGCCATCAACGACGCCGAATTCCGCCCGCCCTATCACTTCTTCCGCGATTTGCAGGATGAAGCGAAAGAAGCCAAAATTGACGTCACTCTGCCTTTCCTGCGCCGTGGCAATGCAAACAGCACCAACAGCATCAAGTTTGGCGGACTGTACAGCAACATGACGCGCTCTTTTGAAGAATACCAGTTTTCGCACCAGCGCCACGGCGGTGTGCCGCAAAGCCTGTACTTCAACAACTACCAGGGCGATTTCGGCGGTTTTTTCAATTATGACAACTTCGGTGTGGTTGATACCACCTACTTCGAACAATATCCCGATTCCGTCCGACAGTACACTATCGGATATCACTACGTCAATCAGGTGAACAACAAAAATTTCTACAACGGCGATCAGACCATCGCAGCGGCTTACCTGATGGGCGTTTATAACGTGCTGCCGCGTCTGAAACTCATCGCCGGTGTGCGTATGGAAACGACGGATATGGAAGTGGTGAGCCGCGACACTTCTGTGGATAAAAGTGTCATTGACCTGACCGACTACCTTTATTCAGCCAACCTGATCTATTCGCTCACGGAAAAATCAAACCTGCGCTTGGCAGCATCCAGAACGCTGGCGCGGCCGAATATGCGCGAATTGGCGCCCTTCGCCCAGTTCGATACCAAAAACGGCTTTTTCAACGTCGGCAATCCCAATCTGACGCGCACGCTGATCCAGAACTACGACCTGCGTTACGAATTGTACCCCGACATGGGCGAGTTGCTGGCCGTCAGCCTTTTCTTCAAGCGCTTCGACGATCCCATTTTGCGCCGCTTCGACCCTACTGCCACCATTCCGACGCTGGGCTACACCAATATTGACAATGCCCGCGTATATGGCGCGGAAGTGGAATGGCGCAAGAACCTCGGCTTTATCGGCGGCAATTTTATGCAAAACATGTACCTCGGCGCCAACTTTGCACTCATCAAATCGGAGTACGACATTCCACAGGACGAATTGAATTCTTCGCGTGGTGTGGACTCCACCTACAACCAGACGACCCGTCCCTTCCAAAGCCAGGCACCGTATATCGCCAACATCGTGTTGTCGTACATCAACCCCAACGAAGGTTGGGAATCGTCGCTGTCGTTCAACGTATCGGGCCGCCGGCTCTACAACATCTCGCTGGCCGCCACGCCCGATGTGTACGAAGAGCCGTTCCCGCTGCTCAATTTTAACCTGACGAAACGGTTCGCCAACCACTACCAATTTACCTTCTCTGCCCGCAACATCCTGAACCCGTTGAATAAAAAAACGCAGGATTTTAAAGGCACCAAGTACGTTGCAGAATCCTACAACATCGGTACGACCCTTGGGCTTGGATTCGCGTACTTCATCCGGTAACATTCCCCGGATACCCAGACTTGGATACAGATTTCAGTAGTTTAAAGGTTAGGAATTTGACTACGCAAACCCGGGCGACGCAAGTTGCGCCGGGTTTTTCTTTTGGTGCAGAAGTCCGGTTTTGAAAAAAACTCAAATAAATCCTGTTTAACTCCGCATTTGTCCTATTTTGCCCGTCGCCGGCCAAACTACTTTTGTACTAAAGTAAATCACATTAAAAATCAATGAAATGCACCGGGTGAGTTCGCATCTATTGGTTTTCATCGGCAACATGCCGTCCAATTCATTGATTAGTAATATTTTAGAATGAAAGAAATTCCTGTAAGAAAAATTAAAAAACCCCAAAAAGAAGCCAATTTTTCGGAACGCTTCAGCATCCGGGATGTTCGGCAAGTACTTGGCGGAAATGACTTGTTTCATGCACTGCACAGGCATGACTTCTTCTTTGTTCTTGCTTTGCAAAAGGGAAGGGGCACTCATAAAATAGACTTTACTTCATACGACGTTCAGGACAATTCCATTTTTATACTACGTCCCGGCCAGGTGCATCAACTTGAATTAAAAGCGGACTGCACAGGATTTCTAATGGAGTTTGATACAACTTTCTATAATCCGGGCGATAACCTGTCGAAACAGCGATTGAATAAATCTATTAATAAAAATTTTTGCAGATTTGAAGCAGGCGGGTTTGAAAAAATACTTTATGCCTTGAATTATATTTTTAATGAATTTAATGCAAAACGAGAGGGTTATACGGAGCTTATAAAAGCGAACCTGGATATCTTCTTTATAGAATTTATGAGGCAAAGCCAGGGTCCTCAGGAAATTAAAAAAACTACCGGCTCTTATACCCAGGAGCGCCTCGAAGACTTTTTGGATCTATTGAGAGTTCGTATAACCGACCTTAAACAAGTTTCCCAGTACGCAAATTTATTGAACCTTTCACCGTATCAACTCAATGCGATTACTAAAGCAATCCTTGGAAAATCAGCTTCGGAACTGATAAATGAACAAGTCATTTTGGAGGCTAAAAGATATTTGCTTGCCACACCGAATCAGGTCAAGGACATAGCCGATCATTTAGGTTACGAAGATTACTCCTATTTTATCAGATTCTTCAAAAAACACACGGGCTATTCACCGGAAGCTTTTAGAAAAAATTCTCCATAAGTCCTGTTGAACTCTGTTTTTGTCCTGTCATACGTGTTGCCGGCCGGTCTACCTTTGTGCCTAAATTAACTATATAAAAAGTGCAGTTATGAAAGCAAAAGCAAAACTTATTGCCTCCTTTAAAATCTGGATAGTAATCTACCCTGCCCTGACACTGTTTCTTTATTTATTTAAAGAACCGCTGTCCACTATGCCTTTGCATATGAGGACATTGTTAATGACGGTTACTTTAGTTCCATTAATAGTGTTTATTGGCGTTCCTTTTGTGGATTCAGTCATCCGTATCCTATCGCGTAAAAAATCATAAGTCAGCTCACAAGCCGGAATATATGAATGCAATATCAAGGCGTGAATTTATCCGGAAAAGCGGTTTTGCGTCCGGCTTATTTGCATTGCCATTTCACTTAACTGATTTTCTAAAGCTTAACCCAATGATGGACGATAACACTTTTGATGTAATAATAGTCGGTGGAAGTTATTCGGGACTTGCCGCCGGTATGGCTCTCGGAAGGGCTCTTAGAAAAGTTTTGATACTGGATAGTGGAACTCCGTGCAACAGGCAGACGCCTTTTTCCCACAACTTCATTACGCAGGATGGCAAGCCTCCAAAAGAAATTGCCACCACAGCCAGGCGCCAGGTTGAAAAGTACGATACTGTAAAGATTTTCAATGGCCTGGCAACAACCGGGGTCAAAACCGAAACCGGTTTCGAAATCCGCACAGCGGCAGGTGAAATATTTGTTGCCCAAAAATTAATTTTCGCAACAGGCATCAAAGATATAATGCCTGATATTCCCGGTTTTTCCGAGTGCTGGGGAATTACGGTTCTTCACTGCCCTTATTGCCACGGTTATGAAGTGCGAAATGAAAAAACAGGTATCCTCGGCAATGGGGATTATGGCTTTGAATTTTCCTCGCTTATTTCCAATTGGACAAATGATCTTACACTCTATACTAACGGAGAGTCAACATTGACTTACGAGCAGAAATTGAAACTCGAAAAACATAATATAAACATCGTGGAAGATGAAATTGAGAAGTTGATACATAGTAATGGGCACTTGCAGCATATCATTTTCAGGAATGGAAAAATAGTTCCAATAAAAGCGCTCTATGCCCGTTCCCCCTTTGAACAACATTGCACCATTCCCGAATCGTTAGGATGCGAATTAAATGACGATGGCTACATCAAGGTTGATCCAATTCAAAGGACCAATGTTCATGGAGTCTTTGCCTGTGGTGACAATACTACACGTTTGCGCACTGTAGCGAATGCCGTGGCGATGGGTACAACAGCGGGAATGATGGCAAACAAAGCATTGATTGAAGAAAATTTTTGATAAATATTAAACTTCGCATACATGCAAAAGAACAGTGAGCCGCTAAAAAGCGCGGGCAGGGTTGATACCGGAAACTCTTCAAAAGCGACCGACAAAACAAATGCGCTTATTACAGGATCGTTTTTTATCGCGGCCACCGTATCGGCTATAATGGGCGTTAGATTATACGACCCCATTTTAAATCACTCCGATTACCTGACGAATGGCGCTAAAAACTCAACTCAGATAATTTTTGGGGCCTTGTCTGAATTGGTGCTCGTATGTACGGCAGCGGGGACGGGTATTATGCTTTTCCCTTATTTAAGAAGATTCAATGAGCGTTTGGGATTGGGATACATCACTTTTCGATTGCTGGAGGCGGTTCTTATACTCATCGGCATCGTAAGCGTGCTGGCACTTTTGTCGCTCAGCCATTCCTATACAAATGAAGCCTCCCCCGCTGTCAACGCTTTTCAAACCGTCGGAACAATTTTAAAAGCGATTCATGATTGGACATCTATACTCGGCCCACTATTCATGCTGGGAATAAATACCTTTATATACAGCTATGTATTTTATCAAACCAATCTTGTTCCGAGAAGATTAGCTATTTTCGGAATTGTTGGAGCAGTTTTAGTATTTATTTCAGCCCCTTTGGTAATGCTTGGAATAATTGCTCAACTATCCGTAATGCAAGTATTAATGGCCATGCCAATTGCCATTTATGAAATGGTACTCGCCGTTTGGTTAATTTCCAAAGGATTTAACCTCGGGCATTTTATGCAACAAAACAATTGACCGGTTGTAAAAGCGCCCACTGCCCCCTTCAACGTAATTCATCGTCCTCAGCGGTTATAGCAAAATGACAAATGAACGTGTTCATTAATAAAAACGGACGACTTCGCGACATCTGGTGGGTTGCCGTTTTCTTCATTGTATTAGCATCGTTGACCATCCCATTTATATTGCTTTCACAGCATTATAAATGGGAGATCACTACAGCGCATCAGGCATTGATCGTACTCGGAACATCCTGGATTTGCCAGCGCATGCGGAGAAAACCATTCACGGAATTGACCGGAAGTATTGATTCTGCCGGCGCTAAACATTTTCTCAAAGGGATTCTGGCAGGAGCGGCAATAATGCTGGCTCCTGCACTCTTCTTATACGCAGGCGGCTGGGCAAGCTGGCAGGTACAATCGGTTGACGCGCAGTCGCTTTGCTCCATCACCGGTTTAGTAGTTTGTGTTGCGGTTACCGAGGAGTTTCTCTTCCGGGGTTTTCTCTTCCAACGGCTTATAGCGAGTATAGGAAGTTGGGGGGCGCAGTTGATCATTGGTGGATATTTTCTTTTGACCCACTTGAATAACCCGGGGATGACCGGAAGTATCAAAGTATTTGCATCCCTTAATATTTTTCTTGCTTCCATCATGTTTGGTTTGGCGTTCATTCGTACAAATAGTCTTTCAATGCCTGTCGCACTTCACTTTATGGCTAACTGGGTTCAGGGAACGTTGCTGGGCTTTGGAGTCAGCGGTAATGAGCAGACAAGTTTTTTAAAACCAATTTTTAATGAAGCGCCGCAATGGCTCACAGGAGGCTTCTTCGGACTTGAAGCAAGTGTTCCCGGGTTGATATGTGTTGTTGTTGCGATTGTTTTTCTTTACAAGTGGAAGCCCGCCGGTTAGGCATAATTTCAGATTTGTCCTATTGATCTATGGTTTTATCCAATCCGGCGGCTTACGACGTGCAGTAATTTTGTGCTCACAAAAGTTCACAATTAAAATGCACAAAAAAATGAAAATCGTTATCGTAGGCGCTACAGGAACTATGGGAAAACACTTGGCAAGCGCATTTGAAAAAGATCATGAGATCGTAAGAGTCGGCAAAGAAAGTGGTGATATTCTTGCAGATATTACCTCCACCGAATCTATTGAAAATTTATTCAAACAAATAGGCTCTTTTGATGCGCTGATATCCACAGCGGGGCCTACTTATGTTGGCCCATGGAAAAACATGACGGACAAGGAGTTCCGGAAGGGTATAGAGGGCAAATTGATGGGGCAAGTGAATCTGGTGCTCATTGGGCAGCACTACATCAATCCTAAAGGTTCATTTACCCTGATCACCGGCGCTTTGACGCATGAACCCGTTTTGAACTTTGCCAATGCCTCGGCCGCCAACGGAGCGGTTGAAGCATTTGTGAGGGCCGCAGCAATTGAATTGGAAAACGGTGTTCGCATTAATGCTGTGAGTCCGACTGTTATTGAAGACTCTCCCCAATATTTTCCTTATTTCCACGGGGATATTCCGGTAACCATGAAACAATTGGAATATGGTTTTCGCAAAAGTGTATTTGGTGCAAACACCGGACAGGTAATAAAACCTTACTAGTTTCTGATCAGGCAAAGTGATCAGAGCCGGATCAGAGTAGTAGTTAGTCCATTTCTTTAAAGCGGTGGTGCGCGTCAGGCGTTCCACCGCTCTTCATTTTTCAAAGGTCCTGTCGCCGACAACTGCGTCACATACCGGCACAGTTTGTAACCATCTTCCTGTATGTCCGCTTTATTTTTACTTTTGAAATCGTTAATCGTTCATTTCATGTAATTTGAACTTGACACCAGCACCCGCAACCAATAAATTATAGCTGATATTCGGTAACCAACCATGAAAATAGTCATCCTCGGCAACGGCATCGCGGGCATCACGGCGGCCCGTCACGTGCGCAAACGCAGCGACCACGATATCACCGTTATCTCCGACGAAAGCGACCATTTTTTCAGCCGCACCGCGCTGATGTATGTTTACATGGGTCACATGCGATTCAAAGACACGAAGCCTTTTGAGGATTGGTTTTGGGAGAAAAACCGCATCAATCTGCTGCACGCTCGTGTCGAACGTATTGATTTTCAGGAGAAAATATTGTATTTTGCCCCGCGCGGCAATCTGCCAGGTGTTTTCACCGGGCAGGGCGGAAATGTGCCGGGTGAAAACACGGAACGCGGTGCCGCCGGAGTACCCGAACCGCTCTCCTACGACAAACTCCTGCTTGCCACCGGCTCCAAACCCAACAAATTCGGCTGGCCGGGTCAAGACCTCGACGGGGTGCACGGCCTCTACCATTTGCAGGATCTGGAAGCGATGGAACGCCACAGTGCATTCATGTTGAACGGGCAACCAATAACCAACAACCAACAACCGGCAACCAAACGGGCCGTTATTGTCGGTGGCGGTCTCATCGGCGTCGAAATGGCCGAGATGTTTCACAGCCGCAATATCCCCGTGACTTTCCTCGTACGCGAGTCCGATTTTTGGAACGTCGTATTGCCGCCGGAAGAAGCGCGCATGGTGAGCCGTCATTTGCGCGAACACCACATTGACCTGAGGCTGGAGACGGAATTAAAGGAAATTTTGCCCGATGATTCCGGCAAAAAATGCACAGCAGTCGTCACGAATAAAGGGGAGAAAATTGACTGCGGCTTCGTCGGCCTTACTGCCGGTGTCAGTCCCAATGTTGATTTTTTGCGCAACACGGAACTGGAGATCAGCCGCGGTATCCTTGTCAACGAGTTTTTGGAGACGAATATCCCCAATGTGTACGCCGCCGGCGATTGCGCAGAGCTTCGCCAGCCCTTGCCCGGTCGCAAGCCGATAGAAGCTGTTTGGTACACAGGCCGTATGATGGGCGAAACCGCAGCACACAATTTGATTTCGGATTTCGGATTGGGGATTGCGGATTGGCACAATCCGCAATCCCCAATCCGAAATCCCCAATCCTACACTCCCGGCATCTGGTTCAACTCAGCCAAATTCTTCGACATCGAATACCAGGTGTACGGCGATATCCGGCCGCATTTGCCTGAGGGCCACGCCACTTTATATTGGGAACATCCCGACGGGAAAAAGAGCATCCGGCTGAATTATGAAAAATCGGGTGGTCGCATCACCGGTTTCAATCTTATGGGAGTACGATACCGTCAAGAAGTGTGCGACAAATGGATTCGCACCGGGACGCATGTCGAGGAGGTGTTGCACCGGCTCGGCATGGCCAATTTCGACCCGGAGTTTTGTCCGCAACACGAAAAAGAATTGATCCGGGTGTACAACCGCCAAACCGGCAGGCACCTGAAATTAAGGCAAAAACGCGGCCTGGACGCCGTGCTGGACTTTTTACGGTGATTTTTCTGCCGATTTCCCAACTGCCACCCCCACCGATAAATCGGCTGAATTGCCAAGTCCGGAGGGCTTTTTATCACTCAACCCACCGATTCATCGGTGGGGCAAAAATAAAACATGAACGACGCCTCTCTTTCTATCGCTACCCCGAAACGTGCACAGACCAGCGGCAGACAAAAATTCGCCCTCGCAATGGCAGGGCTCGGGGCGGTGTTGCTCCTCCTGGTATGGGCGGCGCAAAATGCTTTTGCGCCGGTGCCGGTGCTGCTCGTCGCGCTCGGTCTGATGATTGCCGGAGCGCTGTTGTTTGTCCGCGAAGAATACCTGACCCGGCCGGAAGGCATCAGAAACAACGGCGTTTGGTTCAGAAGTCTTTCGGCGCGCGGTGTGTGGGGGTGGTTGATCGCCGTCGTACTCACGGGATTTTATACTGTGCTGTACTTCTTCCCCGAAAGTTGGTTTACAGGTTTGACGGCATTGTTCTCTCCCTTTAGCCACTTGCTCAGAAGGATGCCCGCCGACAAATGGTTCGTTTATGGCGCTTTATACACCTTTTCGATCCTGGTGATGGGCGTGAAATTCATGTTCAAATACCGCCACAACCGCTACCAGGTGCTGCGTACGGTATCGGTGATGTTTTTTCAGTTGGGCTTCGCCTTTCTCATCCCGGCGTTTTTGCAAATGATGCAACAGCCGGAGTATTATTTCACGTATTTCTGGCCCCTGAAGGACTACTACGGCTCGCCGGGGGCGGTACAGTATTACAGCTCAGCCACGGACATCAGCGTATATTTCATTCTTTTCAGCACCTTTATGATTGTCGTGGCAACGCCCGTTTTGACTTATTTTTTTGGGAAAAGATGGTATTGTTCCTGGGTGTGCGGCTGCGGCGGCCTGGCCGAAACAGCTGGAGATCCGTTTCGACACCTTTCTGATAAAAGCCTGAAAGCCTGGAGGATAGAACGCTGGATAATCCACAGCGTGTTGGTGGCAGTCGCGGTGCTTACCGGCTTGCTTTGGCTCAATTCATGGCAACAGGGCGGGGTATTGGGCAGGTTTTCACACGTCTACTCGACGGCTTATGGCTACATTATCGGCATGGCTTTTAGTGGTGTGGTTGGCGTGGGCTTTTACCCGCTCCTGGGAAGCAGGGTATGGTGCCGGTTCGGCTGCCCTATGGCGGCGATTCTGGGCATTTTACAAAAGAAAAAATCGAAATTCCGCATTACGGTCAACGGCGGACAGTGTATCTCTTGCGGCAACTGTTCTGCCTACTGCGAGATGGGGATTGACGTGCGGCATTATGCGCAGCGCGGACAGGATGTCGTGCGGGCCAGTTGTGTGGGATGCGGCATCTGTGCCGCCGTGTGTCCGCGCGGAGTATTGCGGTTGGAAGGTGCTGCTTCGGATGCAGGCGAGCGCGCTCGGCAATTACGCACAGTTCATGTAAGACTGGAAGACGTAAAAATACTGTAGTCGGGAGGGAGTTTTTTTTCATTACTATTGGAATTTTTAACGACGAATCTCTACCTTTGCGGGCGCTTTTTGAAACAAGCATCACTTTTAGAGCATAACACAATGGAAATCATTGCTTTACAGGGACATCGCAAAGAAAGTTCCGGCAAGGAAGGGACAAGAAAAATCCGCAATAACGATCAGGTCCCGGCGATCATGTATAAAAGCGGCGGCGGCGAGGCGATTCAGTTTGCACTGAACCAACCCGACGTTCGCCACTTGATTTATACTTCAAAATTCAAACTGGCGGAAATTGCACTGAACGGTCAATCGCACAAGTGTATCGTAAAAGATATTCAGTTTCACCCTGTGACGGACGCGGTGCTCCATGTGGATTTCCTCGAATTGGTACCGGGTGTGAAATTCAAAGCGACTGTGCCCCTGCGTTTTGCAGGCCAGGCACCGGGCGTAAAAGAGGGCGGTAAATTCATTCCGCGTATGCGTCAGGTCAACATCCTGACCACCCCCGAAAAAGTGGTGGACGAAGTAATTGCAGACATTTCTGCGATGGAACTCGGCTCTACGATCCGGGTGCGCGACATTACTCCTACTGAAGGTGTCGAAATCACCAATACCGGCGCCGTGCCGATCGCTTCCATCGAAATTCCGCGCGCGTTGAAAGGCAGCGCTCCGGCGAAGTAAAAAATATCGGACTGATAACCCAAAACCTGAGAGAGGCAAGCTGTTTACGCAGCTTGCCTCTCTCTGTTTTCCCCAAAACAAAAAAAGGCCTCGCCGGTATTGCACAGGCGAAGCCGCTTTCTCCGAAAAACCAAATCAAACTTTCATTCTTTATTTCTTTTGGTAGAAAGTGGAGGGTTGTGAGGCAAAACCTTCTACCCTCCACCCTCTACCTTTTTTAGTTTCTTCCCGATTTGATGCGCGAATTCACGTCTTCTGTGCCCGTTTTACGCTGGCGCGAACCTTTCACATTCTTGTTACCGAACCTGTAATCGAAGTTGAGGCGCAGGGTCTGGCTTTCCCAAGTGCCATTGCCCGTCATATAGAGGCCGGGTGTGAAGTCGTTGACGCTGCTCCAGCCTGCCGTGCCGAGCACGTCGCCCATGGTAAGGCTGATGGTGCCGTCGCCATCGAATATTTGTTTTTTCACGCCGATGTCCATGGCTCCCATGGCCTTGCTGCGGAAAGTAGCCTGCCAGATGGTGGGGCTGTTGAACCAACCCGATACCTGGAAACTCCAGCCTTTCGGAAGGATAAAGTTTTGTTCACTATACAGGTTAAGCGTTTTGAACGACTCGGTGTATGCGTAACCTTCGCGGAAATTGGCCTCAAACGAACTGAGGATGCCGGTGACGCTCAGGTAACCCTGCCACCATTTGGCAATGGGCATCGGAGCGCCGATGCTGAGGGTAAAATTGTCCTGCGAAGCGATGTTGCCGTTGCGCAGGAACGACGCGCCGTTGCCCGCAGTGTCGATGTACTCGGTGAACACGTCGTTGGTGTGACTGTAACCGAGGGTCGTGTTGAAAAAGCCCATGAACGTATGCGTCAGTTCCAGGCCGTTCGTGTATTGCGGACGCAGGAAGGGATTGCCTTTGCGGTACGTCAATTCGTCGAGTTTGTCCTCGAAGGGGTTGAGGTCGCGGTAACTGGGGCGGTCAATGCGGCGGCTGTACGTGAGGTTGAACTGGTTTTTGTCGTTCAGCGTATAAGTGACCGCCGCGCTGGGGAACAGGTCGAGGTAATCGTTCGCCACCATTTCGTTGCCGCCCGGTTTCTGGCTGGTCAGTTCGCCCTCCCAATCCGTGTGCTCGGCGCGCAGACCGGCCTGGAAACCCCATTTTTTCAATTGAATGTTGTAATTCACATAGCCGGCATTGACCATTTCATCGTACACGAAGCGGTTGCTGCGGTCAATATTCAGGACAGGGGTACCGTCAATGACATTGAAAAAATCGAAAGTGTTATCCGTTTTAACGTGGTTCATTTTGTAGCCGATGCCGAGTTTGCCTTTCAGGAAAGGTTGCTCGTAGTCGGCTTTCACAATCGTCATGTCAATATCGGTCGGCGTGCTGTTCTGGTAAATATTTTCCGAAAGCACGGTCTCTTCGCCCAGGTCTTTGTAGTAGTTGGGCTGGTATGAGGTGGCGCGGTAGCGGTACGCGCCGCGGTTGGCATCAATCGTCAGTTCGCGGCCACTTGTGTCGGCAAAGCGGTAGTTCAGGTTGAAATTGAGGTTCTTGCGGTCCTGCGGCTGATAATTGCCAGCCACCAGCACGGAATCAGGCTGACCGGGTGTTGCCAGACTGGATATATAGGTGCGGGTGTTGTTGCTCGCGGGGCCCTGTGCCGTGCGGCCGTCCACGATGAAACCGATGGTGTGTTTGGAATTCAGGAAAAAATCAGAGCCGAATTTGAAGTTGTGGTTGTTGTTGTTGTCCTTCATTTCGCTCTTTTGGTCGAAACGCCGTCCATCCTGATCGCGCACAAGATTCAACTCGTTGTGCCAGTCGCCGAAGTGGTTGTTGTAGTTGCCGAATGCGTTCACCCAATCGTTGCGGTGGTTGAACGAGAACCTGCCGCCGCCTTTCAGACTTTCGCCATAGACCGCTTCGCCGCCCACGGAGCCGTTGGTGCCAAGGGCGCGGTTCTTGCGGGTTTTAAAGTTGATGATGCCGGCGTTGCCCGATGCGTCGTATTTGGCTGAAGGATTGGTGATCAATTCGATGGCGGCAATGTCTTCGGCGCGCAGGCCCTTGAGATAGCCTGCCAGGTCTTTCGAGTCCATGGGAACATCGCGTCCGTCAATCTGGAAGCGGACGCTGTTTTTGCCCTTCAGCATGATGTTGTCGTTGTTGTCCACCACCACGCCCGGGGCTTTGCGCAACAGTTCCAGCGCATTTTGCCCCTGCGAGTTGATATTGCCTTCCACGTTCATAATGGTCTTGTCGGATTTGACCTCGACGATCGGGCGGCGCGCCACAACGGTGACCTGGCTGATCTCTGTGGAGGACTCTTGCAGCGTGATTTTTTCCACCGGTTTGTCGCCGCCGTCGTACTCGAATACTGCCGCAGCGCCTTTGCCCATTCCCACCTGGTTGGCATTCAGGAAGTAGCGTCCGGATGCGATGTTCTCAAATTCGTATTTGCCGTCGGAATCGGTAATGGCGCCTTTGACGAGAGCGGAGTCGGCGGCATTGTAGAGGACGACGGTGGCAAATTCGACGGCTTTACCGTCGGGCTGCGTCACTACGCCGCTGATCTTCTGGGCGTTAAGGGTTGATGCCGCAAAAAGCGCGGCAAGGCAAAACAGGAAGGCTTTCATTGCTTAATTTTTTAGCTGTAACGTTTTTGTTTCACACGTCGAAGTGCCGACGCAAGCGGATTAAAACAGTGGTGCAAAAATGCAGAAAATAAGTATATGGCAAAACAAAGAACCTACCAATCAAATATACCTTTCTATCAAAATGCATTTTGCGCCGACGAAAGGAAGGTTGGGGTAATCAGGAGCCATTGAGGATCATTTTCAAAAATGAGCAATCAACAGTATATTTTGAGCTATCCTGATCACATTAATGACTTCCATACCCCCAAAGACAGGGCAAGAGACCGAAAGGTTACAGCGAGGCTGCACCGCGATCTGTTAAAGTTTGGATTGGATAGACGAATGGGGGGAATGACGGGACGAAGTTGCAGTAAACTCGTCTGACGGCTGATTCACCGGACGAATCGGACACAGAAAATTTGATACGCAAAACGGCCTACATCACCATCTGCACTTCCTTCACTTCGAAAGTCTCCTCCCCTCCTTCCGTCTCCACCCGCAATCTTCCGGCCTCCGTAACGCCCCGGATAACGCCGCTGAACTCGGCTCCGTCAGCGGTGCGTACAAAAGACGCCGCCTCGCCGATGCGGTAAAGCGACCGCTCGTATTCCTCCCGGATGGCCGTCCGTTGCCCGGATTTGAGTTGCATATACCGCCGTTCGAGACACCCGAACAGCCGTTCGGCGACTTCATCCAGGTCGAATTCTTTTCTGCAATACAAAGCCAACGAGGTAGGATTGGGCAGGGAAGCGTCAAACTCCAATTGATTGACATTCAGACCGATTCCGACGATGGAGGATTGCAGATATTGACCGGAAAGAGTGTTTTGGATCAGAATACCCGCAGTTTTGCGGTTGCCGAGATAGAGGTCGTTGGGCCATTTGATGGCGGATGGCGGATTGCGGATTTCGGATTGGGCGGAGAGTGCCTCTGCCAGATCGTGGAGTGAAAGCGCTACGGCCATGCTCAGGTAGAATTGTGCCTGCGCTTCGAGCCAAACGGGATATAAGACCACGCTGAGCGTGAGGTTTTGGCCAGCGGCGCTTTCCCAGCGACTGCCAAACTGGCCCCTTCCGGCTGACTGGCTGTCAGCCCGGACGACCGTGCCTTCCGGTGGCTTGCTTTTTGCGAGTAATTCGGCGGCCCAATCGTTCGTTGAAGTGAGTTCGTCGAAACGGTGGTAAACTTTTCCGATAAAAAGGGTGTTTGTCATGCGCTTGTACGCGATTTCAGGAGTTGACGAAATCATTTTTTTTCGTCTCAATCTGCAAACGGGCGATGGTGCGATGTGTTATAAATCCATTTAAAGGACGTTATTAAAACGATAACACAGCAAAAGACGTTTTTGAAGGTGCAAATTACACCTTACCTTTAACCCCCGTTTGAACGCAACAAATAAACGAATCTAATCATCAACAAAATCAGCATCTTGATTACAGCCACAGCACCCCGGCGGGCAAAATCCCGCCAAACAGACTCCGAACAACTCAATCACCTCATTGTCGAGGGTATCCGGGACAAAAAAGGCAAAAATATCGTCCAACTCGACCTCCGGAAACTTGGCGACGCGCCGGCTGATTTCTTTATCATTTGCGAGGGCGATTCCAATACGCACGTCAAGGCCATTTCCGACAGCATTTACAAAAAAGTGAAGGAAGAAATGAACACCATGCCGTCGCACACGGAAGGGTCGAACAATGCGAAGTGGATACTGATGGATTATTTCAACACCGTCGTCCATGTCTTTTACCCTGAAACGCGGCATTTTTACGAAATCGAAAATCTCTGGAGCGATGCGGAAACAACCGAGTTCGCCGAAGTGTAAAAAAAGTTGAGAAAGGCTGGTAAAGGTTTATCAGGTTGATTTTCTTAGTTTTGCAATTGCAATGAATGGAGTCCTGAAATTTTATCAACCACGATTAACCCCCATCAACCTTAATGCCCTCATAAACCTATATCGCACACATGGAACAGGAAAAAAATAAAAATAGACGCGACGAGGAGCAGGACGAAATGCGCCCTCAACGCGAAAACGGACAGAACGGCGATGGCATGCCCCGGTTTAGCTTCATGTGGATATACATCCTCATCGGCTTGGCGTTGCTCGGTCTGCAAATGGCGAAGTTCATGGGTGGTTCGCAAAAAGCCACCATGCCCGAACTGGATAAATGGGCGCGCAAAGGCCACGTGGAACGCCTGGTCATCATCAGCGACACGGAAGCTCAGATATTTATCAAAAAAGACTCGCTGGCTTCAACCGACCACGCCAGTCTGAAAGCCGAACTGAAAGAAGTCAACAACAAGCTGCCACAATACGTGGTGAATGTGGGCAAACCGGAGGTGTACCAACCCTGGCTGAAAGAAGTGAACGAAGCCCTGGCCAAGGAAAAAAAGCCGAAGATCATTCCCATTATTGACCCGCAGACGAACTGGACGGCCACACTCCTGCCGTATCTGCTTCCGCTGCTGATCTTCATCGGTCTGTGGCTGTTCATCCTTCGCCGCATGGGCGGCGGAGCAGGCGGCCCCGGCGCTCAGATTTTTAACATCGGTAAATCGAAAGCCACCCTTTTCGACAACAATACCAAGGTCAACATCACTTTCGCCGACGTGGCCGGCCTCGACGAAGCCAAAGAAGAAGTGATGGAAGTGGTTGATTTTCTGAAAAATCCGAAAAAATACACCACGCTGGGCGGTAAAATCCCCAAAGGCGTGTTGCTGGTCGGCCCTCCCGGTACCGGCAAAACGCTCTTAGCAAAAGCCGTTGCGGGCGAAGCCGGCGCACCATTTTTCTCGATCTCGGGCTCCGATTTCGTGGAAATGTTCGTCGGTGTAGGCGCTTCGCGCGTGCGCGACCTCTTCCGCCAGGCCCGCGAAAAAGCGCCGTGTATCATTTTTATTGACGAAATTGACGCCATTGGCCGCGCGCGCGGTCGCGGCGCCATCCAGGGCGGCAACGACGAACGCGAGAACACGCTCAACCAGTTGCTGGTGGAAATGGACGGCTTCCCTACCGACAAAGGGGTGATCCTGATGGCCGCCACCAACCGCCCCGATATTCTCGACCACGCGCTCATGCGCCCGGGCCGTTTCGACCGCCAGATCGGCATCGGCCGCCCGGACCTGAACGGCCGCGCCCAGATATTTGAGGTGCACATGAAGAACATCAAGGTCGCACCCGAAGTCACGGCGCTGGCCTTGTCCGAAATGACGCCCGGCTTCGTCGGCGCCGACATTGCCAACGTGTGCAACGAAGCCGCGCTCATCGCCGCCCGCCGCGAGAAAAAAGCGGTGGACATGGACGACTTCAACTACGCCCTCGACAAGGTGATCGGCGGTCTGGAGAAGAAAAACAAGATCATCAGCCCGGAGGAAAAGCAGATCATCGCTTACCACGAAGCGGGCCACGCCATCTGCGGCTGGTTCCTCGAACACGCCCACCCGCTGGTGAAAGTGACCATCGTGCCGCGCGGTCTGGCAGCCTTGGGTTACGCTCAGTATTTGCCCAAAGAGCAGTACATCACGCGCAAAGAAAAGTTGCTCGACGATATGTGCATGACCCTCGGCGGTCGCGCTGCCGAGTCGGTGGTGTTCGACAAGATCAGCACCGGCGCCCAAAGCGACCTCGACCACATCACCAAGATGTCGTACGACATGATCATCAACTACGGTCTCAACGACAAGGTAGGCAACGTATCGTATTACTCCATGATGAACGAGTCGTACATGCGCCCGTTCTCCGAGCAGACGGCTTACCTGATTGACCAGGAAGTGAAAAAGATGATTGACGAGCAATACGACCGCGCCAAAAACCTGCTCCGCGACAAGCGCAAAGAACTCGACGCGTTGGCCCAGGCGCTTCTGGAAAAAGAGGTCCTGCACCGCGCCGACCTGGAGCGCATCATCGGCAAGCGGCCCTTCAACGACCCCACGCCGGGCGAAAGCCACCGGGTGGCAGAAGTGGAACCGGTGCGGAGTGATGATTAGAAATTGGAAAGTGGGAAAAATATACGCCGCCGTGCTGAATCCCTTCAGTGCGGCGGCGTTATTATTTGCGCAAATACAAATGTTAAATTTTTAACTTTAACATTATGTCTTTCTGAGCGTAGGGAGAAGGAATCTATTTTTGAATTTGAATTACCCGACGAGGAAGTAATTAACCTTTCTTTATTCGATGCCACCGGTAAATTAGTTTCTGAGGTAAACGGCACTTTGCCCGCTGGTCAACATCAGATAAATCTGCCTGAAGTGAAAAACTGCCCTTCCGGACTTTATTTCTATTCCCTAAAAGCAGGCCAGTGTTTCGCATCTGACAAAATAATAAAAAAATAACCTGGCTATTTCACGCTTAGACCCGGCAACAACTTGTGTTGTCGGGACTGTTTCCATTTAATGTATAATACACATCTCATGCACAATTTTCTGCTTTTCATATTCGTGCTGTTGTCTTGCGAAACAGGCAAAGCCCAAACGACACATTATGTCAATCAAAATGTATCTGGCGGTTTGCAAAACGGTACGAATTGGGTGAATGCTTTTCCCAATTTACAGCAGGCGTTGACAACCGCGTCGTCCGGTGATGCGATTTGGGTCGCAGCCGGTACTTATAAACCCACTGACGGTGTGAACCGAAACATCTCCTTCAACCTGGTCAGTGGCGTACAGGTATACGGCGGTTTTTCTGGCTCAGAAGTGTCTTTGGAACAACGCGACCCGCAGATAAATGAAACCATACTCAGCGGAAACATCGGAGCCCCGGGTGTAAACACCGACAATTCCTACCATGTAGTGCGCGGGAAAGGGCTCGACGGGAACACAGTTTTGGACGGTTTTATCGTTACCGGAGGGTATTCGTTTGGACAGTTCACACCGAACGCGCTGGACGGTTTGGGGGCAGGCATACTGCTGGAAGGTGCGCCAGGGCTGGACAATTCCCGCCCTGTCATTGCCAATTGCCGTTTTGAGCGCAATTACGCGTACCTCGGCGGGGCGCTTTGTACGACCTGGGAAGACCCCGATCTTCCCGCTCAGGGAAAAAACCTGGTCAATCCCATACTCCTGCAATGTGAATTCAACCGTAACCGCGCTAACCTGTACGGCGGAGCTATGTATGTCAACAGCCCTTCCGGCCCAATGGATACATTCACCCTGGAGCGGTGCATCATCGCTGATAACTACGCCTATGCGGGCGAAGGAGGCGGCATTTATTTTAACCAGACAGCCAATTCCAGCACGCGCATGACTTCGTGTGTTTTCGAGCGCGATACGGGACAACTGGGTGGCGGTATCTATTACCCGGGAGACCTTCAGCCGATGAATATATCCTCACTTGTGCTGGATTCCTGTATTTTTCGCAACAATGTTTCTCCCGAAGGAGGAGGGCTGTTTCATACAGGGCCTTTGTCCCCCGCGGCAGTTGGTGTTCAGTTTTTTTGCAGGATGCGTCACTGCACCTTCGATGGTAACAAAGCTACGTCTGGCAGTGGTTCGGCATATTTAATGCATGCAACCCATGCAGGCAAAGTGACTGCTGAAGTAACCAATTGTACTTTTATAAACAACTTATCCGGCGATTTTACTACCGTAATTGGAGCGAGTTTTGGCAGCGAGACAGATATTCATCTTGAGCACTGTCTTTTTTTTAACAACCATGATCGGAACTCTCCGGAAAAAATATGTTTGGCCGTGAATAGTGGCTCTTCCTACGGCGGTAGTGTCGACTTAAATAAAGTAACGACACAAATCAACAATTGCCTTTTCGCTAACAATGGTGGGGGGGTAGCTACGCTGTCAACCCAAAATAATTATGCAAAGACGAACATTACCAATTGCACATTCTACAACAACAATGAGTATATTTTTGTAAAAAGTTGGGACACGCTCTACAATCAGCCGAGCGGCTACTACAACGACTTTTTCATTGACAACTGCATCGTGTGGGAGACAGAAACCGATATGGTGAAAATGTTTTACAACAATGACCCGGACAATTTTACCATGTACGACTTTCATGTCAATAATACCCTGTTGAACCTGAGCGACAGTACCGGTATACCGGGAAGTCTGGAAGCGTTTGAAGATGGGCTTATCTTTAATCAGTACCCGGAATTTTTAGATACCGCATTAGCTGACTTTCGGCTGGAGCCCTGCTCGCCCGCCGTGAACAAAGGGAGTAACCAACCCACTTTGACTGCCGGGCTGTTGACCGATTTGGATGGCAATACGCGCATACGTTATGGCACAGTTGACATGGGGGCTTATGAACAACAGGATTCCTGCGACATGGTAGCGGTACCGGAATTGAGCAATATTGCCATACTTCGTTTATGGCCTAATCCGTCGGCAGGTGGCGACCTTTATTTTCAAACACCGAATGAAAAAGATAATACCGGAATGGTACGGGTATTCGATGCAAGCGGGCTGGAGGTTTACAGACAATATTTGTCGGTGATTTCGGACAACTATCTGAATTTAGGGCATTTGCCACCTGGTATGTATCAAGTCAGGTTAGAAACTCCGCAGAACGTCATGATTGGGAAATGGATCAAGTTACAGTTTTGATGTTACTCCTGTTCATTTGACCACTGGGACGCCCTCGGTTTTTTATGCCTTCTCCCCCACAAACAAAAAATACTGCCACAATCCCAGCCACGCCGGTCGAATTTCAAGGAACTCCGTCCTGAATTTCGATTGCAGAAAAGGCAACAAATGCCCGTCCATGCGCACGTGGTTTTTGCCCATCCACCAGCGAAAGGCACCGCCCGGCGTGTCGTGAAAATCCACGACAGCGATGCGCCCGCCCGGTTTCAAATCCTGCCATGCTTGTTCGATAGCCGCTTCCCAACCCGGATTGAACATCGTGAGCGCGTAAGAAAACAACACGAAATCGGGTTTTTGAGTCAGTTTCAAGGAGGTGATGCCGTAAGCCTGCTCAAACAACTGCACCCGCCGCGAATAGTGCGCCATCGCTTTGGAAGTTTGCGCGAACATGTCCGGGGACACTTCCACGCCGGCCAATTGGAGATGGGGATGGTGTTTGGCCAGCCAGCGCAGGTTGTGACCGGTGCCGCAGCCTACTTCGAGCAAGGTTTGCTGTAAGTTGCCGGCAATGGGCAGGTGTCGCAACAAATCTTCGCGGCCGAAGAGGAACGACCAGCGCGTGGCGTCGTACACCTTCGCGTGCCAGCGGTAGTAGTTGCGCATGGTTTCCTGTTGGGACGTGTTGTCGCCCATCCTAATTATGTTTTAATTTGTCTGAAAATCAGCAATTTATATAGTCCCTATCCAGGTGCCGGCATACGTTCCCACCCGGTCGTTGGCCTGCGACCAGGCGGCAGCTTCCTTGTCGAAGCGAACGCGTTCGTGCACAAAACCGGGCAGGAAATTCGGATCGAAAGAGGCGGTGCGGAACAGGACTTTGGCGCCGGGCGCGGCGTTGTCCAGGATCAGACGCCATTCTTCCTCCAGGGCCGGGCGGCGGCGGCGGGCGGCCAGCCAGTCCTGGTGGTCGAGCAGCACGAAATGCGTGTATTGACCGGGATTTTTATGTAAAAAGTCGGACAAGGTACCTGTATAGGTTCCGATGCGGGAGCTGCGTTCGCGGAGGATGGCGAAGTGTTCGGGTTTCAGGTAATTGGGGCAGCAATCCGGCTCATATTGACCGAAAAAATAACATTTCCAGAAATAGTTGTCCGCCATCGGCAGGTGCGTGAACACGTGTCGCAGGCACTGGCGGATATAGCCGAACAAGCCGTCGGGGAATATAGCGGCGGCCAGGTGTTGCTGGCTTTTCGGTACGCCGAGCATGCTTTGCACTAAGTGCTGCTGCACCAGCCATTGGACGAAGCGGTTGAGGAAGAGAGGCTCCAGTTGTTCGTACCATTTCACCTGTTCTTCTGCGTGCTGCGATTCGAGCAGGCGGCGGGTCAGCCGGGCAGCTTCGGGGCGGCTGAGCAGCCATTGGCGGATGATCCAGGCCACTGTGCCGCTGCTGCCATGCCAGTAAAAAGACCTGCGCAATCCTTTTGCGCTGAAATAGTGGAGGTTGCGTTCCCAAAAGGCGATGGAGTAAGGATCCGGAAGTTGCCGGTGCAGCGTGTCATTGAATATTTCCCGCGCTTTTTTTACGGCGCCGTTGCCAAAAAAGCGGAACAGAGTGGGGTGATCGGTTCCCCGGAACAGAGCAAGTTTCAGGTGAAGCAGCGCATTCTGGCGCGGGTTGATGTCCACGCAATGAACCTGGGCCGGATTGTCGAGCAGGTAATCGAGCGCGTTGCAACCCGCGCTGGTGAGCATGACGACGCGGCTATTTTCATTCAGATTCAGCAACTTGCGGTCGCAGCGAGGGTCTTCCCAACAGGCGTTGTAAACCAAGCTGTTGCCGTGGATCTGGCGAAAAACTTTTTCATTTATGGTATGTGCGATGCCCATACGCGTGAGGGGGAAGAAAAAGCGTGAAAAAATAGATTTTCAGGCTGCGAAGGTAGAACGTTCACTATTAAGCAGGCATTATGTTTGGGTGAGAAAATGGTTAAGGCTTCATACTCTTTTTTTCCGAAAAAACTCCCGCACCAGCGCCCCACACTCCTCCTCCAAAACTCCCATTTCAAGTCGCGTTTTGGGATGCAGCAGGCTTTTCCCTCCATACAGCATAAAACCGCGCTTGTCGTCGGTAGCGCCGTAAACGACGCGTCCGATTTGCGCCCAGGCCAGTGCCCCGGCGCACATGACGCAGGGCTCCAGCGTAACGAACAGGGTACAATCCGGCAAATATTTGCTGCCCAGGTGGCCCGATGCTGCCGTCAGGGCGAGGATTTCGGCGTGGGCGGTCACATCGGTCAGCAATTCCGTTTGGTTGTGCGCGCGGGCTATGATGCGGTTGTCGCAGACGATAACGGCGCCTACGGGCACCTCGTCGGCTTCGAGTGCTTTCTGCGCTTCGGCAAGCGCTTGTTTCATATAGTACGTGTCTGAAAAAACGGAGAGCATGGCATGGCAAAGAACCGGATTCTCCGGTGGAGCTGCAAATTTTAGCCAAGCGGCAATTAACTTTTCCGGTTTTGGCATCAAAGTGGTACGTTCGCAGCGTAAAGTTTCTGTAAATTAACACGACGCTGGACTTTTTGACATCAGACATTGGATTATTGGAGCCATATATCCGGTTAACATCCGATTGTCCAACGTCTGACGTCCGATTCTCCAATGTCCCAAACCATTTCGACAATGAAAATCAAAACGTTACTATTTGCCTTATCCTGGATGGGAATGTCGGGCGCCGCTGCGCAGAGTTTCTACGACATCAATACCGTCCAGGAAATCAAAGTAAGTTTCTCTCAACCCAACTGGTCGTACCTGCTCGACTCCCTCAAAAACGTGTCCGATGGAGGTTACTTAGTTGTTCCACAGGTCGAGATCAACGGCCAGGTATTCGACAGCGTGGGTATTAAATACAAAGGCTACAGTTCCTACGATCCCGGCAATCTCAAAAATCCCATCCACATCGAACTCAACCACATCATCAAAGGACAGAATTACCTTGGCGTCAAAGACATCAAATTGTCCAACGTCTTTTACGATCCCACTTTCGTTCGGGAAGTCTTGTCTTATGAAATTCTGCGCAAGTATATGGACGAGCCGCTTGCCAACTACGCCAAACTGTGGCTCGACGGCGAATACTGGGGCGTATATGTCAACGTGGAGAGCGTCAGCAAACCTTTCCTGCGCAAACATTTTCATACCGACGGCGACAATCCCTTTTTCAAATGCAATCCGGTTGATGTGGCTGGCACGAATGGGCACGCCGATCTGAAACTCGACGAAGATCACATTACCGACAGCGCATTTTATTACGATCGTTATGAACTCAAATCGGACTATGGCTGGGCTCAGTTTTTGGGTCTGATGGACACCCTGACCAATTATCCGAACAAAGTACACCGCGTGATTGATGTGGACCGCGCCCTTTGGATGATCGCGTTCAACAATGTATTTGTCAACCTTGACTCTTATACGGGCGTTTTTGCACAGAATTACTACCTATACCAGGACAAAAATGACCGCTGGCTGCCCGTGGTGTGGGATTTGAACATGAGCTTCGGCGGCTTCAATAACCTCGATGGCAGCCAGTTGATGACCATTCAGCAAATGAAACAACTCGACCCCCTGGCGCAGGCCAACAACAGTTTTCGCCCGCTCATTCAAAGCCTGTTGCAAAATCCCACCTACAAACGGATGTACCTGGCGCATATGCGGACCATCCTGCAGGAAAATTTTGCCAGCACCATGTTGTACCGCCCGCGTGCACTCCAACTTCAGGCACTTATCTCCGCTGATGTGCTGGCCGACGACAAGAAGTTTTATTCCAATGCGCAATTTGTCAGCAATATTGACCAGGCCGTCAACCAAAACGACCTTGCCAGCCAGGTGCCAGGAATTACCGATCTGATGACCGGTCGCTATAACTTCCTGAGCAATAATGCCAATTTTACGGCCACACCACCTTCCATTTCCAACGTGTCGGATTTGTGGGACGGCGAAGTGTATGTGACAGCCAACGTTTCGAACGCTACGACGGTTACGCTTTATTACCGCTACGATTCTTCCCGCATTTTCCAGAGTCTGCAAATGTGGGACGACGGTCAGCACCACGACGGTACGGCAGGCGACGGTAAATACGGCCAATCGTTCCCTTACAACGGACTGGTGGGGCAGTATTACGTGTATGCAGAAAATGCGAATGCCGGGATGTTTTCTCCGCAACGCGCTGAACACGAGTTTTATACCGCAACTTTAAATCCCGCCAATCCCAATGTGGGCGACCTGGTGATCAATGAATTCCTGGCCAGCAATACGAACGCGGAGGTAGATGAAGTGGGTCAACACGAGGACTGGATCGAATTGTACAACAATTCTGATATACCCATCAACATGACCGGCCTGTACCTCACCGACGATGCGACCAAACCGGACAAATGGTTGTTCCCACTCGGAACGACCATCCCGGCCAAAGGTTTCCTCATCGTCTGGGCCGACGAAGATCAGTCGCAGGGCCCGCTTCACGCCAGTTTCAAACTGAGCAATGGGGGGGAATTTCTCATGCTTTCCAACGGCACCACCGGCGTGATTGACAGCCTGACCTTCGGCCCCCAACACGTGGACACTACTTACGGACGGTATCCCAACGGAACGGGGCCGTTCGTCTTTATGCCGCGCACTTTCAATGCGGTCAATTCGCTGACCATCCCTGCTTTCGAGCCAACGGAGGATGCTTCGTTGAAAATTTTCCCCAATCCTGCATTTGACAATTTGAGCATAACATCCGACCAACCCCTGGGCCTGATCCGGTTGTCTGATGCGTTGGGACACCAGGTAATACGAGTGGACAGGCAAGATGAGCGTACCGCCCGGCTTAGTTTGAAAAATTTGCCTTCCGGCATTTATTTTCTGAATATAGCGGATCGGGCGACGCAAGTGGTTAGTGTGATCAGGTAGATCGTTCCCCGTTCGATACTTCCGGGATCGTCTGAAAAGCCATCAAGCATCATCCAGAGACTTGTATGATGACGCTTGATGGCTTTTCAGACAGCCTACCTGGCAAAGTGAGCGCAAAGGGAGAATGGCTTCGGCACAATCAAATATTCACATATTCTTCACAATGAAAAAATCTGTTTTTACCCTCCTCCTTACCGCTTCGGCTTTATCACTGTGCGCACAAGTTGTCGTCAACGAATATTCCTGTGCCAACCTGAGCCAATTCCCGGATCAATACGGCAAATACGAAGACTGGATCGAATTGTACAATACGGCCGATATGCCCGCTGACATCGGCGGCTACTATCTGAGCGACGACGAAGACGAACCTCAAAAATGGCAATTCCCTGCCGGCGCGACCATCCCTGCCAAAGGCTATCTGATCGTGTTCACCTCGGGGCGCAATGAAGCCTTGCCGGGTTCGCCGTTCCATACCAATTTCAAACTGACGCAAACCAAAAACAACCCGGAACACATCGTTCTTTCCGAATCCAATGGTTTGGTTTTCAACGATCTGGAGATATTGACCACCAAACTGCACCAATCCGTTGGGCGCCTGACCGACGGTTCGGCAGGATGGGGGATATTTACCCAGCCAAGTCCGGGCGCTGCCAACGACGGTTTGCCAGCCTATATCGGTTTTGCTGCCCGTCCGGTGGTGGACCAACCGGCGGGTTTTTACGAGGACTCGGTGACGGTAGCACTTTCCACTGCCGAACCGAATGCTGTGATCCGCTATACGACCGACGGAACGGAACCGGACGGGCTGTCGCCGGTTTACGGCGAACCGCTCACTTTGTCGCAGACTACTGTATTGAAAGCCGCCACTTTCAGCAACAATCCGTTGATCTTGCCCAGCTTCGTTCAATACAATACCTACTTTGTAAATGTATCGCACTCGCTGATCGTGGTCTCCATCGGCGCCGACGGCGTACAGGAACTTGCCAACGGCGACGCGTCGCTGCGTCCCCATGGCTCTATCGAATATTTCGCCACCGACGGCGACCGCAAAGCCCGGACCTACGGGGAACTGAACGAACACGGCCAGGATTCCTGGGCCAATGACCAACGCAGCATGGACTGGGTGAGCCGCGATGAAATGGGCTACAACAGCGCTATAGAAGAGAAGATTTTCAAATACTCCGACCGCGACGAATACCAACGCCTCATTCTGCGCGCCGCCGGCGACGACAATTATCCCGCCGGCAACCACCCTCAGAATGAAGGTAGCGCTCATATCCGCGATGCCTATATCCACGATCTTGCCGAAAGGGGCCATCTCCACGTGGACGTGCGCCGCAGCGAAAAATGTATCATTTACCTGAATGGAGCATATTGGGGTGTATACGACCTGCGGGAGCGCCCCGACGACCACGACTACACGGAATTTTACTACAACCAGGACAAATACGACATTCAGTTCATTAAAACCTGGGGCAGTACCTGGGCGGAATACGGCGGCAACCAGGCCCTCGACGACTGGGAGAATTTGTATAACTTCATTACTTCCAATGACATGTCGAATCCGGCAAATTTTCATTACGTCGCCGATCAATACGATTATGAGAGCTTGGTAGACTATGTCATCGTCAACTCGTTCACGGTTTGTTCCGACTGGCTCAACTGGAATACCGGCTGGTGGCGGGGCTTCAATCCGGAAGGAGGTCATCAGAAATGGGGTTATATTCTGTGGGACAACGACGCCACCTTCGATCACTACATCAACTATACCGGCATTCCAGACCTTAGCCCCTACGCCGATCCCTGCAATCCCGAACAACTCTCGGGTTGGCAGGACCCTGAAGGCCACATCCAGGTGCTGAATAAATTGCGGGAAAACCCGGTATTCGACCAATATTACATTACACGCCAGGCTGACTTGTGGAATACGGTGTTCGGTTGTGAGAACATGTTGAGTTATCTGGACAGCATCATCGCCAAAATCCAGCCCGAAATGGCGCAACACGCCGAACGCTGGTATGGCAATTACGACGAATGGCAGCAAAATGCCAGCGATCTCCGCGATTTCATCAGCATCCGCTGCGAAGCCCTCGCCGATGGCCTCAACGAATGTTATGACCTGAACGGCCCCCACGCTACCGTATTGATCGTAGACCCGCCCGGCGCAGGCGCTATCAAGGCCAATACCCTGACATACGATCAATTCCCGGTCAGCGCCAACTTCTTCGGCGGGGTGGATTTGAAATTGTCAGCCATACCGGCGCCCAACTCCGACTTCGAGTTTGCAGAATGGACGGCAACCAATCATGTCTTTGACGATCCGGCTTCACCCGTCGTCAAACTCGACCTGACGACAGCCGATACCATTGTCGCTCATTTCAAGTCCACCGTCGCAACCGGAGAGCCTGCTCAACCGGGCGCCATGCCGCGCGTGGCTGCCTGGCCGACGGTCTTTGCCAATAACCTTTTACTCGATTATTACTTGCCGGAAAAATCTAAAGTGTCCGTAACCTTGCATTCGATTTTGGGCGATGTGAACGCAACCCTGACGCCATCTGCTGCGTATTGGGGCGAAGGCGCCCACTCACTCAACCTCGATTTGGGAAAATACCAACTTGCGCCGGGAATGTACTGGTTGCATTTCACTGCAGGTGGATTTAAAAAAACGATCAAACTGGTAAAGGTGGATCAATAAAAACATGATTCATGCGAATCGCTTGCGATCACCCATTTCACGAAACAATTGGCTTGAATTTTGACTCCCTTGACCAACTTTAACCGATTACGGGTAATACCCTCATTTTCCTAACCTTAACTACTTTGAGAAACGACGTGAAACGGCTGCTCGGCGGGTTGTTAATCCTCGGCATTTTGCTGGCTTCGCTCTGGATTCCTATGGAGATTCCCTTCGCTGCAGAAAGTGTAGGGAGGGTCTATCCCGCACAGGAATGGCAGTTGCTGCAAGACCAGACCGGTCGCATAACCTCTGTTGTTCGCGACTACCGACTTGGCGCCACCAGCCAGATCGATGCTTACCAGTTTGAACAGGGCGACATTTCCAGTATCCAGTTCGCGCTGCCACCCGGCCGCTTTGTTCACGCGGGCGACACCGTTGTGCGTATGTATTCCATCCGGCAGAAAGAAGAAATTCAGGACATTGAAGCGCAACTCGCCCTCTATGGTGCGCAATTGCGCGCCGACGTCACCGGCGACAAGCCACCGGTGGTGCAGGAAGCCGAAAACCGGCTGCATTTCGCCGAACAGGATCTGATCCAAAAAGAAAAAATATTTCAGATCAAAAAACCGCTTTGGGAACAACAACTCATCGCATACACGGAATATCAGGAAGCGGAGGGCGCTTATAATCTCGCTAAGGTACAGATAGGTATCGCTCAACAATACTTGGAAACCGTGCGGACGGGTTTGAAAACCGAGAGTGTTGGCGTCACCCAGGCCCAATTGAAAGGTTTACGCAACCGGCTTGAAATTCTGCGCCGCAAGGGCTTGTCCTTCGTGTTGCGCGCCCCGTTCAACGGCTGGGTTGTCCCCGTCATCGCCCCTCCGGAAGAGCAGTTGATCCTGCAACAAGCCGGCGAATATGTGGTGCAAATCCCGGTGAAAGTGGAGCATTTGCCCTATCTCAACGATGAAACTGTCTTTCACGTGACCGATTTGCTGACCATGCGTACCTACCAGGCGCGTTTGTACCAAACAGGCACGAAAATAGAAGTATTGGACAACCGCCAGGTCTCGAACATCACAGCGATCGTCGAGCCCGACAGCCTGAATACCCGGCTCAGCACAGGAGTTGCCGCGCTCTGCCGGATAGATTTTGGAAAAGTCAGCCAACGCGAGTACTTGCGGCGGATTTTGAAATTTAATTGGTAATCAACGGAAGTTGGACTCATTGACCCTGGACATTGGACGCCTGTTCCGTTTTCAAATGTCAATAGTCAATTAATCCAACGTCCAAAGTCCCTTTAATGCGCTACGAATTTAAATATCTCGTTCCGGTAAAACACTACGAGGCGCTGCACAGCGCCGTCGTACCCTTCCTGCGTCCCGATGGATTCGCGTCACAGCAACCCAACGGGATGTATACCGTGCGCAGCATTTACTTCGACACGCCGGGATTTGAGATGTTTCACACCAAAGTGGACGGTATTGCACACCGGATGAAAGTCCGGCTGCGGGGTTACAATCAGGGTAATGAACACAGCACCGTGTTCATGGAGATCAAGCGAAAATACGAAGGGCCGATTTTGAAAAACCGTTGCAAGGCTCCATACGGTGTTGTACTTCAGTTGTTTAAAGGCGTCCCAATTGAAAGCTTCAACGGCGAGATCAGCAATCACGACAACGCACGGCGCTTTTTCTACCAAATACTCAGCCGCAACCTGCGCCCTGTGGTGAATGTCATTTACGAACGCGAACCCTTTCTCGGTGCCACACTCGATCCGGAGAACGATTTCCGGCTGACCTTCGATCTGCATTTGCGCAGTGTTGCCTATCCCGGAGTAGACAAATTATTTGATGAAGCCGGTGCAACATTCGCCTTTCCGGGTTACTTTATTATGGAAGTCAAGTTCAACCGCTATTGTCCGGCCTGGATCAAACCTGTTCTGGAAGGCTTTCAACTGCGCAAAGAACCTGCTTCCAAGTATGTCGGGACGATCAACTCCAATCCTTTTATCAATCCCAACCGTTACAATGACGCTTTTGCCAAAAGCGCATTTTTGTTGCAATACGATGATGTGGTAAGCGAATTACCGATAACCAGTAACCTTTAACCGACTGCGCCGTGATTGATGACTATCAAAATCTGTCAATTTTTCCCAGCTCCTCTGCTGACGTATTAGCCAACCTCGTGGTGGCTCTGGTGTGCGGACTGCTATTGTCCATCATTTACCGGATGACCTATCGGGGGCCTTCGTATTCGGTTACGTTTGTAAATTCTCTGGTGCTGTTGAGTATCATTGCCGCCATTGTGGTAATGGTCATCGGCAACAACATTGCGCGGGCATTCGGATTGGTAGGAGCTATGTCCATCATTCGTTTCCGCACAGCCATCCGCGATACGATGGATCTGGTGTTCATCTTTTTATCCCTGGCACTCGGCATGGCTTGCGGCGTAGGGCTGAGTGCCGTTGCCATCTCCGGGACCTTAATGGCTGGTTTGGTGGTCATTGTGCTCACATTCACCCATTTCGGAGCGCCCCGGCGCCGGCATTTTTTATTGCAGGTCATTTATCACGCTACCGAGCAAGCTGATCTTTCGCACCTGCTCGCCCGTTTTTGCAGGAGTTTAAAACTCGTCAGTTTGAAAAATGTGGGGCTCGAAGACCTCACCGAAAGCAACTACCATATCACGCTTCGCGATGCGCGCAAAACCGAAGAAATGGTGCGTACCCTCCGCCAGACCCGCGGCGTACAACAGGTCAATGTGTTCTTCGATGAGGACGATTACAATCCCCCGACCATGTGACCGGGAGGGGTGATCAAAAAAAATTGCGGCAGTACCGCTTTTTATTTTCCCGCCTCTTCCGACCTTTGCACATGGAAACGAAGAAATTGACCGCCGAATCAAAGTTCCTCGGCGAATCGCTCACCTACGACGACGTCCTGCTCGTACCCGCTTATAGCGAAGTTTTGCCAAGAGAGGTGGACATCTCAAGCCAACTCACGCGCCGCATCCGTCTCAATGTGCCCGTTGTGTCTGCTGCTATGGACACGGTAACCGATAAAAATCTGGCCATCGCCATTGCCCGGCAGGGTGGTATCGGCATGATCCATAAGAACATGAGTATTGCCGACCAGGCCGAACAAGTGCGCGCCGTGAAACGCTCCGAAGCCGGAATGATCATTGATCCCGTGACCCTTCACCCGGAGGTCCGCATTGCCGATGCGCTGGATCTGATGAAAAAATACAGCATCGGCGGCATTCCCGTCACCGACCGCAAAGGCAAACTCGTCGGTATCCTTACCAATCGTGACCTTCGCTTTGAAACCGACCGCAACCGCCTGGTACGCGACCTGATGACCAAAAAAAATCTCGTGACGGCGCCACTCGGCACCACGCTCGAACAGGCCCGTGATATTTTGCAACAGCGCAAGATCGAAAAATTGCCCGTAGTAGACGACGAATACCGCCTCGTCGGACTGATCACCTATAAGGACATTATGAAAGGCGTGAACTTCCCCCATGCCTGCAAAGACTCGCTGGGCCGCCTGGTAGTCGGCGCGGCGGTCGGCGTCACCAGCGACGTGGAGGAACGCGTATCGGCGCTGGTCAAAGTAGGTGTCGACGTTGTGTGTGTGGATACTGCACACGGTCACTCCAGGGGTGTGCTGGAAGAGGTGAAACGCTTGAAACTCAAATTCCCACAACTGCAGATCATCGGCGGCAACGTCGCAACCGCCCAGGGCGCGCGGGCACTCGTGGATGCAGGCGTGGACGGGGTGAAAGTTGGTGTCGGTCCGGGCAGTATCTGTACCACCCGCATCGTGGCCGGTGTGGGAGTAGCGCAACTGTCGGCTATTTTCAACGCCGCACAGGCGATCGAGGGCTCCGGCGTGCCCATCATCGGCGATGGTGGCATCCGCTACACCGGCGACATTGTGAAGGCGCTTGCAGCCGGCGCGAGCACCATCATGGCTGGTTCGCTGTTTGCCGGAGTAGAAGAATCGCCGGGCGAAACCATTATTTTCGACGGCAGGAAATTCAAATCCTACCGCGGCATGGGCAGTCTTGGCGCCATGCAACAAGGCTCGAAAGACCGCTATTTTCAGGATGTGGAGGACGACATCAAAAAACTCGTGCCCGAAGGCATCGAAGGCCGCGTGCCGTACAAAGGCACCCTGCAGGAAGTGATGGTGCAGTACATTGGTGGTCTGCGGGCGGGTATGGGGTACTGCGGCGCAGCGACGGTGGAGGAATTGCAGCAAAAAGCCCAATTCGTTAAGATCACCAATGCGGGCATGAAAGAAAGCCATCCCCACAATATCATCATCACGCGGGAGTCGCCGAATTATTCACGGTCGTAGAAAAACTCACGGCAGGCAGATAAAGCCCCGCAACAGATTTTTTCACTATGAAAACAAACGCATCGCTCTTTTTATGAAACGACCGAAAAAAGGTGAGTACGCCCCTTTCCATGAAACTTACCTGAAAGTGGTGCCTTCGCGTGGAACGGCCCAAAGCCTGTTGAAAAAAACATTCAAAGAAATCCAGCAATTGCTTTCCGGATTGCCGGAAGAAATGGGCGACTATGCTTATGCGCCCGGCAAGTGGACCATCAAACAAATGCTCATCCACCTGATTGATGCAGAACGCGTGTTTGCATACAGAACCCTGTCGTTTATGCGCGGCGACCGCATCGCTTTGCCGGGCTTCAATCAGGACATCTGGATGGAAGACGTTGACGCCTCCAAACGCACCATAAAGGACTTGCTGAAAGAATGGAAAGTCGTGCGCGACAACACGCTGTTTCTTTTAGCCCAATGTACAGAAGAACAGTCCAGATTCCTTGGTACCGCCAGCGGCTGGAAAATGACGCCGCGAGCACTGTTTTTTGTGATCATCGGGCATCAGATACATCATATGAATGTGTTGAAAGAACGGTACTTACTGTAGCAGCAGCAGGTTTGCCCGCCGTAGCCTTCCTGCCCGCCAAGCTTCGGCTGGCAGGGGCGCAGGAGGGCACAGCTTATTGGAACATTTTTTCGATCTCTTCCGCAAATTGCTGGTGTATCACCTCCCGGCGCAACTTCAGCGTCGGCGTCAGCATCCCGCTTTCAGATGTCCAGGGCTCGTGGAGCAACTGAAACGCCCGCACTTTTTCGATCGTGCCGAGCCGCTCTTCGTTGATGCGTTCAATTTCCTGGCGAAGCAGTTTTTGTATTTTGGGATTTAAGATCATGTATTGCGGCGCCGTCCAGTGCACCTTGTTTTCTCTGCACCATTCCTCCAGCATGTCAAAATTGGGCACGATAAGCGCGCCGACAAAAGGCCGGTTCAGTCCGGTGGCCATTGCCTGGCTGATGAACGGCGATAACGTCAGTTGTTGTTCTACAAAAGCCGGCGCCACAAATTTGCCGGTGGTAGTTTTAAAAATCTCACTCTTTCGTCCGGTGATCTTTAAAAAACGCTTGAACTCGAATGTGCCCAGATCTCCCGTTTTGAACCAACCGTCGGCAGTAAAGCGGACGGCCGTTTCGTCGGGCAAGTTCAGGTAACCCTCCATCACGTTGGGGCCGCGCACTTCGATTTCCCCTTCGCCCTGTTCGTCGGGATCGGCAATACGCACTTCCATTCCGGGCGCGGGAATGCCTACCGTACCGAAATGCACACCGCCCGGCTCGAAGCGGTTGAAAGCAATGACCGGACTGGTCTCTGTGAGTCCGTAGCCTTCGCGTACATCAATATGAGCGGCGGAAAAAAGCCTGCCCAGGCGGGGCTGGAGTGCCGCCGCGCCAACGGCGATATAGCGGATGCGTCCACCCATTCTTTTGCGCCAATGCCTGAACACCAGCAAGTCGGCTACCAGGCGTTTGAGCCGGTAATCGGCCGGCATCGCCTGGCCGCCCGAATAGGGGAAACGCTCGCCGAGGGCGATGGCCCAATCGAGGATTTTGCGCTTTAAAATCCCGGATTTGTTGCGTTCTTCCAGCAGGCGCTCATGCATGCGCTCGAGTATGCGCGGTACTGCCGTGAAAATGTGCGGGCGTACTTCTGGCAGGATGTGCGGCAGATTTTCTACCGCATCCGCATACCACACAGGGGTGCCGGCGGCTTGATAGACATACGTGACCATGCGCTCAAAAATGTGGCTCAACGGCAAAAAACTCATCGCCGTCACTTCCGGGCCGACGGGGACGATGGCGAGCACGGATTTGACGTTGCTGACGATATTGGCATGGGTGAGCATCACACCTTTGGGTTGGCCGGTGGTGCCGGAAGTGTAGAGCAAAGTCGCCAGGTCGCTTTCCCGGATGCCGTCGCGGAGGTATTGAATTTTGTCGCGTTGCTGTTGGTCCGGTTCACGCAGCAAAGTGTTCCAGGTGATCGGGACGACGGAATGCTCTCCGGCCAATGTGTTGTTGTTTTCCTGTTCTTCAAATGTGAAAAAGAAGTCCGGGGAAATTCCGGCAGCCCTTATCTTATCCAGCATATCCGGATTACTGACAAAACAACCGCGCATTCCCGTGTCCCGCGCAATATGGGCAATTTCATCCGGACGGGCAGTCGAGTGTATCGGCACCGGCACGATGCCAATCTGCAGCATGGCCGCATCGGCCATCGTCCATTGCGGGCTGCCGCAGTGGGCCAGTATACCTATCCGATCGCCTTTATGCAAGCCAAGGTGGAGCAATCCGGCGCTCAGGCGGTCGCGTCCGGCGAGCACTTCGGCGGTGCTCCAGGTCTTCCAACTCCCGCGTTCGCGACCGGCTAACGCCACCTGCTGCGGGTAGCGATGTTGCTGGTATTCAAGAATTTCGAAGAGCCGGGTGAAATCCATACGGTGTGAGGGGAATGATTTTCAATTGATTGATACAGTGGACGCATTTGACGACATTCTTTTAATTTTTACGGTAACTAAAACGATCAGACTCAGCACGAAAAATACAGCCAGGGCCGCCACACTGTTGCGCATGCCGCCGGTGAGGTTTTCCACAAAACCGAAAACAAAAGTGCCGGCAACGGTGGAAACCTTATCCATCACGTCGTAAAAACTGAAAAAAGACGCTGTATCGGGGGTGTTTTCGGGCAACAACTTGGCGTATGTCGCCCGCGACAGGGATTGAATGCCCCCCATCACCAGGCCGACCGCAGCAGCCAGGAGGTAAAAGTCGAGGCCGGTTTCCACAAAATAGCCGGTGATACAAATGCCCGTCCAAATGAGGAGCATTATCATAATGGAAAACTTGTTTCCCTTTTTGCCCGATAACTTAGCTGAGGCCCACGCGCCGCCGATGGCGACGATCTGGAGTATGAGCACCAGGAATATGAGTTTCTGGGTGTTGAAATGCAGTTCTTTTTCCGCAAAAGTCGACGCCAGAAAAAGCACGGCCTGCACCCCGGCATTGTAGCAGAAAAATGCGAACAGAAAAGCGAGTGTATTGGAATCCCCTCTTACGATGCGCCACACTTTTTTGATCTCCTGATAGCCTTTTGTCAGCAGGTTTTCACGGGTAGTGGGCGTCATATCATCGGGCAGGCGGCGCAGGGGTATCTGGGCGAAGCCGATCCACCACAAGCCCACCATAACGAAAGCGGTCGGAACAGCCCGCAGACCGTCGGGAAAGCCGAACCATTCGTAGTTCATGATGATGATCAGATTGGCAATCAGCAAGATGACACTTCCGACAAATCCGTAACTGAACCCTTTAGCACTCACATCGTCGTAGCGATCTTCGGTAGCGATGAGCGGCAGAAATGAGTTGTAAAAAACGATACCGCCGGCAAAACCGACCGTCGCCAGGATAAACCCCGTGACGCCGACCCACAGCGTTTGCATACTGGTAAAAAACATCAGCGAGATGCAAGCCAGGGCGCCCAAAGTGGTAAAAAAGCGCAGAAACACCTTCTTTTTACCGCCGTAGTCGGCAATGCCGGAAAGCAGGGGAGAGAGTGCGGCGATCACAAGGTAAGCGAGCGCAATGCTCCAGGCATACAGTGTGCTGTCGGACATGCGCAGCCCGAACACATTCAACGTATCATTGGTCAGTTCGAGAAAATAACCGGGAAATATGGCGACCGTAATGACGAGGGCATAGGCGCTGTTGGCCCAGTCGAAAAAAGCCCAGCCGGTAATGGTGCGTTTGTCGTTTTTGGGTACCGTGACCGAGGTAGGCGGGACAGGAGATGCCGGATTGGAAGTTTCCACAAAGAAGATGTTTGTAGTTGAATTAATGGACAAAATACGCTGACACCGGTCCGTCACCGGCGCATCACTTCCTGGTGCCAAACGGCACATTGAGACCCAGCCAGGGCACTGCCACGAAACTGCCTTCCAGTTCGGAAACCGGAATGACCAGGGCAGCATCCACGGCAATTTTTCGTCCTATGAACCTGCCGCCAAGAAAAGAAAGGGCCACTGTCTCATCTCCGGCATCCAGAAAGAAGTTTTCTATCATGAATACGAATTTTTTGCTGGCGCGTACCATGCCGCTCAGAGACAGGGCGGGTGTATCCGACCATTCGCCGCCGGCAAAGCCATATCCAATACCTACTGTGAGGTTGCGCTCGCGGCTGCCAACCGACGCGTTGCCATAAGCCACTCCGAAGGGCCCGTCGGTGTCTTCACCCAATATCGTCCCGATAAAAGCGCCGGTGCTGATATTGAACTTATCCTTGACCACAGGCACCGTCACCCTCGGCGTGATCCAGAAAGGCGAGGCTGCGCCGCCAAACAAAAAAATCGGGATCATGCCTGCTCCGATGGTAAAGTTGTTGGAAACGCCGTAACTGACCTGGTTCAGGAAAATCCAGGTATTCTGGTAGTATCCTTCACCGCGCCGCAATCCGTAGGCATTCGGCTGAAAAAAGTAACGGGTGGAGTGCGGATTTTCGAACCAGTATTCCCCTCCCACTATCTGCCCTTTTTCCATCGGGACGATGCTTTTGATGTTTTTCTTTTGAATGGTGATCGTTCCTAAATTGTCCGTTTTCAAGGTGACAGATAAAGCGTCCTGGGATAAAATGCGACCGATATACTCATTGTCGTCGTTGGTTCGGATGATGTGCAGTTGGGTGGAATCTTGGGGAGTTACTTGTCCTGAAGCGCGGTTGGGGGCAACAAGGGCCGAAAAGAAAAACAGGGCTAAGAAGAGAGCGTTTTTCATTTTTTCCGATTTAGGTTGTTAGTTAAAGCAGGGTAAATGCCGGCAAAGTTGTGCAGACGCATCCACGCCGGTTTTCCGCCACTAATGTATTGTTAAAAAACTATTCTACCACTACCTCGTCGAGGAACAACCACGCCCCGTTTCCCGCCCCCGCCGCATTTTCCGGGATCACGCCGAAAGTCTTTGCCACAAATTTCAGGTAGCGTCCTTTCGCGCCGGGCGTATCCAATTGCACCGTTTCCACCGTGATGCCGTTCATCGTTTCTGCCGGTATTTCTTTGGAGACCAGCAACTTAAAATTTTGGCCGTCATCGGACACATACACTTCCACCCCGCGTGGCGGATAAATCCAGGATACTTTGCTGTTGACAAAATGCGTCGTGACGCGGCTGAACGCCGTCGGCATGCCGAAATCAATCACCGGATCAATGTCGCGGTTGACCAACCCGACCCAGTTGCCCCATGTTTTGATGCTGCCGGTCACGCCGTTGGTCAGGGCATATTGCTCGCCGCCTGTGTATTTGTCGGGGATGCGCGGCATGGAGTAAGGTTTGCCGCTCGCTTTGTGCACGAGGTATTCCACCTTGCGCACTTTGCCCATTCGTTTTTTTCCGTCGAAAACCGCCGCTTTTACCGTTGTATTTTTTGAAATCGGAAACGGGTCGTCGAAGATTTTGGAAGACGCTGAGGGTTCCGAACCATCCGTCGTATATCGAATCCGAAGCGCCGGGTCAATTGCTTCTAATTTTACTTTTCCGTTTGAAAATGAGGTGGATACGTCATAGTAACTTTTCGCGTAGTTTACCTTCATCGCGTCCAGCCGGTTGAATTGCGTCTGCAGGCGGCGGGCAAAATCCGGCCAGTCCTTCTTCTCTTTTGCCGACCAGGCGATCTCGGCGAGGGCGCAGGCGCGTGGGTAAGCCATATACTCCACGTAGTCCGGAGTTTGCATATATTCCGTCCACACATTTCCTTGTACGCCGATGATGCGCGCGGCTTCTTCCGGCGTAAATTCTGCCGGTACCGGCTCGTAACTGTATACTTTTTCAAGCGGCAAAAAACCGCCGATGGCAACAGGTTCTGTCGCCGGATCGCTTTGATAGTAGTCGAGATAGACGTGCGAAGCAGGCGTCATAATGGCATCGTGGCCCGCTTTTGCGGCTGCGATACCACCTTCCGTTCCGCGCCAGCTCATCACGGTAGCCGAGGGCGCCAGACCGCCTTCGAGAATCTCGTCCCAGCCGATGAATTTTTTGCCGCGTTTGTTGAGCATCTGCTCCGCGCGGTGGATGAAATAACTCTGGAGCGCGTGGCCGTCCTTCAAACTTTCGTCCTTCATGCGTTTTTGGCATTTCGGGCAGGCATCCCAGCGTGTTTTGGGGCATTCGTCGCCGCCGATGTGGACATAGGCGCCAGGAAACAAGGTGCATACTTCGTCCAATACGCCATCCAGAAATTCAAACGTCTTTTCATTGCCCGCGCAAAAAACGTCTTCAAAAACGCCCCATTTTGTGGCCGCTTCATAAGGACCGCCTGTGCAGCCCAACTCCGGGTATGCCGACAACGCCGCCAGCGCATGGCCAGGCATTTCGATTTCGGGAACAATGGTCACAAACCGCTGGCGGGCATATTCCACGATTTCCTTTACCTCTTCCTGGGTGTAGTAGCCGCAGTATGGTTTGCCGTCGTAGCGTTCCGGCTGGTCGGAGTAGTGACCGATGAGCGTTTCCCTGCGGCAAGCGGCAACGGTTTGCAATTCGGGGTATTTTTTGATCTCGATGCGCCAGCCCTGGTCTTCGGTGAGGTGCCAGTGAAAAGTATTGAGTTTGTGCACTGCGAGCAGGTCAATGTATTTTTTGATAAAAGACACCGGGAAAAAGTGGCGGCCCACGTCGAGGTGAAGACCCCGGTAGGAGAAACGCGGCGCGTCTTCGATGGTGCAGCAAGGGGCCTGCCAATCCATCTTTTTGGAAATTTCGGGTGACTGGGCGCCGTTGAATTCGGGTGGGAACAATTGCCGCAGTGTTTGCACTGCATAAAAGGCACCGGCAGCAGTACGGGCGCGGATGAAGATGTTTTGAGGAGTGATTTCTAACTTATATCCTTCCGGGTGTGTGATTTTTTCATCGGGCAAAAAATAAATGGCATTTTGTAGTGGAGCATCTGTTGCTTTTTGAATAGGCAAAGTTTCCGGTTGTGTGCCAGTGCTTTGACCTGCCAGTGCGATAAAATACTGAGCGGCAGTGTTCCAGTCTTCCCTTCCTTCCGGGATGTAGATGCGGGTATCGGCTCTCAGCGCAAAACTGCCGCTGGCAAGTGTCGTCGAAAGCGGCTGAGGAATAAGGTTCAGGCTGGGGGATTGCTGGCAATTGCTGCTGACCAAGATCGCCGGCAAAATGAAGAGTGTAAGGTGTTGGCGCAGATCCATTGGAAATCGAAAGTTTAAGGTCGTTTGAAATCAGCAGATCACCGCCCCTTCCTGATTGACTGGCGAAAGGAAAATTTCACTTTCCACCCGGTGGTTCGCAAATGCTTTTTGCATGGCGAGCGCGGCATTTTCCGCTACCAGGCTATTGGCGCACAGGGCGAAAACCGAGGGGCCGGCGCCGGAAATACTGCAACCCAATGCGCCCTCGATCATGGCTGCTTCTTTGACGTCGTAAAACCCCGGGATCAGCCCGGCGCGTTGTGGCTCGATGATCTCGTCCTTCAGGCTACGTCCGATCAGACCGATATCGCCATTGAAAAGCCCGACGATGAAGCCGCCCACGTTGGCACTTTGGCGCACAAATTTGTCCATTGGCACTTCGGGTCGAAGCATGGCGCGGGCGCTTTTGGTCGTCACTTCCACATGCGGATAGACGACCGCCACGTAGAGGCCGCGCGGCACGTGCAGGCGGTGCACATCGAGGGTGGCGCCGTCGCGGATGAGTACGATGCCGCCGATCATGGAAGGCGCTACGTTGTCGGTGATAAAACTGCCGGTAGCCACTTCTTCACCGGCGCAGGCAAAAGGCAGGAGTTCGCGTTTGCTCAGGCCCGTGCGCAGCAGTTCGCTCACTGCCAATGCAGCCGCTACCGCACTGGCGGCACTGCTGCCCAAGCCACTGCTGAACGGCATTTTTTTGTGGATTTCCAGTTCGATGCCGCGTCCGGCTTCGCCCAAATGCTGGAGCAGGCGCAGGGCAGCGACGCCGGCAGTGTTTTTTTCAGGTTCATAGGGCAATTTTCCGCCGTGTCCCGTGATCCTGGTGATGCGCAGCCCCGGCGTATCGCTTTTACGGGCGATCACTTCGTCGCCCGGTCGCTCCAGCGCCAGCCCCAAGATATCGAATCCTACTCCAATGTTGCCGACCGTTGCCGGCGCGAATGCTTTGATACCCAAGTTTTTATGAGTGTTTGAGTGTTTGAGTGTTTGAGTGTTTGAGTGTTTGAGTGTTTGAGTGGGGCTACTTTCACACTCCCATACTCAAACACTCAAACACTCAAACACTTATATGATGCCTTGTTCCGGATTTTTGCCCGGGATACCTTTAAAATAGTTCCAGATGTATGCGATGTCGGCTTCTTCGTTGTCGGTCGGGTAAAAAAGTTGAGGATCGAAATGCACTTCTTTTTGGGCCCAATTGAAAGTACACAGACAGATCGGCGCACTTGCCAGCCGGGCGATGTGGTAAAAACCGGTTTTGAACCTGGGCACTTTTTTACGTGTGCCTTCGGGCGCCAACACGAGGTGCATACGGGGCTCGCGTTTGAAAGCCTTTACGATAGCTACCACAAAGTTATGGCTTTTAGACCGGTCTACCGGGATGCCGCCCAACCAGCGGAAGAACGCCCCGAACGGCCAGCGAAAAATGGTGTGTTTGCCTACGTAGTTTGCATTAAATTTGCCAGCGCTATTGACGAGCACACCCACTGGAAAATCCCAATTGGACGTATGCGGCGCTACGGCAATGATGACTTTTGCCAATTCTTCGGGATAGTGGCCGGTAATCTTCCAGCCCCATAATTTTAGGATCAATTTGCTGAGCCAACTGAGCATTAGTTATTGGTTATCAGTAACGGGTGATGGGTTATTGGTTCAATTCTTTCAGCCTGATATTCCGCCAATGCACTTTGATACCGCCGCCGTCATGTATCTGCAGAGCGATCTGGCCGGTTGCCTTTCCGATTTTTTCGTCCCTTAAGGTGATCATAGGGTGGCCGTTGAGCCAGGTGATCACCTGGTCGCCCAATACCCGGACGCGCAGGGTGTTCCAGTCGCCCATTTTGAGTGATTGATCCGATCCTGCTGCCGGCTGGATCAGCCAACCGCGCCCGTAGGATTCATAAATGCCGCCTGTATGCTGACCCGGTGGTGCGACTTCCGCTTGCCAACCGGTGATCTTGGTGCCTTCGATGAAGGAGCGGAAAAACACGCCGCTGTTGCCGTTGGCTTCCTGTTTGAATTCGAGGGTGAGGTCGAAATCTTTGTATTGCGTCGTGGTACCCAGGTAGCCGTAACCTTTGTCGGGCCCACTCTCGCACACGAGTTCGCCCTGGTCCACGTACCATTTCTCCGTGCCGTAGATTTTCCAACCTGAGAGGTCTTTGCCGTTGAAAAGAGAAATGCCGTCGGCAGCGGTCTTTTTCGCGCCCGAACAGGCCGAGAAAATACTTGCTGCGAGCAATATATAAATGGATGTCTGTCTCATAATTCTCTGATTTTGATGTTCCTGAACCATATTTTGCTGCCGTGATCCTGTAAGGCGATACGACCGCGTTTGGAGCGACCGTAGCCGGGAAACTCGCTCCATTTGCCGGCTTTGATCAATTTTTCCCATTCGGGCGTCCAGAGTTGGTATTTCACCACTTTTACGCCGTTGAGCCAGTGCTCGACATGGCCTTTGTTGACGACAAGGCGGGTGTGGTTGTACTCACCGACGGGCTTAATGACCGAGCGGGACGGCGGGTGCATACCGTAGTTGGCCGCTGATTTTTGCCAGTTTTCCAATTTTTCGGGAAAACCGATATCGTCCACCAGCTGGTATTCGGGGCCGGTGGCGTACACGGTCGCGTATTTTTTCGGGTCTTCCACGACGTTGAAAAAGATGCCGCTGTTGCCGGTCGGCGAAATTTTCCATTCGAGTGACAATTCAAAATTCTCGAACTCGCGTTCGGTCACGATGTCGTTGGCAGAGCCTTCATGGCCAGCCTGGCCGAGGGCGATGAGTTCGCCGCCCTTCACTTCCCAGCCGCGTACTTCTTTGGCGCCGTAGGTGTGCCAGCCTTTGGTAGAGACGCCGTCGAAAAGCAGTTGCCAGCCGGCTTTTTGTTCGGCGTCGGTGAGAGTGTTGAGTTTGGGAGAGCAGCCTGTAATAGCCAACATTATGAATGAAAAAACAAACAGTTTGTCCATTGATTTTGAAATTAAACGTGGTTGAAAAATCTAAAAAAATGACGATGCTTTACATCTTCTTCATCGCCACCGGGTCCCACCGCACCGTTTTTTCCTCGAAATAACTGTCGTTGCACAGTAGCGCCGGCGCTGCGGCGCGGTAGCCGAATACAGCGTCTTCCACCACAGGTTTGCCGTTGCGTACGCCTTCGAGGAAGTGTGTAAAATGGTCATAGTGCGCGCCCAGATACCCTTCTTCCACCTTGTAATGCACCTCTTTGGGTGGCAGCATTTTTTTCCGTGCGCCGAGTGCTTTGTCGAATTCGTTGCTTTTGGCCGACATAAAGGCATCCATCGGGTCGGAAGTGAGGTTTTTGCGGAGGAACACGTCGTCCCAGGTGACGTCCATGGCGCCTTCGCTGCCCACCATGCGCAGGTAAGTGCTGCCGGAAGTGCCGTCCACAAAATTGACGCGCAGCGACAGGTTGAACGCCGGGTGCGCCTTGGTTTCCGGGTAGTCGAACATGCCCAATAACACGTCGGGCACTTCGCGGCCGTCCTTCCAGTAGCGCAGGCCGCCCGTGGCCATCACCTTGTTGGGGCCCATCGAGCTGGTGACGAAGTGCAGGCTGGAGAACAAGTGTACGAACAGGTCGCCCGATACGCCCGTGCCGTAGTCGCGGTAGTTGCGCCAGCGGAAAAAGCGCAGGGGATCGAAGGAGCGTTTGGTGGTGTTGGCGATGTAGCGATCCCAGTCCACTGTCTCGGGCGAAGCGTCGGCAGGAATGGCGTATTGCCACGCGCCGGTGGGTGAGTTGCGTGCCCAGAATCCTTCAGCGTAAATGAGTTGGCCGATGGCGCCGCTTTCGTAGAGTTCTTTTGCTTTTTCATTGCCGAGCGAGCTCAGTCCCTGACTGCCCACCTGGTAGGTTTTGCCGCTTTTTTGCTGCGCCTGCACGACGGCGGGGCCTTCCGCTACGTTTTGCACCATCGGTTTTTCGCAATAAGCGCCTTTGCCTTTCATTAGCGCGTCCACCGAAATTTGTTTGTGCCAGTGGTCGGGTGTGGCAATGATGACGGCATCCACGTCCTGGCGATCGAGTATCTCGCGGTAATCTTTAGTGGTGAAAAGGTCTTTTCCCCAGCGTTCTTTGGCTTCGCCAAGCCGGCCCGTGTACAGGTCGCACACGGCGACGAGTTTAGTGCCCGGCACCTGCAGGGCCGTTTTGGTATCTTCTACCCCCATGCCGCCCGCGCCGATGAGGGCGATCTGGATGTTGTCGTTAGCAGAGAAGCGGTTTTGGCGGGAAAGCGCCACTTGTTCGGCTTCGTTTTTCCCGTAGAGGATGGCCGGGCCGGAAGTGCCCAGCAAGGCGGCTCCGGCGGCAATTTTCTTGACGAATGAACGCCGGGAGGAAGTGTTTTTCGATTGTTGCATGCCGTGAAAAAGTCAGAGATGAAAGTGAGTGGTTTTTCAGCGGCGAAATGTAGGGGACAAAAGGCCGAATTGTTCCAAAAGTTGCCCTACAAATCTCAAATTTTTCCAGGGACCTCATTACAGAGTACGACCGTCCACCATTCTCCGTTTTTTGGTTAAATGAGGGTTAAATCCGTTGTCCGCTCGTAACTTTCGGAGTCGAAATTTGTCAGATCATAAAAAATTTAACAATCAATCGCAGTACCTTCGGTGAATTAAGCGAACTTTAACGGCTCTGAGAGGGGCACTTTAAAGTACCTTTAACCAAAATAAGTGCGCAAGGCTGCTATCTTTGACCCTGCAAACATTGCGCACCGGAACACGCGCAACAAAATTTCTCACACCATGAAAGTAAAGAATAATTCATTGATCCGGATACTTCCTGCTCTGTTCGTGCTGGCGCTGAATTTGCCGGCCAATGCACAGGACGATCTCTACTACGACCCGTCCACAGACAACAAGCCTGTGCCGAAGTACGAGGAAACATACGATGAACCGAACAATGTCACACGCCGCTACGACGGCGATGACGAGTATTATGAAGAAGACGACTACGCGTACGAATATTCGTCGCGCATCCGGCGTTTTCATCGCCCGGCGTATGGAGTTGATTACTACGATCCGCTTTTCGTTGACCTTTATTATTACGACCCATTTTTCCTGCCGGGCGCTTCCATTTATACCTACGGTTACAATGATTACTGGAGGTGGCGCCGCTGGCAACGCTGGCAGCGTTGGAATGCCTGGAATCCATACAATCCATGGGGGAACTATGGTTTTGGCTGGAATAGCTGGACGGGTTGGAGTGTCGGTTTCGGCGGCTACGGCGGCTGGAATGCGTGGAACAATCCCTATGTGTGGAACAACTACTACTACGATCCTTACTGGACGTGGAACGGTTGCAACCCCTACTACGGCAACGTGTGGGTGAACAACAACTACTATTATAACAACAACAACGGAGGCTACAACGGCCACCGCCCGCAAACCTATACCGGCCCGCGCCGCGGCGGCACTACCATCAATAACGGTTATGCCCGGCTGAACAACGGCACCGGCAACAACGGCCGTCTGGTGGCCATTGACAAAGAAGCGCCGGTGATTGAAATATCCCGCCCCAACGGCCGCACCAACATCGAAAAAGCACCAACTGGCAAACCCATCGAGCGTACTACGCCAACCGAAAGCCGCAAACCGAGCGGGGTCGCCAAAGACCCGAATACCATCGAAGGACGCAACCCGGCAGGCCGCGACGTAGAGAAAGCCCGCCCCAGCCGCGAATCCACGCCCAACAACGACGCGACGCCCAGCCGCCGCCCATCGCGCGATACGGAAACGCGACCGTCACGGCAGCCTTCGCAGGAAACGCGCCCGTCGCGCCAGGAAGAAACACGTCCGTCGCGTGACGTTGAAACGCGACCGTCACGACAGCCTTCGCAGGAAACGCGCCCGTCGCGCAATACTGAAACACGTCCGTCGCGTTCCGAGCGCGGCAACAACGAAGCCGCCCGTCCGAGCCGTCCTTCTTCTGAAGACCGTCCGTCGCGCAATATCGAAAGCCGTCCCAGCCGCAGCAACGACAGCGGCGGAAGATCCTGGGATTCCGGCTCGTCGGGACGCAGCAGCAGTGGCAATTCCGGTTCGTCCGGCGGCAGCCGCGGTAGCTCCGGTGGCGGCAGCAAAAGCAGCGGCGGCGGCAGTCGCGGACGCAATTAATTCCTGAAAGGCTTCTCTCTCCGAAAAACTCCTTCTTTCGGAAAGAGGCATGCTGAAAATGGGTGGAAATTGGTTCTTACACCTCCTTCCACCCATTTTCTTTGCCCTCTCAACCATTCACAATCCATTGCCATGAAAAGATATTTTTTGCCGACGCTCTTTTCTTTTTTGTCGGCTTCCCTTCTTGCACAATCAGCCGGCGATGTGCTCAATTACTCTTTCCTGCGACCCAGCGGAACAGCACGCTTTACGGGAGTGGGTGGTGCCATGGGCGCATTGGGCGCCGATTTCGGCACACTGAGCACCAACCCGGCCGGCCTGGCCATGTACCGCTCCGATGAATTTACCGTGACGCCCAGTCTGCGGTTTGCCCATACCGATGCCACCTTACAAGGCAACGCCCCGATAGGAGAAGACCGGAGCGCATTCGGCTTCGACAACGTTGGCCTCGTGTTCAATACTACCCCCCGCGGCAGTCGCTGGAAGACATTCAATGTCGGTATCGGCCTCAATAAAATGAACAACTACAACCAGGCGGTTTATTACAACGGCAACGCCTCCGGATCTCTGATGAATGCTTACTTTGACGAAACAGAATCGGTATTCAACAGTGGCGGTACCGATGCCGACCTCAATCCTTTCGGGGCACAACTGGCCTGGGACGCCAATGCCATTTATTACCAGAACGACACCTTGACCTACGATTTCGCGGGTTTTGAAAACGCTGTCACGGAGCATTCCCAAACGGCGACCACTTTTGGCGGCATGAACGAACTGGCACTCTCTTTTGCCGGCAATTACAACGAACAACTGATGGTGGGGGTTACCATCGGCGTGCCGTTTGTCAATTACCGGCTTGAAAGCGAATACATCCAGCGCGATCCCGGAGGCGACGTGGCAGGTAGTGTGCCCTATTTCGGTCAATTGATATACACCGACTATCTCCGGACGGAAGGCATCGGCATCAATCTTAAAATGGGATTGATATACAAAGTAAGTCAGATGGTGCGTCTTGGTGTCGCTTTCCATACTCCCACTGCGCTGGGGCTGACGGACAATTTCAGCAATACTTTCGCTTACGATTACGGCGACGGCAGCGGCTCCTATACAGGTGAAACATTGTATTCGCCGGACGGAGTATTCGATTACAAATTGCGCACGCCCTGGCGTTTCAGCGCGAGCAGCGCCTTCGTATTCAGAAAATACGGATTTATCAGTGCCGATGTGGAATGGCTGGATTACGGGAACAATCGCTACGACTTCACTTCCAATGTGTCGAACAATGAAAACCAGGCGCTTGAACGCGAAATAAATAACGAGATCAGGCGCAGTTACCAATCCGCTATGAACGTCCGCGTCGGCGGCGAACTGGCGCTCGACCAATTCCGTCTGCGCGCCGGAGTGAACCTGAACGGCAACCCGGAAGAAGGGGGAAATGATTTTAATACAGCATTTTCGCTCGGAGCAGGCGTGCACACCGGGTCGTTCTTTATTGACCTGGCCTACCGCCGTTCTACCGGCGAAGGCTTTGTGGGTGCAGGTGCTGGCACTCCGGTAGCACTGACCGACAATACCATGAACGATGTGTCACTGACTTTAGGCTTTAAGTTCTGAATCAGACAATTAAGTTAAAGATCGGGAAAATGGCCGTATGCCGTTTTCCCGATTCTTTTTATTTCAGCCATTGCGCAGCACCGTTTTTTATCAACTTTGCGCCTGATAAAACCGTCCACCCGCCTTCGCTGAGGCTTCGGCGGGTAAACCGTCCACTGTTTCAAATGCCTTTTCTGACAACACCCATTCCAGGCCTTATCGTTTTTGAACCGCGCATTTTCCCCGACGAACGGGGTTACTTTTTTGAAAGTTACAACCTGCGGACATGGGAAGAGGCCGGTATCCGGATGAATTTTGTACAGGACAACCAGGCGCGGTCCACGCGGGGTGTATTGCGTGGCCTGCATTATCAGGTTGGTGACATGGCCCAGGCCAAACTCGTGCGTGTGCTCGAAGGCGAAGTGTTGGATGTTGCAGTGGATATACGGAAGGGTTCGCCGACCTATGGCCAATGGTACAGTATCCGGCTCAGTGCGGAGAACAAACGCCAGTTGCTCGTGCCGCGTGGGTTCGCACATGGCTACGTGGTGCTCAGCGAGACGGCGGAATTTTTTTATAAATGCGACAATTTTTACTCGAAAGCGCACGAGGGCGGCATCCGGTACGACGATCCGGTGCTGGCGATTGATTGGGAGTTTAACCCCTCGGAAGTGATCGTGGCAGAAAAAGACAGCGCCTTGCCGTATTGGGGGAAACACCGGAAATAAATATGATATTAACTGATATTGAGATAGTATGAAATTATTTGCTGAGACCAATCTATATAGCTTAATATCCCAATATCCCAATATCCCAATATCCCAATATCCCAATATCCCAATATCCCAATATCCCAATATCCCAATATCCCAATATCAATCGCTTATTCAACCTATTTCCCACTTTCTTGTCTTGAAAAAGCGCACAACGAGGTAGACAAGCAAGCCCGCCGGCCCTGTCAGCATGGTAAGCAATAAAGCCGGAATCACAAAGATATGCCCGATCTTCAACTGACGCGCATCGTGTGTCTGCCAGGTGCCCACGAGCAGGCAGAAGGAAAGATAATTGAGCCAGCCGGTAAGCAACATTTCCTTACTGCGAAACAAATTCTCCAGTCCCGACAGGGAAAGCAGATTGCCACCGCCTTCCGGGCCGGTAAGGTGGATAAAGGTAAAAATGGCTGCGGCGATCAGCAACACAATGGCCGAACCGAACGCGAGCGGCTCCGTAAATTTCCAGTTAGGGGCAAACATCAGCAGCGCCCAGGGAATAAAGATCAAAATGCTGGCGTACCAGTAAAAGTTGTCGGCAGACATATCAGTAGGCAGTGGCAGTGGCAGTAGCAGTGGCAGTAGCAGTGGCAGTGGCAGTGGCAGTAGGCAGTGGCAGTATTATAACGTTTCTCACACCCCTCACCCTCTCACAATCTTGAGGCTCATATCGAGCGGATGTGCCGAGTGCGTGAGTGCGCCGGCTGAAACATAATTGACGCCAGTTTGGGCATATTTGCGCACGTTGAACAAGGTGATCCCGCCGGAGGCTTCGGTCTCGAAACGGCCATTGACAATCGCAACGGCTTCATGGAGGATAGGTATTTCAAAATTGTCGAACATGACACGGGTGATGCCTCCAACCTGCATCAATTCTTCCAGTTCGACCAGGTTGCGCACCTCGACGGTAATACCGAGGTTCAATCCTTTTTCTTTTTGGTAAGCGTGGGCCCGCTCGACGGCGTTGCGAATGCCGCCCGCTGCATCCACATGGTTGTCTTTTATCATCATCCAGTCGTAGAGGCCCCATCGGTAGTTTTCGCAGCCACCGATTTTGACCGCCCATTTTTCCAAAAAACGAATGAGCGGGGTCGTTTTACGGGTGTCGAGCACCGTCACGGGCAAATCGCCCACTTCGAAAGCGAAGCGGCTGCTGAGCGTGGCGATACCGCTCATGCGCTGCATGGTATTGAGCGCGAGCCGTTCACCTTGCAGCAAAGCGCGGGTATTGGCTTCTACCTCGAAACCAATTTCGCCGAAGAGCACGTCGGAACCGTCGGGCTTGTGAATGGTCAGTTTGGCATCCGGGTCGAGGTGGCGAAAAATGCGTTCGGCCAGGTCCACTCCGGCCAACACACCGTAGTCTTTAATTTTAAGTACCGCGCGGCTGCGGTTGTCCGCCGGAATCGTCGCCAGTGAAGTGTGGTCGCCCGTACCGATGTCCTCCCGCAGACCGGCGACTATAAATTCATTGATTTGTGTGTCAGAGATTTGCTGTGGTCGCATGAATTGTGGATTCGTTGAATTGTGGATTTGGCGATTGATCACTCTTTCCATTTGATATTGCATCCTCCGCTCGGTCGCTGAATTTCAGGCGCCGGTTTCCCTGCGAGTACCGCATCCAATGCCGCCCGCAGGTCTTCGCCGGTCGGAGGGATAGGGTTCCTTTTGGGGCGACTGGCATCGAGTTGGCCTCGATAGGCCAATTTCAGGTCTTCGTCAAAAATATAAAAATCGGGTGTACAGGCGGCATCGTAAGCACGGGCTACTTTCTGGGTTTCGTCGTAAAGGTAAGGAAATGTGTAGCCTACTTCCCGCGCATGTGTTTTCATTTTATCGGGTGCATCTTCGGGGTAAGCCCTGGCGTCATTGCTGCTGATGCCGACAAATGACACACCTTTCGGTTCGTATTCTGCCACTATCCGCACGATTTCAGGATTGACATAGAGGACGTAGGGGCAATGATTGCATAAAAACATTACCACTGTCGCCTGGCTGCCAGAAGCCAAGTCCGGGAGACTGAGGGTTTTTCCGCTCACCGTGTCGGGCAGTGCGAAATCCGGCGCTTTCGTGCCGAGCGGGAGCATGTTGGATTCAGTATAAGCCATTTTAGGTTGATAAAGGCTGATGAAGGTTGATATCGGTTGATCATCAAGGGTATAAATCCATATCAACCTTCATCAACCTGTTTATTTACAAGCGGGATTGATTCCCAAAACGTAGTTTTTTACGATACTGATCTCTGCTGCCGTCCCGGCGCCTTTGAAACCTGCAATATCGGCATCCGTCAGGCTCTTCCGATATTGTTCCAGCAAAGGTTTGCTCAGAGGCGTATACGACCAATGCCATTTCTCCTCCCGGTAACCGGAAGAGCGGTCTGCCGTATAAGGCTGGCAAAAACCGTATTCATGGGCATGGGCGACGAGCCAGAGATAGACTTTTTCGTATTTGCCCCCTTTTTCAAAAGAAGGATTGTTCAGATCGTTCAGGTCAATGTCCGTACCCCAATGATGGCGCGAAGAGCCGGGCATGGACGAATATTCAAGGATTTTCAACGCGCGGTCTTTGGCAGCAGGAGCATCCTTGGCAAAGCGCTCCCATTTACCTTCCCAAATTTCCTTTTGCCGCCCGAAATTGCGGGTGCTGGAAATTATTTTCAACACAATGCCTTCTTTTTCAGCGGCTTCGTACATTTTTCCAAACGCCTCGAAGGCTTCTTTCCGCAGCAACATGCCGGTTTTGTCGGAATAGGGCCTCCCTACAACGACAAAATCAGGGTGTGCAGCCGGATCGAATTTTCCAAGCAAATATTCTTCGTTCACCTGCATTGCCGGGATGGAGTCGGCATTCCGGGCCAATGTCGAAGCAACGGAGATTTGCGCCGGCACATCGTTCTGGCAACCCCAACCCATAGCAGCAGACAACAATGAAACCGCCAATATTTTTCCCATTTTTTTTCTCATAACGCAAATCCGGATGAATGCGCAAAAGTAGGGAATTCTGTGGTAACGCCATTTTTTCGGAAATCCCCCTCGCGTCGTTTGTACGCATTTCAATTACCTTTGCGGCTTTACCCGCCGAAGCCTTGGCGAAGGCGGGTAAAGAATACACAACCCGTCTTCGCCAAGGCTTCGGCGGGTAAACCACCCACTAAAATGTACCGTACCCATACCTGCGGCGAACTCCGCCTTTCCGACATCAATAAAGAAGTTACACTTTCCGGCTGGGTCGCCATCAGCCGCGACCTCGGCGGTCTCACTTTTGTGGATTTGCGCGACCGTTATGGCATCACGCAATTGGTTTTCGATATGGACGACAACGCCGCTTTGTGCGAGCGCGCCCGCAATCTGGGCCGCGAATTCGTCGTTCAGGCAAGCGGTACCGTGCGCGAACGCGCTTCCAAAAATCCCAATCGCGAAACCGGCGATATCGAGATCCGTGTGACCGACCTCAAGGTGCTCAATACTTCCAAAACGCCACCCTTTACCATCCAGGACGACACCGATGGCGGCGATGACCTGCGCATGAAATACCGTTACCTCGATTTGCGGAGAAATGCCGTTCAAAAAAACCTGCTCTTCCGCTCCAACCTCGCCATCGAAACGCGCAAGTACCTGGCCGCTCAGGGCTTTGTGGAAGTGGAAACACCCAATCTGATCAAATCCACGCCCGAAGGCGCGCGCGATTTCGTAGTGCCGAGCCGGATGAACAAGGGGCAGTTTTACGCCCTGCCGCAAAGCCCGCAGACTTTCAAGCAAATCCTGATGGTGGCGGGCTTCGACAAGTATTTTCAGATCGTAAAATGTTTCCGCGACGAAGACCTGCGCGCCGACCGCCAGCCGGAATTCACGCAGATCGACTGCGAAATGTCGTTCATTCACCAGGAGGATATTCTCAATACCTTCGAGGGGTTGACGAAGCATTTGTTCAAAAATACGTTGGGCATTGTGCTCGGCGATTTCCCACGCATGACCTACGACGAGGCGATGCGGCGTTTCGGTTCGGACAAACCCGATCTGCGTTTCGGAATGGAATTCGTTGATCTGTCGGAAATAGCCAAAGGGAAAGGATTTCAGGTATTCGACAGTGCCGGGTCCGTTATCGCCATTTGCGCGCCCGACGCTGCCGATTATTCCCGCAAACAACTCGACGAGCTGACCGAATGGGTGAAACGCCCCCAAATCGGCGCGAAGGGTTTGGTTTATGTGAAATATGAGGCCGACGGTTCGGTCAAGTCCTCCGTTGACAAATTTTACGGCGCCGATGATTTGAAAGCCTGGCTGGAAAAGGCGGGAGCCCAACCCGGCGACATGCTTCTCATCCTTTGCGGCGAGGATGAAAAAACGCGCAAACAACTCTCCGAACTCCGCCTCGAAATGGGCAGCCGCCTCGGACTGCGCAAGCCCGGCGACTTCAAACCGCTTTGGGTCGTGGATTTCCCCCTACTCGAATGGGACGAAGAGGAAGGCCGCTTTTTTGCCATGCACCACCCCTTCACCTCGCCGAAACCTGCTGATATTCCGAAAATGGAATCGAACGACCATGCCGTGTTGAAAGGCATTCGAGCCGATGCCTACGACCTCGTGCTCAACGGCGTGGAGATCGGCGGCGGCTCTATTCGTATCCACGACCGCGATCTCCAAAGCCGCAATTTCCGCCTGCTCGGATTCACACCCGAAGAAGCGGAAGCCCAGTTCGGCTTTCTGCTCGGTGCCTTCGAGTATGGCGCGCCTCCGCACGGCGGCATCGCCTTTGGCTTCGACCGACTTAGCGCGGTGATGAACGGCGTGAACAACATCCGCGACTTTATCGCTTTCCCGAAAAACAATCAGGGTCGCGACATGATGATTGATGCGCCCGACGCCATCAAGTTGAAACAGTTGGAGGAGTTGGGGATTCGCGTGGTATCGAACGAATAACCGGCAAAAGTTGAATATTGCCCTAAGAACTTAGTACCGCAATACACTTTAACTCTATCGCAATCGGTGTCGGCAAGCTGTCAATTCCCACCGTCGTGCGGCAGGGCTGGTTGTCTTTGAAATACTCTGCGTAAACACGGTTGAACGTGTGAAAATCGCGCTCCATGTTGACCAGGAACACCGTTACATCCACCAGGTCTTCCCACCTGGCGCCACTGGCCTCCAACACTGTGCGGACATTGCGAAACACCGAATGCACCTGCGCTTCGAAGTCAAATTCCGTGTAATTGCCTGCCGGAGAACGTTTTAAACCCGGCACACCATCCGTTTCCGGGTCGCGCGGGCCGATGCCCGAAAGAAAAAGCAGGTTGCCCACACGCCGGGCATGGGGATAAAGACCGACAGGTTTTGGAGCGTTGGAAGCGTCAATTTTTTCGGAAGAAGCCATGTGGATGGATGTTAGTGATTGGTTATTGGTTATTGGTGATTGGTGATTGCTTACCAGTTGCAGACAATAGGTTGGTGGAGCAAAAGTAGAAAGAACATACAACCGGCAACCAATAACCAATAACCGATAACCAATAACCAATAACCAATAACCAATCACTATTTTCGCCGCATGGAAAATTCTGCAACCAGCAACCAGCAGCCGCTCTGTGGCATTGACCTGGGGGGCACCAAAACGGAAGGCGTTATCCTCGAAAGCCGCGACAACCCGCGTGTGTTGCACCGCATGCGCATTCCGACCGAGGCGGGCAAAGGTTATGAACACATTGTGAATCAGGTCGGTAAACTGGTGGAAATGCTTTCCGATGAATCCGGCCTCCAACCCGCAGCGGTTGGCATCGGTCATCCTGGCACACTCGATCCGAACACCGGCGTCATCAAAAACGCCAACACGACGGCCCTGAACGGACGGCCATTTCACAAAGACCTGGAAAAAAGGCTCGGCGTTCCTGTCCGCCTGGCGAACGATGCCAACTGTTTTGCAGTGGCCGAAGCGACACTGGGTGGAGTCCGCCAAAGGCTCCCCAATGCAGAAGTGGTGTTCGGGGTTATTCTCGGCACCGGTGTGGGAGGGGGCTGGGTCATTCATGGAAAAGTTATCAACGGACGGCAGGGCATCGGTGGGGAATGGGGACACAATTTCCTCGATGAGAGCGGTGGGCCGTGCTATTGCGGGCGCGTCGGTTGCGTAGAAACGGTGATTTCCGGCCCGGCGTTGGAAAAGTTTTATCAAAATTTGACCTTGCGTCATTTGCCGCTTCGCGATATCGTAGCGGCAGCGGAAACGGGCGATGACCCGGCAGCTACGCAAACGCTGGATCGCCTGATCCACTTTTTTGGCAAAGCCATCGCTGTAGTGATCAACATCATGGATCCGGATGCTATCGTGCTGGGAGGCGGAGTGGGCAACATCGAACGGCTCTACACCGATGGCATGGCTGAAGCGGGCAAGTACCTGTTCAATACCCGCATCGACACCGTTTTTCTAAAACCCGAATTGGGCGACAGCGCAGGCGTGTTTGGCGCGGCGCTACTTTGAATTTTTCCGTATGCAGCGATTTTGCCTTTCCCTCGACCTCAAACCTGACCCGGCGCTCATCGCCGAATATGAAAGGCATCACCGCACGGTATGGCCGGAGGTACTCGAAAGCATCCGGGCAGCGGGTATCGAGTGCCTGGAAATTTACCGGATTGACAACCGGTTGTTCATGATCCTGGAAGCAGGCGACGATTTTTCCTTTGAGAAAAAAGCTTCCCTCGACGCAGCCAATCCAAAAGTGCAGGAATGGGAAACGCTGATGTGGAAATACCAACAAGCTCTGCCGCTCGCGAAGCCGGGTGAGAAATGGGTAATGATGAAAAAAATTTTCAGCCTTTGAGAAGGTCATTAGAGTCATTGGGGTCATCGAGCATCACCCCTGATGACTCTAATGACCCCAATGCCTAAAATGACCCTTAATTGCCCCGTCTCACGCTACCTTTTTGATCTGTTCATACAACCGCGCTGTTTCCGGCGAGGGTTTCGACTGGAATTCCTGTTCCATCATTTTGCAGCAAAGCGTGTATTGGGCTTCCACTTTGTGTGCCATACCGAGATTGGCGTAGCACTGCATCGCCCGGCGGTGAATGACCTCCATACGGGCATCGCGGCTGAGAATTTCGTTGCAGACAGCGATTGCTTTCCAATAGTCTTTTTTGGCACACAGTTGAGCGCTGTACAGGTCGGCAATTTGTTCGAATACGGAGCTGAGGTGCTGCCGCTCTATTTCCACCCACCCGAAAGTATCGGAGGGGAAATCATCGAGAAAATTGCCTGTGTATGTTTTAATAGCATCCTGCAGGAGCGCATCCGGCGCCTCTTCGCCTTTGCGTAAATAATCCTGGATATTTTGGTGCAACGCTTTGAAATTCAGGACATCCGATACCGGCTGACGGTCAAGTTTCAGACGATAGGCGTTTTTTTCAAATACCAGAAAATCTTGCTCTATCCCTGCCTGATTTCGGAGGGTTCTGCGGATATGGCAGAGTTCGACATTCAGGCTTTTCCGGGCAAACTCCGGCATGCTTTCGTATTTATCGGGCCAAAAAATGCGCGCCAGATGATCCCGCGACAAGGTACGGGGATGATTGTATGCCAAATAGGCGAACAAGTGTTTGGCTTGGTTGGTGAATTCAATTCTCCGTCCATTGTATTGGGCGGTGAAGGATCCGAAAAACGACAATTCCAGCCCTCTGTATGCCTGTTCCGTCCCCTGGGCGACTGTTGGTAAGAATACATTGGGCAGAACGGGTGGCTGCACAAAGTCAACTCCTGCCGCTACCATACCGGGCGCCACTGCAGCCAGCAAGACTTTGCCCGCGGCACTGTTGGACTTGATCCCTTTGTTTGCAGCGGCTTTCAGCCGGAAACCGGGCAGATAGGCTTCATAACAAGCGAGTACCTCGTCGCTGTTGACAGGTAAACCCAACACGTCCTCTGCGCCAGATTTCATCAGCAGGCGTGTCGTAGGGCCGGAGTAATCGGAAGTGGCTACGATGACGGGTATATCCGGGTTCTTTCGTTTCAGCGTCCGCACGGTAGAAAGGCCATCGCTGTTGGGAGGGGTGTGAAGCACTACAAACATACCGACATCCTGTACACTGGCAAGCGTTTGGCAGTGTGTGGTTTCGGGTATTTGCTCCACAGGTATGCTGCTGCTGGTGCGCAGCATTTGGAGGAGGGCATCGTGGTTGCCACAGAGCAATACTTTTTGAGATGCCATAGGACTAAGGACGGGTTTGGTTAAATGAAAAGGGTTTAGTATAGCCGTGTTTACACCCGACTTTAATGGTTGTTTCAGGACGCCCGTCTTATGCTAAATTAATTGCTCCGCAACGCACATGCAGGAATAGAACTTCGAAGGCCGACTTGGATGAGGCGAGAATTGTTCTTGGTGTTGATTATTGAGGCCTGCAAAATTTGTCCCTTCTTTCATCCCCAGATGTTGGATTCGGGCGCTTGATTCGCATGGCAAATATAACTACTTTTTATGCCAAATGATTTCCTGACGTGAACAAATTTTAGAAAAAAAAATCATTTATCTCTCCTTTAAACAGAGATTTTCAACCAAAAAGTGTTAAATTTTTGAAAAACATGTAAAAAGGAACAATTTTTGTTAAAACTTCGCTTTTTTAAACCGTCTGAATGCCGCCCTTAATCCTGAGAACAGCGCTCCGAACGCCATTTCATTTTTTTATCAAAAGCGCTATATTAAAATGGGCGATTTTTTTTCGATGGACGAGTCACTTCAATTTGAAGGTCTCTCCTCTGACGTACATCAATGCACGAGCCACCGTGACGGAGAATGGATCACCTGGCGTTGTCCGCACTGTAAAGACTACGAACGCCGTTTGAATTGGAAAACCGGCGAAATGAAGGTGAATCGTGCCGATTCTCCGGCGAAACACGTTGGCCTCAGCACCCGCGAGCAGAATATGGAGGGCTTAAGCCGGGTGATGAATCACAACTAATGCACACTTTTTAAGTATTCGCTGCGAACTTTTTCCAGAAGGCTTGGCCGCTTTTCGGGCACTTCTTCCATCGCGGCGGGCGACTGGATGACTGCCTGGCTGGTGGAAATGCTCAACATCTGCTGCAGCTTTGGTGCATGGAGTGGGGGGAGGGGGTGTTGTTTCGCCCTTTCTTCGCCGCGTTGTTCTTCCAGGTGAATTTTTTCTTTCAACCGCTCCAAAAGGTGGGTTCCTTCCGATGTTTCTGAGACAGGAGATTGTTCTATTTCCGGAGGTGCTACCACACCTTCCCGGAAAATCTTCGGCGCCGGCGAGAGGCCGGGTTTTTCAGCGTTTTCCTGCAGGGCATCGCTGGGAGTCTGGAGAATCTGCTCGAACGGCTCCTTTTGCACGATGATCTCGTTGGCATCGCTGCCAGTGGTCTCCGTTTGCGGAGAAGTGGCGGTATCCGAATTGTCAACCGGCTGCACTATCACGGCTTCCGGTTGCCTGGTGGCATCATCCGCCTTCACTTCTGCTGGTTCAGCTACATTTTTCTTCTTGCTGCCGGCGCCTTTCGGCAGAAAACGCTGGAGAAAATTGCCGATTACCTCCAATCCTTCATCTTCGAAGGCTTTGGTTTGGCGGCTGGGCAAATGCTCCACGATTCCTTTGAGCGGCCCTTTTTTATCGGTGCGGTAATAATCAATGCGAAAAGAGACCTTGCTTGACGACAAGGCTTCATTGGCCAGCTCGCTGCGCGGATCTTCCACCTTTTTACGGCAATCCTTCAACTCATTTTCAAGGGTTTTGATCTTTTCAGAAAGTCGCTCCTCATTTTCAAGCGCTTTGTCGAGCAGTTTGAGTATCTGCTCTTTCGTTCGCTTATCTTTATTGGTGTGGGTACTCATATCGTGTATTTTGAAGTTGGAAAATGGGTGAAAAATAAAAAAGCCGCCCGTGTAGCCCGGGCGGCCTTTTCCCTCAGGCGCTTTCAACTGCCTCAAGTGCAATTTAGCGGCCTTCGTAGAATTGTACTTTGTTCATCTCCTCAAAACCAGCCACCGGCAACGGATTGCCTGCTGCGTCGTACATGCGGAGGATGGCCACCATGTCGTACACGCCTTCCGGAATAGTGTTGCCCGGAATGGTGATGATCGCGCTGTAAGTGTGACCGCTTACGGGAACGAAACCGACGGTTTGCGGATTGATCGCAGCCGGAAGACCGTATTCCGAAGCGCCCCAGCGCTCGAAGTACACTTCTACTTTCCAGCGAAGGTCGGGGCGCATCAAAGGTACCAGCGCGCCGCTCACAGTCCAATTGAAATGCACGTGGTAGGTTTGTTCGCATTGCACCAATCGGGGGCTGCCGACGGCGCCGGAAAGACCGCCACCCAATGTGATGGTGGGAGGCAATTCATGAGAAAAAGCGACTGCGCCGTTGAGGACGAAACTGCTGGGATTTACTAATCCGGATTCGAAAGTCATGGTTTGGGAAAAGTTTAGTTTTGAAAAAAGGGCACTGTGTTGCGATCTGTCCGGCGGGGGTGTTCCATCCCGGTCGCGCTGCAGTGTTTCCCCAATTTTTTTGGGACATTCCATTTAACTGCCGGACACGGTACAAAAGTGGTGGGGGGGAAATTAAGCCCCGCTTAAAGCAGTTGCCAATACGCGATTAAATTGCAATTAAAAACGGGGAAAATGGCGCACTCTCCCCATTTTTGAGTTTGAAGAAAGAAAAAACGGCAGGAATTTAGCCTGAATGCGGGCCCCTTTTTGACGGCGAACTGTTGATTTTTTCAGAAAATTGTGCTCCCAGCCTGCCTTTTCTATCTTTGCCGCCCAATTCAGTGGGCAGTGGGCAGTGGGCATCTCAAATATTCGAATCAACATTTCATCAAATCAACAAAACAATGAGCAATATCCTTGCCGGTAAAAAAGGCATCATCTTCGGCGCCCTCGACCACCAGAGCATTGCCTGGAAAGTTGCCGAACGCTGCGTGGAAGAAGGCGCACAAATCGCCCTGACCAACGCACCTGTCGCCATGCGCATGGGCGAGATCAATGCTTTGGCCGAAAAGTGCAAAGCCCCTGTCATCGCAGCCGATGCGACTTCATTGGAGGATTTAGAAAACCTGTTCCAAAAAAGCATGGAGCATTTCGGCGGTAAAGTGGATTTTGTGCTGCACTCCATCGGGATGTCGGTTAATGTGCGCAAAGGCAAAGTCTATACAGATCTCAATTACGAATGGATGCAAAAGACTTTCGACGTGAGCGCTATTTCGTTTCACAAAATGATGCACGTGATGTGGAAACTCGATGCCATTAATGACTGGGGAAGCATTGTGGGGTTGACTTATATCGCTGCACAGCGTGTATTCCCCGATTATTCCGAAATGGCCGAGTCGAAGGCGCTGCTGGAATCATTTGCCCGTTCGTTCGGCTACCATTTCGGCACAGCTAAAAAGGTACGGGTAAATACGATTTCGCAATCGCCCACCATGACAACGGCAGGACAGGGAGTCAAAGGTTTTCACGAATTTTTTAACTATGCCGATAAAATGTCGCCGCTTGGCAACGCCCCCGCTGAAGATTGCGCTAATTATTGTATCGCATTGTTCAGCGATTTGACGCGCTATGTCACGATGCAAAACCTCTTCCACGATGGCGGCTTCAGCACCATGGGTATGAATCCGGCAGTACTTCAGTAGCAGTAGCAGTAGCAGTAGCAGTAGGCAGTAGCAGTAGGGATGTTAACCTGTCAATGCCTGCTTGGCAGACAAAGACGGGTAGCAGCAGGTACATATCAAAAGACAGCAGTAATCGTTCGCAGTGAAAGCAACGCAAAGCAGTATCAAGGCGTTTTCAAGTAAATCCATTTCAATTGGCAAGTAACGATTTCTTTCGCTTTTGCATGGGGTTTCCGAAGCCAGCAGGACTTCGGAAATCTTGCTTTTTGCCATTGCCCACTGCTATTGCCACTGCCCACTGCTACCACTCCCTGCTACTGGCTCTTGCCTTCTTCCTTTTGCCTTTCATCGCGAATGCCCAACAACCCGTTGCCGCAAGCCCGACTTCACAACAAATCGAGCCGGACACCACTCCCCTGCTTTTTACGTTTGCCCTGGCGCCGGAGCGCAGCTACCCGGCTGGCGACACACTGCCCGACCTCGGATTCAGAATGTACGATCCCGCCAGGCGTCAACTGATTGACTGGGGCACTTTGGGTAACCTCGGTTCGTCAGCACGCCCTTTATTATTTGAAACGCAGCCCAGAAGAGGATTCGAGGTAGGCGAACACGCATTCGATCTCTACCGGCTGCAGCCGGGCGATCTGCGTTTCTACCGGAACACCCGCTCGTTCAGCGATGTGTTTTTTTCACAGGGAGCCAAGCAGGAACAAAGTATGTTCAGTGCCCGTTTCGCCCGAACTTTTGAAGGCGGCGCCAATTTTTCCCTCGACTACCGGAGTATCAACCATTTGGGACAATACCGATACCAACGCAACAAACACAACGCACTGGTTTTCGGGGTCTGGCTGCCGGTAGGGAAACGTTACGACGGATTCCTCACCTTCTCCAAAAATGTGATGCGCCAACAGGAAAACGGCGGTATCGTGAGCGACACAGCGTTTGGAGAAGGGCAATTTTCCGGCCCCATCAACGCCGAAATACGCCTGCCCGATGAACAGGCATTCACCCGCATCGCCGACCAGACCCTCCAACTGACCCAGCACCTGAAATTCACCGGCGCCAAAGATGAAAGCAAACGCGCCCTGCGCGCCACACACACCTTCGCCTGGAAACAGGAAGACTACAAATTCAGCGACGGCAATGCGCAGCAAGGGCTGAGGCAGGACTCCTCGTTTTTTGATACCTTCCTGGTAGACCGTCGTGGCATCCGGCACTTCACGACGTTGCAACGATTCGACAATGCTTTCACCCTGAGTACATTTAAAACCCAAACGCGGGGCCGCCCGTCGGATGTTCTGGCGGTGGGACTTGTACATTCCTACTTCAATCTGAACCAGGAACCGCGCGACTCATCGTTTTCCAACTTATTTCTGACGGGGGATTTTTCCATCACACCTTCTGACCGGTTTGTATTGAGGGCAAAAGGTTCATTCGGCCTGCTTTCCAATTTTGGCGAATACCAGGTCGGTGGTGAAATATTGCTGCGTCTGGGGAAAGTGGGACAGATCAGCGCCGGGTTGCTCAGCCAACGCCGCCCGCCTTCTCTGCTGCACCACCAGCTGTTTGTGAGCAAACGGCTGCTGTGGCAAAACGATTTTGAAAAACCGGTGGAGAATACGCTCTATGCCACCTATGCCTTGCCGCTGATCGGACTCGAACTGACGGCGAGAACACACCTTATTAATAATTATCTCTTTTTCAGCCAGGCCGGCATAGCGGCACAGACGGCTTCGCCTGTACAGGTGGCACAATTTATCATCGGTGAAAACTTCAACCTCGGCCCGGTTCGCTTCGAAAATACGGTAGCCCTGCAGCAAAGTACCCGCTCTGATCTCGTGCGCCTGCCTGACTGGTTCACCAAAAACAGCATTTATTTTTCCGGAAAAATCTTCAGGAACCGCCTCCGGTTCAACGCAGGGGCTGACTTTCGCCTGAACAGCGAATTCCGCCCCGACGGCTATCAGCCGGTCACCTGGCAATTCCATTTGCAGGATTCGCTGACGCAAAAGCCTTTTCCCTGGCTGGACGTATTCCTGGCATTCAAAGTCCAATCGTTCCGGGGCTTTGTTCGCTATGAGAATTTCCTGAGCCTCTGGAACAAAACCGATGTGTTCTATCAGACCGCCCGCTATCCTCAACCATTCGGAGGCATTCGGTTCGGCATTGCCTGGCGGTTTATGGACAGCAACCGCGCCGAGCCGGGGCAGACGCCTGTGCCTGCATCGCCGCCATCAGGCACGATCGGGCCGACGGGGATAAGAGGGTGAGAAGGGACGCCATCCGAATTTCTTTGCTCCAACATGCATCCTACTGTATGAAAACAGTGTCTTGTTTCAGATAATGCAATAGTCATTCCCTGGCCATTATTTCAATTATCTGAATATGAGGCTCGTGCAAATTTTCCTCTCTATCATCGCACTGTTTTTTTCCTTCGCCGCAACTGCCCAGCAGGGCCTGCTCGGTGAATATTACAGCGGTACCAATTTTGAAACGAAAGTGATGACGCGGGTGGATGCCAGGATCAATTTCAATTGGGACAGGGTCAGCCCTGCTCCGGGTATGAACTCCACCGATTATTCCATCCGCTGGACGGGCCGGTTGCTGGCGCCCAAATCGGGCAAGTATACTTTTTCAGCCAAAGTGGACGACGGCATCCGGGTGTGGGTGGGAGGGGCAAAGGTCATAGACGCCTGGGGGCCGCACGATTCGGAAGATTTCAGCGGCTCCATCACACTGGAAGCCAACAAACACTACGATCTGAAAGTGGATTATTTCAATGGTATCTTCGAAGGCGAAATCCAATTGTTGTGGGTCTTACCGGGAGAAGGAAATGCATTGACCAATTTTTTTAGTTCGCCTGCTAAACCCGTGGACGCCAAATATTTATACCAACCGACGGTCAGCAAGCCAGCCAATCTTACACCCAAGCCGCCCGTGGCAAAACCTGAAAATAAACCGGCTAAAAAAAACACTCCATCTAAAAAAGCGCCCCCGGCAAAGTCAAAACCAGCCAAACCAGCTACCAATTCCCAACCATCTTCAGATATACCAGCGCCACCTGCTACGGTGACAACAACCCCCGAAGTAAAAGCCAAACAACGGGCATTGGAACTCAAATACATCTACTTCGAGCGCAGCAAAGACATCATACTCCCCGAGTCGAGGGCAACGCTGGACGATTGGGTGATTTTTCTGCAACAACAACGGCCCGATGCGGTGATAGACATCGCCGGCCACACGGACGATCTTGGCAACGAAGCCAAAAACCAGGAGTTGTCGGAAAAACGCGCTCAAATCGTGGCGGACTATCTCATCGAACACAGCCTCGACAAAAGCCGCATCCGCGCTAAGGGATATGGAGGTGCCAAACCCATTTATGTGAATCCTGCCACAGAAAGAGACAGGGCGCTGAATCGAAGGGTGGAAATACGGGTAAAACAAAACAAGTAGATCACGTATCGAGAAACCGGTCTTTCCACTCCGGCCTCGGCAACATACATGCTTCTCTTTTCCCAAACCATCGGTAACGGTTGCGTGCAATCCAATCGTAGACGGCATTTCTGACCGCAAGGGGAATTATTTTGAATACCCCCAGCAAAGGCCACAGCCCGCCGAGGCGACGCACGACCTCCAGTGGCGCATCCGAGCGGGTATAAACATGCTCTCCATCTATAAGCACCACAGTATCAAAGTTTTCCTGAGAAAATCCGAATGCCGTCAATAGTTCCTGACCTGTTTTGGACTGAAGGGAAGCGAACCTGAAAACACCTTTGCGGTCGTGTTTCAATACCCATTGTACCGAGGCATTACAGAGGTTGCAAACCCCGTCGAAAAGCAAGATAGGAGATTTAATGTCCGAGTTCGCCAATTTTTTACCTTTTTTGCGGTTGAAAAAGAAAATCTGTCTGCACGTCTAACGCCCGTTCATGCCAACTGCACTCACCATCGTTTTTGTCGGTTGCACGATTTTTTTATCGCATTGGTTCGCTTCGCTGTTTGCGCGGACGAAAATTCCCGATGTGTTGTGGCTTTTCACCATAGGCCTGATCATCGGCCCGGTGTGCGGTTGGGTGAAACCGGAAAATTTTGGCGCTGTTGGACCTGTGTTCACCACCATCACTCTGGTTTTCATTCTGTTTGAAAGCGGTATTGACCAGCGACTGGAGCCGCTTATCAATTCGTTGAGCGGTACAGCCAAAATCACCACGTACAACTTTGTCGCAACGTGTTTGGTTGCAGGCGGGATCGTGTATTTCTATACAGACCTGGGGTTGCTTCGATCACTGATGCTGGGCAGTATCGTTGGCGGCACTTCTTCGGCAGTGGTCACGACGCTCGCGCGGGTGTTTCCCATGACCGACCGAAGCCGTACGATCCTGGTATTGGAATCGGCTTTTTCCGACGTATACACGCTGGCTGTGCCGCTTACCTTGCTTTCCGCCTATAAGATCGGCAAAGTGGATGTGGCCTTTGTGACGGGCCAGATGATAGCGGCATTCATCCTCGCGGCCATGCTGGGTATTGCCGGCGCATTCGGCTGGAGTATCCTGCTTAACCGGATGCGTACGCTCCAAAACACCGTATTCACTACCCCCGCTTTCGTATTTGTTATTTACGGTATTGTTGAACTGCTGGGCTATTCCGGCCCCATCGCAGCGTTGACATTCGGCGTTACCCTGGGCAACATTGACGTGTTGGGCCCTCCCATCATGCGCGATGCCATTTCGCGCAAACCCATTTCGCTCAATGACAACGAACGGGCATTTTTCTCCGAAGCGGTGTTTCTGCTGCGCACATTTTTTTTCGTTTACATCGGCCTTTCGGTGCGGCTTTATGACTGGTGGCCGTTCGCATTGGGCGCTATCATTACGGGCGCTTTGTTCCTGGTCCGCATACCGGTGGTACGCCTTTCGGTACCGCGCGATACTTCGCCCAAAGACGCAGCATTTATGGCGGCAATGATCCCCAAAGGGCTCGGCGCCGCGGTATTGGCCTCTCTGCCAGCACAACAAGGCGTGACAGGCGGCGAAACCATCCAGTCCATCGTTTTTTCTATTATCCTTTGCTCCACTTTACTCACTACGCTGCTTACTTTTCTGGTAGACAAGACCTGGCTCGCGTTTTTCTACGAATGGATCTTCCGACTGACGGGTTTGGGCAAACGAAAAGTGGGTGAGGCGCCGGAAGAGCCCGGTGAGGCGGAATCGGACTATGCCGAAAAATTCTCTGCCGAATTTGAATCTGTGAAAAAAGAAAATGCTGAAAAAAAGGATTAAGACTTTGAAAAACAATATTTTGCACACAATTCACACTTCCAGCCAATCAGGTTTGTTTTTCTGTACCTCGAAATCGGGTCCGGCGATCTCTCTCCTTGTTTTATTCCTTGTCTTCCCTGTCCTTCTTTACTCCCAGTCCCCTGTCACGCCGTCAACCGTCAACCCTCCACCGTCAACCGTAGAACAGGACACACAAAAGCTCAAGATCGAGACCGCCCTGCTCGTCGAATATTTCGTCAAAGGCCAGCGCACCATTCAGAAACTCAGCGGCACTGTGCGGATGCGGCAGGAAAATATTCTTGTTTATTGTGATACTGCCATCCTCGACCAGGATTTTGCCGTGCTGAAAGGCGGTGTGGTGATCGAAGAGGGCGACTCCGTCAAAGTTTTCGCCGACAGTGCCCACTACCATGCCGACAGCAAAATGAGCGAACTTTTTGGAGATGTGGTACTCGTAAACGGACGTCAGGAGCTTTTCACCAAACACCTTGTATACGACTTGGCCAACAAGATCGCTACCTATCACACCGGCGCAACACTTACCAATGGGAAAAGTCAACTCACCAGCACACACGGATACTATTTCGTCAACCTTAAAGAGGTCTATTTCAAAGGGGACGTGCTCGTGACCGATCCGGATTTCACCATGCGGACGGACACCCTGACGTTCAACACGGAGACGCAACTCGTCCGATTCGTCGCGCCGACCCTGGTGAGTCAGCGCGACGGAAAAATTTATACGGAAGGCGGTTTTTACGACATTGAAAATGATTTCGCTGAATTCGATGTCAATCCGCAATACGACAAGGAAGGCCAGCGCGGTCGCGCCCGGAAAATGCGCTACATCGGTACAACCAAAGAATACATCCTCGAAGGCGACGCCTATATCGAAGAGAAAAACCGCAAGACCAGCGCCGATGTGATCCGTTACAACACGGAAAATGAAGATATTGTGCTGATAGGCAACACCTTTTACAAAGACAGTACACGCGAGATCACGGGCGCCGAAATGCACTACAACAGCCAAACCAAACGCTACCAGCTCACGGGCCGGGGCCGCGTCATTGACCCGCCCAACATCATCGAAGCCGACTCGCTCGATTTTATAGATCAGCTCGGCAGCGGCGTAGCGCTCGGCAATGTCGTCTGGGTGGATACGGCGAGCGATTTCACCATCCTCGCCTGGCGCATGGACTACAACAAACCCAACGAATACCTCAACGCTTTCGGAGGCGCCGGCGCAGCGGGGCCCGGAGGCCGCCCGCTGATGAAATCCCTTATTGACCGCGATACGCTTTACTTAGCCGCTGATACGCTCACGTCGTACAAGCCGGACACCGCCTCGGACGTCCGTCTTTTGCTGGCATACCTCGACGTGCGTATATTTAAAAGCGACATGCAAGCGACCTGCGACTCCCTCTCGTTCAGTTCGGCCGACTCGATCTTCTGGTTTTTCAAACTCCAAAACCTGCCGCTCATCTGGTCCGACACTTCGCAATTTTCCGCCGATACGATCCGGATGCTGCTGAAAAACAAAAAATTAGACCGGATATGGCTGCGGCAGAACGCGCTGGTCATCAATTCGGAAGACGAAAAACTGTTCAACCAGATCAAAGGCCGCAACAACACCGCCTTTTTCCGCGACAACGAGGTGCGCGAAATGCTCGTGGAAGGCAATGCCCAGGCCGTCTATTACGCCCTCGACGACCGCCGCGCCTACATTGGCGTGAACGAAACGGAATGCTCCGAGATGCGGCTCTTTTTCGGCGACAACAAAGTGAACAGCATCAAATTCTACCAGCAGCCGGCAGGGAAATTCATCCCGATCAAAAAAGCGGGGAAGGATTCGAAAAAATTAGAGGGATTTTTCTGGGAAAAGGAACGACGGCCGAAAAGGGTGAGGGATTTGTTTTGAGTCATTCAAACACCACCTCCACCACATCCTCCACCTTCAATCCCAGCAGGGTCGCCGCTTTGCCCATGTTCACCGCGATTTCGAGAAAACCCGCCATGTTGAACAGGCACAACGGCTCGCCCGGCGCCACGTCGCAATAATTACCCGATAATTTTGTGATGGGGTCGTTGCGTTTGAAAAACAGAGAAAAATCCCGTCCGTTTTGCGCTTTTTCAAACACTTCACGGCGGATATTGACCACCGCGTTTTCAAAATTGTCCACATGGATCACGGTGCCGCGGATCTGCGCGGGTGTGATCACCGGCTGAATACTGATGCGTTCGAGCAGCGGCGCGGCGAATTCGCCCAATTCCTCGAAGGGTTTGCCGGAAGCCAGATACGCCGTCGCTTCGGCGAACACCGTTTTCACCGTAAAATGCTTCGAAGCGTCGGCGGACAAAGTGCGCAAATTGGCGGGATCAATATTTTGAAAAAGCAACGTCAGCAAGCCGTTGTCGGGTGCAAGAAAAAAGTGCCCCTCCTGCCGGGTGGCCACGAAGCGGAATCCGGGCTGGTACACGCAATTCACTCCGATCAGGTGGATGGTGCCGGCAGGAAATTCACGCCATATATTTTGCACGACAAAAGCGCCCTGCACAATATCGAATGGCTTGATGTTGTGTGAAATATCTACCAACCGGATTTCAGGTGCGCGACTGAGTAGCGCACCTTTGAGCGCGCCGGTGTAAAAGTCTTGTGTTCCGAAGTCTGTGGTAAGCGTAACGAATTGCATATCAACCGGCTGTTTTCAGGTGAGCGCTTCCGAAACTATACGGCGCGTTTTTTTGTTTGACAATCCGCCTGCACCAACTTATTTTTGTGGGTAAAAGCGTGGTTCATTTTAAAAACGAAGCAAGGAAGTCCGGCGCGAAAATACCACTGAAAATCAACCCGCTTAGTGCCGTTCGCTTCCCGCTGCTGAAAAATTGAGGACAAAAATTTGAGCGAAATCATTCTCACTGTCGAGGGCGTTGACCCTGTCGAACTCTTTGGAGAAAACAACGCAAAATTAAATCTTTTGCGCAAAGCCTTCCCCGACGTTACCATTACGGCACGCGGCAACAATCTGAAACTCACCGGCGAAAAAAAAGATACCCAGGCGGCCAAGTCTAAATTCGAGATGATGGCGCGCTACCTGCGCGAACACCACGAATTGCCCGTACAAACGGTTGAAGACCTGTTGGGTGGCGAAAACCCCTTCGACGTGCGCATTCCCGTCAACGGCGATGGCGCCAGTGGTAACACCATCCTGTTCGGGCGCGACGGCAAACCCATCAAAGCCAAAACGCGCAACCAAAAGCGTATGGTCGAGGTGTGCGAAACGAGCGATATCGTGTTCGCGCTCGGCCCTGCGGGTACAGGCAAAACCTATACGGCCGTCGCTATCGCGGTGCGGGCCCTGAAAAACAAACTCATCAAAAAAATAGTGCTGACCCGGCCGGCGGTCGAAGCAGGCGAAAACCTCGGCTTCCTGCCCGGCGACCTGAAAGAAAAAGTGGACCCCTACCTGCGCCCGCTCTACGACGCGCTCGACGACATGTTGCCCATGGACAAGCTCAACTTTTTCATGGAAAACCGCGTCATCGAGATCGCGCCGCTGGCATTTATGCGCGGCCGCACACTCGACAACGCCTACATCATCCTCGACGAAGCGCAAAACGCCTCGCCGCTGCAACTCAAGATGTTCCTCACCCGTCTCGGCCCCTCGGCCAAGTGCATTATCACGGGCGACCTGAGCCAGATTGACCTGCCCGGCCACCAGAAATCGGGCCTCCGCCAGGCGGTCGAGATGCTCGGCGATGTGGACGGCATTTCGGTCATCAACCTCACGACGGAGGACGTGGTGCGCCACCGTTTGGTCAAGGAGATCATCAAGGCTTATGAAAAAGTGGAGGCGGAAGAACGGGCGCGGAAAGAGCGCAAGAAAGCGGAACAAAACGCTGACAAGGAGGAACTTGTGGAGACGAAGCCGGATTGGCAGCCGCATAAAGCGGAGAATGCCTGAGTTTTTTACTTTTGCAATATGAAAAAGATAACTATCCGCAATTTTGGGCCAATACAAAACATCGAAGACTTGGAAATCAAGGACTTCATGGTGTTTATCGGGCCTCAGGCAAGTGGAAAAAGCACAGTGGCGAAGGCGGTGTATTTTTTTAAAAGTATTCGGGAAGACGTAATCAAGTTTTTATTGGGTTTCTTGGAAAAGAAGGCGAAACTTACATTAATTCCGCCAATTAATACTCTTTCCATGAACCTTGGAGGAAAATTTATTGATTTATTCGGCGGCGAAATGTTAACAAATGATGCCAATCTGAATTTTGAGTATAAAACTGCATATTCGATATCTGTAAATAAAAACATCACGTCAAAGAACCCTGTCATATTTGGAAGCGAGATTCACAATGGCATTCAAGAACTTGTTGGCAAGTGCCGACAATTTATAGGCAAACAAGAGAAAATCTCTAATGGATTCCCTACTCAAACAGAAAAATTAATTAAAGAAGCGGAGTTAGAAGCATTTAAAGAAGAACTGGTAAATGACGTAAACCAACTCTTTGGCGAAGTAGAAGAACCGCTTTTTATCCCGGCAGGCCGCGCTGTGTTGACAAACCTTATGAATCAACTGCCTTTTTTTGAAGAAGGGAGTAAGATTGATTTGCTCACAAGAGAGTTTGCCAAACAAGTGCTTTCTGTCAGACCGTATTTTGACAAAAAAAATGGAGTACTAACCTATGAAAATGCTGCAAAATTGAAAAGGGAGGTAAACTCAGAGTTTGTGAATGCTGCAAAGGAAAAAGCCCAAAACATCCTGCGAGGAGAATATCGGCAGGAGAACGATCAGGAGCGGATTTATTTCTCATCCGACAAATATGTTAACCTTGGCCAAGCATCGTCCGGTCAGCAGGAGTCGCTCTGGATTTTGATGTTGCTGTTTATTCGTATTCTTGATAAGAGCAAAATTTTTGTAGTTATCGAAGAACCGGAAGCACATCTTTTCCCGGAAGCCCAAAAAGAAATGGTTGAATTAATTGCTCTGTGTTGTAATGCGCAGTCTGAAAACAAAGCATTAATTACCACTCACAGCCCGTACATCCTTACGTCGCTCAACAATTTATTATATGCCTATGAAGTAGGAAAAAATGACCCGAAAGGCACTAAAAAAGTAGTGGAAACACTTTTTTGGCTTGATCCTGCACGAGTTGCAGCCTATTATGTTGAAAAAGGGTATTTGGAGCCAATTATGAACGATGGGCTTATTCAGGCCGAACGGATTGACGAGATTTCAAACAAAATCAACATGCAATTTGACCAACTCTTCGAGTTTGAAAAATGAACGACTGCAACCCCTACGGAAATGAATGCGTTAAATTTGCAGACAATCGCCCTCTCATTGCGCTGCGTGACAAAAGGAGCAAGAGCGGGAGCGAGTACCGGGCAAAAAATGAAAGCAGCAAAAGCATCATATGCCTGACTGTTGACGGGTGCCTGATTGAAAGTGCCACAGAGAAAAAGTGCGATTTTTTGCTGCTCAACTGCGATGGGAAAATTGCGCATTACATCGAACTAAAAGGCGGCAACATGGCTCAGGCAATCAAACAGTTGACAAATTCAGTGCTGCTCACTTTCCAATCTTTGAAAGAAAAACAATTTGAAGCCGCTTATGCAAAACTCTCGCTCAGCAAAACGCCCAAAGTTGTCCCCGCCAGGGAATGGCTTGATTTGAGGCGGTTTATGCAAAAACACAAGGGCGATGCTTACCGTCAAAACACTCCGTTCGAAGATGTTATATGAACAGACCTATCATCTACACCATCGGCCACTCCAACCACGAGCCGGAAGCATTCGTCGAACTGCTCCGGCATTTCGGGATCAATTGCCTCGTCGATGTCCGCAGCATACCTGCCAGCGGGCGTTTTCCGCAGTTCAATAAGGCGACCTTGTCCGAATTTCTGAAAAGCAAAAACATCCAATACCTGCATTTCGGCAAAGAATTCGGCGCGCGGCATACCGATCCTGCATTGCTGGACGACGACGGAAAAGTTGATTTTGAAAAAGTGCGCCAAACCCAGGACTTCAAAAATGGCGTGGAGCGCCTGCGGGCCGGACTGGAGAAAGGCTACGTTGTCGCGCTGATGTGTTCCGAAGCCGAACCGTTCGACTGCCACCGTTTTTCCATGATTTCCGGTTTTTTGGAAAAAAGCGGCTTCGAAGTGCGGCACATCTTGCGGGATAAAACCCTGAAAACCAATATTCAATTGGAAAATCAACTCCTGAAAAAATACAACCACGCATTGCCCTTGACCCCCTCCCTCGACGAACAGGTTGCCGAAGCATACCGGCTCAGAAATAAAGATATTGCCTTTTCACCTTACGCCGTCGAGACGACGGAAGAGGCCATATAAATATTCACGCCCTAAAGAAGCCACCATCAGATGATACAACTCTACACCATCGGCTTCACCAACAAATCCGCACGGCAATTCTTCGACCTGTTGCGCGAAGGCGGCGTCACGAAAATCGTGGATACCCGCATCAGCAACGCCTCCCAACTTGCGGGTTTTGCCAAAGGCCAGGATCTGGCATTTTTTGCCGAAGCTGTAGGAGGTATGGGCTACGAGCACAACCTCGATTTCGCGCCCACCAAAGATATGCTTGACCAATACCGCGGGAAAAAGATATCCTGGGACGCTTACTCACTCGAATACCTTAACCTGCTCGACCGCCGGAAAATCGCGCAGAAAACAGACATTAAAAGCCTGCACCGGAATTGTCTGTTGTGCAGCGAACACGGACCCGAGCATTGCCACCGGCGTTTGCTGGCTGAATATTTTCAGGCGGTCCGAAAAGATGTGGAAATTATCCATCTCATATAATCAAGGCCAACAACCAGTCTTTTTAATCCCTCTTGCTTCATTTTTAAACATCAAGACACATGAAAACAAGCTTCATCTGCCTTGCCAATTCCTACAAGGAAGGCGGGCGCTGCGTCGCAGGCATCGAATGCCACAATGGAACGCCTCTTTGGAATGAAAACGACAAACCCCGGTGGATCCGCCCTGTCAGTTCTGACACCCCGCACGGCGAAATTGATTCCCGCCTATCCTACAAGTTGAAACTGCTCGACATCGTGGAGATGGATGTGTCCGAACCGGTGCCGGAAGGACATCAGGTGGAAAACGTACTGTTTCATCCCGGTTCTTTAAAGGTCAGGGATGTTTTCCCGCTAAAAAATCTCGACGCCTTGTGCGATCAGTATCAGCTTTTTTTGTTCGGCAACAGTTCAAACGCCGTTTCCATGGAAGAAGCGGAGCGGCTTTCCGAATCTCTAACTTTGATCCAAGTCGCTGATTTTCAATTCACCATAAAACCTAATCCCGTTAACCCTTCCAAACCGCATATTCGTCTACATTTCGAATTCAACAGACACCATTACAATTTACCTGTGACCGACCCGGTGGTATTGCGCGAATTCCAATTTGATAAGAATTTTCTGAAAAACGCGCCGGAACTTTACCTCTGTCTTTCCCTGGGCATCCTGCATGAAGGCTTGCATTACAAACTTGTTGCCGGCATCATCCCGGGCAAATGACGCAATGACTTTAATGACGATTTAAAATGACTTCCACCGTTACCTACCTCGGCGAACTCCGCACCGAATGCACCCATCTCCGCTCCGGCCAAAAGTTCGTTACCGACGCGCCGCCCGACAACCAGGGCAAAGGCGAAGCGTTCTCACCGACCGACCTTTGCGCTACCTCGCTCGCCACCTGTATCCTTACCACGATGGGCATACGCGCCCGCGACCTCGACATCACCGGCGCATATGCCGAAGTGAACAAGATCATGGCTTCCGACCCGCGCCGCATCAGCCGCATCGAGGTGAAGATCACGATGCCGAAAAACAACTTTTCCGACAAGGATAAAAAGATTTTGGAAGGCATCGCGCGCACTTGCCCGGTGGCGTTGAGCCTTTCGGAAAATATCGAGCAAGTGCTTGATTTTGAGTGGTAACGTATGCCGGAAGTCTGTTCCGGCAAGATGTTGAATTTCCATCACCGGAACGGACTTCCGGCGTACGGGTTATTTGCGAAAAATTGTCGTCGCTTGCCGCCAGTCCGCCATTTTAAAAATAACTGCCCCGACTGCTCCCGCCGCCAAGCCGATTCCGCATTTCGACACCCAATTCAAGTCGGTTTTTTCAAAAACAAACCCATTCACGGCGAGCAAGAAAACGGCGAAACCTGCCACGCGCAGCCACCAATTCCGGCTCGGCCAAAAATCAAACGTTTTGGCGCACAGCCACATCATGCCGGCAGACACGAACGACTGGGTCAACACGGCCGCTACCGCCGTTCCGAGGGCTTGGTAACAAGGAATCAGAAAGAGGTTTAAGCCGAGATTCAGTAAAATGCCGAAGAGAAAAACGCGGCTCATTTCCTTCAATTTTTCATGCGCCGTCAGCAGCGTTCCGAAAATGTAAGTCAGGCTCACCGGCACGAAAGCCCAAATCAAAACGCCCAAAGTGTCCCAACGGTAAGCGTTTGCCCGGCTCGGCATCATGAGGTGCGACAAATCTTCACGGGCAAAGCAAATGACCGTCACCAAGGTCAAGCTTCCTGCCCACAACAGGTTGAAACTCAGCGACGCCAGCGAGCGAATGCCGCCAATGCCGGTACCTTTCAACAAACGCGCAAACATGGGGAGCAGCAACGACGCGAACATAAAACCGAACATATTGCAGGCATCGAGCAGGCGATAAGCGCCGGCAAAAACCTCGGCGTGGACTTTGCCGTCGGGCAGGAGGCGTTCGAGCAGCACGCCGTCGAGGCGGGTGTAGGCGAACATGAGCAGGATGACGAGCGCGTAGGGAAAACTTTTGCGCAGCAAAAACAGCACGACAGGACGACCTGCCCGCCAGTTTTTCGCCCAGGAAGGCCGCACCGGAAAATCGGCTTTTTGCCTGAGTATCCAAAAAACGATGAGCGCTGTGAGTGCCAAAGCCAGTGTTTGCGCCAGCGCGAAAGTTTCGATGTTGAGCGGTATGCCCGGCAAATTTCCCCACAACAGGATACCGCAAGTGACGAGCATCAGCAATTTGTCCAACGAAGAAAGAACGCTGTCGAGGCGGTAATAACCCAGGCCGGAGACGTTGGAGCGCAGGTACAAAGTCAGTTGCACCAGCACGGCATTGACGAGCAAAATGAGGAGCAAAGGCAGTTCGTGCGAGCTGTAACCGAAGATTCCCCAGGCGACAAACAGCGTGAGAACGATGTAAAAAAAGCTCAGCAAAAACTTGATTGCCAGCAAATTGGGAAAATATTTGGGCAGCAGTTGCGGGTGCTGGCTGAGGTAACGGCTGTTGAAATTCTGGATCCCGAAATCGTTCAGGATTTGAAAAATGTAGGTGAGGTTGAGCAAAGCGAAATACAATCCGTAGTCCTCGCCGACGCGATTTTGTACCGTCAGGTCAATGCCAAAAATGAAAAAAGGCTTTATCAGCAGGTTGATAAAGACGAGCAGGAGGACATTGAGGATGAATTCGCGATTCACACGGCGAAGGTAGGCGATGGCGTCGGACAAGGCAGGTGATTATTCTTCTGGTGGCAACTCAAAATCGAACAATTCTTTGGGGAGCACCTCCAAGGCCTTGGCGATTTTGAAAATCTGGGTTACACTAGTGTTAATAATACCTCGCTCGATGCGACCTATTTGGCTCATTTCCAATGTCGCTTTCCATGCCAATTGTCGCTGGGAGAGTTTGCGAGACTTGCGCAACACCCGCAAATGAGCGCCGAACGTTCTCAAAATTTCTGTCTGATGGATATTTCTAATATAGAAAACTTGTAAAAACTTAACCAGCCTGAAAAACGATAGGTTTTCTATCAAAAGCGTTAATCAGGTTCTGGAAAACGTTCATTGAATGTTTGCGAAGTGTTGACGTAAAAGATTGGACGCGTGCATAGTGCTG